>CANGNF010000008.1 GCA_947455205.1 Acetobacteraceae bacterium | reverse complement strand
TGGCCGACATCAGCGCCAGCGCCAGCAGCAGCAGGGCGGCCTGGCGGGCGGCGGCGGCCAGCAGCGGCGCGGCGGCATGCGGCAGCAGCGCCAGGGCCAGCGCGAAGCCGTGCGCGCCGCGCAGCCGCGCCTGCAGCACGAAGCCCTGGGGCGCCAGGCGAGCGCCGGCGGCGCGCCCGGCCAGCACCATGCCGGCCAGCGCCGGCAGCAGCAGCGCCAACCACCAGGCGCGGGTGGGCTCCTCCGGCTCCATCCGTGCCGCCAGCAGCAGCGGCAGGGCGCCCAGGCCGGCCAGCAGCGCGGGCGGCCCGGCGGTGCCGCGACGCAGCCCCTGGGTCAGCCCGGCCAGCCCGCCCATCGGCAGCGCCAGGGCCAGCGCGGCGGCCACCGGCAGCAGCAGCGGCCAGCCCCCGGCCAGCAGCCGGGCCAGCAGGCCGGTCGTCGGCGTGGCATTGGGCACCAGCGCCAGCAGCGCGGCGCCCAGATGCAGCAGCACCAGCGCCATGCCGAGCTGCCGCAGGGCCGGCGCTACCCGACGCGGCTGGACAGCGGTGACCCCGCCAGGCGGCGCCGGGTCCAGCGCCAGCTGCGTCAGCCGGGCGGCCAGGGCGACAGGCAGGGCCAGGGCCAGCCAGGCCAGCAGCAGCGCCAGCGCCTCGTCAGGGCGGCGCCAGTGCTTGGCCTGCACCAGCGTGGCGGCCAGCCCGCCGGTCCGGCAATACAGTTCCAGCGCCAGTTGGGTCGCGAGCAGCGCAGCCATCCCGGCGGGGGCCTGGCGCAGCACCGCCAGCAGCGGACGGTCGGTGGCGGCGCGCCAGGGCAGGGCGCAGGCCAGCGCCGCGGTCCAGGCCATGCCGGCGGTGGCCAGGGCAGGGCCGGGCGGCCAGGCAATGGCCAGCTGCAGCGCCAGCACCCAGGCCGGCACCGCCAGGGCCAGCGCGGCGAAGAGCGGGTGGCCCAGCGCCGGCAGTCGCACCAGCAGTGCCGCCAGCGGCAGGCCCAGCGCCACGCCGGTGGCCAGCAGGCGCAGCGAGGCGGCGGCGGGCTCGGGCGGCACCAGGGCGGGGAAGTGCCGCAGCACGTCGAGCGCCGGCGCGGCCCGGGCAGCCCATTCCGCCGCCGGGGTGGCCAGCAGGAACAGCAGCAGCGCGCCCAGCAGGAAGCCCAGCACGGCCCGCGCCAGGGCACCGAACACCGCCAGCATCATCGGTCCCCCTGCCTCCGGTGGGCTGCTTCTAGCGCAATGTTCCGGGCGGCGGCAGGGGAAAGCCTGGGGTCTGCGGCTGGTACGGGATGCTCAGGCGCAGCTGGTTGCCACCGGCCAGCCGCGTGTAGCGCAGGTCGCGGGCGTAGCGGCGCAGCAGCACCAGGCCCAGGCCGCCCGGCCGGTCCTGGTCCAGCGCGGCGCCATCCCGGCGCGGCGGGGCGGTGCTGGGGTCGAAGGCCGGGCCGTTGTCGTGCAGTTCCAGCTCGCAGGCGCCGGGGGTGGCGCTGGCGGCCAGGCGGATGCGCGCCGGGGCCTCGGCCGGGCTGCCGTGCATGATGACGTTCATCACCACCTCCTCCAGCACCAGTTCCACCCGGCCGATGCCGGCTTGCGGCGCGCCCTGGGCGCCGAGCCAGTCGGCCAGCGCCTGGCTGGCGGCGGCCAGCCCGGCGGCGGTGGGGGGGATGTCCCGCTGGAACGGCGGCGCGGTCATCCTGGCAGCGCGGCCAGGGCGGCGGCCTCGGTGCCGAGGATCGGCATCAGCTGGTCCAGCGCGACGGTCTGCAGCACTTCCGCCACCGCCGGCTGCGCGCCGTACAGCGCCATGACCCGGCCGCGCCGCTGCACCACCCGGGCATTTGCGATGATCAGCCGCAGCCCGAGCGAGGCGCAGAAGGTCACGCCGGAGAGGTCCACCAGCACATGGTTGCTGCCGGCCGTGGCCAGCGCGGTGAAGCCCAGCTCCACCTGCGCCAGGCCGGCGGCGTCCAGCCGGCCCGCCAGCGCGAGCCGGACGACGCCGGGGGCGATTTCGGCCTGGGTCAGGCTCATGCGGTCCGGCTCCGACTCATTGCCGGGGTAGCATGCCCTTGCCGGGGCGGCGCTGTCGATGCGGTGCCGGCGGTTGCGGCTCAGGCGGCGAAGAGCGTGACGTGCACGCGGCCGATGCCGGCCTGGTTGGGCCGCGGCACCAGCGCGGTGACGCGGCCGGGCAGGCAGAGGCCGTCGGCCAGGTAGTGGCCCAGCGCGGCGCGTTCGGCCGGCGGTACCCGGCCCAGCAGGCGGCCGGTGGCGGAGAAGGCCTGGGCATCGCTGGCGCCCCGCCGGGTCCGCAGCACCACGGCGTCCCCCAGGCAGGGCGGCGGCTCGGCGGCGTCGGTCAGGTAGGTCAGCAACTCGGTTTCGGTCATCGTGGCGAAGCGCCCCTTTCGGCGTGCAGGCCGGGGGGCTTTACCGCCGGCCTGGTCATCCGATCCATCGCGGCGCGATGACAGCGGTTGCCGCTGGCGCAAAGTTGAAGCGGCAGCGGGGGGCTGGGGCTTGCGGGGGGCTCGTTCGGGCTCATGCGCGCCGGGCGGGAAGGCGCGCAAGTGCCTGAAGACGCTGGGATCAACCGGCGGCGACCACCTCGGCGACATGGTTGGCCAGCGCCAGGGAGGCGGTGAGGCCCGGGCTCTCGATGCCGAACAGATGCACCAGGCCGGGAATGCCGTGGTCGCGCGGCCCCTGGACCACGAAATCCTGCGCCGGGGCGCCAGGCGGCACCGTCTTCGGCCGGATGCCGGAATAGCCTGGCTGCAGGCTGCCATCCGGCAGGCCCGGCCAGTAGCGGCGGATGGACTCGTAGAAGCTGTCGCCGCGGCGGGGGTTCACCTCGTAGTCCAGCGACTCCACCCATTCCACATCCGGCCCGAAGCGGGCCTGGCCGCCGAGGTCGATGGTCAGGTGGGTGCCGAGGCCGCCCGGCACCGGCACCGGGTAGATCAGCCGGCCGAAGGGGTTCTTCGCGGCCAGGGAGAAGTAGTTGCCCTTGGCGTACCACATGCCCGGCACGTGGGCGGCCGGCATGCCCTGGATGGCGCCGGCCAGCTTCGGCGCATGCAACCCGCCGCTGTTGACCAGGGTGCGGCAGTGCAGCCGCATCGGCTCGGCGCCGCCGCACTCGATCTCGATGCCCGCATTGGTGACGCGGCCGCCCAGCACGGGAGTGTGGAAGACGAAGGTGGCGCCGGCATTCTCGGCGTCGCCCTGCAGCGAGAGCATGTAGGCGTGGCTGTCGATGATGCCGGTGCTGGGCGACAGCAGCGCGGCGGTGCAGTGGAGCGCCGGCTCCATCGCCAGGGCTTCGTCGCGGCTCAGCAGGTGCAGTTCCGCGCCATTGGCGGCGGCGCGGGCCTGGATGGCGAGCAGCTTGGCGGCCTCGGCCTCATCGGTAGCGACGATCAGCTTGCCGCAATTGTCGTGCGGCAGGCCGCGTTCCCCGCAATAGGCGTAGAGCAGCTTGCGCCCCTCCACGCAGCTGCGCGCCTGCAGGCTGCCGGCGGGGTAGTAGATGCCGGCATGGATCACCTCCGAATTGCGGGAGGAGGTCTCGGTGCCGATGCCCTCGGCGGCTTCCAGCACCAGCACCTCGCGCCCCGCCAGCGCCAGGGCGCGGGCGGTGGCCAGGCCGACGACGCCAGCGCCGACGACGATGCAGTCGACTTCCTCCATGTTGCTGTCCCTTCGTCCTGTCACACCACGCTGTGGCGTGCCAGGACGCCGAGCCAGCAACATCCAGATAGCGGGCAAATTACCCCTTCGTGCGAAGCCGCCCTACGGGGTTTGCACGCTCAGCGCCCCTTGAACACCGGCTTGCGCTTTTCCTTGAAGGCGGCCAGGCCTTCCTTGATGTCGTCAGAGTTCTTCGCCGCCTTCATGCGGGCTTCCAGCGCCGGCACGTCCAGCGCGCCGTGGCCCAGCTCATTGATGGCGCGCTTGGCGCCCTGCACCGCCAGCGGAGCCAGCTCGCCCAGGCGGTCGGCGATGGCATCGACCTTGGCGTCCAGCTCGGCCGGCGCCACCACGTCGGTCAGGTAGCCGATGCGGAGCAGTTCCTCGGTGCTCTGCTGCTCGGCCAGCATGAACAGCCGCTTGGCGTTGTTGAGGCCGAGGCGGGAGACGTAGCGGCGCAGCCCGCTCTCGTAATAATGCACGCCGATGCGCGCGGCCGGCATGAACATGACGGTGGCCGGGGTGACGCCGATGCGGAAGTCGCAGGCCAGCACCAGGTCCGTGCTGCCGCCATACACGCCGCCATGGAGGCGCGCGATGGTCGGGATCTTCAGCATTTCCAGCCGGTTGATCATGTCCTCGAAGGTCGCGCCGGGCGTATCCTTGATGCCGCCGGCCGCGGCCTGGGCATGCATGGCGCCCAGGTGCGCGCCGGCCGAGAACGACTTGCCCTCGCTGGCGATGACCAGCACGCGCACCGCCGGGTTGGCTTCCACCTCCGCCAGGAAGCCCATGATGGCGATGATGTCCTCCGGCTGGATCCGGTTCATCACCTTGGGGCGGTTCAGGCGGAGCGTGGCGCGGCTGCCCTGGATCTCCAGGGTGGGCTGGGTGCCTTCGTCCGTCATCTGGGCAGCGGCGCTCATCGGGGTCTTCCTCCGGGTTTCTGGCATGGTTTTGCCGGGGTGGGGCTGGTGAAGCAAGGCCGTGGGCGGCAGGATGGGGCAACCGAATGGAGGAACCCGGCCATGACCGATCTGCCGAAGGCTGTGCATATCCATGAGGAAGGCCCGCGCGAGGGCTTCCAGATCGAGCCCGGGCCGATCCCGACCGCGGACAAGCTGGAGCTGATCCATGCCCTGGCGGAATGCGGGCTGCACCACATCCAGGTCTGTTCCTTCGTCAATCCGCGCCTAGTGCCGGGCTGGGCGGATGCCGAGGCCGTCTGCGCCGGGCTGCGGCCGGTGCCGGGGGTGGACTACACCGCGCTGTGGTTCAACGAGAACGGGCTGAACCGGGCGCTGGCCTTCGCCGGCACGCTGGCGATGAGCGGCAGCATCTCGCTGGCGGCGTCCGAGGCCTTCACGCGGAAGAACCTGAACCGCGGCCATGCCGAGAACCTGGATGCCATGCGGAAGCAGACCGCGGTGCATTTGAAGCACGGCATCGCGGTGACGCGGGTGGGCGTGATGGCGGCCTTCGGCTGCAACTACCAGGGCGATATTTCGGCTGACCAGGTGGTGCAGACGGTGGCGGACGGCATGGCTATAGCCGCCGAGCAGGGCTGCACGATCGAACGGATCAGCCTGGCGGACACCATGGGCTGGGCCACGCCGATCCGGATCGAGCGCGGGGTGGCCGCGGTGCGGGAGCGCTGGCCGGAGATTGCGGTGGGGCTGCACCTGCACGACACGCGCGGCCTGGCGGTGGCCAATGCGGCGACGGCGCTGCGGCTGGGGGTGACGCAGTTCGACAGCACCGTGGGCGGGCTGGGCGGTTGCCCCTTCGCGGGTCAGAAGGGCGCGGCGGGCAACATCTGCACCGAGGAACTGGTGCTGCTGTGCGAGGAGATGGGCATCAGCACCGGCGTGGACCTGGACCGGCTGATCGAGGTGGGGCGCGTGGCGGAGCGCATCGTCGGGCACATGCTGCCGAGCGAGCTGATCCGCGCGGGGTCGCTGGACGCGTTCCGGAAGCGCGCGGCGTGAGTGCGGCGCCTCTCGCTGGCCTGAAGGTCCTCGAATTCAGCCACACCATCATGGGCCCCTGCGCCGGGCTGCTGTTCGCGGATCTGGGCGCCGAGGTGGTGAAGGTGGAACCGGCCCCGGCCGGCGACCACACCCGCAAGCTGCCGGGCTTCGCCGCCGGCTTCTTCGCCGCCTTCAACCGCAACAAGCGCAGCATTGCGCTGGACCTGAAGAGCGAGGCCGGGCGCGCCGCGGCGCACAGGCTGGTGGCGCAGGCGGATGTGGTGCTGGAGAATTACGGCCCCGGCACCATGGAGCGCCTTGGCTGCGGCTGGGAACAATTGCGCTCGGTGAACCCGCGCCTGGTCTACCTGGCGCTGAAGGGCTACCTGGCCGGGCCGTATGAGCATCGGCCGGCGCTGGACGAGGTGGTGCAGTTCCAGGTCGGGCTGGCCTACATGACCGGGCCGCCGGGGCGGCCTTTAAGGGCCGGCGCGTCGATCATCGACATCCTCGGCGCCGTCTTCGGCGTGACCGCCGTGCTGGCGGCGCTGCGCGAACGCGACCGCACCGGCGAGGGCCAGCGGGTGAGCAGCGCGCTGTTCGAGAGCGCGGCCTTCCTGATGGGCAGCCACATGGCCGGCTTCGCCGCGACGGGCACCGAAGCCCCGCCGATGCCGGCGCGGCGCGGCGCCTGGGGCATCTACGACGTGTTCAAGACCGGCGGCGAAGGCGAGCTGTTCATCGGCGTCACGTCAGACCAGCAATGGCTGCGCTTCACCGAGGCCTTCGGGCTGAATGCGCTGGCCGCCGACGAGCGGCTGGACACCAACGCCAAGCGGGCCAAGGAACGCGCGTGGCTGATCCCGGCCCTGCAGGACGCCTTGCTTGCCTTCCCGCAGGCCGAGGCGGCGCGGCTGTGCGAGGCCTGCGGCGTCAGCTTCGCCAATGTCGGCAAGCCGCGCGATTTGTTTGAGGACGCGCATCTGCTGGCCAGCGGCGGGCTGCTGCAGACGGCAATCTCCGCGGTGGGCGGTGGCGACCTGTATGGCCTGCCCAACCTGCCGGTGGAGTTCGGCGGCGGCGCCCGCACCACGCTGCGGCGGCAGCCGCCGCGCATGGGCGAGCATAGCCTTGAGGTGCTGAGCGAAGCCGGCTTCAGCACGCATGAGATCGCCGCGTTGCAGGCGACAGGAGCGGTGGTGGCCCATGCTGCGTAGAAGCTTGCTCGGCGCCGCGCTGGCGACCCCCGCCCTGGCGCAGGCGGTGTGGCCCAACCGTCCTGTCCGCATCGTGGATATCTTCTCCCCCGGCAGCGCGACGGACGCGGTGCTGCGGGTGCTGACGCCGCACATGCAGGAGATTCTCGGCCAGCCTGTGGTCATTGAGAACCGCGCCGGCGGCAGCGGCACGGTGGCCACTGAATACGTGCTGCGGTCTCAGCCGGATGGCTACACGCTGGGCCTTGGCGCGCTGCCGGTGCATGTCGGCAATCCGCTGCTGAAGCGGCTGAACTTCGACACCAACGACGCCGTGGTGATGGTGCTGATCGGCACCAACCGGATGATGCTGGTCAGCCACCCCAGCATTCCCCCGCGCAACCTGCAGCAGTTCATCGCCCATGCCCGCGCCAACCCGGGCAAGCTGAGCTACGGCAGCGGCGGCAACGCCACGCCGCAGCACCTGGCGATGGAGTTGCTGAAGATTCGCGAGAAGCTGGATATCGAGATGGTGCCCTACCCGCGCACTGGGTTGATCCAGGACCTGCTGACCGGGCGCATCCAATGCGCCTTCTATGTCGGGCCAATGGATGTGATCCAGTCGGGCGGGCTGATCACGCTGGGCATCGCCGGCAGCCAGCGCAGCCCGGAACTGCCTGACATCCCCAGTTTTGCCGAACAGGGGATGGCGGATTTCGAGAGCAACGGCTTCTTCACCCTGTACGGGCCGAAGGGCACGCCGGCCGAGGTGGTGGCGAAGGTCAATGCGGCGGTGAACCAGGCGCTGGCGCGGCCGGCGCTGCGCCGGGCGCTGACGGAACAGCAGGTGGCGGCGCGCGGCGGCACCCCAGCCGAGGCGATGGCGCATATCCGCGATGCCTACAGCCGGGCGGAGGCGATCATCCGCGACGCCGGGATCAAGGCGGAATAGTCGCCGGGTTCCGCCGCAGGCAGAACGTCGGGCCGCCGGGTTTGGCCATAAGGCCAAACCTCGGCATCCCTGGGGTCGGCCGCAGGCCGAGCCTCAGGCCCCCGCGTTCGGCCGCAGGCCAAACCTCGGCCCACCGGGCGTCCGACCTGCTACGCCCGCCGTGCCGTGCGCCAGGCCACCACGGCCCCGGTCAGCGGCAGCACCGCCAGCGCGGCGAAGGCCAGGGCGTAGCTGCCCACCAGGCCCACCAGCGCCGCCGCCAGGCCTGGCCCCACGACCACGCCGCCGAAGCTCAGCACCAGCACGCCACCGGCGGCCTCCCCGGCGCGGCCGGGTGCGGCCATGCGGGCGGTCTCGGCCATCAGCACGCCATTCCAGCCGGAGGCGCAGAAGCCCAGCGCGGTGAACAGCGCCAGCACCGCCACCTGCGGCCAGGCCGGTGCCAGCGGGATCAGCACGGCGCAGGCCACCGTCAGGCAGCCGATGGCCACCAGCGTGCGCAGCCCGCTGCCGCTGCGGTCCGCCACCCAGGCCCAGGCCAGCCGCGCCACCGCCCCCGCCGCCTGCACCAACGCGGTGGCCAGGCCGGCGGCCACCGGGGTCCAGCCGAACTCGGCCACCAGCATGGTGACCATGAAGGCGCCCATGGCCAGTTGGATGCCGCTGTAGCAGCCGCCGCATACCGCCAGCCCCAGCAGCCCCGGCTGTTCCCGCAGCGCCCGCAAGCCGGCGCCGCTGCCGGCTCGCAGGGGGGAGGTCGGGTCGCGCTCGGTGTCCCAGTGCCGGCGCAGCGGGGCGTAGGCCAGGGTGACCAGCCCGATGGTGGCGCCGGCCAGCACCGCCGCGCCCTGCCAGCCCAGCCAGGCCGCCAGCGTTGGCAGCAGCAGCCCGGCCAGCGCCCCGCCCAGCGGCACGCCGGTCTGCTTGATGGCGAAGACCATGTTGCGCCGGGCCGGCGGCGCCAGCCGCGCCAGCACCTGCGTGGCGGCCGGGTTGGTCAGGCCATAGCCCAGCCCGGTGGCCAGCGACCCCAGCGCCACGCCGGCCAGGCCCCCCAGCGCGATGGCCAGGCAGGCGAAGGCGGCGCTGGCCAGCGCGATCTGCGTGCATCGCGCCGGCCCCCAGCGCCGCAGCGCGCCGCCAGCCACCGCGGAGGTGCAGGCCGCCGCGCCATAGACCAGCGCCATCTGCACGCCGATGAGTTGCGCCCCCACGCCCAGCGTGGCGCTGGCCTGCGGTGCCAGCACCGGCAGCACGAAGACGGTGAAGGTGGCCAGCCCCTGCGCCGTGGTGGTTGCCAGCAGCGCCGTGCCCAGGCTGGCCGCGCGGCTCATGTGCCGAGGAAGTGGCGCAGCCGGTCGTATTTCTCGTGCACCTCGCCGCTCAGGTTGAAGGTGCCGGAACAGCGCAGCACCGGCTTGCCATCAGCCGTGACCAGGCATTGGCTGAAGGCGGTGCTGCGGCCCACGCGCAGCACCTCCGGCCGGGTCTGCACCCAGGCGCCGATCTTTGCCGGGGCGAGGAAGTCGGTGGCGAGCGAGACGGTGACGACGAAGCGCGAGAGCCGCGCCACGTAGTTGGTGCCGCCGGTCAGCACGATATCGGCGAAGCTGGCCAGCAGGCCGCCATGAGCGACCTCCTGCGGGTTGCAGTGCCGCAGTTCCACCCGGAAGCCGTAGAGGATGCCGTCGGCACCCTCCGACATGGCCCAGAGCGGGCCGACCAGGTTGTTGAAGACGGGCTTGTCGTAGCCGGGGAGTTGCCGGAAACCGGCCGGGGCGGGGGAGTCTTGGGTCACCCCGGCAGGATAACCCAGGCCGCTACTTCTTGATATCCGCCGCCACCAGCACGGTGTGGCCCTCGGGCGCCAGCAGCTCGGCCAGCGCCTTCAGCCCGGCGACGCCGCAGGCAATGTCCTGTTCGCCATTGCCGCCGGACAGGCCGATGCCGCCGACGACCTCGCCATCCACCACCACCGGGAAGCCGCCGACGAAGACGGCGAACTTGCCCTCGAAGCTCCATTGGATGCCGAAGGCCTCGTTGCCCGGCAGCGCCGGCCCGTTCGGCGGAGTGTTGAACAGGTGGGTGCTGCGCTTGTGGCCAGCCGCGGTGAACGCCTTGTTCCAGCTGATCTGCGGGCCGGTGACGCGGGCGCCGTCCATGCGTTCCAGCGCGATGGGGAAGCCGCCTTCATCCGTCACGCAGCAGGTCTGCGGCACGCCGAGGCGGGCGGCTTCCGCCAGCGCGGCGGCGACCATGGCGCGGGCCTCGCGGGCTTCCAGCTTCAGGGCTTTTTTCATGGCGCGGTGCTTCCGGGCTTGGGCGCAATATCGGCCTGGGTGACCATCACCCAGGCCGATTTCCTGCGCCGCGTTCAACGGGGGCGCGGGCGGTCAGCTCGTGGCGCTGCCAGGCTTGGGCGGGGGCGGCGGCCAGGAGACGCTGACATCGCCGAGGACGAAGGTCTGGCAGGCCATGCGCCAGCCCTGTGCGAACTGCTCCTCGCTCAGGTGCTTGCGTTCCTTAGGCTTGATCGCGTCGGTGTTCTCGCGGCCCACCTCGATCAGGCATTTGCAGGTGCCGCACAGGCCGCCGCCGCACTTGAAGGGAATGCCGCCCTTCTCCCGGATGGAGATGCGCAGCAGGCTGGTCGGCTCCTCCGGCGCGGGCGCGACCTTGCCGGCATTGGTCAGGAAGGTGACCTGCGGCATCAGGCGGCAACCGCACGCGGCAGCGGGACGGGGTCCAGCGCCACCTGCATGGAGCCGAACTTGACCAGGTGCTGCAGCTCGCGCCGCGCCGCTTCCAGCGTGGCGAAGCTGGGGAAGAACTTCACCGGCACCTTGTTGACCGTGGGCGGGGTGCCTTCGTCGATCACGTGCAGGCGCTTGGCGTCGCCCAGTTCGGCGATGACGAAGCGGGCGCGGACGGCGCCGCAGAAGACGTAGTCATAGGCTTCCACCGGGGTGACGCCGGCGGCGATCTCGGTCCGGTACTGGCCGGGCTTGCTGGTCAGGATGGCGTACATCAGGGGCGGTCCTGCGTCAGTTCAAGGTCGTGATGCAGCCAGAGCTGGCAGCCCAGCCGCCAGCCCTGCGCCAGGCGGTGGCCCAGCACCTTCTCTTCCTTCCAGTTCGGCTCCGGCAGTGCATCCGCGCCCGCCAGCACGCGGCAGGCGCAGGTGCCGCACTTGCCCATGCCGCACTTGTACTTCAGGTGCGGGAAGGGGAACTTCTTGATGCCGGCGCGGACCACCAGGTTGGTGTTGTCCGCCACCTCCTCGGTGAAGGCCTGGTCGCCGACGCGGAAGGTGACGGAGGGCATGCGGTTCCTCATGAATGCGGCACGGGGCCCAGCCCCGGGCCGAGGCGCCGAACGGCGCCCGCCGGTTGTCCGGCGCAAGGCAAGCGGCCGGATGGCCGCGCCCACGCCGCAGGCGTGCTGCTCGCACGACGCGCTTGAGGGCGGAAATGGCCTCATTTTGTGGGCAACGTGGTTGCCCACAAAATCAGGCGGCCATGTCCAGGTCGGCCAGCGACAGGTCGCTGGCGACGTAGTCGTTGTACAGCGCCGTCGTGTACAGCAGCCGCATCTCGGCGCCGATCTCGCAGATCTTCAGGCACTTCTGCTGCAGCTCGACCGTGGTCGCGTGCTCCAGCACGATCTGGTAGCCGCGCTCGCCATGGATCTCGTCGGAGACGATGTGCAGGTCGAAGAACTCGACCTCCTCGTCGGTGAAGCCGTACTTCTCGCGCAGGGTCGGGGTCTGGCGGCGGTAGATGCTGGGCACCTGGCTCTCAAGCCCGACCACCAGGCCGGCGACGGCGACGATCGGGTCTTCCCGCATGGCCACGCAGTAGCACCAGGCCTGCAGGGCGCGGGTGGTGGCGGACATGTTGTTCTCGTCCTTCACCCGCTCGCGCGTGGTGCCGCAGGACTCGGCGAAGCGGATCAGCAGGTCGGTGTGGCGGTCGCCGCCGATCTCTTCCTCGTACATGTTGGCCAGCAGGAAGTCCTTGGCCTCCTGGTACTGCGCCGGCATGCGGCCATAGACGTAGCCCAGGTAGTCGGCGAAGGGGCCGACATAGTGGTAGTGGTTCTCGGCCCAGCGGCAGAGGTGCTCACGCGAGAGCTTGCCCGAGGCCCAGGCGACGCTGAACGGCGACTTGTTCGCGCTCTTGCCCTTGATGGCGTTTTCCAGCGCGGTGCGGAATTCGTCCTGGTTCATCAGCGCGGTCATCGCGGGGCTCTCCTGCGGGTGGGGTGGCGCATCGTCGTATACGGCGGGGGCCGCGTCAATCGGTTTTTGCCGCCGATAGGGCTGCTGTGGCGGTCTGCCGTATACGGCGCGGACGATCAGCCATGGCTCAGCAGCGGCGTGCCGACAGTGCGGAGGTCGTCCCCCACCGCCAGCAGCGCGGCATGGATCAGGCCGCGCGCCAGCAGGGTTTCCGCCATGGCCTCGCCGGCTTCCAGCGCGGCGGCAACGGCTTCCGGCGGCAGTGGGCCGACGGCGGTGGTGACCAGCAGGTCGCCCAGGTCGCTGTCGGGGTCCAGGCTGCTGGCGGGGGCGCGTTGGATGGCCGGGTGCGCCACGTCGCAGGCATTGGCGATGACGGTGGCGCAGGCATCGGCGGCAGCGGCATCCCGCGCCAGCACCGTCACCGCATCGGCGATGCCGCGCGAGAAGCTGCGGCCGGGCCAGCCAGAAGTGGCGATGCCGCGCACCGGGTCCTCCGCCCGCACCCGCACCAGGCCTTCCGGCGCGGCATGGGCCAGGTGATGGACCAGGCCGATATGCAGCCGCTGGCCCGGCGCCAGGTGCAGCGCGATGTCGCCGCCATTGTTGACATAGGCGGTGGCCAGGCCTGGCGTTTCTGCCAGCGCGTCGCGGATATGCTCGGCCACCGCGCCGGCCACCGCGGCCATGGGGGTGATGAAGCCGCGCCGATGCGGCCAGCAGGCGGCGACCATGCGCTGCGCCACCGGGTGCCGCGCCGCCGGCATGTCCACCGCCAGCGCCGCGCGCAGCAGCGGCAGCTCCGCCGCCAGCGCGCCTAGCAGCCCGGCGAAGGCGGCTTCGGCGCGGGCGCGGGCTTCCACCAGCGCGGCGCGGGTGCCGGACAGGCCGATGACGATGTCGATGGGGCCTTCCTGCAGATGCAGGCGGCCATCGGGCAGGGTTACGGCGCTGTGGGCCATGGGTTTTCCGGCGCCGGCGCGTCGTGGCGGGCGGCGGCGCCGTACTCGGCCAGGATGCGTTCGGCGGGTTGCACGTGCTGCATGTGCCCCCCCAACGCGGCGTAGGCGGCGGCGTTCAGCGTGAACTCCAGCGGCGCCACCAGCGCGGGGGTGGGCACATAGCCGAAGCTGTCGCGCGGCATCCGCAGCACATCCGCCATGATGGTGATGCCGCCACCCGGCCAGAGGTAGCAAGGCGCGCCGCCCATGGTCACCCGCACCTGGCCGGCCTGCACCGCGCGGGTCAGCAATATCGGGTTCTCCGTTACCCCTGCGCGCAGGCTGCCACCGGCGCCGGCGATGAATAGGATGCTGGTCAACGCCGGTTCGCAGTTCTCGCCGATGCGGTCCACCACCAGCTGCACCTCCGGCGGCATGGCGGCCTCGCGCGGGCGCAGCTCCTCGTCCAGGACGCAGAACATCGCGTCCTCGCCGGTGGTGCTGGTCAGCAGCAGGCGCAGGCCGGGGCGGGCCACCTTGGGGTCGATGCTCTCGATGATGCTGAGCGGCTCGGTGATGTCGGTGCCGCCCCAGCCGGTGCCGGGGTTGGCGACCTGGAAGTAGCGCCCCGGCGTGCTGCGCCGCCCGCGGACGCGGATGCCGGCGGGCGGAATGTCCAGGCACTTGCCGGCCTGGTGTTCGCTCAGCACGCCGGTGATGTGGTCGTCCACCACGATCACCTCGTCCACATGGCCGTGCCATTGCTGGGCGAAGATGCCGATGGCGGCGCTGCCGCACCCCACGCGCATCCGCGCTTCCGGCCTGCCGTTGACGATGGGCTGGGTGCCCGCCTGCAGCATGATGGTGGCGCCGCCGTCGATGGTCACTTCGACAGCGCCGCGATTGGCCAGGGTCAGCATGGCGGCGCAGGTGGCGTTGCCCTCCTTCTTGCTGCCGCCGACCAGGTGGTGAACGCCGCCGAGCGAGAGCATCTGGCTGCCGTATTCGGCCGAGGTGACATGGCCGATCTGCTCGCCATTCACCCGCACCGCCGCCGTCTCGTCGCCGAGATGCCGGTCGGTGTCGATCTTCACCTTCAGGCCGCAGTAGCTGAACATGCCCTCGGTGACGACCGTGACGGTGTCCACGCCCTCATGCGTGGCGCCGACGATAAAGGGCGCCGGCTTGTAGTCAGGGTAGGTGGTGCCGCTGCCGATGCCGGTGACGAAGCTGCGCTCCCCGCTTTCCAGCAGCACCAGCGGGTCAGTGCGGATCAGCTCGCCATCCTTGTTGGCGTAGCGGGCGCAGGCGCCGGCGCGGCCGGGGCGGATCCGGCACAGCACCGGGCAGGCGTCGCAGCGGATGATGCCTTCGTTGCCCTCGCGGGCGCCGAACAGGGCGGTTCTATCGGTGCTCACGAATGGCCTCCAGCACGCGATGTGGCAGGGCGGGTACGCGGCGCAGCGTGGCGCCGGTGGCGTCGCGGATGGCCGAGAGGATGGCCGGCGCGGTCGGCACCAGCGCCGGCTCGCCGATGCCCTTGGCGCCGAAGGGGCCGAGCGGTTCGCGCGCCTCGACCAGGATGGTCTTGATCTCCGGCACGTCGCCGATGGTCGGGATCAGGTAGTCGTGCAGGTTCTCGGTCCGGCCGGGCAGGTATTCCTCCATCAGCGCCAGGCCGATGCCCTGGGCGATGCCGCCTTCCACCTGGCCGCGGACCAGCATGGGGTTGATGGCGCGGCCGACATCATGCGCCGCGACGATCTTCTGCAGGTGAATGGTGCCCAGATCCATGTCCACCTCCAGCGCGGCGAGCTGAGCGGCGAAGCCGTAGGTGGCGTAGGGGATGCCCTGGCCATCGGCGTCCAGCGGCACGGTGGGTGGGTCCCAGCTGCCCAGGCCCTCCAGCGTGGAGTCCAGGCGCAGCGCCTCGCCATTCACCCGCAGCCTGCCATCCGAAAGTGTCAGCCGGGCGTCGGGGCCGGCATTGGCGCGACGAAGGATCTCGCCGCGCAGCGCCTCGCCGGCACCCTGGGCGGCGCGGCCGCTGACGAAGGTCTGGCGGCTGGCGCTGGTCTTCCCGGCGTCGGCGGTCAGGCCTGTGTCGTACAGCACCAGGTGCAGGGCCGAGACCGGCAGGCCCAGCGCCTCGGCGGCGATCTGCGCCAGCACGGTGGTGCTGCCCTGGCCGATATCCACCGCGCCGTTGTGGAAGGTCAGCCGGCCGTCCGGCGCCAGCGTGAGGCGCATGGTGGAGGGGTTGGACATGCCGGTATTGCCGATGCCGTACCACATGCAGGCAACGCCGACGCCGCCACGCGTGCGACCGGTGGTGCGGCGGGCGGCGCGCAGCGCGTGCCAGTGCGGGCGCAGCGCTTCCAGGCATGCCACCAGGCCGACGCTGTGTTCCAGCTTCTGGCTGGTATTGGTCACATCGCCTTCGCGCAGCGCGTTCAGCACGCGGAACTCCAGCCGGTCCAGGCCGGCCTGGTCCGCCAGCTGGTCCCACAGCATTTCCTGGGCAATGGCGGCCTGCGGCACGCCGAAGCCGCGGAAGGCGCCGCTGGGCGGGTTGTTGGTCAGCACCGCCCGCGCCTGGCTGCGCACGAAGGGCAGGCGATACGGCCCCATGCAATGCACAGGCACGCGGCCCGCCACGGTTGGCCCCCAGCTGGCATAGGCGCCGGTGTCGTAGTCGGCCTCGAACTCGAAACTGGTCAGCCGGCCCTCCGCGTCGCAGCCGGCGCTGGCGTGGATGCTGGCGGGGTGGCGCTTGGTGCTGCTGGCCAGGCTTTCCCCGCGCGACCACACCGCGCGCACCGGCCGGCCCGTCAGCCAGGCAGCCACGGCGACCATGGGTTGGAAACTGACGTCCAGCTTGCCGCCGAACCCGCCACCGCAGGCGGAGGGCATGATGCGGACGTTGTCCAGCGGAATGCCCAGCACGCCCGCGACCTCATCCCGGTCCATGTAGGGCGCCTGGGTGCAGCCATGCACATGAATGGTCTCGCCATGGCGCTCGGCCCAGCCGGCCTCGGGCTCGATATAGGCGTGCTCGACGAAGCCGGTGGTCCAGTGGCCCTGGGCGGTATGGGCGGCGGGGGGCGCGGTCTCGCCGCTGCGCAGCCGCCCGGTGGTCAGGATGTTGTCCGGCCAGCGCGGGTGCAGCGGCGCGGCGTCCGGCGCGGTGGCGGCGGTCAGCGGCGGCAACTCCTGCCAGGTGATCGGCAGGTCCTCCCAACGCACCGATTCCACGGCGGCGCGCTCTCCCACCAGGGCGGCCACGCAATCGCCACGGTAGCGCGCCAGGCCCTCGGCGAAGACCGCCTGGTCCTTGATATCCGGGTAGATGCCGAAGCCGTTGCGGCCGGGCACATCGGCGGCGGTCAGCAGGCGCACCGGCAGGTGGGAGGCATCGCCGATGCTGAAGCGGGCATGCGCGTGGGGGCTGCGGATCGGCCGCAGCCAGAGCGCATCGGCCGGAGCGTCGTCGGCGCCGAAGCGCTCGGTGCCGTCCAGCTTGGGCAGGCCGTCGAGACGGGGGAGCGCGTCGCCGACCGCGCCGAGGGGCAGGGCGTTGGCGCCCGCCGCCAGGACCGCGGCGGCCGACGGTCTGGCGCCGGTACCCGCCGCCAGTACCGCGGCGATGATGGCGCGGTAGCCGGTGCAGCGGCACAGCACGCCGCCCAGCGCGGCCTGCACCTCGGCCTCGGTCGGGTGGGGGGTGTGGGCCAACAGGTCGCTGGCCGCCATCAGCATGCCCGGCGTGCAGATGCCGCACTGCGCCGCGCCCGCGGCGTGGAAGGCGGCCTGCAGCGCGGCGCCCTGCGGGGTGGCGGCCAGGCCTTCCACCGTGGTCACGGCGCGGCCCTCGGCCTGGGCCAGCGGCACCAGGCATGAACAGACCTGGGCGCCGTCCAGCAGCACGGTGCAGGCGCCGCAGTCGCCGGCATCGCAGCCCACCTTGGTGCCGGTCAGGCCGCAGGCGTCGCGCAGCGCGGCGGAAAGGCGGGTCTGCGGGGCGGCGTCGATATGCGCTGCGGCGCCGTTCAGCAGCAGGGTGGTCATGCCAGGCTCTCCACCAGGCGTTGCAGCAGCACCAGGCTGGCGTGCCGGCGATAGGCGGCGCTGGCGCGGACATCGTCGATCGGCGTCAGCGCGGCCAGGTGGTCCGGCAGCAGGCGGGCCGGGTCCGGCGCGGCGCCGAGCAGCGCCGCCTCCGCCAGCGGCACCCGCTGCGCCGTGGCGGCGCAGGCGCCCACCGCCAGCCGGGCATGGCGCACCACGCCCTCTTCCAACACCAGCACGCCGCCGACCATGGCGATGGAGATGACCAGGTGGCTGCGCGCGCCCAGCTTGAGGAAGCCACCGCGGGCGCCTTCCGGCGGCCTCGGCAGCAGCAGCGCGGTGGCGATCTCCCCGGCCGCCAGCGCGGTGCGCCGGTTGCCGAGCAGGAATTCCCCCAGCGGCAGCACCCGCGCGCCGGCCGGGCCGGTCAGCTCCACCCGCGCGTCCAGCGCCAGCAGCGGCGGGGCGCCATCGGCCGCCGGGGAGGCGTTGCACAGGTTGCCCAGCAGCGTGCCGCGATTCTGCACCTGGGCGCCGCCGACCTGGCGCGCCGCCTGCTTCAGCCCGTCGAAGGCCGGCGGCAGCGGCGTGGCGCAGAGCTGCGCCCAGGTGGCCAGGGCGCCGATGCGCCAGCCGTCCGGCGTTTCGGCGATGCCGGCCAGCGCGGTGATGCCGGAAAGGTCCAGCAGCGGGCGGCGGTCCGCGTGCAGCCAGACCTCGGCGCCGGCGCGGGCGGGCAGGACGTCCGTGCCGCCGGCCAGCAGCTGGCAGCCGGGGGTGGCGGCCAGCAGGGCCAGCGCTTCGTCCAGGGATCGGGGGCGGAGATAGGCATCCATGCCAGGGCAGCCGATTGTTTGCAGGCTAACGATAACCAGCGCCACGGCGCCGCGCCACGGCTATTCCATCCGGCGCCGCAGGGCCGTCATTCCATCCGGCGCAGCAAGGCTGCGACACGGGCGGCGTCGGCCGGGCCCAGCGGCGCCAGGGTGGCGGCGGTGATGCCGCGGGCCTTCTCCACCCAGCCGGGCAGGGCGGCCTCGGCGGCCGGGGTCAGCGCCACCCGCAGCAGCCGGGCATCGGCGGGGTCGCGGTGGCGGGTGACCCAGCCGCGCGCCATCAGCCGGGCGACCACGCCCTTCACCGTCGGCGGGTCCATCGCCAGGCCGCGGCCCAGCAGGTTCTGGCTGAGCGGTCCCTGGCGCCACAGCGTGACCAGGGCGGCGAACTGCATGGAGGTCGGCCCGTCCTCCCCCATGATGCCCTGGAACAGTGCCAGGTGGCGCTGATAGGCGCGCCGCAGCAGGTGGCCGACCTGGTCTTCCAACTGGTAGTCGGGGGCGGGGGACGTTCCCATGCTTCGTTTCTAGGCTTACGGTCGGCCGGAGGCTAGCATCGCCGCCGAAGGAGACCCGACCCATGGCGCTGGAACCCGTCGCAGGCCCGCAGAAGGGCCGCACCCTGGTGCGCAATGCCGGGCTGATGCTCTCGGGCGATGTCGACCGGCCGCTGCTGGAGGCCGATGCGCTGGTGATCCAGGACGGCATCATCGCCGCGCTGGGCCGCGGGCACGAGCTGATCGCGCATGGGCCGTTCGACATGGTGATCGACGCGCATGGCTGCGCCGTGGCGCCGGGGCTGATCGACAGCCATGTCCACCCGGTCTTCGGCGACTGGACCCCGCGGCAGAACCAGATCGGCTGGGTCGAGAGCTTCCTGCATGGCGGCGTCACCACCATGGTCTCGGCCGGGGAGGTGCATCTGCCCGGCCGTCCCAAGGACATCGTGGGGCTGAAGGCGCTGGCCATCACCGCGCAGCGCGCCTTCTTCAATGCCAGGCCGGCGGGGGTGAAGGTGATCGCCGGCGCGCCGGTGCTGGAAAAGGGCATGGTGGAGGCCGATTTCGCCGAGCTGGCCGCCGCCGGGGTGACCCTGCTGGGCGAGGTGGGGCTGGGCAGCGTGAAGGCGGGCTATGAAGCGCGGGAGATGATCGGCTGGGCGCGCAAGCACGGCATCCAGAGCACCATCCATACCGGCGGCCCCAGCGTTCCCGGCAGCGGCTACATCGACAAGGACACGGTGCTGGAGGCGGATGCCGACATCATCGGCCACATCAACGGCGGCCATACCAGCCTGTCGGAGGCGCATGTCTGCGAGTTGTGCGAGCGCAGCAGCCGCGCGATCGAGATCGTCCACAACGGCAATGAGCGGGTGGCGGTGGCAGCGGTACAGGCGGCGCGGGATTTGGGCGTGCTCGGGCGGGTCATCCTGGGCACCGACAGCCCGGCCGGCTCCGGCGTGCAGCCGCTGGGCATCCTGCGGCTGATCTCCCTGCTGGCCGGCTTCGGGCGCATCCCTGCGGCGCAGGCGATTGCGCTGGCCACCGGCAACACCGCGCGAATCCGCAACCTGGATGGCGGGCTGCTGGAAGTCGGCCGCGCCGCCGACCTGGTCTTCCTGGACCGCGCCCAGCATTCCGCCGGGCGGGACATGCTGCACAGCATCGAGCTGGGGGATATCCCCGGCGTCGGCATGGTGATGATCGACGGCGCGGTGCGCTGTGGCCGCAGCCGCAACACGCCCCCGGCCGAGCGCGTGCCGGAACTGCTGGCACATTAGGAAGGACACCCGACAATGCCCGCCGTGATCCGCAAGCTGGTGACGCTGCTGGACGAAACCCGCATGGAGATGGGGCGCCCGGTCTCCCCGCCCATCCGCCGGGCCGTGGCCTGCGCGGTCATCCGCAACCCCTTCGCCGGGCGCTACCAGGAAGACCTGGCCGAGCTGGTCGCCCAGGGCGAGGAGCTGGGCGCGCTGCTGGTGGCCCGCGCCATCGCCGCGCTGGGCGTGCCGGGGGAAGCCTGCGAGAGCTACGGCAAGGCCGCCGTGGTGGGGGAGAATGGCGAGCTGGAGCACGCCGCCGCGCTGCTGCACCCGAAGATGGGCGCGCCGGTGCGGGCGGCGCTGGGCGGCGGCGCGGCGCTGATCCCCTCGGCCAAGAAGTCGGGCGGGCCGGGCACCGCCATCGACGTGCCGCTGGGCCACAAGGACGCCGCCTTCGTCCGCAGCCATTTCGACGCCATGGAGGCGCGGGTGCCGGACGCGCCGCGGGCCGATGAGATCCTGGTCTGCGTTGCCCTGACCGTGGGCGGCCGGCCGCTGCCGCGGATCGGTGGGCTGGCGGTTGCACAGATTGAAGGCAAGGACGGGCTGCGCTAGTCCGGTCGTGCCGGGTGGTGTCAATTTTCCACCCGGCTTCACAAGCATAAAGCCGCGCGCCAGCCATGCGTCGGCCTTGCATCCCGCCTGCGCCCCGGCCATACCTAGCCGCAACGACGGCTGCCATCGCCTCAACCCGGCTGGCCGTGTCTGGGGAGAGCGATCCGGGTGTCAGACACCATCCTGGAAACCGAGGGCCTGACCAAGGAATTTCGGGGCTTCGTCGCGGTCAGCGACGTGGCGCTGAAGGTTCGCCGTGGCAGCATCCATGCGCTTATCGGCCCGAACGGCGCCGGCAAGACCACCTGCTTCAACCTGCTGACCAACTTCCTGCCGCCGACGCGGGGGAAGATCACCTATAACGGTCGCGACATCACCCGGATGAAGCCGGCGCAGGTGGCGCGGCTGGGCCTGGTGCGCAGCTTCCAGATCAGCGCCGTGTTCCCGCACATCACCGTGCTGGAAAACGTGCGCGTGGCGTTGCAGCGCCAGCGCGGCGGCAGCTTCGACTTCTGGCGCAACGAGGCGCTGCTGCGGCAATACGACGACCGGGCCATGCAGCTGCTGGCCGACGTGGACCTGACGGAATACGCCGCCGAGCTGGCCGGCAGCCTGCCCTACGGCCGCAAGCGCGCGCTGGAGATCGCCACCACGCTGGCGATGGACCCCGAGATGATGCTGCTGGACGAGCCCACCGCGGGCATGACGCATGACGACGTGGACCGGGTGGTGGCGCTGGTGAAGCGCGTGGCCGTCGGCCGCACCGTGCTGCTGGTGGAGCACAACCTGAAGGTGGTGCAGGGCCTGTGCGACCGCATCACCGTGCTGGCGCGCGGCCAGGTGCTGGCCGAGGGCGACTACGCCAGCGTTTCCGCCAATCCGGAGGTGATCGCGGCCTATCTGGGCACCGACCCCGGCGTTTCGGGGGCCGTTGCCCATGTCTAGCCCGCTGCTGGAGATCAAGGACCTCGAGTCCTGGTACGGCGAGAGCCACATCCTGCACGGCGTCGGCATCGAGGTGCATCCCGGCGAGGTGGTGACGCTGCTGGGCCGCAACGGCGCCGGCAAGACCACCACGCTGCGCAGCATCATGGGCCTGGTCGGGCGCCGGAAAGGCAGCATCCGCTATGCCGGGCAGGAAATGGTCGGCATGCGGCCGGACCTGATCGCGCGCGCCGGGATCGGCTACTGCCCGGAGGAGCGCGGCATCTTCGCCAGCCTGAACGTCACCGAGAACCTGATGCTGCCGCCGGTGGTGGCCGAGGGCGGGCTGGACCTGGAGACGATCTACCAGCTGTTCCCCAACCTGAAGGAACGCGCCGGCAGCCAGGGCACCAAGCTGTCGGGCGGTGAGCAGCAGATGCTGGCGATTGCCCGCATCCTGCGGACCGGCGCCAAGCTGCTGCTGCTGGACGAGCCGACCGAGGGCCTGGCCCCGGTGATCGTGCAGCAGATCGGCGCCATGATCCGCGAGATCAAGAAGCGCGGCTTCACCGTGCTGCTGGTGGAACAGAACTTCCGCTTCGCCCAGACCGTGGCCGACCGCCACTACGTGATGGAGCACGGCCGCGTGGTCGACATGGTGGGCAATGACGAGTTGCTGGGGTCGCTGGATCGGCTGCACCAATACCTCGGCGTGTGAACAGGAACGGGAGAGAGACCATGGCGCTTGATCGTCGCGGCCTGCTGGGGGCCGCCGCCGCCCTGCCCGCGCTGGGGGGGCTGCCGTTCCGCAGCGCCCGCGCCCAGGGCACCACCGTGAAGGTGGGCGTGCTGAACGATCAATCCGGCCTCTACCGCGACATCAGCGGCCCGACCACCACCGCCTGCGTGCGCCAGGCCGCGCAGGACCTGGGCAGCCTCGGCTTCAACGTGGAGGTCGTGATCGCCGACCACCAGAACAAGCCGGATGTCGGCGTCAACGTGGCGCGGCAATGGTTCGACCGCGACGGCGTGGACATCATCGTGGACGTGCCGACCTCCTCGGTGGCGCTGGCGGTGGCGCAGGTGGCCAAGGAGAAGAACAAGGTCTTCATCCCGACCACCGCGGCGTCCGCCGACCTGACCGGGCCGTCCTGCAACGCCAACACCATCCACTGGGCCTACGACACCTACATGCTGGCCAAGTCCACCGGCGGGGCAATGGTGAAGGCGGGTGGCGACACTTGGTTCTTCCTGACCGCGGACTACGCCTTCGGCCATGCGCTGGAGCGGGACACCGGCAATTTCGTCAAGGCGCAGGGCGGCCGCGTGGTCGGCGCGGTACGCACGCCGTTCCCGGGCACCACGGATTTCTCCAGCTTCCTGGTGCAGGCGCAGGCGTCGCGCGCCAAGGTCATCGGCCTGGCCAATGCGGGTGGCGACACCATCAACTGCGTCAAGCAGGCGGCCGAGTTCGGCATCACCCGCCGCGGCGTGAAGCTGGCGGCGCTGCTGATGTTCCTGAACGACGTGCACGGCATGGGGCTGCAGACGGCGCAGGGACTCGTTTGCACCGAGACCTTCTACTGGGACCTGAACGACCGCACCCGCGCCTTCACCAACCGGGTGAGGCCGCATACCGCCGGCAACATGCCCAGCATGGGCCATGCCGGCGCCTACAGCGGCGTGCTGCACTACCTCAAGGCAGCCAAGCAGATGGGCGTGGCCGCGGCCAAGGCCGATGGCGCCGCCGCGGTGGCGCAGATGAAGCGCATGCCGACGGATGACGACTGCTTCGGCGCCGGCAGCATCCGCGCCGATGGCCGCAAGCTGTGCCCGGCCTACCTGTTCGAGGTGAAGGCGCCCGGCGAGAGCAAGGCGCCGTGGGACTACTACAAGCTGCTGCAGACCTCCGCGGCGAACGAGGCATTCCGCCCGATCGCCGAGGGTGGCTGCGCGCTGGCGAATGGCTGAAGCGACAACCGGCAGCCGGAAAACCGGCGCCATTGGGGAGACGACCGAGATGGACCTGGGACGCCGTGGACTGCTGGGGGCCTTCGCGGTCACCACGCTGGGCAGCAGCCTGCCGACGCTGAGCAAGGCGCAGGCGGCGAACACGATCCGCATCGCTTTGCTGTGCGACTTCAGCGGCACCTACCGCGACGTCACCGGCCCCACGGAACTGGCCTGCATCAAGCAGGCGGCGGCCGAGTTCGCCAATCGCGGCTTCAACATCGAAGTCATCTACGGCGACAACCAGAACCGCGCCGATGTCGGCTCCAACCTGTCGCGGCAATGGATCGACCAGGGCGTCGATGTCATCGTCGATGGCGGCGCTTCCTCGGTGGCGCTGGCGGCGAACGAGATCGTCCGCGAGAAGAACAAGGTGTTCCTGAACACCTCCTCGGCCACCTCGGACCTCACGGGGTCCAAGTGCTCCCCCAACACGGTGCACTGGACCTACGACACCTACATGCTGGCCAAGTCCACCGGCGGCGCCCTGGTCAAGGCCGGCGGCGACACCTGGTTCTTCGTCACCGCCGACTACGCCTTCGGCCATGCGCTGGAGCGTGATACCGGCGACTTCGTCAAGGCCGCCGGCGGGCGGATTTTGGGCGCCACCCGGCACCCGTTCCCCAGCAGCGACTTCTCCTCCTTCCTGGTGCAGGCGCAGTCCTCGCGCGCCAAGGTCATCGGCTTCGCCAATGCCGGCGGCGACACCATCAACTGCATCAAGCAGGCGGCGGAGTTCGGCATCACCCGGCGCGGCACCAAGCTGGCGGCGCTGCTGATGTTCCTGACCGACGTGCATGCGCTGGGGCTGCAGACCGCGCAGGGCCTGGTCTGCACCGAGACCTTCTACTGGGACCTGAACGAGCGCACCCGCGCCTTCACCAACCGGGTCAAGGCGCAGACCAACAACGGCCTGCTGTGCATGAACCACGCCGGCGGCTACGCCGCGGTGCTGCACTACCTGAAGACGGTGGCCGACATGGGCGTGGCGCGGGCCAAGGCCAATGGCGTCGAGACCGTCAACCGCATGAAGGCGATGCCCTGCGACGACGACTGCTTCGGCCCCGGCACCATCCGCCAGGACGGCCGCAAACTGCACCCGGCCTACCTGCTGGAAGTGAAGAAGCCCGAGGAAAGCAAGCACCAGTACGACTACTACAAGGTGCTGGGCGTCACGCCGCCCGGCGAGGCATTCCGCCCGCTGGCCGAAGGCGGCTGCGCCTTCGTGCGCGCCTGACGAAAACCGGAAGGGAGGGACAACCCATGATGATGAACCGCAGGACCCTGCTCGGCAGCCTGGCCATCGGCGCCACCGCCATGCCCCGCCTGACGCGGGCGCAGGCCGCCAATACCATCCGCATCGGCGTGATGAACGACATGTCCGGCACCTACAAGGACAACACCGGGCCCGGCTCGGTGGCCTGTGCGCGCCAGGCGATCGAGGAATTCGGCGCCCAGGGCTTCAACGTGGAGCTGATCTTCGCCGACCACCAGAACAAGCCGGATGTCGGCGTCTCCCTGGCGCGGCAGTGGTACGACCAGGGCGTGGACATGATCCTGGACGTGCCGACCAGCTCGGTGGGCCTGGCGGTGCAGAACGTCTCCAAGGAGAAGAACAAGGTCGCCATCAACGTCGGCTCCGCCACCTCGGACCTGACGGGCGCGCAGTGCAGCCCCAGCGCGGTCCACTGGGCGTACGACACCTACCAGCTGGCCCGCACCACCGGCGGCGCCACCGTGGCGGCCGGCGGCGACACCTGGTTCTTCATCACCGCGGACTACGCCTTCGGCCATGCGCTGGAGCGTGACACCGGCGACTTCGTCAAGGCCGCCGGCGGGCGCATCCTGGGTGCCGTCCGCACGCCCTTCCCGGGGACCACGGACTTCGCCAGCTTCCTGACCCAGGCGCAGGCCAGCCGCGCCAAGGTCATCGGCTTCGCCAATGCCGGCAGCGACACCATCAACTGCGTCAAGCAGGCCGCCGAGTTCGGCATCACCCGCCGCGGCACCAAGCTGGCGGCGCTGCTGATGTTCATCACCGATGTCCACAGCATCGGGCTGGAGACCGGCCAGGGCCTGGTGTGCAGCGAGACCTTCTACTGGGACCTGAACGCGACCACGCGCGCCTTCACCCGCCGCGTGCTGCCGAAGATGCCCAACCTGCACCCCAACATGATCCATGCCGGCTGCTACAGCGCCACGCTGCACTACCTGAAGACGGTGAAGGAGATGGGCATCGCGGCCGCCAAGGCGGCCAGCGGCACCGACATCGTCAACCGCATGAAGGCGATGCCGACCATGGACGACGCCTTCGGCGCCGGCACCATCCGCCCGGACGGCCGCAAGCTGCACGCCAGCTACCTGCTTGAGGTGAAGAAGCCGTCCGAGAGCAAGGGGCCGTGGGATTACTACAAGGTGCTGGGCACCACCCCGGCCAACGAGGCGTTCCGTCCGATCACCCAGGGCGGCTGTGCCCTGGTGCGTGCCTAAGCAATAAACAGGAGACTGCCATGTCGTTCAGCCGCCGATCCGCCCTGCTCACCGGTGCCGCGCTGGGTGTTGCCCCGCTTTCCCGCGCGCGGGCGCAGGCCAACACCATCAGGATCGGCGTGTTGAACGACATGTCCGGGCCGTACCGCGACATCAGCGGCCCCTACGGCGTGGCCTGCACCAAGCAGGCGGTCGCCGAGTTCGGCGCCCAGGGCTTCAACGTGGAGGTCATCAACGCTGACCACCAGAACAAGCCGGATGTCGGCGCCGGCCTGGCCCGCCAGTGGTACGACCAGGGCGTGGACCTGATCCTGGACGTGCCGACGAGTTCGGTGGGCCTGGCGGTTTCGCAGGTCGCGAAGGAAAAGAACAAGGCTTACATCAACACCGGGTCGGCGACCTCGGACCTGACCGGTGCGGCCTGCCAGGCCACCACCGTGCACTGGATGTACGACACCTACATGCTGGCGAAGTCCACCGGCAGCGCCATGGTGAAGGCCGGCGGCGACAGCTGGTTCTTCCTGACCGCCGACTACGCCTTCGGCCATGCGCTTGAGCGCGACACCGCCAACTTCGTGCGTGCCGCCGGCGGCCGGGTGATGGGCCAGGTGCGCTACCCGTTCCCCTCCACCTCGGACTTCTCCAGCTTCCTGGTGCAGGCGCAGGCGTCGCGCGCCAAGGTCATCGGCATGGCCAATGCCGGCGCCGACACCATCAACACCATCAAGCAGGCGGCCGAGTTCGGCATCACCCGGCGCGGCGTGAAGCTGGCGGCGCTGCTGATGTTCCTGGCCGACGTGCATGCGCTGGGGCTGCAGACGGCGCAGGGCCTGGTGCTGACCGAGAGCTTCTACTGGGACCTGAACGACCGCACCCGCGCGGTGACGCGCCGGCTGCTGCCGCACCTGAACGGCGCCTACCCCAACATGGCCAGCGTTGCCAACTACTCCGCCGCCCTGCACTTCCTGAAGGCGGTGAAGGACATGGGCGTGGCCGCGGCCAAGGCCAGCGGCACCGAGCTGGTGAACCGCATGAAGGCGATCCCGTGCGACGACGACGCCTTCGGCGCCGGCAGCATCCGGGTGGACGGCCGCAAGCTGTGCCCGAGCTACCTGTTCGAGGTGAAGAGCCCGGCCGAGAGCAAGGGCCCGTACGACTACTACAAGCTGCTGGGCACCACCCCGGCCGGCGAGGCCTTCCGCCCGCTGAACGAAGGTGGCTGCAGCCTGGTGCGCAGCTGAGACTGCCGGCCCGGGGCAACCCCCCGGGCCGGTCGACGTGACTGGTGAAGGAGTTGGAGCACGATGCTCGATCTGATTGAGGCCTACCTCGGCGTGCCCGCGCCGCTGCTGTTCGGGCAGCTGCTGCTGGGCCTGATCAACGGCGCCTTCTACGCCATGCTGTCGCTGGGGCTGGCGGTCATCTTCGGGCTGCTCAACATCATCAACTTCACCCATGGCGCACAGTTCATGATGGGCGCCTTCGCCGCCTGGATGCTGCTGGCCATGGGGACCAACAACGATGCCGGCCTGGGCATCGGCTACCTGTTGATGTTCCCGCTGTTCTGGCTGGTGGACGCGATGACCCTGAAGTACCAGGTCTCGCGGCAGATGCGGGCGCTGGCCTTCGGCGTGGTGCTGCTGCTGTTCCTGCCGGGGCTGATGGTCAGCCTGCCCGGGATCGGGCCGCTGGCCAGCGTCATCGCCACCACCCTGGACCTGCCGACGCGGATCGCCGCGGTGCTGGCCTGGGTGTTCCCCAACGGCCTGGGCTACTGGGCGGCGCTGCCGCTCTGCGCGCTGCTGGTGGGCGTCAACGGCGTGGTGCTGGAACGGGTCTTCATCAGCCGGCTGTACAAGCTGGACCACCTGTACGGGCTGCTGCTGACGCTCGGCCTGGGCCTGATCATCGAAGGCATCTACCGCAACAAGTTCGGCTCCTCGGGCCTGCCCTACCGCATCCCCGCGGAGCTGCAGGGCGCCTGGGACCTCGGCTTCATGTTCATGCCGATCTATCGCGGCTGGGTCGTGGTGGCGGCGCTGATCTTCTGCCTGGCCACCTGGCTCATCATCGAGAAGACGCGCCTGGGCGCCTACCTGCGCGCGGCGACGGAGCGCGCCGAACTGGTGCAGGCCTTCGGCATCAACGTGCCGCGCATGATCACGCTGACCTATGGCGCCGGCGTGGCGCTGGCGGCCGTCGCCGGCGTGCTGGCGGCGCCGATCTACTCGGTGAACCCGCAGATGGGCAGCAACCTCATCATCGTGGTCTTCGCCGTGGTCGTCATCGGCGGCATGGGCAGCATCCTCGGCTCCATCGTCACCGGCTTCGGCCTGGGCATCGTCGAGGGGTTGACCAAGGTCTACTACCCCGAGGCCTCGGCCACCGTCATCTTCGTCATCATGGCTATCGTCCTGCTGGCGCGTCCCGCCGGCCTGTTCGGGAGGGCCTGACCCATGGCCAGCGAAACCACGCTCACCGCCATTCCCACCGGCGTCGTCGGCAAGCAGGCGCCGGGGATCTGGGGCTTCAACGGCAGCCAGCTGATCGCGCTGCTGGTGCTGGTGGCGGCGCTCGCCCTGGCGCCGTTCTTCCTCTACCCCGTCTTCGTGATGAAGCTGCTGTGCTTCGCGCTGTTCGCCTGCGCCTTCAACCTGCTGATCGGCTATGTCGGGCTGATGAGCTTCGGCCATGCCGCCTATTTCGGCATGGGCGGCTACATCGCCGGGCACGCCGCCAAGGTGATGGGCCTGACGCCGGAGATCAGCATCATCGCCGGCGGCCTGGTCGGCGCCGGGCTGGGTGTCATCGGCGGCTGGCTGGCCATCCGGCGGCAGGGCATCTACTTCGCCATGATCACCATGGCGCTGGCGCAGATGGTCTACTTCTTCTGCGTCCAGGCGCCCTTCACCGGCGGTGAGGACGGCATCCAGGCGATCCCGCGCGGCAAGCTGTTCGGCGTGATTTCGCTGGAGAGCGACATGGCCATGTACTGGGTCGTGGCGGTGGTCTTCCTGTTCGGCTTCATGGCCATCCACCGGATCATCCATTCCCCCTTCGGCCAGGTGATGAAGGCGATCCGCGAGAACGAGCCGCGCGCGACCAGCCTTGGCTACCGGACGGACGACTACAAGCTGGTGGCCTTCATCCTGTCCTGCGGCCTGGCCGGCGTGGCCGGGGCGACCAAGACGCTGGTCTTCGGCATTGCCACGCTGACCGACGTGCACTTCTCCATGTCCGGCGAGGTGGTGCTGATGACGCTGGTCGGCGGGCTGGGCACCATCTTCGGCCCGGTGGTCGGCGCCGCCGTGGTGGTGGGCATGCAGAACTACCTGGCCGAGCTGGGCGCCTGGGTCACCGTCATCCAGGGCGGCATCTTCGTCGCCTGCGTGCTGGCCTTCCGCCGCGGAATCATCGGTGAGCTGGGCAACTGGTTCAAGGTGAAGCTGTAGCGCCCCCTGGCCTTGCTGGCGCAAGGCTTGCTAGGACCGGGGGAATGAGCACCCCGGTCCTCGAACTCGACTCCCTGTCCGTTGGCTTCGCCACCGATCGCGGCCTGGTGCGCGCGGTGGAGGCCGTTTCCTTCCGCGTCGCCCCCGGCGAGATGCTGGCGGTGGTGGGGGAAAGTGGCTGCGGCAAGTCCGTCACCGCCCTGGCGGTGATGGGCCTGCTGCCCGGCAGCGCCCAGGTCGGCGGCCGCATCCTGTTCGACGGCCGCGACGCCCGCGAGGCGCAGCGTGGCCGCGACCTGGCCATGGTGTTCCAGGAACCGATGACCAGCCTGAACCCGGCCTTCACTGCTGGGGAGCAGGTGGCCGAGGCGCTGCGGAAGCATCGCGGCCTGGCGCCGCGCGCGGCCTTCGACGCGGCGGTGGAGATGCTCTCCCGCGCGCATATTCCGGACGCGGCACGGCGGGCGCGGCAATACCCGCACCAGCTTTCGGGCGGCATGCGCCAGCGGGTGATGATCGCCATGGCGCTGGCCTGCCGCCCCCGGCTGCTGCTGTGCGACGAGCCGACCACGGCGCTGGACGTGACGGTGCAGGCGCAGATCATGGCGCTGCTGGACGAGTTGCGGCGGGAGACCGGGACGGCGGTGGTGCTGATCACCCACGACCTGGGCGTGGTCGCGGACCGCGCCGACCAGGTGGCGGTGATGTATGCCGGCCGCGTGGTGGAGGCGGCGCCGGCGGCGCAGCTCTTCGCCACGCCGCAGCACCCCTACACGGTGGGGCTGCTGGGCGCGGCGCCGCGCCTAGTGGGTGGCGGCGGCCGGCTGGCCAGCATCGAGGGCACCGTGCCCGACCCGCTGAACCTGCCGCCGGGCTGTCGCTTCGCCCCGCGCTGCCCCTTTGCCGTGGCGCGCTGTAACGAGGCGCCGCCGCTGGCCGAAGTATCGCCCGGGCACAGCGCCGCCTGCTGGCGCGCCCCCCTGGACCAGGTATTGGCGGCATGAACCTGCTGGAACTGCGCGACCTGCGGAAGTTGTTCCCGGTGCGGGATGCGCTCGGGCGGCGTCGTGGCGCGGTGCGGGCGGTGGATGGCGTCTCGCTGAGCGTGGCGCAGGGCGAGGTGCTGGCGATCGTCGGCGAAAGCGGCTGCGGCAAGTCCACGCTGGGCCGGCTGGCGCTGCGGCTGATCGAACCGGATGAAGGCCAGGTGCGCTTCGCCGGGGAAGACCTGCGCGCGCTGTCTCCAGCCGCACTGCGGGCGCGGCGGCGGGACATGCAGCTGATCTTCCAGGACCCTTTTGCGAGTCTGGACCCGCGGATGACGGTGGAAGCCGCCATCGCCGAGCCGCTGCGCCTGCATGGCGTGGTGCCGCGCGGCCAGGAAAGCGCCAAGGTGGCGGAGTGGCTGGAACGCGTTGGCCTGCGCGCCGACCACGCGCGCCGCTGGCCGCATGAGTTCAGCGGCGGCCAGCGCCAGCGCATCGCCATCGCCCGCGCCCTGGCCAGCGGGCCGAAACTGGTGATCGGTGACGAGCCGGTCAGCGCGCTGGACGTCTCGATCCAGGCGCAGGTGGTCAACCTGCTGCAGGACCTGATCCGCGACCTTGGCCTGACCTTCGTGCTGATCAGCCACGACCTGGCCGTGGTGCGCCACATCGCCGACCGTGTGGCGGTGATGTACCTGGGCCGCATCGTGGAACTGGGCGAGACCGAGCAGGTCTTCGCCCGGCCCAGGCACCCCTATACCCGCGCCCTGCTGGCCGCCGTGCCGGGCCAGGGCGCCAAGGCACCGCCGCTGGCCGGCGACGTGCCCAGCCCGATGTCGCCCCCTTCCGGCTGCCGCTTCCACACCCGCTGCGCCCATGCGGTGGCGAGGTGCCGGGAGGTGGACCCGATGCTGCCGAGCGAGGCCCACGCCGCCGCCTGCCACCTGGCCGCCGAGTTGCCGGCTGCCGTGGCGCCGCACGAGACCGAGACCGGCGGCGAGCGCCTGCGCCGCCTGCAAGCCTTCTTCACCCAAGGGACCGCCGCATGATCCGACTAGCCCTAGCCCTGATGATGCTGGCCGGCGCGGCGGCGGCGCAACCGCTGCCCAACCTGCGGATCGGCCTGCGCGAGGACCCGGACATCCTCGATCCCAGCCTGGCGCGCACCTATGTCGGCCGCATCGTCTTCGCGGCGCTGTGCGACAAGCTGTTCGACATCAACGAGAAGCTGGAGATCGTGCCGCAGCTGGCCACCGCCCATGCGTGGGAGGACCCGAAGACGCTGCTGGTGACGCTGCGTACCGGCGTGCGCTTCCATGACGGCGAGGCGATGGACGCCGAGGCGGTGAAGTACAGCCTGCTCCGCCACCTCAACATGCAGGGCAGCTTCCGCCGCGGCGAGATCAACAGCATGGAGAGCGTGGAGGTCGTTGACGCCACCCATGTCCGCATCCGGCTGAAGGAGCCCTTCGCGCCGTTCCTGTCGCAGCTGACCGACCGCGCCGGCATGATCGTCAGCCCGAAGGCGGCGGAGGCGGCGGGCAACCAGTTCGGCAATCGTCCGGTCTGCGCCGGGCCGTTCCGCTTCGTCGAGCGCGTGGCGCAGGACCGCATCGTGGTGGAGCGCTTTCCCGACTACTGGGATGCCGCACGCATCCACCTGAACCGCATCACCTACCTGCCGATACCGGACAGCACGGTGCGGCTGGCCAACCTGCAATCCGGCGCCATCGAGATCAGCGAAACGGTCAGCCCTTCGGATGTCGCGGCCATCCGCCGCAACAGCCGGCTGCGCCTGGTGCTGAGCGACGAGCTTGGCTACCAGAGCATCACGTTGAACATCGGCAACGGCCCGCGCGCCAACACGCCCTTCGGCCGCGACCCCAGGGTGCGCCAGGCCTTCGAACTCGCCATCGACCGCGATGCGCTGAACCAGGTGGTGTATGAGGGCATGTACAGCCCGACCCGCCAGGCGGTGCCGCCGGCCAGCCCCTACCACGTGCCGGGCATTCGGCCGGAGCCGCGCAACGTGGAGCGCGCCAAGGCGCTGCTGCGCGAAGCCGGCGTGCGCACGCCGCTGCCGGTCGAGATGACGGTGCCGAACAACCCGGACCTGCGCCAGGTGGCGGAGGTCATCCAGGCCATGGTCGCGGAAGCCGGCTTCGAGCTGAAGATCAACGCGATGGAGTTCGCCAGCAGCCTGCAGGCGGCGTCGCGCGGTGAGTTCGAGACCTATCTGCTCGGCTGGTCCGGCCGCACCGACCCGGATGGCAACATCTGGACCTTCATCCACACCGGCGCGCCCCAGAATGACGGCCGCTACAGCAACCCCGAGGTGGACGCCCTGCTGAACCAGCAGCGCCAGGTCAACGGCGTGGCTGAGCGCCGCGCGCTGCTGGAACGCATGTGGCGGATCGCCGTGGTGCAGGACGTGTCGCGCATCTACCTGTGGCACCGCAAGAACACCCCGGCGATGAGCGCACGGGTGCAGGGCTTCGCCGCCGTGCCGGACGGCCTGGTCCGCGTGCAGGGGCTGAGGCTGCAATAGATGGCGGTATGGCTGCTGCGCCGCATCGGGCAGATCATCCCGACGCTGCTGATCCTCTCGGTGCTGATCTTCGCGCTGCAGCAGCTGATGCCGGGCGACCCCGCGCTGATCCTGGCCGGGGAGGAGCGCGGCGACCCGCAGGTGCTGGCGCAAATCCGGGCGGAGCTGTTCCTCGACAGGCCGCTGCCGGAGCAATACGTGCGCTGGCTGTGGCGGGCGTTGCAGGGCGATCTGGGGTTTTCCTGGCGCATCCGCGAACCCGTGGCGGTGCTGATTCTGCAGAAGCTGCCGGTCACGCTGCAACTGGGCGGCATGGCCTTCGTCATCGCCTGCTGCATCGGCGTGCCGCTGGGCGTGCTGTCCGCCGTCTACAAGGGCCGCTGGCCGGATGTGCTGGTGAACGCGGTGGCGCTGGCCGGCATCTCCACGCCGAATTTCTGGCTGGGGATCATGCTGATCCTGCTGGTCAGCGTGAACCTCGGCTGGCTGCCGCCCTCCGGCTATGTGCCGCTGTTCGAGGACCCCTGGCAGAGCCTGAAGACCACGATCATGCCGGCCTTCGTGCTGGGCAACGCCATCTCCGCCGTGCTGATGCGCCACACCCGCGCCGCCATGCTGAACGCGCTTTCGCAGGACTACGTCCGCACCGCCCGCGCCAAGGGGCTGGGGGAGCGCGTGGTGGTGCTGAAGCACGCGCTGCGCAACGCGCTGGTGCCGGTGGTGACGCTGGGCGCCATCGAACTCGGCCGCCTGCTGGCGGGCGCTGTGCTGACCGAGCAGATCTTCACCATCCCCGGCTTTGGCAAGCTGATCGTGGATGCGGTGTTCAACCGCGACTACCCGGTGGTGCAGGGCGTGGTCATGGTCGTCGCCGTCATCACCGTGCTGCTGGCGCTGCTGGCGGACGTGATCTACCTGCTGGTCAATCCGCGGCTGAGGCACGCATGAGCGCGACCCAAGCCCGCGTGGCGCCGCCCGAAAGCCCGTTTCGCCGCGCGCTGCGGCAGTTCTTCCGGCATCGGCTGGCGGTGTTCGGCCTGGTGGTCGTCACCGCCTTCGTCGCCGCCGCGGTGTTCGCGCCGCTGCTGGCGCCGTACGACCCGTTGCAGACCAGCTGGACCCTGGTGCGCAAGGCGCCCAGCGCGGCGCATTGGTTCGGCACGGATGAGAACGGGCGCGACGTATTGGCGCGCGTCATCTACGGCGCGCGCGCCAGCCTGATGGCGGGCGTGGTGGCGGTGACGCTGGCGGCGCTGATCGGCGTGCCGCTGGGGCTGCTGGCCGGGCTTTCCGGCGGCTGGACCGAGACGATCATCGGCCGCGTGGCCGATGCCATGCTCGCGGTGCCGTTCCTCATTCTCGCCATCGCGCTGGCGGCCTTCCTCGGCCCGGCGCTGGAGAACGCGATGCTGGCCATCGCCATCACCGCCAGCCCGGTCTTCGTGCGGCTGGCGCGCGGCATGGCGCTGGAGGCGAAGAACACCGACTGGGCGGAGGCGGCACGCGCCCTGGGCAACCCGCCCTGGCGCCTGGCGCTGGTGCATGTGCTGCCCAACATCATCCCGCCGCTGATGGTGCAGGCCACGCTCTCCATCGCGGAGGCCATCATCGCCGAGGCGTCGCTGAGCTTCCTCGGCCTTGGCCAGCAGCCGCCGAGCCCGAGCTGGGGCAGCATGCTGAACAGCGCGCAACGCTTTTTGACGCAGGCGCCGTGGATGGCGATCTATCCCGGCGTGGCGATCTTCCTGGTGGTGCTGGCCTTCAACCTGGTAGGCGATGGCCTGCGGGACGCCTTGGACCCGCGCAGCCAGCGGCGGTAGCGCGGCACGATCACCGGGTTGGGTGCGGCGCCATGCCGGGCAAGCAGGGCGGTCCGGCGCGCTCTGAGTCACAAGCGCCGTTGTTTGGACGCCGAGGGCCGGGACGCGCCCGGCCATGATGCAGCCTACAACCCGAGATCACTCAGCCCCGGGTGCCCGTCCGGCCGGCGGCCGAGCGGCCAGCGGAACTTCCGCTCGCTCTCGGCAATCGGCAGGTCGTTGATGCTGGCATGGCGCTCGGCCATCAGCCCCGCTTCGTCAAACGCCCAGTTCTCGTTGCCGTAGCTGCGGAACCACTGGCCATCGGCGTCGTGCCATTCATAGGCGAAGCGCACGGCGATGCGGTTGCCCTCGAAAGCCCAGACTTCCTTGATCAGCCGGTACTCCAACTCCCCAGCCCATTTGCGAGTCAGGAAGGCCTCGATGGCCGGGCGGCCGCTGAAGAACTCGGCGCGGTTGCGCCAGCGGCTCTGCTCCGTATAGGCCAGCGCCACGCGGGCGGGGTCGCGGCCGTTCCAGGCGTCCTCGGCCATGCGGGCCTTCTGCGCCGCGGTCTCGGCGTTGAAGGGCGGGAAGGGTGGGCGGGACACCGCGCTCAGCCCAGCACGATCTTGGCGGCGGCGATGATCGGCAGCATGCCGCCGGTCATGGTCGCGCCCTCGCGCACCTTCTGCTCGGCCACCAGCTCGGCGGCGCGCACTTCGGCCAGGGCTTCCAGCACCGCCTCGGCACGGTCCTGCGGCACCACCACCACGCTGTCGGCATCGGCCACGATGATGTCGCCGGGACGGACGTAGACGCCACCCAGGGTGATCGGCAGCCCGACCACGCCAGGCCCATTGCGCGCGGGGCTGTTCGGCGAGACACCCATGGCAAACACCGGCAGGCGCGTGGCCAGGATGCCCGCCTTGTCCCGCGCCAGGCCATCGGTGACGAAGCCGGCGACGCCCTTGTTCTTCATCATGCCCGCGGCCAAGTCGCCCAGCACGGCCGTGCCGGTATAGCCGTCGCAGGCCACCAGGATCACGTCGCCGGCCTCGGCCTCATGCAACGCGCCGAACATGCCGACCGTGTCCGCCGGGTAGGCGTGGGCGGTGATGGCGGGGCCGCAGAACACGGCGTTCTCGGGGGCCAGCGGCTTGATCCGCCAGTCCACCGCGCCGCGGCCGTCCATGGCGTCGCAGACATGGCCGGTCTGGGCGTTGCGGAAGGCTTCGATGATGGCGCGCGAGGGGCGCTTGTGGCCGCGATGCAGCGTCAGCAGCGGCGGGTTGTGCAGCATGCGGGCGGTTCCTTGTGCTTTCGTGCCACGCTGGCATGCTGCGAGGCAGACAGGCAAGGGGAGGGCGCCGCATGGCCCGCATAGCCGTTGGTGGCTTTCACCACGAGACGAATTGCTTCGTGAAGCCGGATACCGACTACGCCTACTTCAACACCCACCGCGACCGCCCGCCGCTGGTGCGCGGCGCCGATGTGTTCCAGTGGCTGCGCGGCTCCAGCTTCGCGCTCGGCGGCTTCATGCAGGCCATGGAGGCGAAGCACGAGCTGGTGCCGCTGCTGTGGACCAGCGGTGGCGCCGGCGGCCTGGTGACCGCGGATGCCTATGAGCGCATCACCGGTGAGCTGGTGGGCCGGCTGAGCGAGGCGATGCCGCTGGACGCGGTTTACCTGGACCTGCACGGCGCCATGGTTTCGGCGCCGTTCGAGGACGGCGAGGGCGAGCTGCTGCGCCGCGTGCGCGCGGTGGTGGGGGAGGTGATCCCGGTGGTGATCAGCCTGGACTACCATTCCAACGTGACCCCCGCGATGGTGCAGAACACCGACGCGCTGATCGCCTACCTGACCTACCCGCATGTGGACCGGCCGCAGACCGGGCTGCGCGCGGCGAAGGCGATGGAAGCGGTGCTGGAGCGTGGGCGGCCTGCTGGGCGGGCGCTGCGGAAGACGCCCTTCCTGATTCCGCTGAACGACCAGTGCACGCTGGTGGAGCCCAGCGCCGGCATCGTGGCGCGCAGCAAGGTCTGCGAGGACGGGCTGCTGAACCTCAGCTACCTCGCGGGCTTCCCGCCCAGCGACCTGTACTGGTGCGGTCCCTCCGTGATCGCGCATGCCTGGACCCAGGCCGATGCCGACCGCGCCGCGGATGCGATGCTGCGCGAGATCGTGCTGCAGGAAGCCAACTTCGCCGTGGCGATGGTGAGCCCGGAGGAAGGCGTGGCCCAGGCCATGGCCATCGCCCGCACGGCGACCAAGCCGGTGGTGATCGCGGACACGCAGGACAACCCGGGCTGCGGCGGCAATGCCGACACCACGGACCTGCTGAAGGCGCTGATCGCGGCCAAGGCGGAAGGCGCCGTCATGGGCTTCCTCTGCGACGCCGAGGCCGCGAAGGCCGCGCATGCGGCCGGCGAGGGCGCCAGCATCACCCTGGCGCTGGGCGGGCGGACGGGGCCGGAGCCGGTGACGCCGCTGGCCGCGACCTTCCGCGTGGTCACGCTCGGCGCCGGCAAGTTCAACACCACCGGCAGCGTCTCCGGCAATCGGCCGGTGGACCTTGGGCCGATGGCTGTGCTGGAGACCGGCGGCGTGCGCGTGGTGGTGACCACCAAGCGGATGCAGGCGTTGGACCTGGCGCCGTTCCGGCACGTGGGCGTGGAGCCGACCGCCGAGAAGATCCTGGCGCTGAAATCCACCTGCCATTTCCGCGGGGATTTCCAGCCGATCGCCGAGGCGGTCATCGTGGCGCTGGCGCCGGGCTACTACGGCGCCGACCCGGCGCTCTACCCGTACACCAAGCTTCGCCCCGGTGTGCGGCTGCGGCCGCTGGGCCCGGACCGCGTGGCATGAAGCGGCGGGCGCTGCTGGCCGCGCTGGCGGCCTCGCCCGCGCTTGCCCAGGGCGGTGCGGTGCGCTTCATCGTGCCGTTCCCGCCCGGTGGTCCCGTGGACACCGCCGCGCGGCTGCTGGCCGCCGCCATGGCCGCACCGCTGGGGCAGCCGATTTTGGTGGAGAACCGCGGCGGCGCCGGCGGCACCATCGGCGTGGATGCGGTGGCCAAGTCGGCGCCGGATGGCATGACGCTGGCCTTCGCCAGCACCGGCCCGGCTTCCGTCGCGATGTCGCTGATCCCCGGCCTGCCCTACGACACGCTGCGCGACTTCGCGCCGGTCAGCATTGTCGGCGCTACGCCGTCCCTGCTGGTGGTGCGGGCGGCGTCGCCGGTGAAGACGCTGGCCGACCTGGTGGCGCTGGCCAGGCAGCGGCCGGGCCTGACCTTCGGCAGCACCGGGCCGGGCGGCACGCCGCATCTGGCGCCAGAACTGCTGGCGCTGCGGGCGGGCATCCAGCTGACGCATGTGGCGTATCGGGGCGCCGCGCCGGCCATCACCGCGCTGCTGGCCGGGGAGCTGGACCTGAGCTTCCACGACCTGGCGGTGCTGCTGCCGCATGTGCGGGAGGGCACGCTGCGCGCGCTGGCGGTGGCCAGCCCGGTCCGCAGCGCCGTGCTGCCGGAGGTGCCGACCATGGCCGAGGCCGGGGTGGCGGGCGTGGAGACCGAGACCTGGTACCCGCTGCTGGCGCCCGTGGCGACGCCGCCGGCCCGCGTGGCCGCGCTGAACGCGGCGGTGGTGGCGGCGCTGGCCGACCCGGAGCTGCAGCGCCGCTTCGCCGCCATGGGAACCCGCGCCGTCGGCAACACGCCCTCGGCGGCGCGGGACTTCATCGCCGCCGAGATCGCCAAGTGGGGCGAGGTGGTGCGGCGGGCGAACATCAAGGCCGACTAGCGCCCGATCGCTGGAGCGCCTCAGGGCGCGGAGGCGTGAATCGGCCGCTCCAACACATCAGTCCACCTTGATGTTGGCGCGGCGGATCACGCCGCCCCAGCGCTCCAGCTCCGCCTTGATGAAGGCGGCGAACTCGTCGCGGGTATTGCCGCCGGGCAGGGCGCCCTGGTCGTACATCAGCCGCGCCACGGCGGGGTCCTTGATGGCGAAGACAGCGGCATCGGCCAACCGCGCGATGATCGCCTCCGGCGTGCCGGCGCGGGCGACCAGGCCGTGCCAGTTGTCGGTGTTCACCTCGGCGATGCCGACCTCGCGCATGGTCGGCACGTCCGGCAACCAGGGCACCCGCGTGGCATGGCCGATAGCCAGGGCGCGGATGCTGCCGGCGCGCAGGTGCGGCAGCAAAATCGGCAGGTCGGCCAGGCCGATCTGCACTTCCCCGGTCAGCAGCGCCGTCGCCAGCGGGGCGCCGCCGCGGTACGGCACATGGGTGATGTCCACGCCGGTGACGGCCTTGATCCACTCGCCCGCCAGGTGCGGCATGCTGCCGGGGCCGGTAGAGGCATAGTTCAGCTGCCCCGGCCGCGCGCGGGCGGCGGCCAGCAATTCCTGCATGGAATGGAACGGCGTGGCGCCGCCGACCACCACCGGTTCCGGCACCACCGCCGCCAGCGTCAGCGGCGCCAGGTCGCGCAGCGTGTCGTAGGGCATGTTGCGGTCCAGCCCCGGCGAGATCACCAGCCCGCCGGCGGAGCCGAGCGCGAAGGTGTAGCCATCGGCTGGGGCCTTCACCATCACGTCCACGCCGGTCACGCCGCCGGCGCCGGGGCGGGCTTCCACCACCACCGTCTGGCCCAGGCGTTCGCTCATGCGGGGCGTCATCAGCCGGGCCAGGATGTCGCTGGGGCCGCCGGTGGCGAAGGGCACGATCAGCCGCACCGGGCGGTTGGGGAAAGCGTCCTGCGCTAGTGCCGGCCAGCAGGTCAGCAGCGCCAGCAATGCCGGCACGAAACGGGTGAGCATGGGCTTCCTCCGTGAAGCGATTGCGCCGAGTATCGCGCCAAGCGCCTCAGGAGGGAACCGCATGAAGATCGCCCGCATCACCACCCACATGCTGCGTTCCAGCTTCACCTACGGGGCCGAGGGTGGCGTCGGCGGCAACCTGCACCTGCGCGGCATGGACACGCTGGCAATCCGGGTGGAGACCGATACCGGCATCATCGGCTGGGGCGAGGGCTTCGGCTTCACGCTGTGCGAGACCACGCGCTTCGCCATGGACAAGCTGGTGGCGCCGGTGGCGCTGGGCATGGATGCCGCGGATATCGCCGGCACGATGAAGGCGCTGGCGCGGCGCTTCCACAATTTCGGGCGGAATGGCGCGGTGACCTTTGCGCTGTCCGGCCTCGACATCGCGCTGTGGGACATTGCCGGCAAGGCCGCGGGCAAGCCGCTGCATGCGCTGCTGGGCGGGGCCAAGCGCAGCCGCGTGCCGGCCTATGCCAGCCTGCTGCGCTATGGCGAGCCGGGCCTGGTGGCGAAGAACACCGCCGCCGCCGTGGCCAAGGGCTACCGCCACATCAAGCTGCATGAGGTGAAGCTGGACTGCATCCAGGCCGCCCGCGACAACGCGCCGGCCGAGGTCCCGCTGATGCTGGACATCAACTGCTTCTGGGACACGGTGCCGCAGGGCGTCGCCTTCTGCCATGCGGTGGCCGGCAAGAACATCTGGTGGGTGGAGGAGCCGGTCTGGCCGCCGGAACAGCCCGGCCCGATCGCCGAGGTGCGGCGCAGCGCCGGCGTGCCGATCGCGGCCGGCGAGAACCTGGGCGGGCTCGCGGAATTCGAGGCGATGGCCGCGGCTGGCTCGGTGGATGTGATGCAGCCGAGCGTGACCAAGGTGGGCGGGGTTTCCGCGCTGGCGGCGGTGGGCGCGTTGGCGCGCAAGCATGGCCTGCGCTGCGTGCCGCACAGCCCGTATTTCGGGCCGGGCCTGCTGGCCACGCTGCACTTCCTGGCGGCGGCGGAGGCGGAGGAGCCGCTGGAGGTCTACTTCGCCGACCTGGCGCTGCCGCCCTATCCGCAGATGATCCCGCAGGGCGGCTTCATCGCCATTCCGGATGGCCCGGGGCTGGGCTTCGAGCTGAGCGCCGAGGCGCTGGCCGCCGCCGATTGAGGCGCGGCAAGGCTGGCCGGGGATGGGCCCGGCCAGCCCCTCGCCTCAGCCCGGAGGCGGCAGGAAGTTCACGTTGTACTCGCTGGCGATCCGTACCACCTCGGCCGGGTCGGCCACGTTGTGGATGCGGGTGAACAGCTCGTACAGGCCCTTCGCCGGGGCCACCCAGAACAGCGCCTTCACCGGGCTGCCGGACTTGTTGAAGATGCCGTGCGGAATGCCCATGGGCATGCGGATCAGGTCGCCGGTGCTGGCGAACTTGGTCTGGCCGTCCAGGAACAACTCGAACTTGCCGTCGTGGATGTAGATGAACTCGTCCTGGTCGGTGTGGATGTGCGGCGGCACGAAGGTGCCGGGCGGGAACAGCGTGTCGAAGGCGAAGCTGTCGGCGCTGCACTGCTTCGGCTTGTAGGTCTGGCCCAGGATGTTCCAGACGATGCCGTTCTCGCCTTCACCCGCCGGCGTGATGCCGGCACTCATCGGGGGGATGGACATGGAGTTTCCCTTCGTTTCACACGTGCAGGTAAGTCTGGCTCACCTCGGGGGCCGCTGCCAAGGCTTCCGGCGTGCCGGCCCAGACGCTGCGACCTTTTTCGACGATCACGAGGCGATCCGACAGCCGCATGACGGCGCCGAGATTCTTGTCGATCAGCAGTATCGCCAGCCCCTCGGCCTTCAGCCGCGCCAGCACGGCCCAGATCTCGGCCCGCACCAGCGGCGCCAACCCCTCGGTGGCTTCGTCGAGAATGAGCAGCGAGGGGTTGGTCAGCAGCGCGCGGCCGATGGCGAGCATCTGCTGCTCCCCGCCCGAGAGCCGGGCGCCCAGGTTGCCGGCGCGTTCGCCCAGGCGCGGGAACAGCTCCAGCACGCGCGGCAGCGTCCAGGCACCGGGGCGGGCGGTGGCGGTCAGGTTCTCCAGCACCGTCAGCGTCGGGAACACCTGCCGCCCTTCCGGCACCAGGCCCAGCCCCTGCTGCGCCACCCGATGCGCCGGCTGGCCGAGGATGCTGGCGCCCTGCCAGCCCACGCGCCCGGCCAGCACGCGGCCGCCCAGCGCCGGCAGCATGCCCATCAGGGCGCGCACCGTGGTGGTCTTGCCCATGCCGTTGCGGCCCATCAGCGTCACCACCTGGCCGGCATCCACGGCCAGGGAGACATCGAACAGCACCTGGCTGTGGCCATAGCCGGCGGCCAGGCTGTCCACCCGCAGCATCAGTGGTCCTCGCCCAGATAGGCCGCGCGCACTTCCGCGTTGGCGCGGATTTCCCCGGGCGTGCCGGTGGCGATGACCTGGCCATAGACCAGCACGGAGATACGGTCCGCCAGCGCGAAGACCGCGGCCATGTCGTGCTCCACCAGCAATATCCCGTAGCGCGCCTTCAACCCCGCGAGGATGCCGACAAGCCGCTCGGTCTCCTCCGGTCCGGCGCCGGCCAGGGGTTCGTCCAGCAGCAGCAGGCGCGGCTGCATGGCCAGCGCGATGGCCAGTTCCAGCTGGCGGCGCTCGCCATGGGAGAGGTCGCCGGCCAGCGTCGTGGCACGGTCCTGCAGCCCCACCCGGGCCAGCGCGTCCAGCGCCGTATCGTTCAGCGCGGCCTCCGTGGCGGCGGCGCGCCAGAAGCGGAAAGAGGAACCGCTGCGCGCCTGCACCGCCAGCGCGGCATTCTCCAGCACGCTGAAGCCGGGCAGCACCGCGGTGATCTGGAAGCTGCGCGCCAGCCCCAGCCGGGCGCGGCGCGCCAGCGGCAGGCGCGTCACGTCGCGGCCGGCGAAGTGGATGCTGCCGGCATCCGGCCCCAGCGTGCCGCTGACCTGGTGCACCAGCGTGGTCTTGCCGGCGCCGTTGGGGCCGATGACGGCGTGGATCTCGCCGGGCAGCACGGTGAGCGACACGTCCTGCGTCACCTTCAGCGCGCCGAAGGCCTTGGTCAGCCCACGCAGTTCCAGCAGCGGCTCACCCACGGCGCTGCACCAGGCCGAGCAGCCCGCCCTTCAGGTACAGCGCCACCAGCACCAGCAGCGGGCCGAAGATCAGCCGCCAATGCGGGGTCAGTTCGGCCAGGTATTCCTCCAGCAGCACGAAGGCCAGCGCGCCCAGCACCGCGCCGTGCAACTGGCCGAGGCCGCCCAGGATGACCATGAACAGCAGATCCCCGCTGCGCTGCCAGGCGATGAAGCTGGGCGCGACGAACTCGGTGGCATTGGCCAGCAGCGCGCCCGCCAACCCGCCCAGCGCGCCCGCCAGCGTGTAGGCCAGCAATTGGTAAGGGTAGGGCGAGAAGCCCAGCGCCTGCACCCTGAGCGGGTTCTCCCTGATAGCGCGCAGCACCCGGCCGAAGCGCGACGCCAGCAGTCGCCGCCCGGCCACCCAGGCCAGCACCAGCAGCGCCAGCAGCAGGTAGTGGAAGAACCAGCGGTTCTCCAGCAGCCTGGTGCCGAACAGCCGCGTGCGGGCGTAGAGGGTGTAGCCGTCATCCCCGCCATAGGCCGAGAGCGAGGCCGCGGTGAAGAACGCCATCTGCCCGAAGGCCAGGGTGATCATGATGAAGTTGACGCCGGCGGTGCGGATGGCGACGGCGCCGGTCAGCAGCGCGAAGACCGCGGCCGCCAGGACGGCGACGGGGAAGACCACGCCGGCATTGGTCTGGCCGGCGGCGTCCAGCATCACCACCGCATAGGCGCCGATGCCGAAGCTGGCGGCATGCCCCAGGCTGACCAGCCCGGCGCCGCCCACCAGCACGCTGAGGCCGACCGCACCCAGCCCGAGGATCATCGCGCGGGCCAGCAGCGAGAGGCTATGCCCGGCGCCGAAGCCAAGCAGCGGCGCCAGCGCCAGCGCGCCGAAGATCGCCAGCGGTACGGCGTAACGGTGCAGCACTCAGCCGGCCCGCACGGGGAAGAGGCCACGCGGACGCCAGGCGAGGATGCCCGCCATGGCGACATAGACCAGCATGGAGGCCAGCGCCGCGCCGGTCTGCCGCGCCGGGGAGGGCGCCAGGAACAGTCGCATCAGGTCGGGCATCAGGCTGCGCCCCAGCGTCTCGATCAGCCCGACCAGCAGCGCCGCGATGAAGGCGCCGCGCACGCTGCCGATGCCGCCGATGACGATGACGACGAAGGCCAGGATCAGCACCGTGTCGCCCATGCCGGGTTCCACGGAAAGGATCGGCGCGGCCATGACGCCGGCGAAGCCCGCCAGCATGGCGCCGCAGCCGAAGACCAGCATGAACAGCCGGTGGATATCCACGCCCAGCGCCGCGACCATCGGCGCATTACTGGCCCCGGCGCGCACCAGGGCGCCGACACGGGTGCGCTCCACCACCAGCCACAGCAGCCCGGCGGTGGCCAGGCCGGCCAGCAGGATGGCGGCGCGATAGGTCGGCCAGGTCAGGCCCGGCATCAGCTGGATGCCGCCTTCCAGCAGCGCCGGCACCGGCACCTGCAACGGCGCGCTGCCCCAGACCATGCGGACCAGCTGGTTCAGCGACAGGATCACGCCGAAGGTGGCCAGCACCTGCGCCAGGTGGTCGCGCGCATAGAGGTGCCGGAACACCAGCCACTCAAGCAGCAGCCCGGCCAGCAGCGCCACCGGCAGCGCCAGCAGCAGCGCCCACCAGAAGCTGCCAGTGGCCGCGGCGAAGCTGGCGCCCAGATAGGCGCCCAGCATGTACTGCACGCCATGCGCCAGGTTGATGAAGTCCATCACCCCGAACACCAGCGTCAGCCCCGCCGCCACCAGGAACAGCAGGACGCCGAACTGCAACCCGTTGAGCGCCTGGATGAGAAGAAGCTGCGTGCTCACCCTACATCTTGCAGGCGCTGGCGTAGGGGTCGGTGTCGTTCTCCAGCACGCGGCGGACGGTTTCGGTGGCGAACTTGCCGTCGGCGCGCTTGACCACTTTGCACAGCCAGAAGTCCTGCACCGGGTAGTGGTTGGCGCCGAACTTGAACGACCCGCGCACGCTGCGGAAGTCGGCCGCCTTGATGGCGGCGCGCAGCGCGGCCTTGTTGGCCAGGTTGCCGCCCACCTTGCGGATGGCGCTGTCCAGCAGCATTGCCGCGTCGTAGCTCTGCGCCGCGTAGCTGCCGGGCACGTAGTTGTGCGCGGCCTCGAAGTCGCGGACGAAGCGCTGGTTGGCGGCATTGTCCATGTTGGGCGCCCAGGGGCAGGCGCTGAAGAAGCCCAGCGCCGCATCCTGCTGCGCCGGCAGCGTGCTCTCATCCACCGTGAAGGTGGACAGGAACGGAATGTGGGCCAGCCCGGCCGCGCGATACTGCTTCACCAGGTTCACGCCGAGCCCACCGGGCATGAAGGTGAAGATCGCGTCCGGCTTGGCGGCGGCGATTTTTGCGAGTTCGGCGCTGAAATCCAGCTGGTTCAGCGGAACGTACACTTCGTCGACGACCTCGCCCTTGAAGCGGGACTTGAAGCCGGCCACCGCGTCCTTGCCCGCCTGGTAGTTCGGCACCAGCACGAAGACCTTCTTGTAGCCGCTGGTCTCGGCGGCCTGGCCCATCACGCTGTGGACCTGGTCGTTGCTGTAGCTGGTCACGAACAGGTTGGGGTTGCAGCCGGCGCCGGCGAAGGTGGAGGGCCCGGCATTGGTGCTGACCAGGATCGTGCCGCTTTCCGTCACCGGGCGGATGATCGCCTGCAGGATGTTGCTGAACACCACGCCGACGACGAAATCCACCTTGTCGCGTTCCAGCGCGGCGCGAACCTTGGTGACCGCCACTTCCGGCCGCAGCTCGTCGTCGATATCGACCACATGCGCCGCCAGCCCGCCCAGCTTGCCATCCAGGTGCTTCAGCCCCTGCATGAAGCCGTCCTTCAGGTGGGTGCCGAGCGAGGCGGCCGGGCCGGTCTGCACCGCCACCAGGCCGATCTTCACGCCCGCCGCCTGGGCCTTGGCCACAAACGGCATGGCCAAGGCACCCGCGCCACCCAACAGAACGCCACGCCTGCCGAACTCGGTCATGCCGGAAACTCCCATCTCTCTCTCGGAAACAGTTTAGGCCTGAAGCATCACCCCGGGGCAAGCACCGTTGCCATGGCGGCGGCACGGTCCACCAGGGCGCTGCCGGGGTCCAGCAGCGGGTCCAGCACGGTAAAGTGGTTGGCGCCCGGAATGGCCTCGAACCCGCCGCCCCAGGCGGTGGCGAAGTCGCGGCTCTGGCGGATGAACTCGCCGGATTCGGCGGCGCCCACCACGCAGTGCAGGGTGGCGCCCGGCGTCACCAGGTGGTGCGAGGCGAAGCTCGGCGGCTTCATCCAGCGCGGCGAGAGCCGGCGCGCATCCTCCGGCCGCAGCCGCAGCGCCTTGGCGATGGTGGTCGGCATCAGCGGCTCCAGCTCGAACACGCCGGAGATCGGCAGGCCGGCCGGCGCCAGGTCCTGCGGCAGGCCGGGCTGCAGGGCGCGCCAGTCGGTCGTCATCAGCATGGCGGTCAGGTGGCCGCCGGCGGAATGGCCGATCAGCAGCGGGCGGCGCCGCAGCCGGCGGAACAGCCAGCTGGTGACGCTGCGCATCTGCTCGGCGATGCGGTGCAGCGGCACCGCCGGCGCCAGGTCGTAGGACGGCATGGCCACCGCGATGCCGCGGCTGACCAGGCCATGCGCGAAGTGGGAACAGAAGGCCCGGTCCAGGCTTTGCCAGTAGCCGCCATGGATGAAGATGGCCAAGGGCGCGTCGCCGCCACCGGCCGGGCGGAACAGGTCCAGCTTCTCCCGCTTGCCCGGGCCATAGGCCAGGTTCAGCTCGGCATGAGGGGCGGCTTCCCGGTAGGCGGCGGCGTCGCGCTGCCACTGCGCCAGCAACTCGGCCGAACCAGCGACTCGGGCGCGGTTGTCGTATTCGGCTTGCAGGTCCATGTCCGCCATTGGAAGGATTTTCCCCGCTGCCGCAACCGTGAAAGCCGCAGCGGCACGCCGGGTATATTGTGCGCCGCGTGCGGGCTAGCCCAGCCGCGCCGCCTGCACCCGCTGCCATTCATCACGCGGCATGAAGCCGGGGTCGGCGCGGCAGGTGGCCTCGGTCTCCGCCAGGATCTGCGCGTCCGGCTTGTCCAGGTCCAGCGGGTCGCCATGCGGCTGCGGCACGTGGAACGGGCTGTCCAGGTACATCTCGATCACGTTGCCCTCGGGGTCCTCGAAGTAGATGGACCAGGCATTGCCGTGGCTGACCGCGCGCAGGTTGCGGGCGCCGTGCGCCAGGGCGCGGTCGCGGGCCTGGCGCAGCTCCGCCAGGCTTTCCACCGTGAAGCTGATCTGCATGACCGTGGTGTAGGTGGCATGCGCCGGGCGGCCATGCACCAGCACCACCTGGTGATGCACCCGGCTGTCGCCGGACATGAACACGATGTCGCCACCGAAGCGCGGCACATGCCCGCGGTCGGAAACCACCAGGCCGAGGACGTTGGCGTAGAACGCCACCATCGGCTCCAGCGCATGCACGTAGATGCCCATGTGGGTCAGCTGTGCGGCGGCCATGGCGCGCGTTCCTCCCTGTGTTCGCCGGGCAGCTTCCGGCATGTGCCCCTAGCTGTAAACCTTCAGGCCGCCGGCCCCGGCCCCGCCAGAGGAAACCGCACCCGCACCAGCGTGCCGCCGGCATTGGCCAGTTCCAGCCGGCCGCCTAGCTGCCCCGCCAGCGCCGCCATGACCCGCAGGCCCAGGCTGCCACGCCGCGCCTGCTCCGGCTGGGCCAGCACCGGCTCCGCCAGGCCCGGCCCGTTGTCCTGCACGCTCAGTTCCACCATGCCGGCCTCGGCGTGCAGGCCCACCCGCACCAGCAGCGCGCTGGGCTGGCCGGTGGCGTGCTTCAGCGCGTTGGTCACCGCCTCGTTCACCAGCAGGGCCACCGCGGTCAGGCTGCCGGTGGGCAGCGCCACCGGCGCCACCGCCAGCTCGAACCGCGCCTCCGCCCGCCCGGTGGCGTCGCGCAGCTGGTCGCAGATGGCGCCCAGCAGGGCCGGCACGCCGCGTGCCCCGGCCTCGGGGTCGTGCAGCCAGCGGTGCAGCCGGGACATCTGGCGCAGCCGGCGCTGGGCGTCCTGCAGCGCGGCACGGCCTTCCTCGGCGCTGCCCACCTGGCCGGCGGCCAGGCCCAGCACGGCGGAGACGAATTGCAGGTTGTTGGCGACCCGGTGCTGCAGCTCGTGGAACATCAGCCGGCGCGCCTCGGCCTCGGCCCGCGCGCTGTCCTGCGCCGCCACCTGGGTACGGATGCTGCGGCCCAGCGCGGCCACCAGCAGCACCAGCGCGCCGATCACCAGCCAGGCGAAGACCATGGTCAGGCCGTCCTCGACCGAGGGCAGGGCGAAGCTGCGATAGGGCGCGACGAACCAGTACCATCCGGCCAGTGCGCTGAGCACGCCGACCGCCACACCGGCGGTGCCGCCGCCGACCAGCACGGTTGCCAGCACCACCGGAATGAAGACGACGAAGGGGCGGCCGTGCAGCGCCTCCTCCAGCGCCAGGCGCAGGCCGAAGGCCAGGGCGAAGCAGGGCAGGCCGAACAGCAGGCCGCGCCGCCAGCTCTGGCGCCGCACCAACTCCGTCACCCAGCCAACCAGACCTTCCACGCCGTCCGCCCGTTTCCGCTGCGCCTGCTTGGCATGCGGGGCTGGCCGGCGGCAAGCGACTCAGGTGGCTTCGCTGTCCAGCGCGTAGCCGGCCGAGCGCACGGTGCGGATCAGATCCTCCTCGCCCGGGCCGTTCACGGCGCGGCGCAGCCGGCGGATATGCACGTCCACGGTCCGCGGCTCGACATGGATGTCGCGGCCCCAGACGCCGTCCAGCAACTGCTCCCGGCTGAACACCCGGCCGGGGTGCTGCAGGAAGAACTCCAGCAGGCGGTACTCGGTGGGGCCCAGGTGCAGGGCGCGGCCGCCTCGGGCCACGCGGTGCGCGTCCTGGTCCATCACCAGGTCGCGGTAGGCCAGGCTGCCCTTGGTGGCCAGGCTGCCGCTGCGCCGCAGCAGGGCGCGGATCCGCGCCAGCAGCGCCTCCATCACGAAGGGCTTGGTGATGTAGTCGTCGGCGCCCAGGTCCAGCGCGCGGACCGCGTCCTGGTCCTCGGTGCGGGCCGTCACCATGATGATCGGCAGGTCGCGCGTTGCCGGGCGGCGGCGCAGTTGGCGGCAGACCTCTATGCCGGACAGGCTGGGCAGCATCCAGTCCAGCAGCACCAGGTCGGGCCGCGCCTCGGCCACGCGCAGCAGCGCCTCCTGCCCGTCGGCGGCTTCCTCCACGCGGAAGCCCTGGCGTTCCAGGTTGTAGCGCAGCAGCGTCAGAAGCGCGGCCTCGTCCTCCACCACCAGCACGGTGGGGCGCCCGGCCTCAGTCGTTCGGGCGGATGACGGCATAGGCTGAAGCATCGGCTTTCGGCCTCTCCTCGGTCAGGGTGTCGCCGCGCACGGCGAAGTGGACGGTCTCGGCGATGTTGGTGGCGTGGTCGCCGATGCGTTCCAGGTTCTTGGCGATGAACAGCAGATGGGTGGCCGCGGTGATGTTGCGCGGGTCCTCCATCATGTGGGTCAGCATCTCGCGGAAGATGCCGTTGTAGATCTCGTCCACCGGCTCATCGGCGGCCCACACCTCGTCGGCCTTGGCGGCATCCATGGTCACCAGCGCGTCGATCGCGTTCTTCAGGTTTTCCTGCACCAGCCGCGCCATGCGCTGGAAGCCGTTCAGGCTGCCGATCTGCGGCTGCTCGGAGATGACGATGGCGCGCTTGGCGGCGTTGCGGGCGTAGTCGCCGATCCGCTCCAGGTCGTGGCTGATCCGCATGGCCGCGACGATGATCCGCAGGTCGGCGCCCATCGGCTGGCGCAGCGCCAGCAGGCGGATGGTGAAGCCCTCGATCTCGCGCTCCAGCCGGTCGATCTCGACATCGCGCTGCACCACCTGGGCGGCCATGTCGCTGTCGCGCTCCACCAGGGCATGGGTGGCATCCGCCACCTGGCGCTCGGCCAGGCCGCCCATGCGGGTAATCAGCCCGCTGAGGCGCTTCAGCTCCTCGGCGTAGCTGCGGACCGTATGCTGTTCCCCCGGCATCAGCCGAACCTCCCGGTGATGTAGTCCTGCGTGCGCTGCTGCCTGGGCGCGGTGAACAGCTGCGCCGCCGGCGCCACCTCCACCAGTTCCCCCAGGTAGAAGAACGCGACCTGGTCGGCGCAGCGCGCCGCCTGCTGCATGTTGTGGGTGACGATGGCGATGGTGAAGTCGCGCTTCAACTCGTCGATCAGCTCCTCGATCTTCAGCGTGCTGATCGGGTCCAGCGCCGAGGTCGGTTCGTCGAACAGGATCACCTCCGGCCGCACCGCGATGGTGCGGGCGATGCAGAGCCGCTGCTGCTGCCCGCCGGACAGCCCCATGGCGGAGCTGTGCAGCCGGTCCTTGACCTCGCCCCAGATGGCGGCGCGGGTCAACGCCCACTCGATCCGCTCATCCATCTGGCTGCGGCTCAGCTTCTCATGCAGGCGGATGCCGAAGGCGATGTTCTCGTGGATCGTCATCGGGAAGGGCGTCGGCTTCTGGAACACCATGCCGACCTTGGAGCGCAGCTCGTTCATGTCGACGTCGTCGTCCAGGATGTTGCGGCCATCCATCATCACCTGGCCGGTGGCGCGCTGGCCGGGGTACAGGCTGTACATCCGGTTCAGCACCCGCAGCAGCGTGGACTTGCCGCAGCCGGAGGGACCGATCATGCCGGTCACCTGCCGCTCCGGGTAGTCCATGCTGATCCCCTTCAGCGCCTGGTTGGCGCCGTAGTGGAAGTCCAGGTCGCGGATGGCGATCCGCGCCGTGGCGTTCAGCGCCGCGTCGGACCGGGCCTCCAGCCCGCCGAAGCCGGCGGCCGTGCCGGGGTGCTGCGTCATCGTGCTGCTCATCTCCGCCTCACTTCTTGCCGCTGAACAGGCTGCGTGCGGCGATGTTCAGGCCCAGCACCGCCAGGGTGATGACCAGGGCGCCGGCCCAGGCCAGCTCGATCCAGTCCTGGAACGGCGAGCCGGCGTAGGAATAGATGGTGATCGGCAGGCTGGGCATCGGCTGCGACAGGTCGGTGGACCAGGCATTGTTGCCCAGGCTGGTGAACAGCAGCGGCGCCGTCTCGCCGGCGATGCGGGCAATGCCCAGCAGCACGCCGGTGATGATGCCGGGAATGGCCGAGCGCCAGCACACCAGCACGATCATCTTCCACTTCGGCGCACCCAGGCCGATCACCGCCTCGCGCAGCGTGTTCGGGATCAGGCTCAGCATGTCCTCGGTGGTGCGGACCACGATGGGGACGATGATGATGGCCAGCGCCGCCACCCCCGCCCAGCCGGAGAAGCCGCCGAAGGGCAGCACCAGCAGGGAATAGACGAACAGGCCGATCAGGATGGACGGCGCCGAGAGCAGGATGTCCGACACGAAGCGGACCACGCCACCGAAGGCGGAGCCGCGGGCGTATTCCGCCAGGTAGGTGCCGACCAGCAGGCCGATCGGCGTGCCGATGGCGGTGCCGAGCGCCACCTGGATGACGCTGCCGACGATGGCATTGAGCAGGCCACCATTGGAGCCGGGCGGGCGCGTGACCTCGGTGAAGACCGAGAGGTTCATCGCGTTGAAGCCCTTGTAGAACAGCGTCACCAGGATGGAGACGAGGAACACCAGGCCGATGGCGGTGGCGGCCAGCGACAGGCCGCGGGCCAGGACATCGCCGCGCCGGCGGCTGCGCCCGAGACTGGCGGCCACGGCCAGGTTCTTGGCCGGCGCCAGGGAGGGTTGGATGGAAGCGCTCATCGGGTTCAGCCCTTCAACCGCGAGCGCAGCAGATAGCGCGACGTGGCCAGCACGATGAAGGAGATGACGAAGAGCACGAAGCCCAGCGCCAGCAGCGCCGAAAGCTTCAGGCTGCCCGCCTCGCTCTCGCCGAATTCCAGTGCCACGACCGAGGCGATGGTGTTGCCCGGCCCGAACAGCGTGGTGGTGATGCGGTTGGCGTTGCCGATGACGAAGGTGACGGCCATCGTCTCCCCCAGCGCGCGGCCCAGGCCCAGCATGACGCCGCCGGCGACCGAGACGCGGGTATAGGGCAGCACCACGCCCTTCATCACCTCCCAGGTCGTGCAGCCCAGGCCGTAGGCGCTTTCCTTGAACACCGGGGGCACCTGCTGGAACACGTCGCGCATGGTGGCGGCGATGAAGGGCAGGATCATGATCGCCAGGATCAGGGCCGCGGTGAAGATGCCGGTGCCGAAGGGCGGGCCCTGGAACAGGAAGCCGATGCCCGGCAACTCGCCGAGGCTGTCGATCAGCGCGGGCTGGACGTATTGCGACATCAGCGGCGCGATCAGGAAGAAGCCCCACATGCCGTAGATGATGCTGGGCACGGCGGCCAGCAGCTCAACCGCGGTGCCGACCGGGCGGCGCATCCACTCGGGCGCCAGCTCGGTCAGGGTGAAGGCGACGCCGAAGGCCACCGGCACGGCCATCAGGATCGCCAGGATCGCGGTGACCAGGGTGCCATAGATGGAGACGCCGGCGCCGAACACCTCCGTCACCGGGTCCCATTCGGTGGACCACAGGAACTCGATGCCGAACTTCTGGAACGCTGGCAGCCCGCCCATGAACAGCGAGACGATGATGCCGCCGAGCAGCAGCAATACGCCGGCACCGGCGGCGCGGCAGGCCAGTTCGAAGATCGGGTCGCCAATGTTGCCGCGGCGGGCCGCGGCGGGCTTGGCGCCCAAGGGAGAGGCGACGGCCTGGGACAAGGAAGGCGCTCCGGGTGGCGGAGGGGGGGAGGGGGCCGGCGGCACGGTTGGCCCGTGCCGCCGTCATGCGTCAGCCGGGCAGGCTCAGTTGGTCCAGACCGGCTGGCCGTTGGCCTTCACCTCGGCCGCCCAGGCGGCGCGGATGGCGGCGTGCACCGTGGCCGGCAGCGGAATGTACTCCAGCTCCTGCGCCAGGGCAGCGCCGTTGCGGAACGCCCAGTCGAAGAACTTCATCACGTTCAGGCTGCGCGTCGCATCCGTCGGGTTCTTCGGCAGCAGGATGAAGGTGGGCGAGACGATCGGCCAGGAGGTGGCGCCGTGCTGGTCGATCAGGCTGGCGGCCATGCCGGGGGTGGACCAGTCGGCGTTGCTGGCGGCGGCGATGAAGGCTTCCTGCGTCGGCTTGACGAAGTGGCCGGCCTTGTTGCGCAGCTGGGTGGTGACCAGCTTGTTGGTGATGGCGTAGGCGTTCTCGACATAGCCAATGGCGCCACGGATGTTCTTCACCGTGCCGGCCACGCCTTCATTGCCGCGCGCGCCGGTGCCGGCCGGGAAGCGCACGGAGGTGCCGACGCCGACCTTGTCCTTCCATTCCGGGGAAACCGCCGCCAGGTAGGACACCCAGACGAAGGTGGTGCCGGAGCCGTCGGCGCGATAGGCCGGCGCAATGGCCAGGTTCGGCAGGGTCAGGCCGGCGTTCATCTCGACGATGCGCTGGTCGTTCCACTTGGTGATCTTGCCCAGGTAGATGTCGGCGATGACCTCGCCGGTCAGCTTCATCTGCTCGTTCTCGATGCCCGGAATGTTCACGATGGGCACCAGGCTGCCCATGACGGACGGGAACTGCAGCAGGTTGGCGTCGGTCAGCTGGGCCACCGTCAGCGGCGCGTCGGAAGCGCCGAAATCCACCGTGCGGTTGCGGATCTGGTTGATGCCGGCGCCCGAGCCGACCGACTGGTAGTTGACCGTGATGCTGGTGGCGGCTTTCCCGGCCTCGGCCCACTTCTGGTAGACCGGGTTGGGGAAGGTGGCGCCGGCACCGGTGATCTGCGCGGCCTGGGCCTGGGCCAGCCGGGGGCCGAGCGCGACGGCGCTGGTGGCGAGCAGGAAGGACCGACGGTTCATCATTCATCTCCGCGAAAGGCGTGCCGGGCTTCTAGGCGCCGGCCGAGACGGTCCTGTTGCAGATTTGTGAAGCTTATATGACAGCCACCGACAACCCGCCGACTTATCGGTACCAGGAAGGCGCCCGCTTGGCCCGGAAGGCCGCCAGCCCCTCGCGCGCTTCCTCGGTGGCGCGGATGGTCCAGCCTTCATGCGACAGCATCTGCATCTGCCGTTCGTCCAGGGTCAGGCCGTTGGCGGACAGGAAGCTGTGCTTGGTCAGCGCCACCGCGGCCGGGGAGGATTTCAGCGTCTCGTCCAGGATGTGCGCGAGTCGCGCCTCGATGGCGTCGGCGGCCACCACCTCATGCACCAGGCCCATCCGCATCGCCTCCTCGGGGCCGAAGCGTTCCCCGGTCAGCGCATAGCGCCGGGTCTGCCGCAGTCCGATGGCGTTGACCATGTGGGTGGAGATCGGCGTGGCGGCGACGCCGACCCGGACCTCGGTGATGCCGAACAGCGCCGCCGGCGTGGCCAGCGCCACGTCCACGCAGCAGGCAATACCGAAGCCGCCGCCGAAGCAGGCGCCCTGGATCACCGCGAAGGTCGGGCGGTGGAACTCGTTCAGCCGGGTCATCGCCAGGGTGGTGGCGTAGGAACATTCATAGGCCCGCTCCGGCCCGTAGCCGGAAACCTCGGCCAGCCAGTTGATATCGGCGCCGGCGGCGAAGTGCTTGCCGGCGCCCCGCACCACCAGGGCGCGGACGGACTTGTCCTTCGCCAGCGTCTCCAGCCCGCCGATCAGGCCCTGCAGCAGGGCCTCGTTGTAGGCGTTGCCCACTTCGGGCCGGTTCAGCGTGGCGGTGGCGATGCCGCGGGCGTCGATGGCGAGCAGGACCGGGTCGGGCATGGTGGCGTTTCCTTGACAGCGTCTGTGCGGGGGCCAAACCGCAATTGTTGACAGCGGGTTGGCCCAGGCCAACCCTGGGCCGCAAAACACGGACAGGTCCAGCCATGTACGCCACGCGACCCACCCTGTACGGCGCCCGCCATGCGGTTTCCGCCGGGCATTACCTGGCCTCCGCCGCCGGCTTCGCGGTGCTGGAGGCCGGCGGCAACGCGGTGGATGCCGGCTGCGCCGCCGGCATGGCGCTGGGCGTGCTGCTGCCGGACCTGGTCAACGTGGCCGGGGTGGCGCCCATCATCATCCGCATGGCGGACGGCACGCTGGAGACCATCGCCGGGCTGGGCCACTGGCCGGCCAGCCTGCCGGCGGACCTGTTCATGCGCGAACATGGCGGCAAGATCCCGGCCGGGGTGCTGCGGACCGTGGTGCCGGCGGCGCCGGATGCCTGGATCACCGCGCTGGAACGCCACGGCACCATGGGCTTCGGCGAGGTCGCGCAATACGCCATCCGCCACGCCCGGGACGGCTACGCGGTCTACCCGCTGCTGCACGACAACCTGCGGGAACACCGCGAGGAATACGAACGCTTCCCCACGAGCATGCCGATCTTCTACCCCGGCGGCCGCCTGCCGCAGGTGGGGGAGCGCTTCGTGCAGTCCGACCTGGCGCGCACGCTGCAATACATGGCGGATGAGGAGAAGAAGGTCGCCGGCCAGGGCCGCGCCGCCGGCCTGGCTGCCGCGCATGCCGCCTTCTACAAGGGCGACATCGCCCGCGAGATCGGCGCCTTCATGAAGCGCGAGGGCGGCTACCTGACCATGGCCGACCTGGCCAGCTTCCGCAGCCGGGTGGAGCCCGCCGTGGTGCGCGACTGGCGCGGCCACCAGGTGATCACCTGCGGCCCGTGGTGCCAGGGCCCGGCGCTGCTGGAACTGCTGCTGCTGCTGGAAAAGGGCGGCATCGCCAACATGGCGCACAACAGCGCCGAATACCTGCACCTGTTCACCGAATGCGTGAAGGCCGCCATGGCCGACCGCGAATACCACTTCGGCGACCCGCGCTTCGTGGATGTCCCGCTGGACCGGCTGCTCAGCGACAGCCACCTGGGCGCGCGGCTGGCGCAGATCCACCCCGACCGGGCGATGCCGGAAATGCCCGGCCCCATCCTCAACGCCACGCCGCAGTTGCCGGGCGCCACCCGCGCCGACCAGCCGCTGGTGGAGGCGGATACCAGCTACTGCGCGGTGGTGGACCGCTGGGGCAACGCCTTCAGCGCCACGCCGTCGGATGGCAGCTGGGCGTCCCCGGTCATCCCGGGCCTCGGCATCATCCCCAGCAACCGCGGCAGCCAGAGCCGCCCGGACCCGTCGCACCCCTGCGGCGTAGCGCCGGGCAAGCGGCCGCGGCTGACGCCGAACCCGGCGATGATCGTGACCCAGGGCGGCGGCGTGATGCCCTTCGGCACCCCCGGCGGCGACGTGCAGATCCAGGCCATGGTGCAGGTGGTGCTGAACATCCTGCAGCACGGCATGGAGGTGCAGGAAGCCATCGAGGCGCCGCGCGTGGCCAGCTACTCCTTCCCCAGCTCCTTCGCGCCGTTCGAGTACTTCCCCGGCCGTCTCGCGGTGGAGGGCGCCATTCCGCAGGCGACGCGGGACGCGCTGGCCGCCAAGGGCCACGGCATCAGCGACTGGCCGGCACAGACCTGGCTGGCCGGCACGGTGGAGGTGGTGATGAGCGACCCGGCGAAGGGCCTGCTGGCCGCCGGCGCCGACCCGCGCCGCCCCGCCTACGCGATTGCCGGCTGAGCGCGGCATGAGCGTGAAGATCGGCTACCTGCTGCCGACGCGCGAGCAGATCGTGCTCGGCCGGCCGGAGGTGGCGCCGATGCTGGCCCTGGCCGAGCAGGCCGAGGCGCTGGGCTATGACAGCATCTGGGTCGGCGACAGCATCACCGCCCGGCCCCGGCATGAGCCACTGACCCTGCTGGCCGCCGTGGCGGCGCGCACCAGGCGGGTGGAGATCGGCACCGCCGTGCTGCTGCCGGCGCTGCGCAACCCCGTGGTGCTGGCGCACCAGCTGGCCACGCTGGACCAGATCAGCGAAGGCCGGATGATCCTCGGCATCGGCGCCGCCACCGACGCGCCGGCGATCCGCGACGAATTCACCGCCTGCGGCGTGCCGTTCGAGGCGCGGGGCACCAGGATGATGCAGGCGATCCGCCTGTGCCGGGCGTTGTGGACCGGCGAGCGGGTGGACTGGGACGGGCTGTGGACGCTCAAGGCCCAGCAGGTCGGCCCGATGCCGCACCGCCCCGGCGGCCCGCCGGTGTGGATCGGCGGCACGGTGCCGGCCACGCTGCGCCGCGTTTCGCAGGAATTGGACGGTTGGTTCCCATCCTCGCTGGACGCCGCCGGCTTTGCGCGGAAATGGCCGGAATTCCAGCAGGCGGCGCGCGACCACGGCCGCGACCCGGCGGCGATCACCGGCGCGGCCTACCTGACAATTTCCATCGACGACGACGCGGCGCTGGCGACCCAGCGGGTGCACGACTTCCTGCGCAGCTACTACGGCGACCGCGCGGATATCTCCTCCAAGCTCGGCCCCTGCTATGGCGGCGGGCTGGAAGGCGCGGTGGAGTTCCTGCGCGGCTTCATCCGCGCCGGCGCCAGCCACCTGATGCTGCGCTTCTGCGGGGCCCCGGAGAAGCAGCTGGAGATGTTGGCCAGCGTGCGCGGCCGGCTGTAGCCGCCGCCCGCCGCGTGCGGCTCACCCCTTGGCGAAGAAGCCCAGCATCGCCTTGTTGAAGTCGGCCGGGTTCTCCAGGCTCATGCTGTGGGTCGCCCGCGGCACCACCACGCTTTCGGCGCCCGGCACGTTCGGCAGCATGGCGGCGATGATGGTCTTGAACTGCGGCTGGGTATTCTCCCCCTGCACGAACAGCGTCGGCGTGCGGATCAGCTTCACCGCCTCAAGCCCATAGGGCTTCCGGGCCTCGTTGATCTGGCCCAGCAGCGTGCGGGCATTGTCCCGCGCCACCTGGCGGCGGGCTTCCGGCCTGCGGCCCCAGGCGCCCTTGCCGCCGGTATAGTCGGCGAAGAAGGCCATGCCTTCCTCCAGCTTGCCGTCGCGCACCATCTCGGCGGCCTGGGCGAAGACCGCCGCCTGCGCGCCGGTGGCGGGCGCGCCGCCCAGCGTCTCATCCAGCTCGCCGCCCGGCTCGGCCAGGATCAGCTGGTGCAGCAGCTCCGGGTAGGCGCCGGCCAGGCGGAAGGCGATGTGCCCGCCGCGGGAATGCCCCACCAGCCGCACCGGACCCTGCAACCCGCGGATCACGGCGGCCACATCCTCCATGTGCTGGGCGATGGTGAAGTCGTCGCCCACGCCGTCCCATTGCTCCGGCCAGAAGTGCCGCAGGCTCAGCGCAATGGCGCGGAAGCCGGCATCGGCCAGCGGCTGCATCTGCGGCGCCCAGTAGCGTTGGTCCTGCAGGGTGCCGTGCACCAGCACCACGGGCGGGCCGCTGCCGGCCTCGGCGGTGTGCAGCGTGTGGCCGTTGACGGTGATGGTCGGCATGGTCGCGCTCCCTCAGGGCACCATGCGCCTGGCGGGCGCATGGTGCCCTATAACTTATTGAAACCAGAGCAAGAAATCCGTTCTGATGATCTCGTCAGAACGGATATTGCCCTAGCGATGCAGCAGGTTCAGCCCCGCCTGCAACAGGCCGGCCATGTCATGCGGCAATTCGCCGCCGGGGGAAAGCTGGTCCACCAGGCCGGGCAGGTGCTGCGACAGCATGCCCAGCAGCTCCTGCGGCGCCATGCCGGCGGCGCCGGCCAGCTGGCCGACATGCTGCTCGCCCAGGGCGGTGTTCAGCTGCGCCGGGCTGACCGCCTGGTTGGCGCCGGTGCCGATCCAGGACTGCACCACCTCGGTCAAGCCGCCGCCGCGCAGCTTCTCCAGCAGGCCGTGCAGCCCGCCCTGCTGCTGCACCAGCTGCATGATCATCTGCACCGCCGGGCCGGCGCCTGCCGCCGCGCCGGGGGCGCTACCGGTGGCCGCGCCGGCCACCTGCTGCTGCAGCGCGCCCAGGGCGGCACCGGCGATCTGGTCGAACAATCCCATGGCGGGCTCTCCGTTTGCGGATCCGGTTATAGATCGACCCTGGGCCGAGACAATGCCGCCGCCTTGCACCCGGCCCCCTCGCCGGCCCACCCTGGCGCCACGCAGCGCCGAGGGGACCCGCGATGACCGAGCTGACCGACCAGGCCGTGGCCGCTGGCCTGGCGAATTTCGAGAAGACCCATGGCCGGGTGCCCGACAGCTTCCGCACCATGATCGCGCATGCGCCGGAGGCCTTCGCCGGCTACGGCCTGATGCGCGCCGGGCTGATGCGCGACAAGGCCGAGGGCGGCGCGCTGGACCTGAAGACCAAGGAGCTGGTCTTCGCGCTGTTGGACACGCTGGTGGGGCAGAATCGCGGCGCCAAGGCGCATGCCGCCAACGCCATCCGCCTGGGGCTGACCCTGCCGGAACTGGCGGAGGGCCTGGTGCAGGTGCTGATGGTCGGCGGCATCACCACCTGGAACAAGACCGGCGACGAGGTGATGCGCCACGCCGGGGAGGTGGCGGCGGAACTGGCGGCAAAGCCTTAGCGCCACCGCCGCCCCACATCCGGCGCGACCAGCGCGCCGCCCCACGCGACCAGTGCGCGGCGTCCGGCACGTCCGGCGCGCGGCGGCCGACGCGCCTAGCGCGCGGCGCGGTAGCCGGCCATCTCGGCCGCGCCGCGGCACAGGTAGGCGCCGTTCTGCGTCTTGCCGTAGAAGCGCGAGCCCTGCAGGTGGAACACCCGGGTGTCGCCGTTGCCCCAGACCACCGCGTCCTCGGCGCAGGCGGTGCGGGCGGCGCCTTCCGTGGAATAGGTGGTTGCGGCGCTGGCAACCCCGCCCCGGTTGGCCGTGGGCGTGGCGCCGCCGGAGAGGCACTCGCGCATGAATACCCGGCGCGGCTCGCCGGTCAGCTCGCGGGTGCCGGCATCGGCGTTGCAGCGGCGCATGCGGTCCTGCTGGCTGGGCGCCGCCGCGGGCGCGGCGGCCGGCGCCGTGGCCGGCGGCAGCCGCCCGGCCAGGCATTCGCGCATGAAGGCCCGGCGGCCATCGGCCGGCACGGCGCGGCTGGCGGCTTCGGCATTGCAACTGGTCATCCGCTCCTGCTGCGCCTGCTGGGCCGGGGAGGGCTGCCTGGCGGGCGGCTGGGTGGTGGCCTCCGGCGCCGGCGCGGCGGCGGGGGCGGTCGGCGGCGCGGCGGGTGGCCCCGGTTGCGCCAGTCCGGCCAGCGGCAGCAGCCCGACCAGCATCGCCATCATCCAGCCACGCATCCGTTGCCTCCCTTTGCCTGTCGGCGGCAGCCTGGCGCCTGATCGTCGCCGGTGGAATCACCGCCGGCGTGCAACAGCCGCTATGACAACCGCCTGCCATCTGGTCGTCGCCGGTGGAATTACCGGCACCGTGGAACGGACCCTAGCGCAGCCTCACCGCGGCTGGGAACACCCAAGCCGATCAGGTCTGCCGGAACCCGCTGATTCCAAAGCAGGAAACCCCCACTCCACCGCCGGCGCCAGCCTCAGTTCAGGCTGGCCAACGGGTGGCCGTAGAAGGTGAACACCAGGCCGAAGGGATTGCCGCGCTGCATCCAGTCCGCCCGCATGGCGCGCAGCGTCGCCGGCACCTTGCCGCCGGCCTGCAGCAGCTCCGCCAGGCGGGTACCGAACTCCACCGTGGCATCGGCCCAGACCCGGCTTTCCGTCACCACCACGCCGCTGGCGCCCAGCTTCAGGAACTGCCCGGCCAGCGACCGGTTGGAGAACGGGCTGCCCGGGGAAACCCCGGTCTCGCAGCCCAGCAGCACCACCAGCGGCCGGCGCGGCAGCACGGTGGCGCCGGCATCGGCGCTGACCACCCCGCGCCAGATCCGGTCCAGGTCGCCCGGCACCACCTCGTTGTTGGTGCCGAAGATCAGCCGCTGCCCGGCGCGGTCGTTCAGCCCGCCATCGGCATGGGTATAGGTCCACACCAGCCGATAGTCGGCGCGCTGCTCCTCCATGTTCCGCAGAAAGGCGTTGCGCGTGCGTGCCACCTGGGCGTCGCCCATCACCCGCTTGATCACCTCGTTCAGCGCCTGGGCGCCGGCCATCACCTGGCGCGCGTCGCGGCCGGTGTCGCTGTCATCGCCGTAGCGGCCATACAGCAGCGGTGCGGCGCCGCCGGCGGTGGGGGTCGCGGCCAGCGCGCCACCCGGCCGCTCGCGTTCCAGCGGCTGCGAGGAGACTTCCCAGCGGATGCCCCAGAAGGCCAGCTGCGGCTCCGCCTCGCGGCAATTCGGGTGCAGCAGCTGCCAGGGCAGGTACACCCCGCTGGACTGCACATGCAGGGTGAAGCGCCCGGCCGCGCCGGTACGCTCCATCGCCGCCAGCAGCGGCGCCAGCGCCGGGTCGGCGTCGGGGTCGCGGAACAGCAGGCTGTACAGCTCGTTGCCCAGGTCGCACAGGCTGCCCACCGCCTTGCCGAAGTCGTCGGCGTTGAGAAAGGGCGAGCCATGCGCGATGACCGGCGCGTCGCGGTCCGCCACGTCGCCGAAGGTCAGCGCCCGCAGCCGCACGTAGATCCGGTTGGCCAGCGCCTCCAGCAGCTGGCGGTCGGCCGAGCCCATCCGGTACGGCGCCGCGGCTTGGCTGGCGGCCAGCAGGGCGGCGCGGTCCGCCGCATTCGCCGCGGCCAGGAAAGCCGGGGAGAAGTTGGTCACCAGGGTGAAGCTGCCCTCCCGCCCGGTGATGCGCAGCAGCGCATCCTCGGACGGCGTCTGGCTGGTGCTGGCGGGCTGCGCCGCGCCCGTGGCGGCCAGGGCCAGCGGCGGTGCGCCGGATGAAGGCTGGTCCACCAGCGTCACCGGCACCACCAGGTGGCGAAAGCTCTCGCCCAGGCCGGTGACGTAGAAATGCAGCGACAGCGATTCCTGCGGCGTCGCCCGCGCGTCCGGCCGGGCGACGAAGCTGAACACCGCGTCGTCCGAGCGGAAGCGGGCGGCGTTCCAGGTGATCCGCCGGGTCTGCATGCCCTGCTCGGCGCACCAGGCGCATTCGAAGGTGACCAGCAGCGAGGTATCCTGCGCCGCGTTGAAGCGCGCCTGCGGGCTGGCCTGGCCGGTGGCGGCGTCCAGCACCCGGCTGGCCTGGTCCGGCGGGCCGACGAAGAAGCTGGCCTGGGTGGCGCGGTTGCGCTGCACCTGCCCGGAAGCGCCGCCGGCACCGTCCAGCACCACGTTGTACACCGGCACCGGCCGCGCCATGGCGGGCACGGCCGCGGGCGCAGCGGGGGGCACGGGCGACAACGAACGCGACGGGGCGGGCGGGGCGCTGCCCGGCAGCGCGATCGATCGGTCCGGGCTGGCCATCGGCGGTGGCGGCGCCATCGGCGCGGCCATGGGCGGTGGCGGCGCGGGGGCGGCCATGGCTGGCGCGGGCGGCGGGCCCAACCCGCGGGACGGCGGCGCCGCGCCCGGTGCCGCCCCGGGAGCCATGCCCCGCCCGGCGGACTCCATCCCGGCCTGCGGGGCCTCGGTGCCCACCACCAGCTCGGCCAGGCGGCACAGGTCTATGCCGCGCCGAAACTCGCTGCGGCCATCCTCGAACACCACGCGGATGTCCTGCACGCAGGCGCCGCCGGGCAGCCGCAGCTGCACCTGGCCGCCGCCGGGCAGCACATCGGCGCCCAGCAGGTCGCTGCCCCAGCCGTTGCCGCCGCTGGGGGAGACGTAGAGCTCGTACACCGCGACGCGGGCGGCGTTGCGCAGGCGCAGCGAACCGGGGGCCTGCGCCAGGGCATTGCCGGCCAGCAGCAGTGCGGGAAGCAGCAGCAGGCCAAGCCGTGCCACGGCCACGACAGCATTTCGCAGCATCGCCGTACTCCCTCAACCGAACCCGTTCTGGTTGTAGCGGTTGAGGTTATTCGGTACTTGATCCACCCAACGGGATCAATGCGGGGTTGAGCGATGACGGTTTTCACGCGCCGCCGTGCCGCCATGGCGGGCCTGCTGGGCGGGCTTGCCGCCACCACCCTGCCGCCGGGCGCCCCCCGCGCCCAGCCGCACCCGCCGGCCGCCCGGCCGGACGATGACGGCCCCGATGTCGATGCCTTCCTGGCCCATGCCGAAGGCGAGGGCGGTGCCGAGGTCAACGCCTTCCTCGGCCCCGGCGGCACCGACGTGCCGTTCTGGGGCCGGCTGACCGAGGCCGAGCGCCCCGGCGTGGCCTGGGCGCCGGACCGGCTCTCGCCGGATTATCTCGGCCTGGCGGTGGAGCCGGCCGGCACCGACAGCTTCCGCCTCACCGCGGAGACGCTGTTCCGCCATGCCGCGTTGAACGGCTACGCCCTGCCGGCGCGGGGCAACTGGCCGCAGCGCGGGCCGGCCCTGCTGTTCGGCCTGCGCGGCTGCGTGCTGGTCTCGCCGGCCGCCCGCTTCGGCCAGGCGCTGGAGTTGCGGGAGAGCACGCCGGACCACCAGACCTTCCAGTGCACGCTGGGTATCCTCAGGCCGGATGGCACGCTGGCCGGCTTCCCCGCCTCCACCGTCTGCAACGCGGACTACATGTACGTGCAGACCAAGCTGGCCAGCGGCAAGTACGCCAACCTGCTGCCCACCGGCGTGCATGGCTACAAGGTGGGCACCCACCGTGCCAGCAGCCCCAACCCGCTGCCGGTGGCGCTGCTGCAGCAGCGGCCGGTCACGGTGCTGCGCAGCCGCCGGGTGGACGACAACAAGATGCAGTTCCGCGCCAGCGACGACTGGGACGGCCCGCTGCTGCCCTGCGACAACATCCACGTGGCCTATGGCGACGACAGCCGCCGCTACCCGCTGAAGTTCGACAGCGCGGGCTGCCAGGTCATCCCCGGCTATTTCCGCGAGGGGAAGATGACCGGCCCCTGGGCCGAGTTCTGCCGCGCCCTGGGCACCGTGGACGCCGACTACGTGCCCGACACCAGCCGCAACGACGACACCGCGCAGTACACCTACATGCTGCTCACCGGGCGCGAGGCCCGGCTGCTGGCCACCGACAAGCCCGACGCGGCGCTGAGGCGGCTGCGCTTCGGCTCCTCCGGCCCGGCGGTGACGGCGCTGCGGGCCCAGCTGCGGCTGCGCGCCGGCGACCAGTTCGACGCCAATGTGCAGGCCGCGCTGATCAAGTGGCAGCTGGACCAGACCCCGCGCGCCAGCGGCATCCTGACCCCCGCCGAGGCCGCTGACCTGGGCGTGACGTTGTAGCCGGCCGCCGGGCGCGGCATGGTGCGGGGGAGAAGGAAACGCCCCGCCCATGAGCACCGAAGCCGCCCCCCTGCTGCCCAACGCCACCCGCGACCTGGCCACCTTCGCCGCTGGGCTGCGCTTTGAGGACCTGCCCCGCCAGGTGGTCGACCAGGCCAGGCTGAACCTGCTGGACGGCATCGGCGTGTGCCTGCACGGCGCGACGCTGCCGTGGACGCGCCTGCTGCACCAGGTGGTGCTGGCCGAGGGCGCAACCCCCGCCGTCTCGCTCTGGGGCACCGGCGCCAAGGGCAGCTGGGCGCAGGCAGCGCTGGCCAATGGCACCGCGGGCCACGCCTTCGAGATGGATGACATCCACAAGGAAAGCGTGCTGCACCCCAACAGCCTGACCAGCCCGATCGCGCTGGGCTTCGCCGAGCAGCGCGGCGCCACGGGCAAGCAGATGCTGGCCGCCATCGTCGCCGGCTATGAATGCGGCACGCGCGTCGGCAATGCCGCGACGACGGCGCTGTTCCTCAACGGCTTCCACCCGCAGGGCACCAGCGGCACCATCGTGGCGGCGGCCACCGCCGGCAGCCTGATGGGCCTCGACGCGGCGGGCATGCGGAACGCCTTCGGCATCGCGGGTTCCTGCGCGGCCGGGCTGATGGCGGCGCAGGAAGGCGCCATGGTCAAGCGCCTGCACGCCGGCCGCGCCGGAGAGAGCGGCGTCCGCGCCGCCGAGCTGGCCTCGCGCGGCTTCACCGGCATCAGCGACATCTTCGAGGCGCCCTATGGCGGCTTCCTCTCCTCCCTCGCCCGCACGCCGAAGCCGGAGAAGCTGACCGCCGGCCTGGGGACGGTCTGGGAGACGCTGAACACCGGCTTCAAGATGTACCCCACCGTCACCAGCATCCACGCCGCGCTGGACAGCCTGCGGAAGGTGATGGCGGACGGCGGCCTGCGCGCGGATGACATCGAGCGCATCGAGGTCGGCATCGGCCACATGACCTATGTCCACTGCGCCTGGACCTACAAACCCGCCGGCATCACCGCCGCGCAGATGAACCTGTTCTACGGCATGGCCGTCACGGCGCTGTCCGGCCAGGTCACCGCCGCCGCCTTCACCGAGGACCGCCTGGCCGCGCCCGAGATCATGGCGATGATCGCGCGCATCACGGCGCATGAGGATCCCGAGCTGGAAGCCATGGGCCCCGCCTTCCGCCACGCCGCCCGCCTGGTGGTGCACACGCGCGACGGCCGCACCCTGCGCCACGAGGAACTGCACCGCCGCGCCAGCCCGGAGAACCCGGTCACGGCCGCCGAAGTCGAGCAGAAATTCCGCGGTAACCTGGAGGGCATCCTGACCCGCGCCGAGCAGGACGTGGTGGTGAGCGCGGTCGAGCGGTTCGAGACGCTCACCGACTTCACCCCGCTGCTGGCCGTGCTGGGGGCGCGGCGCTGATGCTGGCCGGCAGGCGCGCTTTGGTCACCGGTGCGGCGGGCGGCCTCGGCCGCGCCATCACCGCCGCCCTGCTGGCCCAGGGCGCCACGGTGGTGATGACCGACCTGGTCGCCGCCGAGGCCTTCGAGCCCGACCGCCAGGCCTTGGGGGAGGGCGCCCGCTACGTCCATGCCGACCTGGCGAACACCAAGGACATCGAGGCCCTGATGGCCGGTGCCGGCCCGCTGGACATCGTGGTCAACAACGCGGTCACCCGCCACTTCGGCCTGGTCGAAGCGCTGCACCCCGCCGACTGGGACGCCGATATCGCGGTCAACCTGACCGCCTGCTTCCACACCATCCGCCACGCCCTGCCGGGCATGAAGCAGCGCGGCTGGGGCCGCATCATCAATGTCAGCAGCATCTACGGGCTGATCGGCGGCACGGCGCGCGCCGGCTATGTCACCACCAAGCACGCGCTGATCGGGCTGACCAAGGCGGTGGCGCTGGAATGCGCGCAGACGCCGGTAACCTGCAACGCGCTCTGCCCCGGCAGCACGCTGACGCCCGCCATCGCCGACCGCATCGAGGCCCAGGTCAAGCGCGGCCCGGATGCGCGCGAGGTGGTGCTGGACAAGTTCTGGGCGGAGCGCCAGCCGACGCGCCGCTTCATCGAGCCGGAAAAGGTCGCGGCGCTGGCCGCCTTCCTCTGCACGCCCGCGGGTGATGACATCACCGGCGCGGCGCTGCCGATGGATGGCGCCTGGTCCGCCATGTAGGGAGAGAACCATGGACAGCCTGTTGCCCGTTGCCACCCGTGTCGGCGCGCTGCTGAAGGACCGCAAGGAAACGCTCTGCATCAGCGAGAGCAGCGCCGGCGGCCTGATCTCGGCGGCGTTGCTCAGCGTGCCCGGCGCCAGCGCCTACTTCCTGGGCGGGGCGGTGGTCTACACCGTTGCCGCACGTACCGAGTTGCTGGGCCTGACGCGAGACGCCCTGGCCGAAGTGCCGCCCTCCACCGAAGCCTATGCGCTGGTGCTGGCCCGCGGCATGCGCGCCAAGCTCTCCACCACCTGGTGCCTGGCGGAGATCGGCGCCACCGGCCCGACCGGCAACCGCTACGGCTATAACGCCGGCCATGCCTGCTTTGCCGTCGCGGGCCTGAAGGAAGCCAGCGTCACGCTGGAAACCGGCAATGGCGACCGCATCGGCAACATGCGCCGCTTCGGCGTCGCCGCGCTGGAACTGCTGGAGCAGACGCTGCGCGCCTGAGCGGCCGAGGCGCTTCGCCGCTGGCCGTGACTCAGCCGCGCCGGAAGGGCTGAACCGCGCCAGCGGTTCAGCGCGCGGTGATCCCCGCCTCGCGGATCACCTGGCCGAAGCGCTCGCCCAGCACGGCGATGCGCTCGGCAAAGGCGGCCGGCCCGGCGGCGACGATCTCGTAGCCCAGCTCGGTCAGCCGCGCCTTCACCGCCGGCAGCGCCAGCGCGGCGGAGATGCCGGCGTGCAACTCCGCCACCACGGCAGCAGGCGTGCCGGCCGGCGCCAGCACACCCTGGAAGCTCTCCACGTCGAAGCCCGGCGCCACCGTCTCCGCCAGGCTTGGCACCTCCGGCAGCGCCGGGTCGCGGCGGGCGGTGCTGACCGCCAGCCCCACCAGCCGGCCTTCCCGCACCTGCTCCGTCACCGCCGGCAGGGTGATGATGATGGCGTCCACCTGGCGCGCCAGCAGGTCCAGCGCCGCCGGTGCGCCGCCGCGATACGGAATGTACTCCACCCGCAGCCCCAGCTGGCGGTTCAGCATCTCGTTGATCAGATGCGCGATGCCACCCCAGCCCGGCAGCCCCATGTTCAGCGAACCCGGCGCCGCCTTCACCCGCGCCACGTAGTGCCGCACATCGGCAATGCCGGTGCCGGGATGCGTGACCAATATCTGCGCCGCCCGCACCGCCAGCGTCACGGGCGCGAAGCTGCCGCGCGGGTCGAATCCGGCCTCGCGGTGCAGCGCGCCCAGCGTCACCAGCCCGTCGCCGGTCAGCAGCAGGGTGTGGCCGTCCGGCGGCATGCGCGCCACCTGCTGCATGGCCACCAGCCCGCCGGCGCCGCCCTGGTTCTCCACCACCACCGCCTGGCCCAGCGCCTGGCCCAGCCCGGGCGCAATGGCGCGGGCCAGAATGTCCAGGCTGGCGCCGGCGGCGGCGGAGACCAGGATCTTCACCGGCCGCGTGGCGAAACCGGCGGCACGCGCCGAGAAGGGCAGGGCAGCCGCCAGCAGCGCCCGGCGATGCATCGTCAAATCACGCCCTTCGCCCGCAACGCCGCGATGTCGGCGGCGGCGTAGCCCAGCTCGCCCAGCACCGCGTCATTGTCCTGGCCCAGCGTGGGCGGCGGCGCGGTCACCGCCGGCCCGCCATGCGCCAGCTTGAAGGCGGCGACGGGCACGGTGAAGCCGCCCTCCACCCCCGGCGCGCTGTCGAACCGGTGCAGCAACCCGCGCGAGGCCAGATGCGGGTCGGCCATGGTCTCGTCCATGCGGCGGGTGCGGCTGGCCGGGATGTGCTTGCCCTGCAGGTAGGTCTCCCACTCGTCGGCGGTGCGGGTCAGCATGATCTCGCGCAGCAGGGCGGCCTCAGCGGCGCGGTGCGTCTCGCGTTCCTTGTTGGTCTTCTTGGCCACCTCCGGCCGGCCCAGCGCCGCCCACAGCCGCGCCTGCTGCCGCAGGTTGCTGGCGCCCAGCATCACCAGCCCGTCCTTGGTCGGGAAGGCGCTGTTGGTCGCATGCGCGTGGTCGTTGCCCTTCGGCGCGCTGCTCTTGCCGGTGCGGCTCCACGCGGTGATGTGGCTGGCCTGCATCATCAGCGCCACGTCCAGCATGGCCAGGTCGATCCGCTGCCCCTTGCCCGTCCGCTCCCGCTGGAACAGCGCCGAGGCCAGCGCAAACGCGCCCATGGTGCCGGTGGCGTAGTCGATCGCCGGCGCCCCCAGCTTCAGCGGCGAGACCTCCGGCGTGCCGGTCGCGGCCATGATGCCCGAGGTGCTCTGGATCACATGGTCATAGGCGGTCTGCCCGCCGCGCGGCCCGCCCTGGCCGAAGGCGCTGATCGAGCAGTAGATCAGCCGCGGGTTCAGCTTGCTCATGGCGTCCCAGCCCAGGCCCAGCGCCTCGAAGGCGCCGGGGCGGAAATTCTCCACCAGCACGTCGGCCTTGGCGATCAGCGCCTTCATGATGGCGATGCCCTCGGCCTGCTTCAGGTCCAGGGTGATGGCGCGCTTGTTGGACCCCTGGGTCAGGAAGTAGCTGCCCATGTTGGCGTCGTTCAGGCTCCAGTCCGGGCCGGAGTCGCGGCTCTGGTCCGGCTCGGTCGGCGGCTCCACCTTGATGACGTCGGCGCCCATCAGCGCCAGCTGGTAGGCGGCGAAGGGGCCGGCCAGCACATGCGTGGCGTCGACGATGCGGATGCCGGCAAAGGGCTGCGTCATGGGGGTTCCTCCGGTGATTTCCGGGTGATCCTGCCCAAGCCCGCGGCTTCGCGCCATCCCACCCGGCTCGTCACCCGTTCGGCCCCATGTGCAGTGATTTTCACTTGCTTCACCTGTCCATTCCCCGGTGGTATGGCTGCCAGAACCAAAGCGCGACCCTGAAGGGCGCGAGCAGGGGGAAGCGTATGGGATCGGGCCTGGCTCGCCACGGGCAAGCCGCATGAGCGGCAATTCGGCCGCGCTGCTGGAAGTGCGCGACATCGTCATCAGGTTCGGCGGCGTCACCGCCGTGGGCGGCGTCTCGTTCGACGTGGGGCGCCACCAGATCTGCGGGTTGATCGGCCCGAACGGCGCCGGCAAGACCAGCCTGTTCAACTGCATCAGCGGGTTCTACCGGCCGAGCGAAGGGCAGATCAGCCTGGAAGGCCAGAAGATCAGCGACCTGCCGCGCCACCGCATGATGGGCCTGGGCATCGGCCGCACCTTCCAGAACCTGGCGCTGTTCCGCAGCATGACGGTGCGGCAGAACGTGCTGGCCGGCGCGCACAGCCAGGGCAAGGCCGGCTTCCTCGCCGCCGCGCTGCGGCTGCCTTCCAGCACGCGGGAGGCGCGTGAGGCCGAGGAGCGCGCCCGCGCCCTGCTGGCCATGCTGGACCTGGAGCAATTCGCGGAAATCCCGGTCGCCGGCCTGCCCTTCGGCTGGCAGAAGCGCGTGGAACTCGCCCGCGCGCTGATCTCACGCCCCAAGCTGCTGCTGCTGGACGAACCCGCCGGCGGCCTGAACCACTCCGAGGTGGATGCGCTCGCAGAGCTGTTCCACGACATCCGCCGGCAGTTCGACCTCTCCATCCTGCTGGTCGAGCACCACATGAACCTGGTGATGCGCGTGTCGGACAAGGTCGTGGCGCTGAACTTCGGCAGGAAAATCGCCGACGGCACCCCGGCCGAGGTCCGCGCCACGCCGGAAGTGATCAGCGCCTACCTGGGTGAGCAAGCCCATGCTGCTTGATGTCAGGGGCCTCAAGGCCGGCTACGGCCCCACCTGGGTGCTGCAGGGCATCGACTTCGCGGTGGCGGAAGGCGGCGTCACCGCGCTGCTGGGCGCCAATGGCGCGGGCAAGACCACCACGCTGCGCGCCGTCTGCGGCATGATCCGCACCGAGGGCACGATCAACCTGGCCGGCCGCGCCATCAATGGCCGCGCGACCGAGGACATCGTCCGCCTGGGCGTCGCCCATGTGCCGGATGGCCGCGGCACCTTCATGGAACTCACCGTGGAGGAGAACATGAAGCTCGGCGCCATCACCCGGCACGACAAGGGCGTGGCCGCCGACTTCGAGCGCATGTTCGAGCTGTTCCCCCGGCTGAAGCAGCGCTTCCGCCAGCAGGCCGGCACGCTCTCGGGCGGCGAGCAGCAGATGCTGGCCATTGCCCGCGCCCTGCTGCTGCGCCCGCGCCTGCTGCTGATGGACGAGCCCAGCTTCGGCCTGGCGCCGCTGATCGTGCAGGAGATCTTCGGCATCATGGCCCGCGTGCGGGATGAGCAGAAGGTCTCGATCCTGCTGGTGGAGCAGAACGCCAACCTGGCGCTGGAGATCGCCGACCACGCCTACCTGCTGGAGACCGGCCGCATCGTCGTCTCCGGCCCCGCCGCCGATATCCGCCAGGATGAGAGCGTCCGCCGCTCCTACCTCGGCTACTGAGAGGCCCCGCGCATGAACGGCTTCCTGCACCAGGTCATCGCCGGCATCGCCACCGGGGGCATCTACGCCTCGGTCGCGCTGGCGCTGGTGATGATCTACCAGGCGACGCACCACGTGAACTTCGCGCAGGGCGAGATGGCGACCTTCTCGACCTATATCGCGCTGACGCTGGTCAATGCCGGCTGGCCGTTCTGGCTGGCCTTCCTGGCCACCGTCGCCATCAGCTTCTGCCTGGGCGTGATGATCGAACGCGTGCTGATGCGACCCGTGGCCAATGCCAGCGTGCTGACCCATGTCGGCGTCTTCATCGGCCTGGTGCTGGTGGTCAGCAACCTGACCGGCTGGGTGTTCGACTACACGGTCAAGCCCTTCCCCACCCCGTTCCATGACGGCCCGCTGCTGGGCGGGCTGATCTCGGGGCATGAGCTGGGCAGCACCGCGGTCACGCTGGTGGTGCTGGGGCTGGTCTTCCTGTTCTTCCGCTACACCAGGCTTGGCCTGGCCATGCGCGCCGCTGCCTACAACCCCGCCAGTGCGCGGCTGGTGGGCGTGCGCGTCGGCTGGATGCTGGCGCTGGGCTGGGGGCTGGCGGCGGCCATCGGTGCCATCGCCGGCATCATGGTGGCGCCCGTGGTCTTCCTGGAACCCAACATGATGCTGGGCATCCTGCTCTACGCCTTCGCCGGCGCCCTGCTGGGCGGCATCGACAACCCCGGCGGCGCGGTCATCGGCGGCTTCGCCGTCGGCGTCATCGAGAACCTGGGCGGCACCTACATCGTCGGCACCGAGCTCAAGCTGACCCTGGCGCTGGTCATCATCATCGGCGTGCTGCTGGTACGGCCCGCCGGGCTGTTCGGCCGCGTCGTGCTGAGCCGGGTGTAGCGCCATGGCAAGCCAGTTCAGCGAAGCCCCGCCGTCGCTCCGCAGCGGCGTGGTGCGCCCCGGCTTCCGGGTGGACCCGCGCCTGCTCTGGGCCATCGGCATCGCCCTGCTGCTGCTGCCGCTCTTCACGGCGGAAAGCTACCGGCTGTTCCAGCTGACGCTGGCCGCGATCTACGCCATCGCCATCCTGGGGCTTAACCTGGTCACCGGCTACAACGGCCAGATCAGCCTGGGCCACGGCGCCTTCTACGCGGTGGGCGCCTATGTCGCGGCCATCATGCTGGACAAGCTCAGCCTGCCCTGGTGGTCCACGCTGCCGGCGGCCGCGGTCATCTGCGGCATCGTCGGCTGGGGCATCGGCCGCCCGGCGCTGCGGCTGGGCGGGCTGTACCTGGCGCTGACCACTTTCTCCCTCGCCGTCGCGGTGCCGCAGATCCTGAAGTACAAGGGCATCGAGGACTGGACCGGCGGCGTGCAGGGCGTGCTGGTCACCAAGCCGGACGCGCCCTTCGGCCTGCCGCTGGACGTGGACCAGTTCCTCTACCTGGTCACCGTCGGCATCGCGCTCGGCGTCTTCGTGCTGGCGCGCAACCTGATGGCCAGCCGCATCGGCCGCGCCATGATGGCGATACGCGACCACGCCCTGGCCGCCGAGGCGATGGGCATGGACATCGCCAACCTGAAGACCGCGACCTTCGCCGTCTCCGCCATGATCACCGGCCTGGCCGGCGCGCTCTCCGCCATCGCGGTGGAGTTCGTCTCGCCCGACAGTTTCCAGGCCACGCTCTCCATCACCCTGTTCGTCGGCATGGTGGTGGGCGGCGTCGCCTCCATCATCGGGCCGATCTTCGGCGGGCTGTTCGTGGTCTTCGTGCCCAACCTGGCGGAGGAAATCTCCAAATCCGCGCCGGGCGTGATCTACGGGTGCATCCTCATCGCGTTCCTCTTCGTGCTGCCGGGGGGCGTGGCCGGGCTGCTGCGCCGGCTGCCCGCCCTGCTGCGCCGCCGCTGAACCAACCACACAACAAAAAGGGAGACGTCACATGCTCAACCGTCGCTCACTCCTCGCCTCCGGCGCCGCGCTGCTGGCCGCGCCCAGCATCGTCAAGGCGCAGACCGTCGTCGGCGTCACGTCGGAGGAGATCAAGATCGGCTCCATCATGCCGTACAGCGGCCCGGCCAGCGCCTATGGCGCCATCGGCCGGCTGCAGCAGGCCTTCTTCAAGGGCGTGAACGAGGCCGGCGGCATCAGCGGCCGCCGCATCAACTTCCTCAGCCTGGATGACGGCTACCAGCCGCCCAAGACGGTGGAACAGACCCGCCGCCTGGTCGAGCAGGACCGCGTCGCCTTCCTGTTCAACACGCTGGGCACGCCGGGCAACACCGCCATCCAGCGCTACGTCAACCAGCGCAAGGTGCCGCACCTGTTCCTGGCCACCGGCGCCGACAAATGGGCCGACCCGCAGAACTTCCCCTGGACCATCGGCTACCAGCCCAGCTACCGCACGGAAGCGCAGATCTTCACCAAGTACATGCTGGAGAACGACCGCAACGCCAAGCTGGGCATCCTGTACCAGAACGACGACTTCGGTAAGGACTACATCGCCGGCGTGCGGGACGTGCTGGGCGCGCGCTTCGACGCGGTGGTGAAGACCGTCAGCTACGAGGTCACCGACGCCACCATCGACAGCCAGGTGGTGCAACTGCACGGCAGCGGGGTGGACTGCCTGCTGACCGCGGCCACGCCGAAATTCGCGGCGCAGACCATCCGCAAGGTGCACGACATCGGCTGGCGGCCGAAGATGCACTTCCTGACCGACGTCTCCATCTCGGTCGGCTCGGTGATGAACCCGGCCGGGCCGGAGAAGGGCGTGGGCATCCTGACCGCCGCCTACCTGAAGGAGCCGACCGACCCGACCTGGCAGGCCGACCCCGGCATGCAGGAATGGCGCGCCTGGATGGTCAAGCACATGCCCGACGCCGACCAGACCGACGGCAACTTCGTCTACAGCTACGGCGTGTCCAAGTGCCTGATGCAGGTGCTGACGCAGTGCAACGGCGACTTCAGCCGGGAGAACGTGATGAAGCAGGCGACCAGCCTGAACAACGTGGCGATCCCCACGCTGATCAACGGCATCACGGTGGGCACCAGCGCCAGCAACTTCCACCCCATCCGCAAGATGCAGTTGGCCAAGTGGGACGGGAAGACCTGGGAGCGCTTCGGCGGCCTGATCGAGGGCGCCAACGTCTAGAGCAATATCCGTTCTGATGGAATCATCAAAGTTATAGAGCACCATGCGCCCGACAGGGCGCATGGTGCTCCGGGCGGGAAGGGGGGGCCGCCCGCGCGGCCCCCTATTCCACCCGTATCGCGCCAGACCGGGCGATGCGGCCGTATTCCTCCCGCTCGCTGCGGATGAAGGCCAGTGTCTGCTCCGGCGTGGTGATGCGCGGAGAGGCGCCCAACTCCTTGATGCGCGCCAGGATCGCCGGCTCCCCCAGCGCCTGGTTCACCGCCGCGTTGATCCGGCGGATCACCGCGTCCGGCGTCGCCTTCGGCGCCATGAAGGCGTACCACGCCACCCATTCCCGCACGTCCAGCCCGGCCTCCATCACCGTCGGCACCTCCGGTATCCGGTCGGACCGCTGCGCCGAGGTGATGCCGAGCGGCCGCAGCCGCCCGCCGGCGATATGCCCGGCGGAAGCACCCAGGCTGTCCACCGTCACCGGCACTTCCCCCGCGATCACCGCCAGCAGCGACTGCGGCGTGGAGCGGTAGGGCACCGCCGGCAGGTCCAGGTTGTGCCGTCGCTTGAAGTACTCCGCCACCAGGTGCGGAATGCTGCCCGAGGCCGGCAGCCCGTAGCGATGCTCGCCCGGCTGCGCCTGCACCTTCTCCACGAACTCCCGCATGGTCTTGAACGGCGCGTTCGGGTTGGCCAGCCAGACCAGCGGAGAGGTCGTGGCCACCGCGATGGATGCCAGGTCGTCCACCGGGTCCAGCGGCATGTTCGGGTAGATGCTGCTGCCGATGGAGATCGCGCCGACATGGGCGAACATGAAGGTGTAGCCATCGGCCGGGCTGCGCTGCACTTCCTGCATGCCGATATTGCCGTTGGCGCCGGGCTTGTTGTCCACCACCATCGGCTGGCCGAGGATCTCGCTCAGCCGCGGCGCCAGGATGCGGGCATAGACCTCATACCCGCCGGCGGCGCTGGGCACGATGCAGCGCATCGGCCGCGCCGGCCAGGCCTGGGCACGCGCGGCAACAGGCAGTCCCGCGACCAGCGCGAGCGTCGAACGGCGATTGAGCCGCATTGTTGTTTCCTCCCTATATCTCAGGCGCCGCTGGCGTCTGATCGTCGCCGGTGGAAGCACCGGCGGCGTCAATCAGCCGCTTGAACGATTACAAAGCGCTGTAGCCTCCATCGGCGGTCCAGGCGCTGCCGGTCACGAAGCTGGCCCGGTCGCTGCACAGGAACACCACGGCCTCCGCGATTTCTTCCGGTTCGCCGAAGCGGCTCTGCGGCACCCGCGCGATGATGCGGTTGCCATGGCGCTCGCGGCTTTCCACCGTCATCGGCGTCTCGATATAGCCGGGGCAGATCGCGTTGACGCGGATATGCTCCTCCGCATGGTCGGCCGCCGCGGTCTTGGTCAGCCCGATCACCGCATGCTTGGACGCGGGATAGGCATTGCCGGTCCGCAGCCCCAGCAGCCCGGCGATGGAGGCGGCGTTGACGATGGCGCCGGCACCGCGCCGCCGCATCTCCTGCACCTCATGCTTCAGGCACAGGAACACGCCGGTCAGGTTCACCGCCATCACGGCGTTGAACTGCTCCAGCGAGACATCGGCCAGCTTCACGCCGCTCGGCCCCGCCTGGTGCGGCGCGATGCCGGCGTTGTTGAAGGCGATGTCGAGGCCACCGAAGGCATCCACCGTCGCCGCCACCATGGCCTTGACGCTGTCCTCGTCGGTCACGTCCACCTGGATGGCCACGCCCTGGCCACCCGCCGCCTCCATGCGCTTCAGCGTCTGCTTCGCGCTGTCCAGCGAAAGGTCGGCGCAGGCCACCCAGGCACCTTCCCGCGCCATGGCCAGCGCCGTCGCACGGCCGATGCCGGAGCCGGCGCCGGTGACCAGCGCGGACTTGCCCTCCAGCAGCTTGCTCATGCCCGCCACGCGTCGCGCAGCGCCACCGCGGCATGGCGAATGGCCATGTCGGAGGCGCCGATGAACTTGCCCATGGTCAGGAAGGCATGCATCTGGTCGTTCATGTGTACGTGCTGCACGCGCACCCCCTCGTTGTTCAGTCGCTGCGCGTAGGCAATGCCCTCATCGGCCAGCGGGTCGAAGTGGCAGGTCAGGATCAACGCCGGCGGAAGCCCGGCCAGCGAGGCCGCGCGGATCGGTGAGGCGCGCCAGTCGTTGATGTCAGCCGCATCGGTGATGTAGTGGCCGATGAACCACTTCATCGTCGCCTGGGTCAGGATGAAGCCTTCCTGCACCCGCTCGCAGGACGGCGTCGCCGCCGCCATGTCCACCGCCGGATATACCAGCCACTGGAAGCAGGGCAGCGGCGCCGCGCCGTCCCGCGCCGCCAGCGCGACCACGGTGGCCAGGTTGCCGCCGGCGCTGTCCCCCGCCACCGCGATGCGCCTGGCGTCGATCCGCAGCGCCTCCGCCTGCGCGCAGACCCAGGCATAGGCGGCCACGCTGTCATCCACCGCGGCGGGAAACACGTGTTCCGGCGCCATCCGGTAGTCCACCGCGACCACGCTGCACTGCGCGTAGTTGGCCAGCGCGCGGCACACCTGGTCATGGCTCTCCAGGTCGCCGATCACCCAGCCGCCGCCATGGAAGAACACCACGCCCGGCAGCATCGCATCATCAGCCGTGCCGGCGCCGCGATAGTGCCGCAGCCGGATCTCGCCATGCGGCCCGGGGCAGGTCAGGTCCTGCACCAGCGCCACCTCGGGCGGCGCCGGCTGCATGATCGCGCGCGACCGTGCGGAGGTCTCGCGCGCCTCGGCCGCGCTCAGCGTGTGCAGCGGCGGCCGCCCGCTGTCCTTGATCAGTTGCAGCACGGCGATCGTCTCGGGGTGCAGCGGCATCGGCGCCTCCTCCTGCTCTTCGGTTCTACCAGGCCTGGTCCAGCAGCGCGCGCACCGTCGCCGCATCCTTGATCGGGCGCGGGTTGGTCGGAATCCAGCGGTCATGCATCGCCATCTCGGCAATGTGGTCCAGCTGCTCCGGCTTCACGCCGGTGTCACGGATGCGGCCGGGCAGGCCGAGATCCGCCACCAGCTTCTGCACGTGGTCGGCGGCCGGGATGTTCGCGTCGCCAAACGCCTCGCTGACCAGCTTCTGCCGCGCCGCGTTGACCGAGAGGTTGAAGCGCAGCACCGTCGGCAGCATCACGCAGCTGGTATAGCCGTGCGGCACCTTGGCCGCGCCGCCCAGCGCGTGGCCGATGCCATGGCTGGCACCCTTCTCCACGCCGCTCTGCGACCCCACCATGCTCAACCAGGCGCCGTTCAGGCAATCCAGGTAGGCGCTCTCATCGCCCGGCCGGTCCTTCACACCGCGCAACCCGCGCGACAGCAACCGCAGCGCCTGCATGGAGGCACCCTCGCTGAACGGATTGCCGCTGATCGAGCAGATATCCTCCACCGCATGGTCCACGGCGCGGATGCCGGTGGAAAGCCACAGCCATTCCGGCGTGCGGTGGCTCAAGGACGGGTCCAGCACCACGGCTCGCGCCATCATGCCGATCTGGTAGATCGCCTGCTTGTGTCCGCGGGCCACGTCGGTCACGCCGGCGCCGCTGCTGAAATCACCGGCTGAAAGCGTGGTCGGCACGCACACCATCGGCACGGTCGGCGCCACCATCTGGGGGATGATGCGCTTGCCATCCACGATCCGCGTCGCCAGCCGGTCGAAGTCGGCCTCCACGCGGATGTCGTTGGCCAGGCCCAGCCGCACCGCCTTGCCGGCATCGGTCACGCTGCCGCCGCCCAGCGTCACCACCATGTCGGTGTTCGCCTCGCGCGCCGCCGAAATGGCGGCGATGACATCGCCGCGCGGCGTGTGGCTGGCCATGCGGTTGAAGCTGGCGACCATGCGGCCATGCAGCGCCTTGGCCAGCCGGTCCGCCCAGTCGGTCTCGCGGCTCAGCGTGCCGCCGATCATCAGGAAGACGCGCTGTGCATTGGCGCGGTCGGCTTCCTGCACCACCGCACTGACGTAGTCGGCGCCGGAATGCACGCGCTGCATCGGCGGGTAGTTGAACACGGTGGCCATGATGGTCACTCCCTACAGCGGTATGGCAAGCAGCGTATCGATGCGCGAGGAATCGCACACCACCACGCGCTCGCGCAGCTTCAGCGCGCCCGCCTCGTCGCGGGCGAAGACGTCCAGGTAGCGCCCGGTGGCGAAGAGGTCCGTCGTGCCGTCGCGCATGATGCGCGCCACCATGAACGGCGTCTCCGCCCGCGTCGCGCCCGCGCCATCCTGCTCCACCAGCGGCAGGCCCAGGATGTGGCGGTAGGCATGGCGCTCGTAGATATTGGCCTCGCGCAGGGCGGAGATGCGGTCGCGCAGCATGGCCTGGCTGTTGGCCCAGATCAGCCCGGCCTGCAGCCCGCGCCGGTGGTTGTCCACGGTGGTCACGCGATACACCGCATCGGCCAGGAAGAAGTCCGGCCAGGCTTCCAGCTTCTCGTCGTCCAGGCAGCGCGCATAGGCGGCCTGGAAGGCGTGGATCTCGAGTTGCATGCTCACAGCCCCGTCGCCGCGCGCCAGGCTTTCCAGAAGCCGCGCACGCTGGCTTCGGTCGCGCGCGTATCGCTGCTCAGCGCGTCATGCCCGCCCATCCGCAGCACCGCCTGCTGGTCCGCAGCCCCCGCCGAACCGCGCTGCACGAAGCCGCCGACGCAGCCATCCTCCATGCTGACGAAGCCGGCGGCCCCGACCAGGTTGCACTGCTTCAGCCGCATGATCCGCTGCTCCGGCGTATCCTCGGCAAAGCCCAGGTAGGTCCAGTGCAGGTCGGTGCGGTCCACCGCCCGCGGCACCACCTGGCGCACGGCGATGCAGTTCTGGATCTGCTGCAGCACGAAGGTCGGGAACACGCTGAGGATCTGCAGCGTGCAGCTGTCGCCGAATTCCTGGAAGCCATGCAGCAGCGAGGGATCGGCCAGCCGGTAGTCGCTGTCCGACCTGATCTGCTGCTGCGCGTATTCGGTGCTGGCCGCGCCTTCCTCGATCGCGCTCCAGCTCACATGGTTGCCGCCGCTCTCGCTGACGATCAGCCCGCCCTTCTGCGTCAGCCGATTGACCTCGAAGGTGGTGAAGAACAAATGCAGCAGGCTGGCGTGATAGCTGTCGCGCACATTCTCGGTGTACAGCTTCCAGTTGTTCGGCAGCGCCTGGGTGAAGCGCCCCAGCACCTCCGGCGTGCGGCCATTCAGCACGCGGCGTATGCGCGTGGTGATCTCCGGCCCCAGATACGTCTCCAGCTCCGGCGTCGCGTCCGAGAGCGTGCCGAACACCAACCCGCAGAACATCGCCACCCGCAGCTTGCGCGGGCAGTTATCCTCCAGCTTGAAGTCCTTGGGCATGCCGCCCTTGCCGGCGATGCCGTTGCGGAACGCCACGCCCTTCAGGTTGCCGGCCATGTCGTAGCGCCAGGCGTGATAGACGCAGGTGAAGTCCTTGGTGTTGCCACCATCCTCCAGCGCAATCAGCGCACCGCGATGCGCGCAGCGATTCTCGAAGGCATGCACCACGCCCTCGGCATCCCGCGCCACCACCACCGGCAGCTCGCCCAGCTGCGTGGTGCGGTAGTCGCCGGCGTTGGGGACCTCGGCCTCCAGGCACAGGTAGTGCCAGCAGGCGCCGCGGAAGATCGTCTCCTGCTCGCGCGCCAGCACCTCGGCGCGCTGGAACACCCAGTAGGGCACCTGGTGCACCGTGCCTTCCGGCCAGGCGGTATCCAGCGGCATGGTCGCCTCCCTCAATCCAGTGTCACTTGCGCGAAGCGGATCACGTTGCTCCAGCGCTCGGCTTCCTCGGCGAAGAACGCCGCGGTGGCCTCGGGCGGCTGTCCCCCGGGTTCGGCACCCAGCTCGGCATAGCGTGCCCGCAACGCCGGCGCGCGCAGCGCCGTGGCGGCCTGGGCGCTGATCCGCGCCGCCAGCTCGGCCGGCGTGCCCGGCGGCGCCGCCAGCGCGAACCAGGCCGCCGAGATGAAGTTTGCCACCCCGGCCTCGGCCGCCGTCGGCACTTCCGGAATCACGCTGGCGCGCTGCGCGTCGGTCACCGCCAGCAGCCGCAGCCGGTCGCCGCGATACTGCGGCATGGCCGCGGTCAGGTTGCCGAACATCACATCCACCTGGCCGGCGACCACGTCCACCAGCGCCGGCGCCTCGCCCCGGTAGGGCACATGGATCAGCCGCGTGCCGGTCAGCGCCTCGAACATCGCGCCGGTCAGGTGGCTGGTGCTGCCATTGCCCTGGCTGGCGAAGGTGATCTCGCCCGGCCGCCGCCGCGCCTCGGCCACCAGCTCCGCCACGTTGCGCGCCGCCAGCTTCGGCCCGGCCGCGACCACGTTCGGCACCTTGGCCATCACCATGATCGGCACGAACCTGGTCGGGTCGAACGGCAATTGCCGGTACAGGAACCGATTGATCACCAGCGGCCCCGGCGGGCTGGCAAACAGCGTGTGGCCATCCGGCTCCGCCCGCGCCGCCGCCTGGGCACCGATATTGCCACCGGCGCCCGGCAGGTTCTCCACCACGACGGTCTGCTTCCACACCGGGCGCAGCTGGTCCACCAGCGTGCGGGTCAGGATGTCCGCGGCGCCGCCGGCCGGGAAGGGGATGATGATGCGCACCGGGCGCGAGGGGAACTCGGCGTCCTGGGCGCGCGCCAGCAGGGGCGCCGCCAATCCGGCAAGCAGCAGCGGGCGGCGGGCAAGCGGACGCATTCTTCCTCCACGGGTCTTGGCCGCAATCTGGGCGCCGCCATCGGCAGCGTCAATCACGCGAGCCCCAGGTCCTTCAGCACCGCCGCCGTCGCCGCCTGGTCCTGTTGCAGGAAGCGTTGGAACGGCTCGTCCGCCAACCAGGCATCCTCCCAGCCGCGGTCAGCCAGCAACGCCTGCCAGGCCGCCAGCGTGTGCAGCGCCGCCAGCATGCCGGCCAGCCTTTCCCGCGCCGCGGCGTTGATGCCGGGGGGCGCGAATACGCCGCGCCAATTGGTCAGCACCACGTCCAGCCCGCATTCGCGCAGCGTCGGCACGGCGGGGTCCGTGCGGGTGGCGCCGCTGGTCGCCAGCGCCCGCAGCCGCCCGGCGCGGATCTGCTCGGCAAACTCGCCCCAGCCGGAAATGCTGGCCGCCACCTGGCTGCCAAGGATCGCCGCCTGCGCCGGCCCGCCACCGGGGAAGGCGACGAAGCTCGCCTCCCGCGCCTGGCGCCCCAGCGCGCGCAGCACCAGCCCCAGCATCACATGGTCTATCGAGCCACCCGCCGCGCCCGCCACCGGCACCGCGCGCGGGTCGGCGCGCAGCGCCTCGGCCAGTTGCTGCATGGTGGTGAAGCGGCTGTCGCGCGGCACGACGATGACGCCGGCTTCCTCGGTCAGCCGCGCCACCGGCACCACATCCGCCAGCGAAACCGGCGACCGGTTGGTCAGGATGGCGCCCACCATGGTGGCGCCGGAAACCAGCACGCTGTCCGTCCGCCCGCGCCGCGTGGCGACGAAGCGCGCCAGCCCCACCGTGCCGCCGGCGCCGGCCAGGTTCTCGAAGGCGCAGCGCCCGACGAGGCCGCCCTGCACCGCCACCTGCTCGATGGCGCGGCCCAGCCCGTCCCAGCCGCCGCCGGGGTTGGCCGGCACGAAGATGTTGAGCGCGGCAAGTTGCTGCGCGCGCGCCGGCAGCGCGCCACCTGCCAGGTAAGGCGCCGCCAGCCCGGCCAGAAGCGCCCGTCGACGCATCACGCCGCCAACTGCTGGAACACGTAGGGCAGGATGCCGCCCGCGCGCCACAGCCGCCATTCATGCGCGTTGTCCAGCCGGCAGCGCACCGCCAGCGCCTGCGTGCTGCCATCGGCGCGCCGCAGCGTGACGGAGACGGCGTCGCCGACCGTGATGTCGAAGGTCTCGGTGCCATCCAGCGCCAGCGGCGCTTCCAACTCCAGCGGCAGCACGCCCATCATCACCAGGTTGCTGCGATGGATGCGCTCGAAGCTTTCCGCCAGCACGGCGCGCACCCCCAGCAGCCGCGTGCCCTTGGCCGCCCAGTCGCGGGAAGACCCGGTGCCGTATTCCTTGCCCGCCACCACCACCAGGGCCGTGCCCTCCGCGGCATAACGCTCCGCCGCCGCATGCACCGTCATCAGCTCGCCGCTCGGCTGGTGCTTCGTCCAACCCCCCTCCCGCCCATCCGCCAGCGCGTTGCGCAGCCGGATATTGCCGAAGGTGCCGCGCACCATGATCTCGTGGTTCGCCCGCCGCGTGCCGAAGCTGCCCCATTCCCGCGTCGGCACCTGCCGCTCGGTCAGGTATTCCGCGGCCGGCGAGCCCTGCGGCATGCGCGACACCGGCGAGATATGGTCGGTGGTGATGCTGTCCCCCAGCACCAGCAGCGGCCGCGCGGCGATGATGTCACCCGCCGTGCTCGGCATCTCGAAATACGGCGGGCGGCGGATATAGGTGCTGCCGGGGTTCCAGCGGAACAGCGCCTCGCCGGCGCCCGGCAGCGCCGACCATTCGGCGGGGCTGTCGAACAGCGGCGCATAGGCGGCCTGGAACCCCTCGGCCGAAAGCGCCGCGCGCATCGTCGCCGCCACTTCCTCGCCCGAGGGCCAGATGTCGCGCAGCAGCACCAGCGCGCCGTCGCTGCCGGTGCCGATCGGTTGCGTGGTCAGGTCCACATCGATCCGCCCGGCCAGCGCATAGGCCACCACCAGCGGCGGCGACATCAGGTAGGCCGCCTTGGCCTGCGGATGGATGCGACCCTCGAAGTTGCGATTGCCCGACAGCACCGCGCAGACCGTCAGGTCGCCGTCGCGGATGTCGGCGGCGATGTCCTCGGCCAGCGCACCGCTGTTGCCGGCGCAGGTGCCGCAGCCGAAGCCGGTGACCTGGAACCCCAGCGCATCCAGCGGCGCCTGCAAGCCGCTGGCCTCAAGGTACTGCGCGACAACGCGGGAGCCCGGCGTCAGCGAGGTCTTCACCCACCCCGGCACGCTCAGCCCACGCGCCACCGCGTTGCGCGCCAGCAGCCCGGCCGCCAGCATCACCCCGGGGTTGGAGGTATTGGTGCAGGAGGTGATCGCCGCGATCGCCACCGCGCCATGGCCGAAGCCCTGGGCCGCCGGCGCCACCTTCATGCCCTCGCGGAAGCTGGCCGGCACCCGCGCCAGCGGCACATGGTCCTGCGGCCGCCGTGGCCCGGCGGCGCTCGGCCCCACCGCCGAGAGATCGAACTCCATGACGCGGGAGAAGCGCGGCTCCGGCGCCCCCGGCTCGCGCCACAAGCCGGCGGCGCGCGCGTAGCTTTCCGCCAGCGCGCCGTCGCGCCCGGTCAGGTTCAGGTAGTCCACCGTGGCGCGGTCCACCGGGAAGAAGCCGCAGGTACTGCCGTATTCCGGCGCCATGTTGGCCAGCGTCGCGCGGTCCGCCACGCCCAGCCCATCCAGCGCCGGGCCGCAGAACTCGACGAACTGCTCCACCACGCCGAAGCGGCGCAGCTGCTGCGTCAGCGTCAGCACCAAATCGGTTGCGGTCACGCCGGGCTGCAACGCGCCCAGCAGGCGCACGCCGACCACCTGCGGCAACTGCATCACCAGCGGCTGGCCCAGCATCGCCGCCTCGGCCTCGATGCCCCCCACGCCCCAGCCCAGGATGCCAAGCGCATTGGTCATGGTGGTGTGGCTGTCGGTGCCGATCAGCGTATCCGGCACCAGCAGGTCATCCAGCGCCCAGGCCACCTTGCCCAGATGCTCCAGGTTCACCTGGTGCATGATCCCCGCCCCCGGCGGCGCGATCCGCATGTTGCCGAAGGCCCCTTGGGCCCAGCGCAGGAAGCCATAGCGCTCGACATTGTCGGCGTATTCGGCGCGCACGTTCTTCGCCATGGCATCGGCGCTGCCGGCATGTTCCACCAGCAGCGAATGGTCGACGATGACATCCACCGGCACCAGCGGATTGACCTTGCCCGGGTCGCGCCCCGCCGCCGCCATGGCATCGCGCATCGCCGCCAGATCCACCAGGCCGGGCACGCCGGTGAAGTCCTGCATCAGCACGCGCACCGGCCGGAAGGCCAGGCTGCGGTCCGGCGTGGCGCCCTCGGCGCAGGCCAGCACGGCGTCGATATCCGCCTGCGTCACCACCTCGTCGTCGCGGTGGCGCAGCAGGTTCTCCAGCACCACCCGAAGCGAGAAGGGCAGGGCGGCCAGGCGCGGCCCGGCGGCGGCGTGCAGGTCCACGTAACGATAGCGCTGGCCGCCATGGGCCAGGGTGCTGCTGCTCATGCTGGCGTTCCTCATGGCCCAAGAATCGCACGGCCTTGCCGCAGGGTCCACCCGCCGCTAGCGTCGGCGCGGGAGAACGCGCCATGACCAGAACAACGCGCCGCAGCCTGCTGGCCGTGCCGCTCGCGATGCCGGCCCTGGCCCAGGCGCCATGGCCGCAGCGCACCATCTCCCTGATGGTGCCCTACCCGCCCGGCGGCAGCACCGACAACACGGCCCGCCCGGTCTCGCAGAAGCTCGCCGAAGTCCTTGGACAGAACGTCGTCATCGAGAACCGCGGCGGCGCCGGCGGCACCATCGGCGCGGCGCAGATCGCGCAGGCCAGGCCGGATGGCTACAGCTTCCTCTGCTTCCCCACCGCGGTCATGACCATCAGCCCGCACATGATGCGCCTGCCCTACGACCCCGTGCGCGACCTGGACCCCGTGGCGATGCTCTCCATCTCGGAAGGCGCCATGGTCATGCATCCCTCGGTGCCGCTGCGCGACCTGCCGGCGCTGATCGCCTACGCCAAGGCCAACCCGAACAAGCTGCGCTTCAGCAGCGCCGGCAACGGCACCATCACCCAGCTCACCGCCGAGATCTTCGCCCACAGCGCCGGCATCCAGCTGGAACACGTGCCCTATCGCGGTTCCGCCCAGGCGCTGACGGCCGTCATGGCCGGGGAGGTGGAACTGCAATTCGACCCCGTCGCGGTGCCGGCGGTGAAGGATGGGCGGCTGCGCGGCCTGGCCACGCTGGGCGAGGAACGCAGCGGGCAACTGCCGGAGCTGCCGACGCTGACCGAACTCGGCCTGTTCAACGGCGGCGCCTATTCCTGGTTCGGCCTGGCCGCGCCCGCCGGCGTGCCGGCCGAGATCACCGCGAAGCTAGTGGAGGCGCTGCGCCAGGTGCTGGCGGACCCCATCGTGGCCCGCGCCATGGCGCCGGTCGGGCTGCGCCCACGGCTCGAACACGGCGCGGCCTTCGCCCGCCGCGTGCAACAGGATCGCGCCAGTTTTGGCGAGGCGGTGCGCCGCACCGGAGCAAAGGCTGAATAGAATGACCGACGTGGTGAAGGTTTGGGACGATGGTCCCGTGCGCATCGTGCAGATCAACCGGCCGGAGAAGGGCAACGCCATCTCCGCCGATGTCGCGGTCGGCATCCAGGATGCGATGCTGGAATTCGACGCTGATGACGCCCTGCGCTGCGCCGTCATCACCGGCGCCGGGCCCAAGGCGTTCAGCGTCGGCGCGGATGTCACGCAACTGCCGGAGCTGTGGCGCTGCATCCCCACCGTCGGCTACCGCCCGAAGAAGCCGGTGATCGCGGCGGTGGAGGGCTGGTGCACCGGCGGCGCGCTGGTCATCGCCATGATGGCGGATCTCTGCGTCACCGGCCGCGGCGGCAAGTTCTACTACCCCGAGGCCAAGATCGGCCTGACCGGCGGCATGATCGCCGCGCTGCCGGGCCGTATTCCGCACAAGGTCGCGATGGAGCTGATCCTGCTCTGCCGCGTCGTCGGCGCCGAGCGCGCCGTTCAGGTCGGCCTGGCCAACGAGGTGGTGGAGGACGGCCAGGCGTTGGAGACCGCCATCGCCTGGGGCAAGCAGATGGCCGGCTTCGCGCCCATGGTGATGGGCACGCTGAAGCAGGTGATCACCGAGGAAATCCTGCCGCGCGGCCCTTCCGAGATCTGGGCGCTGCACGGCCAGCGGCTGAGTGCCATCAAGGATGGCGAGGACGCCAAGGAAGGCGCCGCCGCCTTCCGCGAAAAGCGCCCGCCGGTGTTCAGGAACCGCTAGGCCGCCACGGGGCGCCGCCGTCGCGGCGCCTCACGCCGTCTCAAGCGCGCGCCGGATCGCCTGGTCGATGATGGCGATGCCGGTATCCATCTCGTCCTTGCTAACATTCAGCGGCGGTGCCAGGCGGATGGCGCTCTGCGATTCCTGCCGCACGGCATGCAGCACCAGCCCGGCCTCCAGGCATTCCTTCTGGATGCGCGACGCCAGGTTGCGGTCGGCCTTGCGCCCCTCGCGGTCCTGCACGATCTCCAGCCCCACCAGCAGCCCCTTGCCGCGGACGTCGCCGATGCACTCGTAGCGCTGCTGCAACGCGCGCAGGCTGTCCATCATGTAGGCGCCCATGGTGCCCGCGCGCTCGGTGAGGTTCTCCTCCTTCATCACCCGCAGCACCGCCAGCCCAACGGCGGCCGGCAACGGGTCGCTGACATGGCTGGTGTAGAACAGGAAGCCCTTGTCGTGGCAGTCGGCCTCGATCTCGTCGCTGGTGATCACCGCCGCCATCGGCAGCCCGGCGCCCAGCGTCTTCGACAGCGTGATGATATCCGGCACGATGCCGAGTTGCTCGAAGTGGAAGGTCGTGCCGGTCCGCCCCATGCCGGTCTGCGCTTCGTCGAGGATCAGCAGCATGCCGCGCTCCTCGCACTTCTGCTTCAGCTTCACGAAGTAGCCTTCCGGCGGCACGATGATGCCGGCGCTGGACAGGATCGGCTCCGCGATGACAGCCGCCGGCGCGCCCACGCTCTGCGCGTCGTACATGCCGAAGCCGACGTCGAGGCAGGTCATGTCGCACTTGTCGCGGCAATGCTTGATCGGGCAGCGGTAGCTGTTCGGCCCCGGTATCGCCATGGTGCCCGGCGCCGCCGGCCCATACCCCGCGCGCGCGCCGTTATAGGTGGAGGAATTCGCCCCCATCGTCACGCCATGCCAGGAGCCACTCAGCCCGATCACCTCGAACCCGCCCTGGCGCAGCTTGGCCATGCGCAGCGCGGCCTCATTGCTCTCGCTGCCGGTGGAGACGAACATCATCTTCTGCAACTGCTCCGGCAGCAGCGCGCCCAGTTCCTCCGCCAGATGCACCACGCTGGGGGAGAGCAGCCCGCTGAACAGGTGCAGTACGTCGCGGCAGCTCTGCTCAATGGCTTCCGTCACGACAGGGTGGTTATGCCCCAGCGTCGCGCACATCTGCCCCGAGCAGAAGTCGAGGATCGCCCGCCCGTTGTGGTCGTAGATATACGTGCCCTTCGCCCGTCCGACGAAGTAGCTGGCGAACCCCGCCGGCGTGTAGCGGAACATGTGCTTGCCGACGGCCTCGCGCAGCCGCCCGTAGTCGCCACTGTCCTCGGTCATGTCCCGCTCCCCGTCTTCACGCCGAAATCGCGTGCCGCGCCTTCCGGCGTCAGCCGCCCGGCTTCGATATCCGCCAGCACCGTCGCGCGCGCACGGCGCGACGGATCGCCATAGCCACCGCCGCCGGCCTCGCGCGTTTCCAGCACCTCGCCGGGCTGCATCAGGTAGCGCCCCTTCGGGTGCACGTGCTCGCCATTCAGCAGCGTCTCGCGCAGCGCGCCCGGCTTGCCGCCATTGTAGCCCTGCGCCGCATGTTCGCTGCGGCTGGAGAAGCAGGCGGCGTCCAGCACATGCCCGGTGTCGTTGCGCAGCGCTATCGCCTGGCCGTTGCCGCCGCGCCATTCGCCGGCGCCGCCACTGTCGGGGATCAGCCGCTTGTGCAGCACGGTGATGTTGGTCTCGTCCTCCCAGATCTCGATCGGGCTGCCGATCATGTTGGAAGGCCCGGGCGTCGCGTCCCGCCCATCCTGGCCCTGCAGCGCACCGAAGCCACCGGCGGCGAAGAACAGGCTGGAGACCGGCCGCTCCGCCAGGTTGGTGCCGCGCATGCTGGTCTGGCTGAGCATGCCGCAATCCGCCTGCACCTGGCTCGGCAGCGCCGGCGCCAGCGCGCCGAAGATCAACGGCGCGACGAAATGCCCGATCACATGCCGCCCCGCCGTCGCACTCGGCGGCAGCGCGTTCAGCACGCAGCCCGGCGGCGCGGTCAGCGTGATCGGGTTGGCCGCGCCCTCGTTGTTCGGCAGGTCCGGTATCGTCACCACCTTCAGCGCGTAGTTGCAGAAGGCGCGGGTGTAGCAGAGCGGCACGTTGATCGCCCGCGGCACCGAACCCGTGGTGCCCTCGAGGTCAATCAGCACGTCGCTGCCCCTGATGGTCACCGCGCATTCCAGCCGCAGCGGCTCGTCCACGCCCTCCACCGGAATGGCGTTGCGATAAACCCCATCCGGTATCGCCGAAATCTTCGCCCGCATTGCGCTCTCGGTCCGTTCGATGATCGCGCGCGACAGCGGCCCCAGGTCGTCCAGCTTGTACTCATCCATGAAGTCGGTCAGCAGCCGGCCGCCCACCTCGTTGCAGGCGATGTTGGCCAGGATGTCGCCCTGCACCATCTCCGGAAAGCGCACATTGCCGAGGATGATCTCCATCAACTCGGCATTCACCACGCCGCGCTTCAGCAGCTTCTGGATCGGCAGCCGCAGCCCCTCGGCATAGATGTCGGTGCCGACGGTGGAGAACCCCAAGCCGCCGATGTCAGGCAGATGCGTCACGCTTAGCGTGTAGGCCACCAGCCGGCCGCCGCGGAACACCGGCCGCATGACGTTGACGTCCCAGGTATGGCCGGTGCCCATCCAGGGGTCGTTGGTGATCAGCACATCGCCCGGCTCCAGGCTTTCCGGCGGAAACTTCGCCAGCATGTGCCGCAGCGTCGGCGGCCCGGTGCCGGTAAAACTCGGCACCGAGAAATTGCCCTGCGCCAGCGAGGCGCCATCGCCATTGAACAGCATGCAGGAAAGGTCGCCGCTTTCCCGCACGATGGTCGAGAACGACGTGGTGATCAGCGCCGAGACGACCTCATCGGCAATGCTGACCACGCGGTCCCACATGATGCCGAGTTCGACGGGGTCATAGCTCATGCGCCCACACTCACCACCAGGTTGCCGCCGGCATCCAGCGTGGCGACATCGCCCGCGCCCAGCACCGCCGTGCTCTCATTCTCCTCCACCAGCGCCGGGCCGTGCAGCGTATCGCCCGGCGCCAGCGCATAGCGGTTGTACACCGGCACGGCGCGGAAGCTGTTGCTGGCGGCCTGGTACACCTGGCGCTCGCCCTTCAGCGCCTCGCCACCGCGCGCGGTGATGATGCGCAGCGTCTCCATCGCGGCCGGCGGCGGCCCGCTGGCGCTGGCCTTCCAGTTCACTATCTCCAGCCCCTGGCCGGGGAAGCTGATGTTGAAGATGCGCCGATACGCCACCTCGAACAGCGCCGGCAACTCGGCAATGCTGGCGCCTGCAGGCAGCGCGACATCAATCTCATAGCCCTGGCCGCGATAGCGCATGTCCAGCGCCCGCTGCATCACCGGCGCATCCACCCCGGCCTCGCGCAGCGGCGCCCTTACCTCGGCCTCCAGCCGCGCGAAGCGCGCTTCCAGCCCGGCATCGTCCAGGTCTTCCAGCAGCACGCGGTCGCTCTTCACCACCTCATGCTGCAACGGGCTCACCAGCAGCCCGATCGCGCTCATCACCCCGGCGCCGGCGGGGAAGACCAGCTTCGGCACCCGCAGCTTGCGCGCAATCCGCGTGGCGCAGAGCGGCCCGCTGCCGCCGAACGCCACCATGGCGCAGCCGCGATAATCGAAGCCACGCTCCGCCGCATGCACGCGGAAGGCGCGCGCCACATCCTCGTTCGCGGTCTCGTACACGCCCCAGGCCGCCCGTGCCGCATCCAGCCCCAGCCCGCCGAAGCGCGCCTCCAGCGCCGCCCTGGCAGCGCCGGCATCCAGCGCCATCTTGCCGCCCAGGAAAAAGTCGGGGTTCAGATGCCCCAGCACAAGGTTGGCATCGGTCAGCGTCGGCACCTCGCCGCCCAGCCCATAGCAGGCCGGCCCCGGCGAGGCCCCGGCGCTGTGCGGCCCCACCGCGATCAGCCCGCGATTATCCAAGGCCGCGATGCTGCCACCGCCCGACCCAATCTCGATCATGTCCAGCACGGGGATCTTCAACGGCAGGCCGCTGCCCTTCTTGAAGGCGTGCACCCGCGCCACTTCCAGCTCAAACCGCCGCAGCGGCGCCTGCCCGCGCACCAGCGCGCCCTTGGCCGTGGTGCCGCCCATATCGAAGGAAAGCAGGTCCTCCACCCCGTCCAGCCGGCGCGACAACCAGGCGGACATCAGCGCACCCGCCGCCGGCCCACTCTCGATCAACCGCACCGGAAAGCGCCGCGCCATATCCGGCGTCGCCGTGCCACCGCTGGCCGTCATCACCAGCAGCCGGCCGCGGAAGCCGCCCTGCGCCAACCCCGCCTCCAGCGCCGCCAGATACCGGTCCGCCAGCGGCTGGGTGTAGGCATTCACAATCGTCGTGGTCCAGCGCTCGTACTCGCGCATGAAAGGCGAGACCTCATGCGAGAGCGAGACCGCCAGGCCGGGAAAACGAGCGCGTACCAAGGCGCCGATCCGCTGCTCATGCGCGGGAAAGGCGTAGCTGTGCAACAGCCCCACCGCCAGCGCCTCGCAGCCGGCGTCCACCAGTTCCTTCACGGCAGCGACCACCGCATCCTCGTCCAGCGCGCGCTCCACGCGGCCGCCGGGCAGCACGCGCTCCGCCACGTCGCGCCGCAGCGCCCGTGGCACCAGCGGCGCCGGGAATTGGAGGCGCAGGTCGAACAGGTCGTACCGCTGCTCACGGCCGATCTCGATGACGTCGGCGAAGCCCTGCGTCACCAGGAAGCCGGTCCTCGCGCCCTTGCGCTCGATGGTCGCGTTGGTGATCAGCGTGGTGCCGTGCACCAGCACGTCCAGCTTATCCAGCCCATGGCCATGCTCGGCCAGCAGCGCCACCGCGCCCTCCAGCACCGCGCGCCCGGGCGCGTCCGGCGTGGTCAGCCGCTTGTGCAGGAACACCTCGCCCCGCGCCGCATCATGCATCGCGAAGTCGGTGAAGGTTCCGCCGATATCGACGCCTAGCGAAAGTCCCATGATCAGAGTGTGGAACGGCTTCCGCGCCGCTGGCAAGCGGCCAGCCCACGCGCAACCAGCCTGCCTAAGCCGCGCGCAGCCCCGCCACCAGGAAGGGCACTATCTCCGCCACCGCACGCTCGAAGTCGCCGCTGTCGCAGGCGCCGCCGCTCATCGCCTCCAGCCTGCCGGTCCGCAGCAGCGTGTACCTGTACGCGCCCATCATGAAATACAGCCGCCAGCACAGCGTCTCCCGCGTCAGCCCGGGCAGGGCGCGCTGGAAGGCCTCCACATAGGCCAGCGTCGTCTCGTCATAGACGGTGCTGAGCACTTCCTCGCCCAGCTTCTCCGGTTCGGTATGCAGCCGCGCATGCATCCGCATCGTCGCGCGGCCTTCATCGGTCTGCCCGTTCAGCATGAAGGGCGCGACGAAGGCATGCACCAGCGTCTCCAGCGGAATGTCGCCGGCGGGGAAGGCGGCCCGCGCCTCGGCCAGCGCGCGGGTCCGCGCCTCCGTCACCTTCTGCGCCCCGCGCAGATACGCCGCCTTGAACAGGTCGCGCTTGGCACCGAAATGGTAATGGATCAACGCCAGGTTCACCCCGGCCGCCTGGGCAATGGCGCGGGTGCCGGCGCCGGCATAGCCCTGCTCGGCAAACAGCTCCTGCGCCACGGCCAGGATCCGTTCGCGCACGCTGCCCGCTGCTCCCTGCTCCGCTGCGCTCACCCACCCGCTCCCATTGACAGGCCCAGGGCCCTGACCACAGGATTGGTCAGGCGACCAAACAGGGCAAGCAGAAAGGGAGGCTCAGGCATGAGCGCAGCGCTGGACCTGAACCGGGCCTCGGCCCACACCCCCCTGAGCGGCGACCCCGTGGCCCTGGCGCGGGAGATCGCGCCCCTGCTCCGCGCCGAGGCGCCGAAGAACGAGGCGCTGGGCCAACTGACCCCGACAGTGCTGGAAGCCCTGCACGCCCGCGGCCTGTACCGCGTGCTGTTGCCGAAGCACCTGGGCGGCTACGGCGCCGACCTGACCACCTTCGTCCGCTTCATGGAGACGCTTGCCGCCGCCGATGCCTCCACCGCCTGGTGCATCGGCCAGGCCAGCGGCTGTTCCATGGCCGCCGGCTACGTGCCGCCGGAAACCCAGGCGACCATCTGGGCCAACGACCCGCGCGGCGTGCTGGCCTGGGGCTTCATGCTGGAAAGCCGCGCCAAGGTGGTGCCCGGTGGCTACCGCGTGACCGGCAAGTGGGGCTTCGGCAGTGGCGGCCACCATGCCAGCTACATGGGCGCCCACTGCAACATCGAACTGCCGGACGGCAGCCTGCTGAAGGACGCCACCGGCAAGCTGGTGGAGCGCACCATGTTGATCCCGCAGGCGCAGCTGAACTGGACCAGCAACTGGAACGTCGTCGGCCTGCGCGCGACGGGCAGCGACCACTACACCGTCACCGACCTCTTCGTGCCGGACGCCTTCAGCGTGCAGCGCGACTTGGACGAGAACCGCACCATCGACCTGCCCTTCTACCGCTTCTCCACCACCTCGGCCTATTCCTGTGGCTTCGCCTCGGTCTCCATGGGCATCGCCCGCGCCATGCTGGACGACCTGAAGGCGCTGGCCCAGTCCAAGACCCCGTCGCACACCGCCCGCAGCCTGCGCGACAGCCCGGTCATGCACCACCTGGTGGCCGAGAACGAGGCCAAGCTGCGCAGCGCCCGCGCCTTCGTGCTGGAGACGATCAAGGACAGCGAGGCCTGCATCGCCAGCACCGGCAGCCTCGACCTGGACAACAAGGTGATGATGCGCCTGGCCACCACCAGCGCCATCAAGCGCGCCAAGGAAGTCGCCGAGTTCGCCTATCATGAGGCCGGCGCCACCGCGATCTTCGCCTCCAACCCGTTCGAGCGCCGGATGCGCGACATCCACGCCTCGGCGCAGCAGATCCAGGGCCGCACCGGCCATATCGAGACCTGCGGCCAGCACTTCCTCGGCCTCAGCGTCGCCGCACGCTTCATCTGAACCGCAAGAAAAAGGGGAACCGCCATGCCGCTGCACATGCTGCAACACTACACCATCTGCCCGGTGGACCTTGAGGCGACCAAGGATTTCTACGTCAACGCGTTGGGCCTCGAAGTCGGCTACCGCCCGCCGCTGAGCTTCCCCGGCTACTGGCTGTGGTCCGCCGGCACGCCCACCGTGCACCTGATCGGCCCGCGCGCCGCGGATGCCGGCAAGCCGCCGCGCAAGACCGGCCCCACCGGCCAGCTGGACCACATCGCCTTCGGCTGCTCGGATTTGCCGGGCGTGCGCGCCCGCCTGCAGGCCGCCGGCGTGGAGTTCCGCGAGCAACTGCTGCCGCGCGACGGCAACACGCAGATCTTCTGCTACGACCCCGACGGCGTTGGCGTGGAGCTGAACTTCCCGCCGCATGAAAGCCCCGCCAAGGCAGCCTGATCCCTCTCGCCAGCCCGCCCGGCCGACGCCTATAAAGCGGCATCGGCCGGGCGACACGGCGGGAGGAAATGATGAGTTCTGATACGCAACGCGGCCTCGGCCGCCGCCCCCTGCTGGGCGCCGCCGCCGGCCTGCTGGCCACGCCCGCGCTGGGCCAAGGCACCTGGCCCGAACGCAACGTCACCTTCGTCGTCTGCTTCCCGCCCGGCGGCTCCACCGACACCTCCGCCCGCCTTGTGGCGCAGGGCGTCGCCGAGATCATCGGCCGCAACGTGGTGGTGGAAAACCGCGGCGGTGCCGGCGGCAATATCGGCATCGGCGTGGTCGCCCGCGCCCCGGCCGATGGCTACACCATGCTGGTCGCGTCCTCGGTCTTCGTGGTGAATTCCAGCCTGTACCGCAACGCGCCCTACGACCCCTTCCGCGACTTCGCCCCGGTCGCGCTGCTCGGCGCCTCGCCCAATATCTGCGCCGTGCGCGCCGACCTCGGCATCAACACCTGGGCCGACCTGGTGCGCCGGGTGAAGGCGGAACCCGACAAGTTCAATTGCGCGCTGCCGGGCATCGGCACCACGCCGCACCTGGCCGCGGAAGTGCTGAAGCTGCGCGCCGACATGCCGCTGCAGCTGGTGCCCTTCGCCGGCGCCGGCCCGGCGGTGCAGTCCATCCTGTCGGGCAGCACCCAGGCCATCATCGCCAGCCAGGGCGGCCAGGTGGAGATCGCCACCCGCAATGGCTCGCTGAAGCTGATTTTGCAGACCGGCGCCACCCGCCACCCGGACATGGCCGACGTGCCGACGGCGCGCGAGGCCGGCGTGCCGGATGCCGAGAGCGAGACCTTCAACGCGCTGTACGCCCCCACGGGCACGCCGCGCGCGGTGGTGGAGAAGGTGGCCGCCGCGGTGCAGCAGCTGGTCCGCCGGCCGGACATGCAGCAGCGCTTCCGCACCGCCGGGCTGACCGCGCTGGATGGCGGGCCGGAGGCGCTGGCCGAGCGCGTGCGGGTGGAGGTGCCAAAGTGGCGCAGCGTGATAGAACAGGCCAAGATTTCCGTGGAATGACGCTGTGACCCAGACATTGCCCCCATGGCACGAGATTGTGCTGAACGTGTTCAAGGCCAACGAGGTGAAGCTGATCACCTACGTGCCGGACAACGTGCTGAAGCCACTGATCCAGGCGCTGCACGCCGACCCCTACTTCACCTGCTTCCCCACGGCGCGTGAGGAAGAGGCCGTCGGCATCCTCTCCGGCGCCTGGATGGCCGGGTTGCGCGGCATGCTGCTGATGCAGACCAGCGGCTTCGCCACGCTGCCCAACGTGCTGGCCAGCCTGCCCTGCGCCTTCCAGATCCCTGTCATGATGATGATCTCGGAGCGTGGCACGCTCGGCGAGTTCAACGTCGGCCAGGCCGCGGTCTGCCGCACGATGCGTCCCATCCTGGATTCCCTGGCGATGGAGCACCACACCGTCTCCCGCCTGGATGAATGCGAGATGATCGTCGACCGCACGATCCGCCAGGCCATCATGACCCAGGCGCCGGCCGCGCTGATTCTCTCGCCGCTGCTGACCGGCGGCAAGGTGGTGAAGTGATGAGCGAGACCACGCACAACCTGAAGCGGATGTACCGCTTCGACCTGACCACGCGGCTGGTTGCCAAGCTGAAGCAGGAAGAGGCCGTCATCGGCGGCATCGGCCACAGCAACTTCGACCTCTGGTCGGCCGGGCATCGCCCGCAGAACTTCTACATGCTCGGCAGCATGGGCCTGGCCATTCCCATCGCCATGGGCGTCGCGCTGGCGCAGCCGGCCCGCAAGACCTTCGCGCTGGAAGGCGATGGCTCGCTGCTGATGGAACTGGGCTGCCTGACCACGGTGGCGACGCAGGCGCCGAAGAACCTGGTCATCATCCTGTTCGACAACGGCATCTACCAGATCACCGGCGGCCAGCCGACGCCGGGTGCTGGCGCCGACTACGTCGCCATCGCCCGCGCTTGCGGTCTGACCAACGCCGCCTGGGCGGCGGATGAGGCCGAGTTCGAGCGCATGCTGGACAACGCCCTGGCGACGGACGGCCCGCACTTCATCGGCTGCAAGCTGGATAGCCAGGGGCCGAAGGCGCAGACCGAGCGCGACCCCGCGCAGATCCGCGACCGTTTCATGCGCGGCATGGGCACCAAGAAGAACCGCACGCTGGGCTGAGGGGTAAGGGGGGCGGCAGCCCCCCAACCACCGCACCACGAACGCGAAGGCCATGGCGCGGACCCAGGCGGGCCGCCAGGCCCGAGAGCGCGAAGGCGCGACGCGGGCTTATGCCCGCGCAAGCCAAGGCCGCGGATGCGGCCGCCGGCGCCTGAGGCTAAACCGACGTCAGCAGCTCCAGCTGCCAGTTCATCTCATCCGGTGCCAGGGGCCAGCTATCCCCCGGCCCGGGGTACAGGCAGGCATCCGGCGCCAGCTGGCCCATCACGGTCTGCGCCAGCACCGCGGCCGCGGGGCTGTACGCGGCGTGCCAGCACAGCGCCACCAGGGCGCGGGCGCTGCGCAGCGTCACCGCCCGCATCACCGCGGCGTCCTCCATCTGCGTCGCCAGCGCCAGCAGCCGGGCCATCTCGGCACGGTCGCCGCGCTCGGCGGCGCCGAGGAATTCCGTCTCCGTCCCCGCCGATGCCGGCGCCTCGCCGCCCTCCAGCCGCTCCGTCACCTTGGCGCGCAGGGTCTGCGTCACCTCGGGGTCCAGGTCCTGCCGCCCGGCCAGCAGCGCCAGGAACTGGTCGGCCACGATCTCCCCCAGCGCGCGGGCGCAGCGGGCGGAAAGCGAGGGCCGATGCACCAGCTTCTCCTGCCAGCTGGTCTGGGTGGCGGCATTGGCGATCAGCGCATCCAGCGTCGCCTCGCGGATCGAGGCCGAGGCATTGTCCAGCAGCACCGCCACGGTCCCGGCATCCGCGGTGGCGACGATCGCGTCCGACAGCGCTTCCGACAGGCAGAGCCGCCGCGCCACCGCCACCACGGTGGCCGGCACCGGCGGCAGGGTCACCAGCGCCAGCAGGTCCACGTCGTCCAGCAGGGGCGAAAGCCGGATCACCGGCTCGGCCACGCTCATCTCCGCATCTCGCGCCAAGCGCAGGATCAGGGCGCGCGGCGCGTCCGGCATCTCCTTCAGCGAATCGGCGATGGCGGCGCGCACCTGCACCGCGGTGTCCTCCACCAGGGTGCAGAGCGTCTCCCACCCCAGCTTCCGCAGCCGGTCCTGTTCATGCTGGGAAAGCCCGGGCGCCATGGCCGCCAGCTTGCGGCCCAGCATCACCCGCACCTCCGGCTGCGCGTCCAGCGACAGCTTGCGGTCGGCCAGGGGCGGGGTCGCCTCGTTGCCGGCCACCGCCTGGCGCACCTGCGGCGCCTGGTCCTCGGCCAGGAAGTACAGGATCTCCGGCGCGGTCGCGGCCTCGGCCGCCAGCGCGGCGCGGGCGGCCTCGTCGCCCTGGAAGGCGATCAGCCGCGCCTGCTCGTAGCCCGGAATGGTCCGGCCGCTCATCGTGTTCATGCCGTCGCCGGCTCCGTCGTCACCAGGGCCGGGCCGTCCAGCCGCCAGCAATTCCGCCCGGCGCGCTTGGCCTGGTACATCGCCGCGTCGGCTCGGGCGATCAGCTGTTCCGGCGTCTCCGCCACCCCCGGCAGGCTGGGGGCGCAGCCTATGCTGAAGGTCAGCGCCGTCGGCCCGCTGCGCAGCAGCATCGGCAGCGTGTTGGCGCCGGCCCAGGTGATCGCCTCGGCCCGGCCGGCGGCGGCCTGGGCGTCCACGGCCTCAAGCCAGATGGCGAACTCATCGCCGCCGATCCGCGCCACCAGGTCCACCGGCCGCACCAAATCCCGCAGCAGGTTGGCCACCGCGATCAGGGCGGCGTCGCCGGCCTCATGCCCCAGCAGGTCGTTGATCGGCTTGAAGTTGTCCAGGTCGATGAACAGCAGCGCCCCGGCGGGGGATTGCAGGGCGCCGGCGCCGGGGCCGGCATGGCCATGCCGGTCCAGCCGGCGGCGCAGATCGGCCAGGAAGGCGCGGCGGTTCAGCAGCCCGGTCAGCGCCTCGGTCCGCGCCTGCAGTTCCAGTTCCCGTTGCAGCGCCTGGTTGCCCAGCGCCACGAAGACCAGGTCGGTCAGGCTGACCATCAGCGTGCGTTCCTCGGCGTCGAAGCCGCGGGCCAGCGCCGGCCGCCAGGCCAGCAGGGCGTGGCGCGGCTCGCCGCGCACCGGCTGCGGGATCAGCGCCAGGTGTTCGCCACCCGGCCCCGGGCCGAAGGCGGCGACGGGGCCGTCCAGCGCCTGGGCGGCGGCCAGCAGCGGGCCGGGGTCCTCGCCATGGCGCAGCACCACCAGCGGCGGCTTGCCGGGCGGGAATTCCAGCACCACGGCGCCGGCGCAGCCCAGCACCGGGGGCAGCGATTCCAGCGTGGCGGCCAGCATGCGCGGCGCCAGCACCTCCTGCCGGACGCGGCGCACCAGCACCTCCAGCGCGCCGGCGCGGCGCAGCATCATGGCCTGGGCCTCGGCGGCGGCTTCCTCCGCCGTCACGTCCCGCGCCGTGCCGCGCAGCCCGGCGAAGCGCCCGGCGGCATCGCTCAGCGGCGCCAGGTTGAAGCTGAAGCAGGCGCCCTGGCCATCCGGCCGGCGCATCCACGCGCGCATGTCGCGCATCGCCGTGCGCAGCGCGAAGGGGTCGGCGCCGCCGGGCACCAGCAGGTCCCGCGCGGGACGATGCAGCAGCGTCTCGGCCGGGCGGCCGAGCAATTGGTCCGGCGCCAGGAAGGTCAGCAGCCCATCGGCATCGGTCTCGAACACCAGGTCGGCGGCCAGGGTGACGAAGTCGCGCCAGCGCTGCCGGCTTTCCAGCAGGGCGCCGCGCAGCCGCGAATCCAGCCGCGCGACATGCGCGGCGGAAATTGCAGGGTTGCCCGCCGAGGCGCTGTCGCCCTCGGGGCCGGGGTGGGGCGCCAGGTCCATGAAGCCGATCCTGCGCTGACGCCGATGAATGCCCGGTGAATGACGCGGCGTTGACATCCCGGCGGCGGCATCGGCATGGTCCGCCCCCGCCGGATTTGCCAGGACCACCGAACGATGGACGCTGCCACGCTGAAGCCCCGCATCACCGCCCTGTGGGAGCGCCGGGATAGCCTGACCTCCGCCACGCGCGGGGAGGACCGCGACGCGGTCGAGGCGGCGCTGGAACTGCTCGATTCCGGCAAGGCCCGCGTGGCCGAGAAGCAGGGCGCCGACTGGCAGGTCAACCAGTGGCTGAAGCAGGCGGTGCTGATGAGCTTCCGCCTGACCGACAGCGCGCCGATGGATACCGCCGCCGGCGCCTTCGACAAGGTGCCGCTGAAGTTCGCCGACTGGGGCGAGAACCGCTTCAAGGAAGCCGGCTTCCGCGCCGTGCCGGGCGCCGTGGTGCGCCGCAGCGCCTACATCGCCCCGGGCGTGGTGCTGATGCCCAGCTTCGTCAACCTGGGCGCCTATGTGGACCGCAACACCATGGTGGACACCTGGGCCACCGTGGGCAGCTGCGCCCAGATCGGCAAGAACTGCCACCTGTCCGGCGGCGTCGGCATCGGCGGCGTGCTGGAGCCGCTGCAGGCCAACCCCGTCATCATCGAGGATGACTGCTTCATCGGCGCCCGGTCCGAAGTGGCCGAGGGCGTGGTGGTCGAGCGCGGCGCCGTGCTGAGCATGGGCGTGTTCCTGGGTGCATCTACGAAAATCATCGACCGCGCCACCGGCCAGGTGCACATCGGCCGCGTGCCGGCCTATTCCGTGGTGGTGCCGGGCAGCCTGGCCGGCAAGCCGCTGCCGGACGGCACCCCGGGGCCGAGCCTGTACTGCGCCGTGATCGTGAAGATCGTGGACGAGCAGACCCGCGCCAAGACCAGCATCAACGAGCTGCTGCGCGACTAAATGGCCGGGAACCGACCCACCGATCCGTTGCCGCTGGCGCAGGCGCTGATCCGCTGCGCCAGCGTCACGCCCGCGGATGAAGGCGCGCTGGGCGTGCTGGAAGCCGCGCTGGCGCCGCTCGGCTTCACCCTGCACCGGATGAAGTTCGGTCCAAAGGGCGAGGAGGTGGAGAACCTGTTTGCCCGCCGCGGCACCGGCGCGCCCCACTTCTGCTACGCCGGCCATACCGACGTGGTGCCGGTCGGCGACGAGGCCGCCTGGAAGGATGGCCCCTTCGCCGCCGAGGTGCGCGACGGCGTGCTGTATGGCCGCGGTGCCTGCGACATGAAGGGCGGCATCGCCAGCTTCGTCGCCGGCATGACCGACTTCGTCCGCGCCAACCCGTCGCACCAGGGCAGCATCAGCCTGCTGATCACCGGGGACGAGGAAGGCCCTTCGGTGGACGGCACGAAGAAGGTGCTGGAGTGGATGCAGGCCGAGGGCCACATCCCCGACATGGCGCTGGTTGGCGAACCCACCTCCAAGGCCGTGCTGGGCGATACGCTGAAGATCGGCCGGCGCGGGTCCATGACGGCGTACATCACGCTGCACGGTACCCAGGGCCACAGCGCCTACCCGCAGCGCGCCGACAACCCGATCCACCGGCTGGTGCGGGTGCTGCACCGGCTGACGACCACGCCTCTGGATGCTGGCAGCGATTGGTTCGAGGCGACGACCCTGCAGGTTACCGGCCTGGATGTCGGCAATACCGCCAACAACATCATCCCCGCGGCCGCGCGGTGCATGATCAACATCCGCTTCAACGACCTGCACACGAGTGCGAGCATCACCGAGCATCTGCACGCCGCGCTGCGGGCCGAGGAGGCGCGCTACGACATGCGCGTCTCCGTCTCCGGCGAGAGCTTCGTGACCAAGCCGGGCGCCTATGTGGATGCGCTGAAGCGGGCGGTGGAGGCGGTGACGGGGCGCGAGCCGGCGCTGGATACCGGGGGCGGGACCTCCGACGCCCGCTTCATCACCAACTACTGCCCGGTGGTGGAACTGGGCGGGGTGGGGTCGACGATGCATCAGGTGAACGAGGCCGTGCCGGTGGCGGAGCTGCGCGACCTGGCCACGCTGTACCGCCGCGTGCTTGAGGAAACCCTCCGCTGAGCGGCAATGCCTCCTCCCCTGGCCCCCTGCCGCCGCCGCCACTGCGCCTGGTGATCCAGGCCGGGTTGCGCGGGGCCTTCATGCTGGCGCGGGGCCAGTCGCATGGGCTGATGCTGGTGGAGGATACCGGCCTCGGCGCCCGCCGCAGCTTCTGGGCCGCCGCGATCTGCCTGCCGGCCTTCCTGGCGCTGCGGCTGATGGCCTGGGCCAACGGGGCGCCGGCCAAGGGCGTGGCCTTCGCCCTGGTGGCGGAGCTGGTGGGCTATGTCATCGCCTGGGTCGGCTATGCGCTGGCCAGCCTGCCGATGGCCCAGGCCGCGGGGCGGGGCAAGGAATCGGCGCATTTCCTGGCCGCGTGGAACTGGGGCAACGTGGTCCAGTACCTGGTGCTGCTGGCGCTGACGGTGCCGGCCATGCTGGGCCTGCCGCCGACGCTGTCCTACGGGCTGGGGCTTGCCGCCTTCGGCTATGCGCTGTGGCTTGAATGGTTCATCGCCAAGGAGGCGCTGAAGATCACCGGCTTCCGTGCCGTCATCTTCGTGCTGCTGGACCTTCTGCTGGGGGTGTTCATCGGTGGCTTCGTGGCCAAGCTGACCGGGGGGTAGCCGGGTCACGGCCTCGCCGGGGCGTCGCCACCTTCGGATGCTGGCCGGGGGCGCCGGGGTCCATGCCGGGGGGGGCACGGGGGCGGCCTCAGATCCACGCGGGTTCCTCGGCGTAGCGCACGAACTCGAAGCACAGCCCCTCCGCCGGGGCCGTCATGCCGGCCTTGGCGCGGTCGCGGCCTTCCAGCACCCGCCGGGGCCATTCCACCCCCTTCCGCCCCAGCCCCACCGCGGCCAGGGTGCCGACCAGGTTGCGTACCTGGTGATGCAGGAAGCTGCGCGCCTCGGCCTCCACCACCACCTCCGCCCCCTGGCGGGAGACGCTGAGCCGGTCCAGCGTCCGCAGGGCCGACTTGGCCTGGCAGGCGGCGGCGCGGAAGGCCGAGAAGTCGTGGTGTCCCAGCAGGCCCTGCGCCGCCTGGTGCATGGCCCCGGCATCCAGCCTGACCGGGATATGCCAGACCCGGCCTTCCTCCAGCGCGGGGCGGGCGCGGCGGTTGAGGATGCGGTAGCGGTAGCCGCGCTTGATGGCGCTGAACCGGGCGTTCCATCCTTCCGGCGCCAGGGCGGCGCTGAGCACCGAGACGGGGTGCGGCTTGGTGTGGAAGTTCAGGGCTTCCCGCAGCTTCTCCGGCGCAATCTCCCGCGCCAGGTCCAGCATGACGACCTGCCCCTCGGCATGCACCCCGGCATCCGTCCGGCCGGCGGCGATGCTGGTGGGGGCGGTGCCTTCGTTCAGCATGGCGGCCGCGGCTTCAAGCACCTGCTGCACGGAAAGCCCGTTGTCCTGCCGTTGCCAGCCGACGAAGGGGGTGCCGCAATATTCCACGGTGAGGGCGTAGGTCGGCATCAGCCCGGCCCTTCGCGCGGCGGGGCGGCGGGCGGCCGCATCAGCCGAGCACCGGGGGCAGGGCGTAGCCGCGCAGCAGCTCGGCGGCCGGCATGGGGCCACGCCCCGGGCGTTGCAGGCGCAGCAGGCGCAGCGCGCCCCCGCCTTCCCCTGGGCCGCAGGCGACCAGGCCCGGCGCCAGCACCGTGCCCGGCGGGCCGCTGCCTTCCGCCGGCTCCGCCTGCAGCAGGCGCAGGGTTTCCCCGCCGGCCTGGAAGTAGGTGCCGGGCCAGGGGTTCAGGGCGCGCACCTGGCGGTCCAGGCTGGCGGCGTCCCGCGTCCACTCCAGTGCGCCATCGGCCTTGCTGAGCTTGGGGGCGTAGGTGACGCCTTCCGCTGGCTGCGGCGTGGCCGGCGGCTGTTCCGCCAGGGCGCGCAGGACCAGGGCGCCACCCATCTCCGCCAGGGCGTCGTGCAGCTCCGGCGTGGTGGTGCGGGGGCCGATGGGGGTGGTGCCGCGCAGCAGCATCGGGCCGGTGTCCAGCCCGGCTTCCATCTGCATGATGGTGATGCCGGTCTCGCTGTCTCCGGCCAGGATGGTGGCCTGGATGGGGCCGGCGCCGCGCCAGCGGGGCAGCAGCGAGGCGTGGATGTTCAGGCAGCCCAGGCGCGGGGCGTCCAGCATTTCCTGCGGCAGGATCAGGCCATAGGCGGCGACCACGGCCACATCCAGGTTGAGGGCGGCGAAGGCGGCGTGTTCCGCCTGGTCCTTCCGCACGCGGGCGGGGGTGCGGACCTGCAGGCCCAGGGCCAGCGCGGCCTGGTGGACCGGGCAGGGGGTCTGCTTCTGCCCGCGCCCGGCGGGGCGGGGGGGCTGGCAATAGACGGCGACGATCTCGTGCCCGGCCTGGTGCAGCGCGTGCAGCGCCGGCACCGAGAAATCCGGGCTGCCCATGAAGGCGAGGCGCATGCGTTCCGGCCCTTCCGCGAGAAGGCGGCTGCTTTAGCGGCGCGGAGCCAAGGGGGGAAGGCCGGGCGGAAGGGGGCGTCATGGCGGCGCGGCCCAGCCGGGGATCCAGCGGCGGCCACCGCAGAGCCTGTGGAAGGCACGGCAGCCCTCCAGCAGGGGTTTCAGCGGGGTGCCGGGGTTGGCCAGCTGGCGCTGCACCGCGCGGATGACGCCGGGCAGGAGGGCAACGGACAAATCCCAGTCGGGGTACCATTCCGGCGGGCCACGCAGCGCGGAAAGCAGGCCGAGGCGGCGGACCAGGCGCAGACCGCGCAGCCCGGTGATGCGGAGCGCGCGGCGGAAGGCGCGGCAAACCCAGTGTTCCAGCGCCTTCAGCGCCGGCGGGGCGCGGCGGGAGACGACGGCGGCGAGCAGGGCCTCCCAGGTGCCCTTGTGGACCCAGCGGCGGAACTGCCGGGCGGCGGTGTCCCACGGCCCCATGTGCGGCGGCAGGTCGCGCCAGCGGCCATTGTGGCAGGCCACCCAGAAGATGGCGTCCAGCCTGGCGCGGATATCGAAGATGGGGCGACCGCTGCCCTGATGGACGAAGTAGGGCCAGAGGGCGACGAGCTCGTCGTCGCTGAGGGGTTGCCAGGGGCGGGGGGTGGAGTAGCGACCTGGGGGGCGGTTGGGGAGCATGGGGGTGCCGGCGGGGGAGGGGTGGTGTGAACATAACAGGAACAATGGCGGCGTGCAAAGGTTGTTTCGGTGCCGCTCTTTCTCCGGGGTTGCGCGATGCCGGACACTGGCCGAAGCGGCCGGCCAAGGGAGGGGTTACGCGCAGCGGGGGTTTTCGAGGATGCGGCACGGGTGGTGCCGCGCATTGCGCTTGGCCGTTTCGCATCCGGGTGATTAGCTGCCGAATGGTTCGGTGGGGAAAAGATGCCAACTTTCATAGCCGGTGAGCGCCTGGCCCAGGCGGCGTTCTTTGCCAGCACCTTGCCGGCCGGGGCCGCGGGGTTCGAGGGGGCGAGCTACCGGCTCCCGCGCGACTAGGTGGTCCTGAACATCAACCCGGCGGTCCGCGATGCGACCAGCGCTTATTTCGCCGGCAAGAAAATCTCCTGGCATTGGCACGCAAACCACGGGCTGTCCTCCCAGGTGAGCTGCCTGAACTTCCTGATGCCGCTGGCGACCCGACCGAAGCTGCTGGCCAACGTGATCGGCGGCGCACTCGGCCTGCCGGGAACCAGCTTGACCATGCTGCCGGTAGAGGACGCGCCCGATGGAACGAAGATGTTCGTCGGGTTCGAGTGGATCGGGGGCCGCGACTATCTGAACGAAACGAAGACGCCGCGTCAGCGCACGCGCGGCGCCAATGTCACCAGTGCCGATGCGGTGGTGCGGTTCGAACATGGCGGGCGCCGCGAGACGCTGCTTATCGAATGGAAGTACACCGAGACCTACGGGCAGCCGATTCCGCCAAAGGGCAACGACGTGCGGCTGGGCCGCTACCGCGACCTGCTGTTCTCGCCCGCCGGACCGGTCCGGGCCGATGCCGGGCTGGCGGTGACGGATTTCTTCTGGGAACCTTTCTACCAGATGGCCCGGCAGCAGATGCTGGCATTCCGGATGCAGGAAGCCCGGGAGGATGGCGCCGAGCGGGTTCGCGTGCTGCACATCTCGCCTGCCGGGAACCTGCCGCTGCACGGCGTGACCGCGCCGGCGTTGAAGGCCCTGGGAACCGATGCCTTCGAGGTGTTCCGGTCACTGCTGGTCCGGCCGGACGACTTCATCAGCGCCGCGACCGAATCTGTTTTCGGCGCGGCCCTGGCGGCGGCAGGGCCGGAAGACCGGCCTTGGGCCGACTACCTGCTGGGGCGCTACGGCTTCATGCGCCCCACCTGACTACATCGCCTCGCGCTGCCGCAGCTTCATGTCCTTGGCCAGCTTGCGCAGCAGCATGTTGCGCTTCAGCGCGCTGATGTGGTCCACGAACAGCACGCCATCCAGGTGATCCAGCTCATGCTGGATGCAGGTGGCCAGCAGGCCGTCGGCTTGCATCTCGCGCTTCGCGCCCTCCAGGTCCAGCCAGCGCAGCTTCACCTCGGCCGGGCGGGTCACGTCCGCGTACTGGCCGGGCAGGGAGAGGCAGCCTTCCTCGCGGGTGTGCAACTCCTGGGAGACGGCGACGATCTCCGGGTTCACCAGCACCATCGGCTCGCGCACGTCATCCTTTTGGATATCCACCACGCACATCCGCAGCAGCTGGCCCACCTGCGGCGCGGCCAGGCCGATGCCGGGGGCCTTGTACATCGTCGCCAGCATGCGGGGCGCCAACTCCCGCACCACATCGGCGTCGGCGGGGCCCACGGCGCGGCACTTCGCCCGCAGCTTGGCATCGGGCACGATCAGGATCGGCAGCAATTCGTCGCTCATGCGGCACCGATTACCCCCGGCGCCGCCCCGCTTGCAACCGGCGCCCCTTGCAACCGGCGCTGGGGGTGACAACATCGGTGGGTGCCGTCGGGTGCTTCGGGCCAGGCGGCGTTGCTTCGCTCTGGATGAGGAGGCCCTGAGGTCCATGTCGCGTTCACCCGTCTTCGGCTCCCCCCTGTTCCTGGGGTTCGACCATCTGGAACAGATGCTGGACCGCGTGGCGAAGAACGCCGACGGTTACCCGCCCTACAATATCGAGCAGATCGGCTCCAACCGCCTGCGGATCACGCTGGCGGTCGCCGGGTTCAGCATGGACGACCTGCAGATCACGCAGGAAGACAACCAGCTGGTGATCCGGGGCCGGCAGAAGGACGACAGCGAGGGCAGGATCTTCCTGCATCGCGGCATCGCCGCCCGGCAGTTCCAGCGCGCCTTCGTGCTGGCGGAAGGGATCGATGTGGAAGGCGCCTGGCTGGACAACGGTCTGCTGCATGTCGAGCTGGAACGGCCGCAGCCGGAAGTCCGCGTGAAGACCATCCAGATCGGCAAGAAGACCAACGGCGCCACCAAGCCCGTCGTCGAAGGGCGCACCGGCACCGAGTGACTTGTTCCACCAGGCGCGGGCCGGATGGCGGCGCCCAACGGAGACAGACCATGGCCAACAACCAGAATGCCAGCGCCACCGTCACCCTGGCCCAGCTTTCGCCCATGGATTGGGCGCGCTTCGGCCTGCAGCAGGTGGCGTATCTGCGGCCGGTGACGCTGAACGGCGTGCAGGCGGTGGCGATCCATGCCGCCGACGGCACCCATATCGGCGCGGCCCCGAACATGGAGACCGCCGCCGCCGCGGTGGTGGAGCACGAGATGGCGCCGGTGCTGGTGCACTGACGCCGGGCTGCCGGCGCCGCCGGATGCCGGATCACAAGCGGGGGCGATCCGCAACCTTGCAGTTACCCCTGGCACGATTCTTGTCCCGCGTGCCTCACGCGCGTTGACCCTTCGCCCTGCTAAGCCCATACATCGCGCGTGGACCTGCACCTGACCGAACCCACCGCCTGGCTGGCCCGAGTTTCCGCGCCCGCCCGCCGTGTCCCGGCCGCCCGGCCCGGGCAGCGGGGGCCGTGCGCCCGGCGCGGGGTGCCGGCATGAGCCAGCTGGCCAGCGGCAAGGCGGGGCCGACGCCACCCCCCGCCCCCCTCTCCCACCGGCAGATGCTGGCGCCCTCGCGCGAGCGGGAGGCGCTGACCGGCCGGCAGATGGCGCGGCGGCGCATGGCGGTGCGGCTGGCCAAGCGGGTGCTGCCCGGGCTGGCGCTGCTGCTGCTGGGCGCCATCGTGCTGTGGCCGGAGTTCGAGCGGACCGAGGACCGGTCGCGCTACTCCTTCCGGCGCAGCATCCAGCCACGCTCCGAATCGCTGCGGGTCAGTGCGCCGCGCTACCAGGGCGTGGACGACCTCAACCGGCCCTACACCGTGACCGCCGACCTGGCGCAGCAGGTGGGGGCCGAGGAGCTGCTGGACCTGACCCAGCCGCGCGCGGATATCCTGATGAACGACGGCAGCTGGATCTACCTGCAATCCGAAGCCGGCCGCTACGACCGGCCGGCGGACCACCTGGACCTGGCCGGCAAGGTGACGATCTTCCACGACAACGGCACCATGCTGCTGACCGACCTGGCCGCGGTGGACCTGGCCGCCGGCAACGCCGATGGCGACAAGCCGGTGGCGGCGCAGGGCCCCTTCGGCACCCTGACCTCGGAAGGCTTCCAACTGCGCGAGCGTGGCGCGGTGGTGGTCTTCACCGGCCGCGCCCATGCGGTGCTGGAGGGCGATCGCAAATGACCCGACTGCTTGCCCTTCTGCTGCTGGCTGCGCCCGTTCTGGCGCAGGCCCAGGGCATCGACCTGTCGGGCGGTGGCCCGGTGGACGTGACCGCGACCGATGGCATCGAGTGGCGGCAGACCGAGCAGGTCATCGTCGCCCGGCGGGATGCGCGGGCCATTCGTGGCGATGTGACGGTGGATGCCGACCGGCTGCTGGCGCGCTATCGGCCTGCCGGCGGCGCGGCCGCCACCACGCCGGCCCGGCCCGCTGGCCAGCCCCCGGCGCTGGGCGAGAACCCGGCCGGCGGCAGCAGCGAGATCTGGCGGCTGGAGGCCGAGGGCCACGTCACCATCCGCACCGCCACCGACACGGCGCGTGGCGACCGCGCGGTGTACGACATGGACCAGGCCGTGCTGGTGCTGACCGGGCGCGAGCTTTCCCTGACCACGCCCAGCCAGGTGCTGACGGCGCGAGACAGCCTGGAATACTGGAGCCAGCGGCGCATGGCCGTGGCGCGCGGCAATGCCGTGGCGCTGGACAACCAGGAAGGCCGGCGCGTCGGCGCCGATACGCTGGTTTCCTATTTGCTGCCCGAGGGCGCGACCCCGGCGCCTGCCCCCGCGCCGGTGCGCCCGGCCGCCGCCAATGGCCGCGCCGCGCCGGCCCCCGCACCGGGCACCGGCAAGGTGGATCGGGTGGAGGCCTTCGGCAATGTCGAGATCCGCACCCCCACCGAGGTGGTGCGCGGCGACCGTGGCGTCTACAGCCCGGCCACCGGCATGGCCCGGCTGCTGGGCAATGTGCGGATCACCCGTGGCGACAACCAGGTGAACGGGCGCGAGGCGATCGTGAACCTGCGGACCGGCGTGGCGCGGCTGGTCTCGGCCAGCGACAGGGGTGAGCGGGTGCGCGGGCTGATCGTGCCGCAGCAGGACAAGCCGGGAACGCCCGCGGCGCCGAGCCCCGGCGCCGCCGCGGCGCCAGGGCCTGGCGCCGCCGAGGCGCCCGCACCGCAACAGGGTCGCCGGCCATGAACAAGCAATCCCCGGCACCGCAGCTGCAGGTGATGGAAGGCGAGGGCGGGCTGACCGCCATCGGCCTGGGCAAGCGCTACAAGAAGCGCCCGGTGGTGCGCGGCGTCAGCATCAACCTGAAGCGCGGCGAGGCGGTGGGGTTGCTGGGGCCGAACGGCGCCGGCAAGACCACCACCTTCTACATGATCACCGGCCTGGTGCAGCCCGATGAGGGCCGGGTGATGATGGACGGCCACGACGTGACGACGCTGCCGATGTACCGCCGCGCGCGCCTGGGCCTGGGCTACCTGCCGCAGGAGGCCAGCATCTTCCGTGGCCTTTCGGTGGAGGACAACATCCTGGCGGCGCTGGAGGTGGTGGAGCCGGAGCGCGAGCGGCGGCAGCAGATGCTGGACGCGCTGCTGGCGGAGTTCGGCATCGCCCACCTGCGCCGCGCCCCGGCGCTGGCGCTTTCGGGCGGCGAGCGGCGGCGCTGCGAGATTGCCCGCGCGCTGGCGACGCATCCTTCCTACATCCTGCTGGACGAACCGCTGGCGGGTATCGACCCCATCGCGGTGTCGGAAATCCGCGATCTCGTAAAACACCTGAAGGATCGCGGGATCGGCGTGCTGATCACCGACCACAATGTGCGCGAGACGCTGGAGATCATCGACCGCGCCTACATCCTGCACGACGGCCAGGTGATGATGGAGGGCCGGCCGCACGAGATCGTCGCGCATGAAGGTGTTCGCCGGGTTTATCTGGGCGAACGCTTCAGCCTGTGATCGCAGCATGACGGCCGCAACCAGACCCCGGAAGGTGGCCTGACCATGGCCATGGGTCCCCGCCTTGACATGCGGCAATCGCAGTCGCTGGTCATGACGCCGCAGTTGCGGCAGGCGATCAAGCTGCTGCAATCCTCCAACATGGAGGTGACCGCCTTCGTCGAGGAGGAGCTGGAGCGCAACCCGCTGCTGGAGTGGGATGAGCGCAGCACGCCGGGCCCGGATGACGGCCGCACCACCAACCCGCTGCCGACGCCGAGCGACACGCCGGACGCCGCCAGTGCCGCCAGCGCCGACAGCATGCCGACCGAAGCGGCGGCGCCGCTGGATGTCGACTGGTCCAACGTGCATGACAGCGACGCCGCCTTCACCCCCAGCCATGGCAGCGGCGGCAGCCGCGACTTCGACGACGACCTCAGCGGCATCGACGACCTGGCCGCCGCCGGCAAGACGCTGCGCGAGCATATCGGTGAGCAGATCCGGCTGACCTTCCACGACGCCAAGGAGCGGCTGATCGCGGCGCAGCTGCTGGCGCTGGTGGACCCCGCCGGGCGGCTGGCGATCGAGAGCGACATCATCGCCCGCGCCATGGGCTGCCCGACCGCGCAGGTGGAGCGGGTGCGGCTGCTGATGCAGCGCTTCGACCCCGTGGGCATGTTCTGCCGCGACCTGCGGGAATGCCTGGGCGTGCAGCTGGCCGACCGCAACCGGCTGGACCCCGCCATGCAGGCGCTGCTGGACAACCTGGAATTGCTGGCCCGGCGGGATACGCGCACGCTGATGAAGCTGTGCGGCGTGGACGCCGAGGACATGGCGGAGATGGTCGCCGAGCTGAAGCGGCTGGACCCCAAGCCCGGCGCCAGCTTCGACCAGATGCCGGCGCCGGCCATCGTGCCCGACGTGCTGATGCGCCGGGCGCCGAATGGCGAATGGCTGCTGGAGCTGAACCCGGAGACGCTGCCGCGCGTGCTGGTCAATCGCGGCTTCCATGCCCGCGCCGTGGTCGGCGCGAAGAACAAGGAGGAAAAGGCCTTCCTGGCCGAGCGGATGCAGACCGCGACCTGGCTGGTGAAGAGCCTGGAGCAGCGCGCCAACACCATCATCAAGGTGGCGGCCGAGATCGTGCGCCGGCAGGACGGCTTCTTCCGCCATGGCGTGGAGCATCTGCGCCCGCTGATCCTGCGCGATGTCGCCGAGGCGGTGGCGATGCACGAGAGCACGGTCAGCCGGGTGACCGCGAACAAGTACATCGCGACGCCGCGCGGCACCTTCGAGTTGAAGTATTTCTTCACCACCGCCATCGCCGGCACCCATGGCGGGGAGGCGCACAGCGCCGAAGCGGTGCGTCACCGCATCCGCGGCATGATCGAGGCCGAGGACGCCGCCGACGTGCTGTCGGACGACGCGATTGTGGAGCGGCTGCGCAAGGAAGGCGTGGACATTGCCCGCCGGACCGTGGCCAAATACCGCGAGGCGCTGCGTATTCCATCCTCCGTGCAGCGCAAGCGGGAGAAGGCCGTACCGGCCTGAGCCGCGCGCCCCTGGGGCAACGCCGTGATGCGACGCATCATCGGCACGCCGCGACGCCTTCGGGCGTTGCCGGCTGATACCCTCGGGGTAACCGCCGGCTTTCTCCGGGCGGACCCTTTCCCGGTTGGGGAAAGAAGGGTCGAAGCCTCATGCACATCACCGTTGCCGGCAAGCAGGTCGAAACCGGAGAAGCCCTCCGCGTCCACGTCACGGACGGGTTGGCCACCATCACCGGCAAGTATTTCGACCACGCGCTGGAAGCGAACGTCACCTTCCACCACGACCTCAAGGCCAGGGCTGGCGCCTATTTCTGCTGCGACATCAACCTGAAGGCGGGGCGCAACGTCTTCATGCGGGCGGAGGGCGAGGGGGTGGACGCGCACCGCGCCTTCGATGTGGCGGCGGAACACCTGGGCAAGCGGTTGCGCCGCTATCGAAGGCGGGTGAACGACCACGCCCGCAGCTTGGCGGCGCAGCGCGAGGCGCCGCCGGTGGAGGAGGCGCGCCAGGTGGTGCTGCACCAGCGCGACGAGACCGAGGCCGAGGTGGAGGAGGCCATGCCCGCGACCAATGGCCACGACCACGCCAGCATGGTGGTGGCCGAGCAGACCACCGAGATCCTGCGGCTTTCGGTCAGCGAAGCGGTGATGCGGCTGGACCTGGAGCACCGCACGGTGATGATGTTCCGCAACAGCGGCAACGGCGCGCTGGGCGTGGTGTATCGGCGCCAGGACGGCCATGTCGGCTGGATCGACGCGCCGGCGGCCTGAGGCCATGCGCCGCGCCGGCCTGGCCTGGTTGGCCGACCGGCAGCGGTAAAGGCACCGCGCGCTCCGTTGCCTGTCATTGGCGGTGGCGCGCGCGGCGGGGGATAGCTGGCGGGGGCAGTTCGACCAGGGATGTTCCTGGCGCCGGCCCCCGCGAGAACCCCCGATGGTCCGCCTGCCAGAGCCGGAAGTTGAGCGCCGGATTCCCCGCCAGCAACGCGCGCAGCTGAGTTGCGCCGCGATCTTCGACGCCGCCGCCGCGCTGCTGCAGCGCGACGGCATCGCGGGGCTTTCGACCAACCGCATCGCCGAGCAGGCCGGCGTGTCGATCGGCACGCTGTACCAGTACTTTCCCAACAAGCAGGCGGTGCTGCTGGCGATGGGCCGGCGCGACCTGGAGGAGACCGCGGCGCAGCTGGCGGCGGCGGCCGATGTGGATGCGGTGGTGGCCTGCCTGGTGGCGCGGTTTCCCGGCCGGCGGGGCATGCGGCGGGTGCTGCTGGAGACGGTGTTCCACCCGCTGCTGCATCACCAGCTGGCGGCGGCGCTGGACGCGGCTTGCCAGGGGCTGGCGCCGGTGCCGGAGGCGACGCGCTACGTGCTGACGCGGGCGCTGCTGGGCGTGCTGCGCGCGGCGGTGCTGGAGGAAGCGGCGCCCGAGCCGGCGGCGTTGGCGCGGGAGCTGCGCGGCCTGATGGCGCGGACGCTGGCGGCGACGGCGCCGGGGTAGGCGTGACTCAGTGGCTGAGGATGTCCGGGTCCTCGTAGCCCAGCAGGTCAAGCTCACCGCGGGCGGGCAGGAAGCGGAACACGTCCTGCGCCAGGGAGAGGCGACCCTCGCGGATCAGCAGCGCTTCCAGCCGCGCCCACAGCGCGTGCAGGTACAGCACGTCCGACGCCGCATAGGCCTGCTGGTCCACGCTGAGTTCCGGCGCGCCCCAGTCGCTGGACTGCTGCTGCTTGGAGACATCCACGCCGACCAGCTGGTTCAGCAGGTCCTTCAGGCCGTGGCGGTCGGTGAAGGTGCGGACCAGCTTGGCGGCGACCTTGGTGCAGACCACCGGCGCCACGCGCACGCCCAGCCAGCGATACAGCGCGGCGCAGTCGAAGCGGGCGAAGTGGAACAGCTTGGTCTGCTCGGGGTTGGTCAGCAGCCGCTTCAGGTTGGGCGCGGCATAGCCCAGGCCACCCAGCGATTCGGGGATCAGCTGGACCAGGTGCGCGTTGCCGTCGCCGGACGAGAGCTGCACCAGGCACAGCCGGTCGCGGTGCGGGTTGAGGCCCATGGTCTCGGTGTCGATGGCGACGAGGCGACCGAGGTCCAGGCCGTCGGGCAGGTCATGCCGGTGCAGCTGGATCATCGTGTTCCTCAGGAATATCGTGGAACCGCCGGCTCTCACGCTATCCTCCGTAGTAAGGGAGGTGGTGCCCAGGAAAGGACTCGAACCTTCACGACCTTGCGGTCACTGGCACCTGAAGCCAGCGCGTCTACCAATTCCACCACCTGGGCTTTGGCTGCGGAGTATTGCGGCAGTGGCGGCCTTTTATGGGCAGGGCTTGATGCCGTCAAGCGGGTGCAATGCAGGTTTCTGCACCCACCTGAAGATCGTCAGCGCGAAGGGGCTTCGGCATGCAGGATCTGAACGGGCGCAAGGTCGCCACCGTCTTCGGCGGCCACGGTTTCATCGGCCGCTACGTGGTGGAGCGCCTGGCGCGCGAGGACTGGGTGGTGCGCGTGGCCGGGCGGCGCGCGGGCGACGCGGGCGCGTTGATGACGCAGGGGCGCGTCGGCCAGGTGGTGGCGGTGCGGGCCGGGCTGGGGGATGAGGCCGCGGTGGCGCGGGCGGTGGCCGGTGCCGGGCTGGTGGTGAACTTGGTCGGCATTCTGGCGGAAGGCCGGCCCGGCGATTTCCAGCGCGTGCATGCCGACGGCGCCGGGCGCGCGGCGCGGCTGGCGGCGGCGGCGGGGGTGGAGCGATTCGTGCAGGTGAGCGCCATCGGCGCCGATGCGGCCAGCCCCAGCGCCTATGGCCGCAGCAAGGCGGCCGGCGAGGCGGCGGTGCGGGCGGCGTTTCCGCAGGCGGCGATCATCCGGCCGTCCATCGTGTTCGGGCCGGAGGACCAGTTCTTCAACCGATTCGCCGGCATGGCGGCGCTGCTGCCCTTCATGCCCGTGGTGCGCGGCGCGGTGCGCTTCCAGCCGGTCTATGTGGGCGATGTCGCCGACGCGCTGCTGCGGGCGGCGCCCGGGGTGACCTACGAGGTCGGCGGGCCGGAGGTGGCGAGCTTCCGCGCGCTGATGCGGCTGGTGCTGGACATTACCCACCGGCACCGGCCGCTGGTGGCGATGCCGGAGGCGCTGGTGCGGGCGCAGGTGGCGCTGACCGCCTGGCTGCCCAACCCGCCGCTGACCCGCGACCAGCTGCTGATGCTGGAGCGGGACAATGTCTGCACGGCGGGGATGCCCGGTCTGGCGGAGCTGGGGATTGTGCCGAAGGCGATGGCGGCGGTGGTGCCGGGCTATCTCTCTCGGTTTCGCCGGGGCGGGTAGTTCTCAAACCGGACCTTGTTGTCGTGCCGATTTAACGATCCGCCTGCCTGCGCGGCGGGCAGGCGAGGAAATGGGTCACATATCGGACCTTAAGACGAGAAAGTGCTGGTAAGGCCTGGGGTGGATGCGCCATGTTGCAGCGCACCCCGGGGGCTGTAAGGCGCCCGGCCGTTCCACGTCAGCCGAAAGTCGCCGCCATGGCCGAACGCATGCTGCAATTCGTGCGCCTCCAGCAGGCCCAGCCGGAAAAGCGCAAGGCCGCCCAGCGCACCGGCGATTTCGGCGAGATCTACCGCGAGTTCGTCGCCGAGGCGGCCAGCGCCCAGGCCAGCCGGTGCAGCCAGTGCGGCGTGCCGTTCTGCTCGGTGCATTGCCCGCTGAACAACGACATCCCCGACTGGCTGAAGCTGACCGCCGAGGGGCGGCTGGAGGAGGCCTATGAGGTCTCCTCCGCCACCAATACCTTCCCCGAGATCTGCGGCCGCATCTGCCCGCAGGACCGGCTGTGCGAGGGCAACTGCGTCATCGAGAAGGGGTTCGAGAGCGTCACCATCGGCTCGGTCGAGAAGTTCATCACCGACACGGCCTGGGCGAATGGCTGGGTGAAGCCGCCGACGCCGCGGGTGGAACTGCCGCACAGCATCGGCATCATCGGCGCCGGGCCGGCCGGGCTGGCGGTGGCGGAGCGGCTGCGGACCCGCGGCTGGCAGGTGCATGTGTATGACCGCTACGACCGCGTCGGCGGGCTGCTGATCTACGGCATCCCCAACTTCAAGCTGGAGAAGGAGGTGGTGCTGCGGCGCTGGGAATCCTTCCAGCAGGGCGGCATCCACTTCCACCTGAACTGCCGCGTGGGCGAGGATGTGACGCTGGCGGAGCTGCGCGCGAAGCACGACGCGGTGTTCATCGGCACCGGGGTGTACCGGGCGCGCGACATTGCCGTTCCGGGCGCCTCGCTGGCCGGGATTGTGCCGGCGCTGGACTACCTGACGACGAGCAACCGGCAGAACCTGGGTGATGCGGTGCCGGCCTTCGACAGCGGCGCGCTGAATGCCAAGGGCAAGCGCGTGGTCGTCATCGGCGGTGGCGATACCGCGATGGATTGCGTGCGCACCGCGGTGCGGCAGGGCGCGGCGAGCGTGACCTGCCTGTATCGGCGCGACAAGGCGAACATGCCGGGTTCGATGCGCGAGGTGCATCATGCCGAGGAGGAGGGCGTGCGCTTCGAGTGGCTGGCGGCGCCGGAGGCCTTCATCGGCGGTGACCATGTGGAGGGCGTGCGCGCGGTGCGGATGCATCTGGGGCTGCCGGATGCGACGGGGCGGCAGGCGGTGACGCAGATCGAGGGCAGCGGCTTCACCGCGCCCTGCGACCTGGCGATCAAGGCGCTGGGCTTCGATCCCGAGGATCTGCCGGCGATGTTCGGCGAGAAGGCGTTGACGGTGTCCCGCTGGGGGACGCTGAAGGTGAACCATCGCAGCTTCATGACCGATTTGCCCGGCGTGTTTGCCGGCGGCGACATCGTGCGCGGTGCTTCGTTGGTGGTGTGGGCGATCCGCGATGGCCGCGACGCGGCGGACCAGATCGACGCCTATGTGCGCGCCTTGGCCGAGGCGCCGACGCCGCGCGGCCAGGGGGAGGCGCATGGGATGCGCGAACGCGGCGAGACCTTCGGTGCGCGTGAGCGCGTGACGGCAGCGGAGTGACGGCAATGACCTATGTGGAACAGCATCTCGCCCAGGCCGCCACGCTGGCGGGCGACGCGCATATCGACCTGACCGAGCATGATGCCTGCGGCGTTGGCCTGGTGGCCTCCCTGGATGGCAAGGCGCGGCGCGACGTGGTGCAGGCCGGCATCGATGCGCTGAAGGCGGTGTGGCATCGCGGCGCGGTGGATGCCGATGGCAAGACCGGCGACGGCGCCGGCATCCATGTGGAGATACCGCAGGACTTCTTTGCCGAGGAAGTGGCGCGCGGCGGCCCGCGGCTGCGGCCGGGGCGGATTGCGGTGGGCATGATCTTCCTGCCGAAGACCGACATGGGCGCGCAGGAACGCTGCCGGCAGATTGTGGAAAGCGAGATCCTGCACGCGGGCTACGGCATCTATGGCTGGCGCCAGGTGCCGATCGATGTGAGCTGCATCGGCGAGAAGGCCAATGCGACCCGGCCCGAGATCGAGCAGATCCTGATCCACGACCCCGAGCAGCGGGCGGAAGGCATCTTCGAGCGCGACCTGTACGTGATCCGCCGCCGGATCGAGAAGCAGGCGATCGCGGCGGAGGTGCCGGCCTTCTACGTGTGTTCGCTGAGCTGCCGGTCGCTGATCTACAAGGGCATGTTCCTGGCGGAGAACCTGACCGACTTCTACCCGGATTTGCAGGACGAGCGCTTCGTCAGCCGCTTCGCGATCTATCACCAGCGCTACAGCACCAACACCTTCCCGACCTGGAAGCTGGCGCAGCCGTTCCGCATGCTGGCGCATAACGGCGAGATCAACACCCTGCACGGCAACGCCAACTGGATGAAGAGCCACGAGACCAGGCTCTCCCACGTGTTGCTGGACGACTACCTGGACGACATCAAGCCGATCGTGCAGGCCGGCGGCAGCGACACCGCCACGCTGGACAACGTGTTCGAGCTGCTGGTGCGCGGCGGGCGCGATGCGCCGATGGCCAAGGCCATGCTGATCCCCGAGAGCCTGCGCAACAACGCGACGATGCCGGAATCGCATCGTGACCTGTTTTTGTACTGCAACGCGGTGATGGAGCCGTGGGACGGCCCGGCGGCGATTGCCGCGACCGATGGGCGCTGGGCGATTGGTGGGCTGGACCGCAACGGGCTGCGGCCGATGCGCTACACCGTGACCAGCACCGGGCTGCTGGTGGTGGGCAGCGAGACCGGCATGGTGAAGCTGGCCGAGGACATCATCATCCAGAAGGGCCGGGTCGGCCCGGGGCAGTGCATCGGCGTCGACCTGGACACCGGGCGCTTCTACGCCGACCGGGAGCTGAAGGACCTGCTGGCGGCGCGCCACCCATTCAGCAAGTGGCTGGAGCGGACCGTCAGCATCGAGGAGAAGGTCCGCACCCACGAGGACGAGGCGGTGCTGTTCGGCCGCGAGGAGCTGCGCCGGCGGCAGCTGGCCGTGGGCTACACCATGGAGGAGCTGGAGAGCATCCTGCACCCGATGGTGGAGGACGCGCAGGAAGCCATCGGCAGCATGGGCGACGACACGCCGATTGCGGTGCTGAGCGACCAGTACCGGGGCCTGCACCACTACTTCCGGCAGATGTTCAGCCAGGTGACCAACCCGCCCATCGATTCACTGCGCGAGACGCGGGTGATGACGCTGAAGGTGCGGCTGGGCAACCTGGGCAACATCCTGGATGAGGACCCGACGCAGTGCGACATGCTGATGCTGGACAGCCCGGTGCTGTCCAACGCGGAGTTCGCGGCGATGCGGGCGACGATGGGCCGCACGGTGTGCGAGGTGGACTGCACCTTCCCGGTGGCCGAGGGCGAGCTGGGGCTGCGCCGCGCGATTGACCGGATCCGGCGCGAGGCGGCCGAGGGCGTGCAGAGCGGCAGCACCCATGTGGTGCTGACCGATGAGCACCAGGGGCCGGACCGCGCGGCGATCCCGATGATCCTGGCGGTGGGCGGCGTGCATACCGGCCTCGTCAAGCAGCAGCTGCGGACGTTTACGAGTCTGAACGTGCGGACGGCCGAGTGCCTGGACGTGCATTACTTCGCGGTGCTGGTGGGCGCGGGGGCGACGACGATCAACGCCTACCTGGCGCAGGAGAGCATTGCCGACCGGCATCGGCGTGGGCTGTTCGGCACGCTGAGCCTGCCGGACGCGATAGCGCATTACCGCAAGGCGGTGGACAAGGGGCTGCTGAAGGTGATGTCCAAGATGGGCATCAGCGTCATCAGCAGCTATCGCGGCGGCATGAACTTCGAGGCCATCGGTCTGTCGCGTGCGCTGGTGGCGGAGTTCTTCCCGGGCGTGCCGTCGCGCATTTCCGGCATCGGGTTGTCCGGCATCGCGCGGCGGGTGCTGGCGCTGCATGAGCGGGCCTGGCAGGCCGGCGTGGTGACGCTGCCGGTGGGCGGGCTGTACAAGAAGCGCCTGCGCGGCGAGGCGCATGCCTTCGAGGGCAACCTGATCCACATGCTGCAGAAGGCGGTGGAGACGGACAGCTACACCACCTTCAAGCGCTACTCGGAAAGCGTGCGCCGGCAGCACCCGGTGGCGCTGCGCGACCTGCTGGATTTCCGCAGCGAGGGCCGCACGGCGATTCCGGTGGAGGAGGTGGAGAGCATCACCGAGATCCGCAAGCGCCTGGTGGCGCCGGGGATTTCGCTGGGGGCGCTTTCGCCGGAGGCGCATGAGACGCTGAGCATCGCGATGAACCGGATCGGCGCGAAGAGCGACAGCGGCGAGGGCGGCGAGGACCCCGAGCGGGCGCGGCCGCGCAAGAACGGCGACAACGCCAACAGCGCGATCAAGCAGATCGCCTCGGGGCGCTTCGGCGTGACCGCGGAGTACTTGAACAACTGCCGCGAGATCGAGATCAAGGTGGCGCAGGGCGCCAAGCCCGGTGAGGGCGGGCAGCTGCCCGGCTTCAAGGTGACGGGGTTGATCGCCAAGCTCAGGCATTCCACGCCGGGGGTGATGCTGATCTCGCCGCCGCCGCATCACGACATCTATTCCATCGAGGATCTGGCGCAGCTCATCTACGACCTGAAGCAGATCAACCCGGATGCGACGGTGTGCGTGAAGCTGGTGTCGCGGTCGGGCATCGGGACCATCGCGGCGGGCGTGGCGAAGGCGAAGGCGGATGCGATTTTGGTCTCCGGCCATTCCGGCGGCACCGGGGCGTCGCCGCAGTCTTCCATCAAGTACGCGGGGCTGCCGTGGGAGATGGGGCTGAGCGAGACGCACCAGGTGCTGCTGCTGAACCGGCTGCGGCACCGGATCAAGCTGCGGACCGATGGCGGGATCAAGACCGGGCGCGATGTTGTCGTGGCGGCGATGCTGGGGGCCGAGGAGTTCGGCATCGGCACCGCCAGCCTGGTGGCGATGGGCTGCATCATGGTGCGGCAATGCCATTCCAACACCTGCCCGGTGGGTGTGTGCACGCAGGATGAGGCGCTGCGGCAGAAGTTCGCCGGCAGCCCGGAGAAGGTGATCAACCTGTTCAGCTTCGTCGCCGAGGAGGTGCGGGAGATCCTGGCGTCGCTCGGCATGCGCCGGCTGACGGATGTGATCGGGCGGACCGATCTGCTGAAGCAGGTGTCGCGTGGGTCCGAGGATCTTGATGACCTCGACCTCAACCCGCTGCTGGTGCAGGCGGATGCCGGGGGCAGCGCGCCCTACTGCACGCGGGAAGGCCGCAACGAGGTGCCGGAGACGCTGGACGCCGACATGATCAGCGACGCCGCGGCGTTGTTCGAACACGGCGAGAAGATGCAGTTGCAGTACAACATCCGCAACACGCACCGCGCCATCGGCACCAAGATCAGCAGCAAGATCACCCGCAAGTTCGGCATGTCCGGGCTGCAGCCGGGCCACCTGACGGTGCGGCTGCGCGGCACGGCGGGGCAGAGCCTGGGCGCCTTTGCGGTGCGCGGGTTGAAGCTGGAGGTGTTCGGCGACGCCAACGACTATGTCGGCAAGGGGCTGTCGGGCGCTTCCATCGTGGTGCGGCCGGCGGCGTCCTCCGCGCTGGTGTGGAACGAGAACACCATCATCGGCAACACCGTGCTGTATGGCGCGACGGCCGGGGAGCTGTTCGCGGCGGGGCAGGCGGGCGAGCGGTTCGCGGTGCGGAACAGCGGCGCCACCGCCGTGGTGGAAGGCTGCGGCGCCAATGGCTGCGAGTACATGACCGGCGGCACCGTTGCGATCCTCGGCCCGGTCGGGGATAATTTCGGCGCCGGCTTCACTGGCGGCATGGCCTTCATCTACGACGCCGACGAGACCTTCGAGCGCCGGGTGAACCCGGAGACGCTGCTGTTCTCGCGGTTGGCCTCAGCCCACTGGGAAGCGGAGCTGAAGGCGCTGCTGGCGCGGCACCAGGCGGAGACGTCCTCTCCGCTGGCGGCGCGGCTGCTGGCGCATTGGGCGGCCGAGCGCGGGCGCTTCTGGCACGTGGTGCCGAAGGAGTATGCCCGCTACCTGCCGGTGCCGATGGAAGAGGCAGTTTTGGCTGCTGAGTAGCTTCACGCGCACGGGGCCGAGTGGCATAAACTCGCCCCGTGCGCATCCTGTACCATCTTCCGCTGTCGCCCTATTGCCGCAAGGTCAGGCTGGCCCTGGGCGAGAAGCGCCTGCAATTCGAGCTGATCCACGAACGCGTCTGGGACCGCCGGGCGGAATTCGAGGCGATCAACCCCGCCTGCACCGTGCCGGTGCTGCAGGAGGAAACCGGCCTCGCGATCGTGGACAGCAGCGCGATCTGCGAATACCTGGACGAAGCCTATCCGGATGTGTCGCTGTTCGGGCCGACCCTGGCGGAACGCGCCGAGGTGCGGCGGCTGGTCGCCTGGTTCGACCACAAGTTCGGCATGGAGGTCACCGCCAACCTGTATGGCGAGAAGCAGCTGAAGCGGCTGCTGGGGCATGGCCATGCCGATGGCGCCGTGCTGCGCGCCGGCTATGCCAACCTGAAGCCGCATCTGGAATACCTGGGCTGGCTGGCGGAAAGCCGCGCCTGGCTGGCCGGCGCCAACCTGAGCCTGGCGGATTTCGCCGCCGCCGCGCACATCTCGACGCTGGATTTCATGGGCGAGATCGACTGGACCCGGCACCCCGCGGTGAAGGACTGGTACGCGCGGCTGAAGTCGCGCCCCGCCTTCCGCCCGCTGCTGCAGGACAAGGTGAGCGGGCTGGCGGCGGCGCCGCACTACCACGACCTGGACTTCTGAGCGTGGCGCGGCCGATCCAGGCGCGATCGGACGGCTGGGCATGACCACCTGCGATGTCGCCATCATCGGTGCCGGCGCGGCGGGCATTGCGGCGGCGCGGCGGCTGCGGGCGCGCGGCGTGGACGCGCTGCTGCTGGAGGCAGGGGCGCGCGTCGGCGGCCGGGCCTTTAACGAGAGCGCCGGGCTGGGCGCGGCCTTCGACCACGGCGCCAGCTGGCTGCACGACGCGCTGGCCAACCCGCTGACGCCTCTGGCGGAGGCGATGGGCATGCGCTTCCACAAGCAGCCGCGCCGCAGCAAGGACGGGCTGATGCTGGACGGGCGCCGCGCCGGAGAGGATGAGCGGCGGGCGTACCTGCAGGCGCTGGACGCGGCGGAGCAGGCCTTCGAGGCCGCCTGCGCCGGGCCGGATCGGGACTGCGCGGGGTTGCTGCCCGAAGGGCCGTGGCGGGCGACGGTGGCGCACTGGCTGGGCAACATCATCAATGGCGCGCCGCTGGAGGACATCAGCGTGCACGACTATGTCGCCATCGATTTCCCCGGCGAGAATTGGCAGGTGGCGGAAGGGCTGGGCACGCTGGTGGCGCGGCTGGCCGCCGGGCTGCCGGTGCGGCTGCAGACGCCGGTGCTGGCGGTGGAATGGGGCGCCGCGCCGGTGCTGCACACCCCCGCCGGGGCGGTGCGGGCGAAGGCGGTGCTGGTGACGGTTTCCACCGGCGTGCTGGCGGCGGGGACGCTGCGGTTTGCGCCGGAGCTGCCGGCGGAGCTGCGCGCCGCCATCGGTGGCCTGCCGCTGGGGCTGCTGAGCAAGGTGGCGATGCGCCTGGCGCCCGGCGCGCTGGACCTGCCGGCCTTCACCCGGTTCGAGCGGCGGGTGGCGCCGGGCGACGACGCGGCGATGACCTTCCTGCTGCGGCCCTTCGGCGCCGGGCACGCGGTGGGCTTCATCGGCGGCGCGCGGGCCTGGGCCCTGGCGCGTGACGGGGCGGGGGCGGCGGAAGCGCTGTTCCGCGCGGAATTGGCGCGGCATGTCGGCGCCGAGGTCGTGGCGACGGCGCTGCTGCCGGGCGCGGTGGTGACCGGCTGGGCGGATGACCCGCTGTTTCGTGGTGCCTACTCGCATGCCGTGCCGGGCGCGGCCGGCGCGCGCGCGGTGCTGCGGCAGGCGGCGCTGGGCGGTGGGCGGCTGCGCTTCGCGGGGGAAGCCTGCCACCCCACCCATGCGGCGACGCTGGGTGGCGCCTGGGCCAGTGGCGAGCAGGCCGCCGATGCACTGCTGGAGTGGTTGGGGCAATGAGCTTGGAAGCGTTTCACGCGGGGCTGGCGGGCTGCGAGGCCGGGCTGGTTGGGATAGCGCGGCGGCTGGTGGCGGTGGCATCCCCCAACCCGCCCGGCGACGTGGCCGCCTGCGCGCGGGAGGCAGCGGCGATCCTGGCGGAGCTGGCGCCGGGTGCCGCGGTGACGCTGCATGAGACAGCGCCGGGGGTGGTGAACCTGGTGGCGGTGGCGCGCGGCCATGCGGCCGGGCGGCGGCTGGTGTTCAACGGGCATCTCGACACCTTTCCGGTGAACGAGGCGCTGCCCTGGACCGTGGCGCCGCTGGGCGGAGAACTGCGCGACGGCCGGCTGTACGGGCGCGGCGCGGCGGACATGAAGGGCGGGATCGCGGCGTCGATCACCGCCTTCGCGCTGCTGGCGGCGCACCCTGCGCTGTGGCGTGGCGAGGCGGTGCTGACCCTGGCCGGCGACGAGGAGAGCATGGGCACGCTGGGCACCCGCTGGCTGCTGGACAACGTGCCGGAGGCGCGGGGCGATGCCGTCATCATCGGCGACGCCGGCAGCCCACGCGTGCTGCGCTTCGGCGAGAAGGGCTTCTTGTGGATCGAGGTCGAGGCCGCGGGGCGCGCGGCGCATGGGGCGCATGTGCATCTGGGCGAGAACGCGCTGGACCGGCTGAGCCTGGCGCTGGATGCGCTGCGCGGGCTACGGGCGCTGCGGCCGGACGCACCGGCCAGTGTGACGGCGGCGATTGCCGCGGCGCGGGCGGTGAGCGAGCCGCTTTCCGGCGCCGGCGAGGCCGCGGTGCTGGGCAGCGTGACGGTGAATATCGGCCGGGTGGAGGGCGGCACCTCGCCCAACCTGGTGCCGGCGCATGCGCGGGCCGCCGCCGACATTCGGCTGCCGGTGGGCGTGGGCTGCGCGGTGGCGGAGGCGGCGCTGCATCATCAGCTGGACGCGCTGCCGGGCGTGACCTGGCGCGTGCTGCGGCGGTTCGAGCCGAACCATACCGACCCCGGGAGCGAGCTGGTGCGGCTGGCGGCCGAGGTGGCCGGGGGCGTGCTGGGCGGGCCCTGCGCGGTGAACATGCGGGTCGGCGGCAGCGATGCCCGGTGGTTCCGCATGGAGGGGCTGCCGACGATCGTCTACGGCCCGACGCCGCACAACATGGGCGGGGCGGACGAATATGCCGAGGTGGCGGAGCTGTGCCAGGTGGCGCGGGTGCATGCGCTGACCGCGCTGGCGTTCCTGTCGCGCTGAGGGCGGGGCAGGCAGCCGCGCCGGCTGCCGGCCCTAGACTTCCCGCACGCCGACCAGCTTGCGGAGCAGGCGGAGGAATTCGCGCTGCTCCTCGGCGTCCAGCGGGGCCAGCAGCTTCTGGTTCACGCTGATGCCGCTGGGTTCCATCTGCCGGACCACGGCGTGGCCGGCCTCGGTCAGCACCAGGCGGCGGCAGCGGCGGTCGCTGCGGTCCACTTCCCGCGCCAGCAGGCCACGGCGTTCCAGCCGGGCCAGGATGTCGCCGGTGGTCCAGCGGTCCAGGTCCACGGTTTCCGCCAGGCTGTTCTGGTCCACGCCCGGGCGCAGCGCCAGCGCCACCAGCAGGATGTATTGCGGGCTGGTGATGTCGAGGTCGCGGGTTTCCTCGGTGAACAGCGCCTGGCTGCGCTGGAAGGCGCGGCGCAGCAGGTAGCCGGCCTTGTCGCGCAGGTCGCGGATGGCCTGGGCCTGCGCCGGCATCCTACTCGGCCGCCGCGGCCGCCCGGCCGTCGGCCGCTGCGGCGATGCTGGCGGGGGCGGTGGCGTTGGCCAGGGCGGGCATCACTTCCCGCGCGAACAGCTCCATGTTCTTGCGTGTCAGCTCCGCCGGCAGGGTGCCGTAGTGCAGCCCGGCCATGACGATGTTGAAGCCGCCCTTGCGCTGGTAGTCGGCCAGCTGGTCGATGACGGTCTGCGGGCTGCCGCAGATGAAGGTGCCCTGCTCGATCATCTGTTCCATGGTGCGGGCGCCGCCGGTGATGGTCTTCTTCGCCTCCTGGATGCGCTTCATGCTGGCGACGCTGGTGTAGCCGGGCGGCAGCAGCATCTCCTGCGGCATGCGGAGGAACTTGTTGGCGAAGGCCTCCACATGCGGCTTGGCTTCGCGGCGGGCGATCTCGTCGGTTTCGCCGACATGGATCTTCACGCTCCAGCCCAACTGGTCCGGGCTGGCCTGGTAGCCCATGCGCGTGGCCTCGTCGCGATAGGCCTGCATGTAGCGGAACAGCATGGCGGCCGGCGTGGCGGTCTGCAGGTAGACGTAGCGGCGGTCCGGATGGGCGGCGAAGGCGATGGTCTCGCTGCTGCCCTGGGAGGGAATCCAGATCGGCGGATGCGGCTTCTGGTACACGCGGGGCCACAGGTTGACGTAGGGGAAGTTGTAGTACTTGCCCTCGAACGCAAACGGGCCGTCGCGGGTCCAGGCCTGCACGATCAGGTCGTGGGCTTCGTGGAAGCGGGCGTGGCTTTCCGTCGGGTTCACCGCCAGCGAATGGTATTCGGCGCCGATGCCGCGGACGAAGCCGGTGATGATCCGGCCGCGGGTGACGTTGTCCAGCACCGCGAATTCTTCCGCCACCGAAAGCGGGTTGCTGAGGACGGGCAGGGCGCGGCCGAGGATGGCGATTTTCGTCTGCTTGGGGATGCGGCGCGCCAGCATGCCCGCGAAGACGTTGGGGCAGGGCATCAGCCCATAGGCGTTCTGGTGATGCTCGTTGACGCCGATGCCCTCGAAGCCGAGTTCGGCGGCGTATTCCAGTTCGTCCAGGTAGCGGTTGTACAGGTCGGCGCCGATCTCGGGGTCGTAGTAGCTGTTGGGCAGCGTGACCCAGGCGGATTTGTGCGTCTGGTCGTAGTCCGGGTCCAGCGCGGCATAGGGCATCAGGTGGAAGAAGAAGAACCTCATGGCGTGGGCTCCGTGAGGAAGGGGTCCAATGCGGCCAGGACGGCCTGGGGCGCGTCGAGTTCCGCCAAATGGGCGCAGGCGGGCAGCACCACGTGCCGCGCGCCGGGGATGGCGGCGGCGAAGGCGGCACCATTGGCGGCGGGCACCACGCGGTCCTCCGCGCCGCTGAGGATCAGCGTGGGCAGGCGCAGGCGGTGCAGCCACTTCGCCAAATGCGGGTCGTGCAGGCGCGGCGCCCAGGCCATGCGGGCATAAGCGTGGCGGTTCTTCAGCTGGGTGTCGAGGTCGGCTTCATCCGTGGGTTGCGGCGCGTTGTGGAAGTTGGCGGCAACCGTCTCCTCCGGCGTGGCCAGGAAGGGGTCGGCGGCGTTCAGGCCCTTCACCTGGATGCCCATGGGGTTCAGCAGAGCGAGGCGCGAGAGGCGCGTGCGGTCGCGCAGCGCGGCTTCGGCCGCCACCCAGCCGCCCAGCGCGCTGCCGACCAGCGCGACGTGGCGCAGGTCCAGCGCCTCCAGCAACTCCAGCGTGAACAGGGCCAGGTCGTGGATGTTGTCCAGCCAGTCCGGCGTCTCGGTGCCGCCGAAGCCGGGCAGGTCGGGCGCGATGACGTCGAAGCGTTGCGCCAGGTGCTGCAGCAAAGGCGGCCAGCCGCCGCCGTGTTCAGCGTGCAGGTAAAGCAGCGGGGCGCCGCTGCCGGCTCGGCGCAGCAGGGTGCGGCAGCCGGCGATGGTGATGTCGGTGGTGTCACTCACGTTCGATATGCGCCCTGATCTCGCCGGCATCATTCACCCAGCCCTGCTTGGCGGCAAAGCCGACCATGCGGCCAAACTCCTCCAGCCAGCCGGCATCGGTGCCGCGGCCAGAGGCATCGGCCAGCCAAGTGGGGGAAACCCAGACATGCTCGCCTTCCAGCCGGCCGGCGGCGCCCAGCGCCTGTTGCAGGCCCGCGCCTTCCAGGCCGCCGGAGACGACCAGCTTGAAGCGCTTGAGGTCTTCCGGCGCTTCCAGCGCGGCGGTGCCATTGGCAATGCGGATCAACATCGGCGTTTCCCTGGGTGGTTGCCGCAGGCTGGCACGGCCTCAGGGAATCTGCACCCCGGTTTCCGTGACCACGCGGCTCCAGGTGTCGCGCTCGCGCCGCAGCATGGCGCGGAACTCGGCGGGCTGGCTGCCCACGGGCTCGAAGCCGATGTCGCGGAAGCGGGCGCTGACATTGGCCGACTTGACGGCGCGGGAGACGCCGTCGCCCCAGGCTTCCACGATGTTGGCCGGGGTTTCCGGCGGCAGGAAGGTGCCGATCCAGATCTGCGGCTCGAAGCCCTGCATGTTGCCCAGGCTGACCAACGTCGGCGTTTCCGGCAGCACGGAGACGCGTTCCGGCCCCGTCACGGCCAGGCCGATGATGTCGCCGCTGCGGAGTTGCGCGATGACGCTGCCGCTGTCGAGGAAGCCGACCTTGACGTGCCCGGCCATCAGGTCGTTCACCAGCTTGGCGCCCGGGTAGGGCACCAGTTCGGTGTTCAGCCCCGCGCGCTTGCTGAACAGCGCGGCGTGGATGTGGCTGGCGGTGCCGTGGCCGTAATTGCCGAAGGGGATCACCTCCGGCTGGGCCTTGGCCCAGGTGAGGAACTCCGCCACCGTCTTCACGCCCAGGCTCTTCGGCACGCAGAGCACGCCGGCGGCGATCATCAACTGGGAGACCGGCACGGCTTCATTGAAGACATCGAAGGGCAGCTTGCGGTCCACCAGCGGGCCGAGCAGCACGGAGGAGATGCAGGTGATGGCGGTGAGGCCGTCCTTCCGCGCGCGCATGGCGGTCTGGTAGCCGACCACGCCGGCGCCGGCGGGCTGGTTCTCCACCACCACGTTCTGGCCCCAGACGGCCTGCAGCCCCAGCGCCAGCACGCGGGTCACGGCGTCCGAGCCGCTGCCGGCGCCGCCATTGTGCATCAGGCGGATCGGGCGCTCGGTGTCCCAGGGCAGGCGGTTCTGCGCGCGGGCCACGGCGGGGAAGGCGAGCGCGGCGGCGAGCGCGGCGCGGCGGGGAAGGGTCATGCTGCGTCCAGCCATTGGCGTTGGAACTCCGTGGAGAAGACCTGGTCTGCCATGACCTGGCAGCGATGCATCAGGCGCGGTTCGGCGGCGGTGTAGTCGGCCACCGCGGTGTGCAGCGTGGCAAGGTGGTCCCACAGCAGCAGGTCGCCGACCTGCCAGTGGTGGGCGTACTGGAAGCGCGGCTGCAGCTGGTGCTGGAACAGGTAGTCCAGGATCTCGGCGCTCTCGGCCGCGCTGACGCCGTCGATGCGTTCGGCATAGCCGGGGTTGCAGTACAGCACGCGGGCGCCGCTGATGGGGTGGCGCAGCACGAGGGGGTGCGTGGCGGGCGGGCGCTTGGCGCGCTCGGCCGGGGTCAGCGGCGGGCGGGTGCTGCCGGGGCGGTTGACCATGTTCTGCCAGAACACGTTGAAGTCGTGCGTGGCGGTCAGCGGCTCGATGCGCTGCTTCCATTGGTCCGGCAGGGCGGCGTAGGCGGCGCGCATGTCGGCGAAGAGCGTGTCGCCCAGCGGCTGGCCGTCGCGCCTGGGCACTTCCAGCGCGTGCAGCACGTTGATGAAGCCGCGCGTCGCCGTATAGGACATGTCGGTGTGCCAGTCCTGGCCGGCATCGGGGATGCCGATCTGCACGCCGTCGCGGATGATGTTGGACAGGATGCCGACTTCCGGCGCTTCCGCATGGTGGTACTTGCCGGAGACGCTGGTCTGGATATGGCCGAAGCGGCGGGAGAAGGCGGCGAGCTGGCGCGGGTGGAGCTGCTGGTTGGGCAGGCGCAGCACGGCGTATTGGCCGAGCGCGTGCAGGACGGCGCGGAACTCGGCGTCGGTCAGCGGCTGGCGCAGGTCCAGGCCGTGGATGGTGGCGCCCAGCGTGGCGGCATTTGGTTCGACGCGCAGCATCGGCCGCGGCTTCCTCCCTGGTTGCGGGGCAGCCGACCATGGCGGCGACGGCTGTGTCAATCCGCGGCGAACCGCAGGTTCGTCGGCCCGCCGCGAAGCGCAGGTTCGTCGGCCCGCCGCGAAGCGCAGCTTCGCCGGCCCGCGGCCGACGCTCGCCTGCAGCGACCGCGGCGATCGCGGCGTGGTGACAGCCTGCGCGGCCCGGCCTAGCCTTCGCGCTTCACGGTGCGGGGACGGGCAATGGACGAGGGCTTCGATGCGATCACGCTGGAAATCTACTGGTCGCGGCTGATCTCCATTGCCGATGAGGCGGCGGCGGCGCTGCTGCGGACGGCGTTCTCCACCATCGTGCGGGAGTCCAATGACTTCGGCACCGTGCTGATGGACGTGAATGGCGACAGCATCTCCGAGAATACCGGGGGGATCGCCAGCTTCAGCTGCATTTTGCCGCGCACGACCAAGCACTTCCTGGCCAAGTTCCCGGCGGAGACCTGGCAGCCCGGCGACTGCGTGATCACCAACGACCCGTGGCTGGCGACGGGGCACCTGCCGGATATCACCGCGGTGTCGCCGATCTTCCATAAAGGGAAGCTAGTCGGGTTTTCCGGCAGCATCGCGCATAGCCCGGATGTCGGCGGCAGCCTGTGGGGCGCGGATTGCCGCGAGGTGTTCGAGGAGGGCATCCGCATTCCGCCGACGCGGTTGATCCGGGCGGGGGTGCGGAACCAGGAGATCCTGGACTTCTTCCTGGCCAATGTGCGCGTGCCGGACCAGGTGAGCGGCGATCTGGAGGCGCAGATCACCGCGAATGAGGTCTGCGCGGCGCGGGTGGACGAGTTCCTCGGCGATACCGGGCTGGCCGACCTTCAGGGCCTGTCGCGGGCGTTGCAGGCGCGGGCGGATTTGGCCATGCGGCGGGCCATCAGTGCCGTGCCGGACGGCGTGTATCGGGCGACGCTGGATGCCGATGGGTTCGAGCCGGATGTGACGCATATCGTGGTGGCCGTGACCGTGGCCGGCGAGAGCATGGTGATCGACTTCGAGGGCACGTCGAAGCAGATCGACCGCGGGATCAACTGCGTGATGAACTACACGCACGCGTATTCCGTGTACCCCGTGAAGTGCGCGCTGGACCCCTTCACGCCGCGGAATGAGGGCAGCTATCGCGCCATCGAGGTGCGGGCGCCGGAGGGGAGCATCTTGAACCCGCGCTTCCCGGCAGCGGTGGGGTCGCGGCAGCTCACGGGGCATCTGTTGGCGGGCGCCATCTACAAGGCGCTGGCGGCGGTGATCCCGAAGCAGGTCATCGCGGAGTGCGGCGGGGCGCCGACGATGCGCTGCCTGTTCAGCGGGCAGGACCAGCATGGCGACCGGTTCAGCCAGGTGCTGTTCGCCAGCGGCGGCATGGGGGCCAGCCCGCATCGGGATGGGCTGGCGACCACGGCGTTTCCGACCAATGCCGGCGCCGGTTCCATCGAGGCCTTCGAGAACGTGGCGCCGCTGGTGGTGTGGAGCAAGCAGCTGCGGCCGGACAGCGGCGGCGCCGGGCAGTTCCGTGGCGGCATGGGGCAGGAGGCGATCATCGAGGTGCGTTCGCCCGGGCCGCTGCGGCTTTCGCTGATTTCAGACCGGCGGGACCATCCGGCGCAGGGCGTGCTGGGCGGCAAGCCCGGCGCGGCGGCGGAGATCGTGTTCAGTGATGGGACGCGGCCGCATCCGAAGAGCCGCACCACCATAGAGCCGGGGATGAAGCTGCACATGCGCTATGCCGGCGGCGGGGGGTATGGGCCGCCATCCGAGCGCGACCCGGCGGCCTTGGCGGCGGATTTGAAGGATGGCTACGTGACCGATGCTGCCGCCTACAAGGGAGATGCATGAGATGGCCGGGACCGCGCGCATCGGCGTTGACGTTGGCGGCACCTTCACCGACCTGGTGCTGCATGATCCCGCCCGGGACCTGGTTCATACCGGCAAGCTGCTGACCACGCCGGATGATCCCAGCGAGGCGATCATCGAGGGCACGCTGCGGGTGCTGCAGGAGGCGGGGCTGACGCCGGCCGACCTGCATTCCATCGTGCATGGGACGACGCTGGTGACCAACACGGTCATCGAGCGGACCGGGGCGAAGGTGGGGCTGCTGACCACGGCGGGGTTCCGCGACAGCATCGAGATCGCCAAAGAGATTCGCTACGACCTGTACGACCTGTTTTTGGAGGCGCCGCCGACGCTGGTGCCGCGGCATCTGCGCCGCGAAATTCCGGAACGGCTGGATGTCCACGGCACCACGCTGCTGGCGCTGGACGAGGCCGCCGTGGCGCGGGAGGCGACCGCGCTGGTGGCCGAGGGCTGCGAGGCGCTGGCGATCGGCTTCCTGCACAGCTACCGCGACGCGCGGCACGAGCTGCGGGCGCGGGAGGTGGTGCGGGCGCTGTTCCCGGACTTGGCCATCACGCTGTCCGCCGAGGTGGCGCCGGAAATCCGCGAGTTCGAGCGGACCTCCACCGCCTGCGCCAATGCCTATGTGCAGCCGCGGATGAAGAAGTACCTGGACAAGCTGGAGGCCGACCTCGCGCGGATCGGCTTTACCGGGCGGCTGTACGTCATGCTCTCGGGCGGCGGCATCGCGGCGGTGCGCGAGGCGAAGGAATTCCCGATCCGGCTGATCGAGAGCGGGCCGGCGGCGGGGGCGATGGCGGCCGCCTTCCTGGCCAAGCTGGCGGGGCTGGACCGCGTGGTGTCCTACGACATGGGCGGCACCACGGCGAAGATGTGCCTGGTGGAAGACGGTGCGCCGGACCACAAATTCGACTTCGAGGCCGGGCGCGTCAGGCGCTTCGTCAAGGGGTCAGGGCTGCCGCTGAAGGTCTCGGTGGTGGACATGATCGAGATTGGCGCCGGTGGCGGCAGCATCGCGCGGGTGGAGCCGGGCTCTGGCCTGATGAAGGTGGGGCCGCGCAGTGCGGGCGCCAAGCCGGGGCCGGTCTGCTACGGGCGCGGCGGGACCGAGCCCTGCGTGACCGATGCCGATTTGATGCTGGGCAGGCTGGACGCGAAGTACTTCCTGGGTGGCGAGATGGCGCTGGACCCCGGCCTGGTGCAGCGCGCCTTCGCCACGGGGGTTGCCGAGAAGCTGGGCGTCAAGCCGATGGATGCGGCACTGGGCGTGCAGCGCATCGTCGACGAGACCATGGCGGCGGCGACGCGGATGCACCTAGCGGAGAAGGGGCGTGACCCCCGCGGGTACACGCTGATCGCCTTCGGCGGTGCCGGGCCGGTGCATGCCTGGAACCTGGCGCGGCTGCTGAAGATAGAGCGGATGCTGGTGCCGCTGGGGGCGGGGGTTGCCTCGGCGCTGGGCTTCCTGGTGGCGCCGCCGGCCACCGACATGGTGCGCAGCTACGTGGCGCGGCTGGAGCGGCTGGACTTCGCGCATGTGAACGCGCTGTTCGCCGCCATGGCGGCGGAGGGGCGGAAGCTGCTGGAGGAAGCGGGCGCCGACCCCGCGACCATCAGCTTCAAGCCGGCCGCCGACATGCGCCATGTCGGCCAGGGCTTTGAGATCCCGGTGCCGCTGCCGGCGCTGGAGATCGGCGAGGGCGATGTGGCGGCGCTGAAGGAGGCGTTCTTCACCAGCTACCAGAAGACGTTTGGCCGGGTGGTGCGGGAACAGCCGATCGAGGCGCTGACCTGGCGCCTGGCGGTCTCCGCGCCGGGGCTGGATATCCGCATCGGCGCGGCGACCTTGGCGCCGGCCAGCCTGGCCCCGCGCGGCCAGCGCAGCGTGACCTTCGAGACCCATGGCACGCTGGATGTCCCGGTCTACGACCGCTACGCGCTGCGGCCCGGCATGGAATTCGCTGGGCCCGCCTTGGTCGAGGAGCGGGAGAGCACCTGTGTCGTCGGCCCGGGCGCCCGCTGCCATGTGGACGCCCACCTCAACCTGGTGGTGGAGCTGAACGGATGAGCCTTTCGCGTCGCCTGCTGCTTGCCGCGCTGGCAAGCCCCGCCATCGCCCGCGCCCAGGAAGCGCCCTACCCCAACCGCACGGTCACGGTGATCAACCCCTGGCCGGCGGGGGGGTCGTCGGACAGCGTCACGCGCATCCTGGTGCAGCGCATGGCGACGGACCTCGGCCAGCCCTTCGTGGTGGAGAATCGGCCGGGGGCGACGGGGACGCTGGGGCATGGGGTGGTCGCCCGCGCGCGGCCGGATGGCTATACGCTGCTGCTGGGCACCAACAGCACCTTCGCCATCGCCCCGCATCTGTACCCCAGCATGCCCTACGACTACGAGAACGCCTTCACCCCGATCAGCCTGGTGGGGACCAACCCGCAGATCTTCTGCGTGCATCCCGGCGTGCCGGTGCAGGATTTCGCCGGCTTCCTGGCCAAGGCGCGGATGGAGCCGGGCAAGCTCAGCTTCCAGTCCTCGGGCATCGGCGGCACCAGCCATTTGGCGACCGAGCTGCTGATGAGCATGGCGCGGATCAACATGCTGCACGTGCCCTACCGGGGCGGCGGGCCGGCGGCGCAGGCGCTGCTGACCGGAGAGGTGAATTGCGGCTTCGTCGATGTCATCACCGCGCTGCCCTTCCTGCGCGGCGGGCAGATGCGGCCGCTGGGCGTCAGCTCCACCGCGCGGGCGCCGCTGGCGCCGGACGTGCCGACCATTGCCGAGGCGGGGCTGCCCGGCTTCCAGTCCTCCACCGACTTCGCCATGCTGGCGCCGGCCGGGGTGCCCGCCGAGATCGTGGCGAAGCTGCATGCCGCCGTGGTGGCCGCGGTGCATTCCACCGAGGTGAAGACGAAGCTGGAGGCGGCGGGGATCGAGCCGGTCGGCGGTTCGCCGGCGCAATGGCCGGCCTATTACGCCCGCGAGTTCAACAAATGGGGCGAGATCATCCGCAGCCGGGGCATCCGCGCGCCGGCCTGACCCCTTGCGCCGGCACGCCCGGGTTGCGATGACCGCTCCTCGACACCGAGGAGAGCACGATGTCCGGCTGGCAGTTCTGGATCGACCGCGGCGGCACCTTCACCGATATCGTCGCCCGCGACCCGGAGGGGCGGCTCTCCACCCGCAAGCTGCTGAGCGAGAACCCCGGCCGCTACCGTGACGCCGCCGTGGCGGGGATCAGGGCCTGCCTGGGGCTGGCGCCGGGCGCCGCCATTCCGCCCGGGCTGATCGACGCGGTGAAGATGGGCACCACGGTGGCCACCAACGCCCTGCTGGAACGCAAGGGCGAGCGGGTGCTGCTGCTGGTCAACAAGGGCTTCGGCGACATCCTGCGGATCGGCAACCAGGCGCGGCCCCGGCTGTTCGACCTGAACGTGAAGCTGCCGGACCTGCTGCATGAACGCGTGGCCGAGATCGGCGGCCGCATGGCGGTGGGTGGCGAGGAGCTGGAGAAGCTGGACGAGGCCGGCGCGCGGACGGCGCTGCAGGCGGCCTTCGCGGAGGGCGTGCGCGCCGTGGCCGTGGTGCTGATGCATGCCTGGGCCCACCCGGCGCATGAGCAGCGGGTCGGCGCGATTGCGCGGGAGGTGGGCTTCACCCAGGTCTCGCTGAGCCATGAGGCCAGCCCGCTGCCCCGCCTGGTGCCGCGCGGCGACACCACCGTGGTGGATGCGTACCTCTCGCCGATCCTGCGCCGGTATGTGGAGCAGGTGGCCAGCGAGCTGCCGGGTGTCAGGCTGTACTTCATGCAGTCCAGCGGCGGGCTGGCCGAGGCGGGCAGCTTCCAGGGCAAGGACGCCATCCTGTCCGGCCCGGCCGGCGGCATCGTCGGCGCGGCGCGGACCGCCGGGATGGGCGGGTTCGACCGGATCATCGGCTTCGACATGGGCGGCACCAGCACCGACGTGGCGCTGTATGCCGGGGAGTTCGAGCGGGCCTTCGAGACCGCGGTGGCCGGCGTGCGGATGCGGGCGCCGATGATGGCGATCAATACCGTGGCGGCCGGCGGTGGCAGCATCCTGAAGTTCGACGGGGCGCGGTATCGGGTGGGGCCGGAGAGCGCCGGGGCGGTGCCGGGGCCGGCCTGCTATCGGCGCGGCGGGCCGCTGACCGTGACCGATGCGAATGTCATGGTGGGCAAGATCCAGCCGCAGCACTTCCCCAGCATCTTCGGGCCCAATGGCGACCAGCCCTTGGATGCCGGCGTTGTCAGGGAGAAGTTCGCGGCGCTGGCGGCGGAGATCGGCAACCCCGACCCGCAGGCGGTGGCGGAGGGGTTCCTGCGCGTGGCCGTGGCCAACATGGCCAATGCGCTGAAGCAGGTGAGCATCCAGAAGGGGCACGACGTTTCCCGCTACGCGCTGCAATGCTTCGGCGGCGCGGGTGGCCAGCATGCCTGCCTGGTGGCGGATGAGCTGGGCATGGAGACGGTGTTCATCCACCCCTTCGCCGGCGTGCTGAGCGCTTACGGAATGGGGCTGGCGGACCAGACGGTGATCCGCGAGGCCGCCGTGGAGGCGCCGCTGGGTGAGATGGCCGGGCTGGCGGCGACGCTGGACCGGCTGGTGGCCGAGGGCGAGGCGGAGCTTCGCAAGCAGGGCGCCAATGCCGCGCTGCGGGCGGAGCGCCGGCTGCACCTGCGCTATGCCGGCACCGATACCTTCCTGCCCGTGGCCTTCGGGCCGCAGGCGCAGGTGGTGGAGGCCTTCACCACGGCCCATCGCCAGCGCTTCGGCTTTGCCACGCCGGAACGCCAGCTGGTGGTGGAGGCCTGCGTCGCCGAGGTGATCGCGCCCGGCGAGGCGATTGCCGAGCACCCGCTGGCCACGCGGGCCGAGGGCCAGCCGGATGCGCTGGAGACGGTGCCGCTGTATTCCGGCAACGCGCTGCACCAGGCGCCGGTGTTCGACCGCGACGCGCTGCTGGCCGGGGACCGCATTCCCGGCCCGGCGCTGATCCGCGAGGCCAATGCGACCACGGTGGTGGAGCCGGGCTGGACCGCGGAGCTGACCGTGCTGGACCACCTGGTGCTGCGCCGCACCGAGCAGCGCGCCGCCGCCCGGGTGGACGCCACCGGCAAGCCGGACCCGGTGATGCTGGAGCTGTTCAACAACCTGTTCATGAGCATCGCCGAGCAGACCGGCGCGGTGCTGCAGAACACGTCCTTGAGCGTGAATATCAAGGAGCGGCTGGACTTCAGCTGCGCGATCTTCGACGCCACGGGCGCGCTGGTGGCCAATGCGCCGCATGTGCCGGTGCATCTGGGCGCGATGGGGGAGAGCGTGCGGACGGTGATCCGCCTGCGCGGGCAGACGCTGCGCCCCGGCGACGTGGTGGCGCTGAACAACCCCTACAATGGCGGCACGCATCTGCCGGATGTGACCGTCATCACCCCGGTGTTCGACGCGGTGGGCAAGGAGATTTTGTTCTTCCTCGGCAGCCGTGGCCACCACGCCGATATAGGCGGGCTGACGCCGGGCAGCACGCCGCCGATCTCCCGCACGCTGGAGGAGGAAGGCGTCGTCATCGACAACTTCCTGCTGGTCTCCAAGGGCGAGTTCCAGGAGGCGGACTTCCGCACCCTGCTGGCCAGCGCGAAGTATCCGGCGCGGTCGCCTGACGTGAACGTGGCGGATATCAAGGCGCAGATCGCCGCCAACGAGAAGGGCGTGCAGGAATTGCAGCGCGCGGTCCGCGACTTCGGGCTGGAGACGGTGCGCGCCTATATGCGGCACGTGATGGACAATGCGGAGGAAAGCGTGCGCCGCGTGCTGGCGACGCTGAAGGATGGCAGCTTCCGCACCACCATCGATGACGGCACGCCGCTGTGTGTCAGCGTCCGCGTCAACCAGGCGGAGCGCAGCGCGACCATCGACTTCACCGGGACGGGGCCGCAGCGGCCCAGCAACTTCAATGCGCCGTCGGCGGTGGGCAATGCGGTGGTGCTGTATTGCTTCCGCGCCCTGGTGGGGGAGGAAATCCCGCTGAATGATGGCTGCCTGAAGCCGCTGAAGATCATCATCCCGCCGGGCACCTTCCTTTCCCCGCTGCCAGGCGCGGCGGTGGTGGCAGGCAATACCGAGGTCAGCCAGATGACCTGCAACGCCCTGTTGGCGGCGCTGGACGCCTGTGCCTCGGCCCAGGCGACGATGAACAATGTTTTGTTCGGCGACGACCAGTACCAGTACTATGAAACCGTCTGCGGCGGCGTTGGCGCCGGGCCGGGGTTCAATGGCTGGGGGCCGGTGCAGACCCACATGACCAATACGCGCATGACCGACCCGGAAATCATGGAGCTGCGCTACCCCGTGCGGCTGGAGGAATTCGCGATCCGTCGTGGCTCCGGCGGCGGTGGGCAGTGGCATGGCGGCGATGGCTCGCGCCGGCGCATCCGCTTCCTGCGGCCGATGCAGGCGGTGGTGGTGGCCAGCCGCCGCAACGTGGCGCCGCATGGGCTGCATGGCGGCGCCGATGGCCTGCCCGGCAAGCAATGGGTGGAGCGCGCCGATGGCAGCGTGACCGCGATGCCCGGCAATACCGGCAGCGCCGACCTGGGCGTGGGCGATGTGCTGGTGGTGGAGACGCCGGGCGGTGGTGGCTGGGGCCTCGCGCGGTGACGCGCGGCGCACGCCGTCGCGCGGTGACGCGCGCCGTGTGGCGGGTCGCGGTGACGCGCGCCGTGTGGCTGGCTGGGATGAACCGCCGCGCCGGCCCCGGCTGAGGCGCCGATGCGCCGCTCCCGCTTCCTGCCGGAGATCATCGCCACCGCCGTGATGGCGGTGGTGCTGCTCGGCCTGTGGGCGGGGCCGCATCTGCTGAACTGGGAACGGTATCGCGGCGCGCTGTCGTCGCTGGCCAGCGACCGCATGGGGCGGCCGGTGACCTTCGACGGGCCGATCACGCTGACCCTGCTGCCGCAGGTGCGGGTGGAGGCCGGCAATGTCGTCATCGGGCCGGGGGCGGATGGCGTTTCCGTCACCGCGCGGGCGCTGCGGCTGCGGCTGGGCCTCATTCCGCTGCTGCGCGGGCGGCTGGAACCGCGGGAACTGGCGCTGGTGGGCGGCGAGATCAGCCTGCCCTGGCCGCCGGCGCAACTGGGCAGCCTGGCGCCGCCGCCCTGGCTGAACGAGCTGGACGCGCGGCTGCAGGACAGCCGCCTGCTGCTGGGCGGCCTCAGGCTTGATGGGCTGAATGGCCGGCTGGCCACGGGCGGGGCTTCGGACGCGCTGGTGGCGGAGGGCAACCTGGCCTGGCGCGGGCTGGCGGTGCGCTTCAACGCGCGGCTCGGCCGGGCGGGGCGGGACGGCGCGGCGCCGCTGGACCTGGGGCTGGCGGTGCTGAACGCCACGGTGCAGGCGCGCGGCGTGCTGCATCCCGGTGGCAGCTTCGAGGGCCGGATCGAGACCGCCGGGCAGGACCTTTCCCTGTTGCTGCCGGCGCCGGCCGGGCCGTTCCGCGCCAGTGGGCGGCTGAACGCCATCGCCGACATGCTCTCGGCCGACGAGCTGGCGGTGGAACTGAACGGCCAGCCGGCGCGGGGCAGCGTGACGCTGCGCCTGGCGCCGGAGCCACGGGTGGACGTGGCGCTGGCCGCGACCCGGCTGGACCTGGACGCCTGGGTGGCGGCGCTGCGCACCCCGCGCGGGCCGCGCCTGCCGGTGGGGGTGGAACTGGCGGTGGAGAGCACGCGCTTCGCCGGGCTGCCGCTGCGGCGGCTGCGCGGGGCGTTCTTCGCCGGGGCGGAGCGGCTGACGCTGTCGGATGTCTCGGCCGTGCTGCCGGGCGATGCGACGCTGGAGATTGCCGGCGCCAGCGCGGCGCAGCGGCTGGAACTGGGCGTGCGCTTCAAGGCGCCGGCACTGCGGGAGACGCTGCTGGCGCTGGGCCTGCCGCTGGGCGGCGACCCCGTGCGGCTGCGCGGCGCCGAGGGGCGCTTCCGCCTGGTGCTGGACAATGGCGAGGTGACCGTCAGCGACCTGGACGCCCTGCTGGACGGGGCCAAGCTGGCCGGCAACGCGGTCTGGCGGCCGGGGCGGGACGGCGGGCGGGAGCCGGGGCGCGCCAATCTTGGGCTGGGGCTGACGCTGGACCGGCTGGACCTGGACGCGCTGCTGCCGGCCGAGCCCAACTGGCAGGCCATGGCGGCGGCGGGCCCGGGGTTTGATTTGAACCTGCGGCTGGCGGCCAATGAGCTGCGCTGGCAGGGCGCCGGGGCGCAGCGGGCGACGGTGGATGCCACGCTGGAGAATGGCCGGCTGGCGCTGCGCCGGCTGACGCTGCGGCTGGGCGAGGTGGATGTGACCGCCGGCGGCGCGCTGGTGCTGGGGGCGCAGCCGCGCTTTGCCGACCTGCTGCTGGAAGCGGCCGGCCCCAAGGCGGCCGGGCTGGCGCGGCTGCTGCCGCAGGGCTGGACCCTGCCGGCGCCGCTGCTGGCGCAGCCGCTGGCGCTGCGGCTTTCAGGTGGTGGCGCGGCCGATGCGGTGGCGCTGCGGGCCGAGGCGGACCTGGGCGAGTTGCGGCTGGAAGGCAGCGGCACGCTGGACGCGGCGCAGCACAAGGGCCAGGGCAAGGTGACGCTGCGCCACCCCAACGCCACCCGGCTGCTGGCCGGGCTGGGCGCGCCGGCGGAATGGCTGGGGCCGGGCAGCCTGGCGGTGGTGGCGGCGCTGGCGGCCTCGCCCGGCCAGGTGGCGGCCGAGCAGCTGGACCTGGTGGCCGGCGGGCTGCGCGCCCGGGGTAGCCTGGCGCTGGCGCAGGACCTGGTGCGGCCGCGGCTGAGCGGCCGGCTGGTGGCTGAGGTGCTGCCGCTGCCCGGCCTGGCGACGCTGGCGCTGGACCGGCCGCCGGGCTGGGATATCGACCTGGCGCTGGAAGCGGCGCGGGTGGAGAGCGAGGACGGCCCGGTGCTGGAACAGGCCGCCGGGCGGCTGCTGCTGGAGGACCGGCGGCTGCGGCTGGTGGGCGTGCAGGCCCGGCTGGGCGGCGGCCAGATGGAAGGCGGGCTGACGCTGGACGCCAGCCAGGAGCCGCCGCGGTTGGAGCTTCAGGCCCGGCTGGCGGAGGTGGCGGTGACGCCGCCGCTGCTGGACCTGCCCTTCGACCTGCAGGCCGGGCGGCTGGACGGCTCGGCCCGGCTGACCGCCAGCGGCCATGGGCTGCCGGCGCTGCTGGCCACCCTGGCCGGGCCGGTGCAGCTGACGGTGCGCGACGGCGTGCTGACCGGGGTGGACCTGGGCGCGCTGGCGCAGGCCGCCGGCCTGGCCGAGCCGCGCGCGGCGGAGGTGGCGCTGCGCCAGGCGCTGTCGGGCGGCGCCACCGCCTTTGACCGGCTGGACCTTGCGGCGGTGCTGGATGCCGGGCGGGCGCGGCTGGGCGAGGTGGCGCTGGTGTCGGAGGCATTCGGCAGCGCCGGGGCCGCGGGAGAGGTGGACCTGGTGCGCGGCATGCTGGACCTGCGCCTGCTGGCGCGGCCGGTGGCCGAGGCGCCGGAGCTGCGGCTGCGGCTGACCGGCCCCTTGCAGGCGCCGCGCCGGCTGCCGGAGCTGGCGGAGTTCATGCGCTGGCGGGTGGCGCGGTAGCGCGGTTCGAAGCCGCAACGATACCCGGCTTGCCTCCCCCGGCGGTCCCGCGCACCCTGCGCGACGAATCTGCCTTATTGGGAAGGGGCCGCTGCATGGCGACGAGGGAAGGGGCGCTGGCCCGGGCTGCCGCGAGCTTCGACGACGGCACGCTGAAGGCGCGGCTGGCGGCGCTGGTGGCGGTGCCGTCCTCCAGCCAGGAGCCGGGGCGGGAGCAGACGCTGCACGACTACCTGGCCGGGCAGATCACCCCCTGGGTGGAGCGGCTGGGCTTCACCGCGCGGATCCATCCCAACCCGCTGGCGGGCTTCGGGCCGATCCTGACGGCGGAACGCATCGAGGACCCGGCGCGGCCGACGATATTGCTGTACGGCCATGGCGATACGGTGCGCGGCCTGCCGGAGCAGTGGAGCCAGGGGCGCGACCCCTGGGTGCTGCGGGAGGAAGGCGACCTGTGGTACGGCCGCGGCACCGCCGACAACAAGGGCCAGCACGCCATCAACCTGCTGGCGCTGGAGGCGGTGCTGGCGGAGCGCGGCGGCAAGCTTGGCTGCAACGTCAAGCTGGTGCTGGAGATGGCGGAGGAACGCGGCAGCCGCGGCCTGCGCGAGTTCGTGGCGGCCAATCCGGCGCTGCTGGCGGCGGATGCGATGATCGCCTCCGACGGGCCGCGGATAGAGCCGGAGGTGCCGACGATCGCGACCGGCAGCCGCGGCAGCTTCAACTTCGACCTGGTGGTGAAGCTGCGCGACGGCGGGGTGCATTCCGGCCATTGGGGTGGGCTGACCATGGACCCCGCGGTGCTGCTGGCGCATGCGATTTCCACCATGATGGACCGCAACGGCAAGGTGCTGGTGCGGGAGTGGTTTCCCCAGGGCGGCGTGCCGGAGAATGTGCGCCAGGCGCTGGTGGGCTGCGAGGTCGGCGGCGGCGGCGACAGCGCGACGATCGATGCCGGCTGGGGCGAGCCGGGGCTGTCCAGCGCCGAGAAGATCTATGGCTGGAACAGCTTCATCGTGCTGGCCATGCTGTCGGGCAAGCCGGACAGCCCGGTGAACGCGGTGGCGCCGGATGCGCGGGCGCATTGCCAGATCCGCTACACCGTGGACAGTGACACCAGCCTGTTCGAGCCAGCGTTGCGCCAGCACCTGGACGCGCATGGGCTGCATTTGGTGAAGGTGGAGAATGCGGCGGTGCGGATGCCCGCCAGCCGCACCGCGCCGGACCACCCCTGGGTGCAATGGGCGCAGGGGAGCATGCAGCGGTCGCTGGGCAAGCCGGTGCAGATCATCCCCAACGCCTCCGGGGGGTTGCCTGGGGATGTGTTCATGGACCATCTGGGGGTGCCGCTGGTGTGGGTGCCGCACAGCTACAACGGGTGCAAGCAGCACGGCCCTGACGAGCATTTGATGACCGGCCCGGCGCGCGAGGGGCTGCTGGCCTTCGCCGGGCTGTGGTGGGATGCTGGCGAGGCCGGGACACCGGCGCGGCGGTAGGGCGCGTCGCCTGCGGCGGGGTGGCCGGGCGGCGGCGAACCAGGGGGATTGGGCCGATGACGGGACACGGCGGATGAAGGCGCTGGGCCGGATGGCGCTGCTGGGCGCCGGGCTTGCGCTGGCCGTGCCGGCGTGGGGCCAGGTGGTGCCGGGGGGCCTTGCGCCCTGGGACCTGAACCATGATGGCCGGGTGAGCTGGGAAGAGGCGTGGGAGCATATCCAGCGCCGCTTCGTGGAGGCCGATGCCAACCGCAGTGGCGGGCTGAGCCTGGAGGAATGGCTGGCGGCGCAGGGGCCGGGCCGGCCACCCCGCCCGGACCGGCCGCAGCCGGACCCGCAGCGCCAGCGCGACCGGCGCACCGCGATGTTCCGCGCCATCGATTCCAACCGAGACAACCAGGTGACACTGATGGAAATCCGCCCGGTGGCGGAAAGCTGGTTCCGCGCCTTCGACGCCAATGGCGACGGCGCGATCTCGGCCGAGGAATTGCCGCGGCCACGGACGGCGGCGCCACGGTGATGCTGCCGGAAGGGATGCCAGAGGGGATGCCAGAGGGGATGGCGACGCGCTGGCAGGATGCCGTGCGCGGCGATGCGGTGCTGGCGCGGATGGCGCGGCAGGCGGATGTGGCGTTCGACGTGGCCGGCGTGCGCTTCGGCTTCGGCGCGGGGTCGCGCGGCTTCAGCCTGCAGGCACCGGCCGAGGTTTGGGCGCGGGCGCTGGAGCTGATGCCGGTGCGGCATCACCACAGCCTGTTCGCGCTGCGGATGCGGGTGCCCGCGTTCAGCGTGGCCGGCGAGGAACTGGCCTTCGTGCAGCATGTGCACCTGGCGCGGCGGGTGCTGGAGATCGGCCGCTGGGTGCGCGCCGGGCGGGAGGGGCCGGTGCCGGCCAGCCTGCGCCCGGCGCTGGCGGAACCGGAGCCGGCCGAGATCGGCGGCCGCTACGTCGGCGTGGCCGGGCACCGCGTCTACATCGAGCAGGCGGGGGCCGGGCGCGACCTGCTGTGCCTGCACACCGCGGGCAGCGATGGCCGGCAATTCCATCGGTTGATGGCGGACCGGCGGATTTCGCGGGACTGGCGGCTGACCAGCTTCGACCTGCCCTGGCATGGCAAGTCGCCGGCGCCCAACGGCGCCATGCCCGGCGACTGGTGGCTGACCACCGACCGCTATGTCGAGCTGATCATGGGCGTGGTGCGGGCGGCGGGGCTGCACAAGCCGGTGGTGCTGGGCGCCAGCATGTCCGGCGAGATCTGCCTGGAACTGGCGCTGCGCCACCCGGAGGCGTTCAGCGGGATCATCGCCTGCGAGAGCAGCGACCATATCCAGGGCCGGCGCACCGGCTGGGCGGAGCATCCGCTGGTGGACCAGGCGGTGTTCACGCCGGAATGGATCGAGGGGCTGATGGCGCCGCAAAGCCCGCAGCCCTGCGCCACCGATGTGTGGTGGCAGTACAGCCAGGGCGGCCACGCCACCTTCGCCCGCGACATCGACTTCTACAGCGGCGAATGGGATGCGCGGGACCGGGTGCACGGCATCGACACCGCGCGCTGCCCGCTGGTGATGCTGACCGGGGAGTATGACTACTCCTGCACCGCGGAACACAGCGCCGAGACGGCGGCGAAGATCAAGGGCGCGCGCTTCCAGCGGATGGATGGCATCGGGCATTTCCCGTTTGCCGAGAACCCGCCGCTGTTCGCGGAATACCTGCTGCCGGAACTGGCGCGGCTTAGTTAGGTCTGCACGTCCGGCGCCTTGCGGTGTTGGCGGGCGCGGTCGTGCAGCACCGCGCCGGCGGCGCGCTCGGCGCAGGTGGCGCGGATCTGGTCCAGCTCCTCCTCGGTCAGGTGCTCGATGCCGATGAAGCTGTTCTGCGCCCGGCTGGTGCGGATCAACTCGTCCAGCTTGGCCTGGATCGCGGCGCCGTCGCGGTTCTGGGTGTTCTGGATCAGGAACACCATCAGGAAGGTGACGACCGTGGTGCCGGTGTTGATGACCAGCTGCCAGGTATCGGAATAGCCGAAGAGCGGGCCGGTGGCGGCCCAGACCAGCACCACGGCCAGCGCCAGCAGGAAGCCGCTGGGCCGGCCGGCGGCATGGGCCACGGCATTGGCCATGGCGGTGAACAGCTTGGTGGCCGGCATGCTGGCGCCCCCCTTGGGTGTGGCCGCCAGCATACCACCCGGCAGGCCGGGGCTACTCCACCATGATGCGCGGGCCCGCCTTGTTGACCGCGCCGTTCAGCTTGGCCCACAGCCGGGCGGCGATGGCGCGGTAGTGGCCGGCTTCCTCGGTCTCCGGCCGGGCCGCGACGATGGGCGTGCCGGCATCGGCCAGCTCGCGGATCGCCAGCTTCAGCGGCAGCTCGCCGAGGAACTCCACGCCCATGCGGCCGGCCTCGGCGCGGGCGCCGCCATGGCCGAAGATCTCGGTGCGCTCGCCGCATTTCGGGCAGCAGAAGAAGCTCATGTTCTCGATCAGGCCCAGGACCGGGACGTTGACCTTCTCGAACATCTTCACGCCGCGCTTGGCGTCGATCAGCGCCACGTCCTGCGGGGTGGAGACGATGACGGCGCCGGCCAGCGGCACGCGCTGGCTCATGGTCAGCTGGGCGTCGCCGGTGCCGGGCGGCATGTCCACCACCATGATGTCCAGCTTGCCCCAGGTGACCTGGCCCATCATCTGCTCCAGCGCGCCCATCACCATGGGTCCGCGCCAGATCATCGCGGTATCGGGGTCCACCAGGAAGCCGATGCTCATGGCCTGCAGGCCCCAGCGCTGGATCGGGATCAGCTTCTGGCCCTCGGTGCGCGGCTTTTCCCGCGCGCCCAGCATCTGCGGCAGGGAGGGGCCGTAGATGTCGGCGTCCAGCAGGCCAACGGCCAGGCCCTGGGCGGCCAGCGCCACGGCCAGGTTGACCGCGGTGGTGGACTTGCCGACGCCGCCCTTGCCGCTGGCGACGGCGACGATGAACTTCACGTCCGGCAGCAGCATCTCGCCCTGGCCCTTGGGGGCGGCGTGGCTGTGGCCATGCCCGTGGCTGTGCGGCGCGGCGGCCGGCTTGGGCGCGGCCGGGGCCGGGGCGCCCGCCGGGCGGTGGGCGGTCAGCACGCAGGTGGCGCTGAGCACGCCGGCGACGCCGCTGGCCGCGGCTTCCGCGGCCTGGCGCAGCGGCTCCAGCTCCCGGGCGCGCTCGCGCGGCACCTCCAGCGCGAATTGCACCAGGCCATCGCGGGCGGTCAGGCCCTGGACCAGGCCGGCGGCGACCAGGTCGCGGCCGCTCATCGGGTCCTGCACCTTGGACAAGGCGGCGCGCACGGCAGCAACCAGAACGTCAGACATTGCTTGAAAACACCCCCGGAGACGACAATATCGCAGGGCGGAACGGGGCGGTGCTCCTCGAACCGAGGGCGGCCCCGTGTGCACTGCGGCCGGGCGTGATATGGCCGGGTCGCGGCAATGTTGCACCCCCCTTATTCGGTGTGGCGCCGGCAACACGGCAGCGGAGGCCTGAACAGGCAATGGCGTTGAACAACGGCGGCGGCCCTGGTGGAAGCCCTGGGGGGAGCCCTTGGGGCAACCCGCGTCCTGGCGGCGGCAATGGCGGGCCCTGGGGCTCGCCGCCACCCGGTGGACCAGGCGGAGGGCCCGGCGGCCAGCCGCCGCGCGGCCCGGGCGGGCCGATGCCGGACCTGGACGAGCTGATCCGCCAGGCGCAGGCGCAGGTGCGCCGCATGCTGCCCGGTGGCGGCGGCATGGGCGGTGCCGGCGGCCGCAGCCTGGCGCTGATGGCCGTGCTGGTGGTGGGCCTGTGGGGTGCCTCCGGCGTGTTCCGGGTGCAGCCGGACGAGCTGGGCGTGGTGATGCGCTTCGGCGCCTTCACCCGCATGGCCGGGCCGGGGCTGAACTACCACATCCCCTGGCCGGTGGAGCAGGTGCGGACGCCGCGCGTCACCCGGATCAACCGCATCGACATCGGCTTCCGCGGCGACGGCGACCTGCCGGCCGGCGCGCGCATCACCTCGGCACGCGACGTGCTGGAGGAAAGCCTGATGCTGACCGGCGACGAGAACATCGTCGACATCGACTTCACGGTGTTCTGGCGCATCCGTGATGCCGCCGACTTCCTGTTCAACACCCGCAACGCCGAGCAGACGATCAAGAGCGCGGCCGAGAGCGTGATGCGCGAGGTGATCGGCCGCACGCCGATCCAGCCCGCCATGAACGAGGCGCGGGCGCAGATCGAACAGGCGGTGCGGGCCGGCACCCAGGCGATTCTGGACCAGTACCATGCGGGGGTGGAGATCACCCAGGTGCAGGCGCAGAAGACCGACCCGCCGGCGGCGGTGATCGAGGCGTTCAACGACGTGCAGCGCGCCGGTTCCGACCGCGAGCGCGCCCGCAACGAGGCGCAGAGCTACCGCAACGACATCGTGCCCCGCGCCCGCGGCGAGGCACAGCGGCTGGTGCAGGAAGCCACCGGCTACCGCGAGAGCCAGGTGGCCAAGGCGCGCGGCGAGGCGTCGCGCTTCACCAGCGTGCTAGAGGCCTACAACCTGGCGCAGGACATCACCCTGCGCCGGCTGTACCTGGAGACGATGGAGGAGATCCTGCGGCGCAACCCCAAGCTGGTGGTGGATGACCGGCTGCAGGGCGTGCTGCCGCTGCTGAACCTGAACCCGGGCGATGGCCAGCCGCTGCCGGGGCGGCCGGCCCCGGCGGCCCCCGCCACGCCACCCGCCCGCGCCAACATGGGGAGCGGCCGATGAACCGCCTGCTGATTTCCGGCGTGGTCGCGGCCGTGCTGCTGGTGACCGCGCTGTCCTCGCTGTTCGTGGTGGCGCAGACCGAGCAGGTGCTGGTGACCCAGTTCGGCGAGCCGATCCGCGTGATCCGGGAACCCGGCCTGGCCTGGAAGATCCCCTTCGTCCAGAACGTGATCGCCCTGGACCGCCGGCTGCTCGACTTCGAGGGCCCGCGCGAGGAGGTGATCCTGGGCGACCAGCGCCGGCTGGTGGTGGACAGCTTCGCGCGGTTCCGCATCACCGACCCGCTGCTGTACTTCCAGACCACCGGCGCGGCGGAAGCCGGCATCCGGGGCCGGCTGAACAGCATCGTCACGTCGGCCGTGCGCCGCGTGCTGGGCAACGAGCCGCTGCCGAGCGTGCTGAGCCAGGACCGCGCCCGGATCATGGGCGAGATCCGGCGGCAGGTGAACGCGGAGGCGACGCGCTTCGGCGTCGAGGTGCTGGATGTCCGCATCCGTCGCGCCGACCTGCCGGAGCAGAACACCCAGGCCATCCTCTCCCGCATGCAGTCCGAGCGTGAGCGGGTGGCGCGGCAGGAACGGGCCGAGGGCGCGCAGGAAAGCGCCGGGATCCGCGCCGGGGCCGAGCGCGAGCGCACGGTGATTTTGGCCGAGGCGCAGCGCGATTCGGAGATCCTGCGTGGCCAGGGCGACCGCGAGGCGATCACGATCTTCGCCGAGGCGTTCTCCCGCGATCCGCAGTTCTTCCAGGTGTGGCGGACGCTGCAGGCGTACCGGGAAGCCTTTGCCGATGGCGAGACGCGCTTCGTGCTGACGCCGGACAGCGACTTCTTCCAGTACTTCCGGACAATGCCCGGCGCGGCGCCTGCGCCGACGCCCGGCGCG
>CANGNF010000007.1 GCA_947455205.1 Acetobacteraceae bacterium | reverse complement strand
CGCGCTCCTTGCCCCGTGCGATCAGCTTCTTCACCGCGGCCGTCAGGGTGTCGAGCAGCACGCCCTCCACCACGTCGTCCCGGCTCTCCACCGTCTCGGTACCGCCCGCGACCTTGCTCGCCATGCGCTCTTCGCTCCTCATCCCCCGGGGGGGAAACGTCACGCGGCGCCCGTCGGCATGACCAAGGGCGCCAGAAAAACAGTCTCTATACTATGCCTGCTCGCCGTAGGCGCCGGACTCGGTCTCGCCCCGCCGCAGTGCGGCCAGGGCCTCGGTCAACCGGATCAGCCGCTGCTGCGCCGCGGGGTCGTTGGTATCCGCCAGCTGGCGCTGGGCCTCGGCACGGTCCCGGCTCAACTCGTCCTCGCCCCGCAGATAGCCGAAGAAATGCCACCAACCGTCCAGTGCCTCCTTCGGCTGCGCCTCGGGCCTTGCCTCAAGCGGCAGGTCGTCGGCGCCGATGGCCCAGGACAGGGCATCGCCCAGTCCACGTTCCCGCAGGTGGTCCATCAAGGCAGCGGAGTCAAGGACTTCGGCATGCGGAAGCCACCTGAGCATGGCATCCCGTAGCAGATCGGCCGGCCCGGGCGGCAGGTCCAGCAGGCAGAAGGGCTCCTCCACCTCCGGCAGCAGGGCCGGCTGGCGCAGCAATATGGCCAGCAGGATGCGCGCCTGGCCGGGGCGCGGGTCCTCCGGCGGGGTGCGCTGGATCCGTACCGGCGGCGGGCTTTCCCACGGCTTGCGCGGGCCCTTCCGCGCCGGCGCGCCGCTGGGGCGGACAAAGCTGGGCCGCTCCGTCCGGGTACTGGCGAAGAAGCGATCCAGCAACGCCCGGCGGTATTCCGCCGCCACGCCCTTGTCCTCGATGGCGCTGGCCTTGGCCACCAGCAGCGCCCGCACCCCGGCGCGCTGTTCCGGCGTGGCCGCTGGCAGATGCCCGACCAGCAGGCCGTACAGCGCCTCCGACAGCGGCTTGGCGCTGTCCAGCACCGCCTGGAAGGCGGCGGCGCCCTTCTGGCCCACCAGCGTATCGGGGTCCTCGCCGGCCGGCAGCGTGGCCAGGCGCAGCGTCGCGTCCGGCTTCAACGCCGGCAGCGCCACCTCGACCGCCCGGGTGGCGGCCTTGGCGCCGGCGCTGTCGCCGTCGAAGCACAGCACCGGCTCGGGCGACATCTGCCACAGCGCCGCCAGTTGCTCGGCGGTCAGCGCCGTTCCCAGCGGCGCCACGGCCCCGGTGAAGCCGGCCTGGTGCAGCATGATGACGTCCATGTAGCCTTCGACCGCGATCGCCGTGGCGCCGCGGAAGGCGCCTTCCCGCGCCAGGTCCCAGCCGTACAGGCTCTGCCGCTTATGGAAGAGGTCGGTTTCCGGCCCGTTGACGTATTTCGGCTGGCCATCGCCCATCACCCGGCCGCCGAAACTGATGATCCGCCCGCGCCGGTCCTTGATGGGAAACATCACCCGGCCGAAGAACAGGTCCGAGGTGCCGCTGGCCGGGTCGTCCGGCTCGCGCCACTTCATCAGCCCGGCTTCGACCAGTTGCTCCGTGGTGATGCCCTCGGGGCGCAACTCGGCGGCCAGGGCGCCCCTGCCCTCGCCGGACCAGCCCAGGCCGAACTTGTGGATGGTCTCCTCGGTCAGGCCGCGCCGCAACAGGTAGTCCAGCGCCGGGCGGCCTTCCGGCAGGCGCAGCCGGCGCTGGTAGGCGGTGGCGGCCAGCGCCAGCACGGCATGGGTGTCGCGCGCCCGCGCCTCCCGCGCCGCAGCCTGCGGGGTGGGCTTGGGCACCTCCATGCCGGCCTCGGCGGCCAGGCGCTCCACCGCCTCGGGGAAGCTGGCGCCCTCGGCGCGCATCAGGAAGGCGATGGCATCCCCATGGGCGCCGCAGCCGAAGCAGTGGAAGTGGTCGTCGTAGACGTAGAAGCTTGGCGTCTTTTCATTGTGGAAGGGGCAGCAGCCCTTCCATTGCCGGCCGTTGCGCGCCAGCCGGGTCTTGCGGCCGATCAGGCTGGGCAAGGGGGTGCGGACGCGCAGATCGTCGAGGAACTGGGGAGGAAGCGCCATGGCGGGCCGTCGATGCTCCTGGCGGTAAGCCGGTGTTAGCGGAAAGCGCCGCAAGCTGGCCGCACAATATGCTCCGGGGCATCCCATGCGCCAACTCTTCGCCCGCTCGCTCGCGCTGCGGCTCTACGCCATGTTCGGCCTTCTCGCGCTGGCGGCGCTATCGGCGCCGGTGGCGAACTTCCTGGCCACGGGCCACATGACCGAGGCGCTGTCCCGCTCCAGCGCCCTGGCCGCCAGCAGCCGCATGGCGGCGCAGATGGACGCGCATGTCTATGCCGTGGTGATGGAAACCCGGGGCGTCTACATCGCTCGCGATGAGGCCGAGCTGCGCCGCTTCACCACCGCCATGAGCCAGCGACTGGACCGCCTGCAGGAGGCGCTGTCGCAATGGGACGCGATGCCGCTGGACGCCGAGGCCCGCGCCAGCTTCACCCCGGTGCTGGCGGCGGCGCAGGAATTCCTGCGCTTCCGGCGAGAGGCGGTGCGCATGGTCCTGGCGGAAGGGCCGTTGCCGCAGCGCATCGCCGCGGTGAACGCCTTCAGCAACAACGAGGTCAACCGCGGCAACCGCCAGGCGCTGAACACGGCGCTGGAGGCCGCCAGCCAGGCCTCCGGCCAACGGGCCATTGCCCTGCGGGCCGAGCTGGCCGGCGAGATCAGCAGCGACGCCTGGACCCGCCTTGGCATCACGCTGGGCCTGGTGCTGGGCGCGCTGGCGCTGGGGCTGGTGGTGGTGCGGCGTGGCGCCCTGGCCCCCGCCGCCAGGCTGGCCCAGGCGCTGGAGACGATGCGCCGGGGCGAGTTGGAGCGCCCGGTGCCGGATGCCAGCCGCCAGGATGAGTTCGGCCTGATGTCCCGCGCCGCCGACCAGCTGCGCCAGGGCCTGCTGCACGCCGCCGAGCAGGAGCGCGCCGGCCGCGACGCCGCCGAGGCGCGGTCCAGCCGGGCCGAGGCGCGGACCAATGCGGCGCTGGAGTTCGAGGCTTCCGCCCGCACCGCGCTGGCCGCCCTGGGCCAGGCCGCCGCCGGGGTGGACAGCACCGCCGCCACGCTGCGCGAACTGGCGACCGAGGCCGGCACCACCGGCAACGCCGTTGCCCTGGCCACCCAGCGGGCCGATGGCGGCGTGCAGGCCGTGGCCGCCGCCGCCGAGCAGATGGCCGCCAGCGTGCGGGAGATCACCCGCCAGGTGGCGGAGGCCGCCAACACCGCCCGCCAGGCCGCCGAGGAAGCGGCGATGACCGACAGCACCGTGCGCGCCTTGGCCGAGGGCGCCGCGCGCATCGGCGATGTGGTGCGGCTGATCAGCGACATCGCCGGGCAGACCAACCTGCTGGCCCTGAACGCGACCATCGAGGCCGCGCGTGCCGGCGAGGCCGGCAAGGGCTTTGCCGTGGTCGCCAGCGAGGTGAAGGCCCTGGCCGCCCAGACCGCCAAGGCCACCGAGGAGATCGGCAGCCAGATCACCGCCATGCAGGGCGCCACCGACCGGGCCGTGGCCACCATCCGCGGCATCGGCGTGACGGTGGCGCGCAGCAACGAGATCGCCACCCAGATCGCCGCCGCGGTGGAGGAACAGGGCGCCGCCACCGCCGAGATCGCCCGCAGCGCCGCCAATGCCGCGCAGGAAACCGCCGAGCTTTCCGGCCAGGCCGGCAGCGTGCAGGCGGCGGCGGAACGGCTGGACAGCGAGGCGGCCGGCCTGGTCACCGCCGCCCGCGGCTTCACCGAGCGGACCGCGACGCTGCAGCAGGACATGGGCGCCTTCCTCGGCCGGCTGAAGACCGGCTGACCCGAGGCGGGCGCAAGGGTGGCGGCAGCAGCCCCATCCGGGCCGGCGACCGCGCCGCCCCGGATGCAGCGCGGGGTCAGCCGCCCAGCGCGGCCTTCACCATCGGCCCGGCCTTGCCCATGTCCAGGCTGGCGGCGTGCTTCGCCTTCAGCACCGCCATGACCTTGCCCATCTCCTTGATGCTCAAGGCACCGGCCTCGGCCACCGCCTCGGCCACCGCCGCGCGCATGGCGTCCTCGCTCATCTGCTGCGGCAGGAAGCTCTCGATGACCGCGATCTCGGCCTCTTCCTTCTCGGCCAGCTCGGGCCGGTTGCCCTGGCGGTACAGTTCCACGCTCTCGCGCCGGCTCTTGGCCATGCCGCGCAGCATGGCGACGATCTGGTCGTCCGGCACCTTGTCCACGCCCGACGGGCGGGCGTTGATGTCCACGTCCTTCAGCTTGGCCATGATCATGCGGATGGTGGAGGTACGGTCCGCGGTCTTGGCCAGCATGCTGGCCTTCATCTCGGCAGTGAATCGGGTGCGCAGGTCTTCGGCCATGGCGGGTCTCCTTCAGCCGGGCTAGATAGGCCGCCACGCCGCCCGGCGCCAGCGGGGAGCATTTTTCCCAAGCCTGCGGGAAAGACTTGCGCCGGGAATTCCTTTCCCGCTAGCTTCCGGCCATGCGCACGGTCGAAGAAATCATCGCCCTGCTGGGCGGCTTGGAAGGCGCGGCGACGCGCTGCGGCATCGGCACCGAGGCGGTGCGGAAGTGGCGCCAGTCCAAGGCGATTCCCGCGAAGCACTGGCCCGCGGTGATCGCCGCCACCGGCCTTTCGCTGGCGGATCTCTCCGCCGCGCCCCCCGTTCCGGAGCAAACCATGCAGAACCCCGACTCCGTGCCCGAAGGCGCGAATGCCTGCCTTGTGCTTGGCGATGGCAGCGTGTTCTGGGGCCGCGGCATCGGCGCCCATTCGGCCGGCGCCGTCGGCGAGGTCTGCTTCAACACCGGCATGACGGGGTATCAGGAGACCCTGACCGACCCGAGCTATGCCGGGCAGATCATCACCTTCACCTTCCCGCATATCGGCAATGTCGGCACCAATGCCGAGGATATCGAGGCGCTGACCCCGGCCTGCCGCGGCCTGGTGGTCAAGCAGGACATCACCGAGCCGGCCAATTGGCGCGCCAGCCTGCACCTGGACGCTTGGCTGAAGCGCCACGGCACGCCCGGCATCGCCGGGGTGGATACCCGCGCCCTGACCGCGCGCATCCGCGACGGCGGCGCGCCGAACGGCGTGGTCTGCTTCCCGGCCGATGGCAAGTTCGACCTGCCGGCGCTGCGCGCCCAGGCCGCCGGCTGGCCCGGGCTGGAAGGCATGGACCTGGCCAAGGAAGTCACCTGCCGCCAGAGCTACAGCTGGGACGAGGCCGAATACGTCTGGCCCACCGGCTACGCGACGCAGACGGCGCCGAAGTACAAGGTCGTCGCCGTCGACTACGGGGCGAAGCGCAACATCCTGCGCTGCCTGGCCGCCGCCGGCTGCGCCGTGACCGTGGTGCCCGCCACCGCCACGGCCGAGGACATCCTGCGCCACGCGCCGGACGGGGTGTTCCTGAGCAATGGCCCCGGCGACCCCGCGGCCACCGGCGTGTACGCCGTGCCGGCCATCCAGGCGGTGCTGGCCAAGGGCGTACCGGTGTTCGGCATCTGCCTGGGCCACCAGTTGCTGGGCTTGGCACTGGGCGCCACCACCTACAAGCTGGACCGCGGGCATCGCGGCGCCAACCAGCCGGTGAAGGACCTGGCCACGGGCAAGGTGGAGATCACCAGCCAGAACCACGGCTTTGCGGTGGATGCCAAGACGCTGCCGGATGGCGTGCGAGTCTCGCACGTGTCGCTGTTCGATGGCTCCAACGAAGGTCTTTCGTGCGACGACAAGCCGGCCTTTTCCGTGCAGTACCACCCCGAGGCCTCGCCAGGGCCGACCGACAGCCACTACCTGTTCCACCGCTTCACCGCGCTGATGGAGAAGGCCCGTGTTTGACCTGACGGGACGCGTCGCGCTGGTCACCGGCGGCAATGGCGGCATTGGCCTGGGCATGGCGCGCGGGCTGGCCAAGGCCGGCGCCAGCGTCGCCGTGGCCGGCCGCAACGCCGGGAAGAACGCCGCCGCGGTGGCGGAGCTGACGGCGCTGGGCGCCCAGGCCATCGGCGTGGTGGTGGACGTGACCGACCCCGCGAGCATCCAGGCCATGGTGGATGAAACGGTGGCGCGGTTCGGCCGGCTGGACGTGCTGGTGAACAACGCCGGCATCAATATTCGCCGCCGGCCGGAGGAATACCGGCTGGAGGACTGGCACCAGGTCATCAACACCAACCTGACCAGCGCCATGCTGGCGTCCCAGGCGGCCTATCCGCACCTGAAGGCGCATGGCTGCGGGCGCGTGATCAACATCGGCAGCATGCTGTCCATCTTCGGCGTGCAGTTCCACATCGCCTATGGCGCCTCCAAGGGCGGGATCGTGCAGCTGACGCGCAGCACCGCCACCGCCTGGGCGGCCGAGGGCATCACCGTGAACGCGCTGCTGCCGGGCTGGATCGACACCGACCTGACGCGCGGCGCCCGCAGCGACATGCCGACGCTGAACGACGACGTGCTGCGCCGCACCCCTGCCAAGCGCTGGGGCGTGCCCGGGGACTTCGAGGGCATCGCCGCCTTCCTGGCCGGCGACGCCGCGGCCTTCATCACCGGCACGGCCATCCCGGTGGATGGCGGCTTCAGCGTCCAGGGCTAGCCCATGCCCAGCGCCGAGACGCTGCTGGTCTTCGCCGCGCTGTCGCTCGGCCTGGCGCTGACGCCGGGGCCGAACATGCTCTACCTCGTGTCCCGCACGCTGGCGCAGGGGACGCAGGCGGGCATCGTCTCGCTGTTCGGCTGCCAGTTCGGCTCGTTGGTCATCGCGCTGCTGGCGGCGGCCGGCATCACCGCGGCGCTGCTGGCGGTGCCCTATGCCTGGGACGTGCTGCGGATCGGCGGCGCGGTGTACCTGGCGTGGCTGGCCTGGCAATGCGTGCGCCCCGGCGGCAGGCCGATCTTCTCGCCGCAGCCGATGCCGCGTGAAGGCAGCCTACGGCTGTTCTCGCTGGGCGCCGCCACGGCGCTGCTGAACCCCAAGGTGGCGCTGTTCTACATGGCGGTGCTGCCGCCCTTCCTTTCGCCCGAACGTGGCGACGTGTTCCTGCAGGCGGCCATCCTTGGCGCCGTGCAGGTCTTGGTCTGCACCGTCTTCGACGGCCTGCTGGTGCTTGGCGCCGGCGGCGTTTCCCGTTTCCTCACTGGTCGCCCGTTCTGGATGGCGGCGCAGCGCTGGGTGCTTGGCACCGCGCTGGGCCTGCTGGCCGCGAAGCTGGCGCTGCAACCCTCCCGCTAGGACGCCCCTCATGCCGAAGCGTACAGACATCAAGTCGATCCTGATCATCGGCGCCGGGCCCATCGTCATCGGCCAGGCCTGCGAATTCGACTATTCCGGCGCCCAGGCCTGCAAGGCGCTGCGGGCGGAGGGCTATCGCGTCATCCTCGTCAACTCCAACCCGGCCACGATCATGACCGACCCGGGGCTGGCGGACGCGACCTACATCGAGCCGATCACGCCCGAGGTGGTCGAGAAGATCATCGCCAAGGAACGCCCGGACGCGATCCTGCCGACAATGGGCGGGCAGACCGCGCTGAACACCGCGATGAAGCTGGACGCCAGCGGCGCGCTGAAGCGCTGGAAATGCGAGCTGATCGGCGCCAAGGCCGACGTGATCGACAAGGCCGAGGACCGGCAGAAGTTCCGCGATGCCATGACCAAGATCGGCATCGAGAGCCCGAAGAGCGAAGTCGTGCATTCCATGGAGGAAGCGCGCAAGGCGGTCGAGATCATCAAGCTGCCCTGCGTCATCCGGCCCAGCTTCACGCTCGGCGGCACCGGCGGCGGCATCGCCTACAACCGCGAGGAATTCGAGCAGATCGTCGCCGGCGGGCTCGATGCCTCGCCGACCACGGAAGTGCTGATCGAGGAAAGCGTGGTGGGTTGGAAGGAGTACGAGATGGAGGTGGTGCGCGACAGCGCGGACAACTGCATCATCATCTGCTCCATCGAGAACCTGGACGCGATGGGCGTGCACACCGGCGACAGCGTGACGGTCGCCCCTGCCCTGACGCTGACCGACAAGGAATACCAGCGGCTGCGCGATGCCAGCATCGCCTGCCTGCGCGAGATCGGCGTGGATACCGGCGGCAGCAACGTGCAGTTCGGCATCAACCCGAAGGACGGCCGGATCGTCATCATCGAGATGAACCCGCGCGTCTCCCGCTCCTCGGCCCTGGCATCCAAGGCCACCGGCTTCCCCATCGCCAAGGTCGCCGCCAAGCTGGCGGTGGGCTACACGCTGGACGAGCTGACCAACGACATCACCATGGTCACCCCGGCCAGCTTCGAGCCGACGATCGACTACGTGGTGGTGAAGATCCCGCGCTTCACCTTCGAGAAGTTCCCGGGCACCCCGGCCACGCTGACCACCAGCATGAAGTCGGTGGGCGAGGCGATGGCCATCGGCCGCAGCTTCAACGAGGCGCTGCAGAAGGGCCTGCGCAGCCTGGAGACCGGCTACGCCGGCCTGGATGAGATTCCGGCGCCGGGCGATGGCAGCATGCAGGCGTTCCATGCCTCGCTGGCCACGCCGCGGCCGGACCGCGCGCTGATGGTGGCGCAGGCGCTGCGCGCCGGCATGGGCGTGGATGAGATCCACCAGGCCTGCCACTTCGACCCCTGGTTCATCCGGGAGATCGCCAAGGTGGTGGAGGCCGAGGCCGGCGTGAAGGCGCTGGGCCTGCCGCAGACCGCCATGGGCCTGCGCAAGCTGAAGGCGCTGGGCTTCTCCGACAAGCAGCTGGGCAAGCTGGGCGGCATCCCGGAGACCGAGGTGGTGACGCTGCGCGACCGGCTGGGCGTGCACCCCGTGTTCAAGCGCATCGACACCTGCGCCGCCGAGTTCGCCAGCGACACGCCCTACATGTACTCCACCTACGAGGGCGGCTTCGGCATCCCCGTGTGCGAGAGCCGCCCCACCGACAAGCAGAAGATCATCATCCTGGGCGGCGGACCGAACCGCATCGGCCAGGGCATCGAGTTCGACTATTGCTGCGTCCATGCCTGCTACGCGCTGCGCGATGCCGGCTACGAGACCATCATGGTCAACTGCAACCCGGAGACGGTGAGCACCGACTACGACACCTCGGACCGGCTCTACTTCGAGCCGCTGACCGCCGAGGACGTCATCAGCCTGATCCGCAAGGAGCAGGAGAACGGCACGCTGCTGGGCTGCATCGTGCAGTATGGCGGGCAGACCCCGCTGAAGCTGAGCCAGGCGCTGCACAAGGCCGGCATCCCCATCCTCGGCACCTCGGCCGAGGCGATCGACATCGCCGAGGACCGCGAGCGCTTCCAGCTGCTGCTGAAGGGCCTGGGCCTGAAGCAGCCGCAGAACGGCATCGCCCGCAACCTGGACGAGGCCTTGGTGCAGGCGGAGCGGATCGGCTACCCCGTGGTGGTGCGCCCCAGCTACGTGCTGGGCGGCCGCGCCATGGAGATTGCCTACAACAAGGAACAGCTGCTGCGCTTCGGTCAGGAGGCGGTGAAGGTCTCCGGCGAGAACCCGATCCTGATCGACCAGTACCTGGCCGACGCCATCGAGGTGGATGTGGACTGCATCTGCGACAATGACGGCAAGGTCTATGTCGCCGGCGTCATGGAGCACATCGAGGAAGCCGGCATCCACTCCGGCGACAGCGCCTGCTCCCTGCCGCCCTACAGCCTGCCGCCCAGCATCGTGACCGAGCTGAAGGCCGAGACCGAGGCGATGGCCAAGGCGCTGAAGGTGCGCGGCCTGATGAACGTGCAGTACGCGGTCAAGGACGGCGAGATCTTCGTGCTGGAGGTCAACCCCCGCGCCAGCCGCACCGTGCCCTTCGTCGCCAAGGCGACCGGCGTGGCGGTGGCCAAGATCGGCGCCCGGGTCATGGCCGGCGCCAGCCTGAGCGAGTTCAACCTGGATGACGACGCGGTCTACCGCCACGTCGCGGTCAAGGAAGCGGTCTTCCCGTTCAACCGCTTCCCCAACGTGGACGTGATCCTGGGGCCGGAGATGAAGTCCACCGGCGAGGTCATGGGCCTGGACGTCTCCTTCGAGCGCGCCTTCCTGAAGGCCCAACTGGGCGCCGGGGTGAAGCTGCCGGACACCGGCACCGCCTTCATCTCGGTGAAGGAGAGCGACAAGCCGGCCGCCGTGACCCTGGCGCGCCGCCTGCTGGACATGGGCTTCACCGTCATGGCCACCCGCGGCACCGCGGCGCGGCTGCGGGAGGCCGGGCTGGCCTGCCAGGTGGTCAACAAGGTGCTGGAGGGCCGGCCGCACTGCGTGGACAGCATGAAGTCCGGAGATATCCAACTTGTCATCAATACCTCGGGCGGCGGGCAGAGCGTTTCGGACAGCTTCGACATCCGCCGTTCCGCGCTGACCCACGGCATTCCGCACTTCACCACCGCGGCGGGTGCGCGGGCGGCGGTGCATGCCATTGCGGCGTTGCGGGCCGGAACCCTTGATGTGGCCCCCTTGCAGTCCTACTTTAGCCATTCGTTCTGAGCATGGCGGGGCTGCGGGGAACCGCACCCACGTCATTCGTGTTTGCCCCCGCCATCCGGCTTGTCGTTGCCCCCTGGGGCGGTGACGGGTTGACGGGTGTTGGCTGAAGGAAAGAAGCGCCGTGCAGAAGTTCCCCATGACCGCTGAAGGTCTGGCGAAGCTGGAAGATGAGCTCAGGACGCTGAAGAGCGAGGAGCGCCCCGCCGTGATCCGTGCGATCGCGGAGGCGCGCGCCCATGGCGATCTTTCGGAAAACGCCGAATATCATGCCGCGCGCGAGCGCCAGTCCTTCATCGAGGGGCGCATCGGCGAGTTGGAAGGCATCATCCCCTCGGTCGAGGTGATCGATGTCACCAAGCTCAGCGGCAACCAGGTGAAGTTTGGCGCCTATGTCACGGTGATCGACGAGGAGAGCGAGGAGGAGAAGACCTATCGCATCGTCGGCCAGCATGAGGCCGACATGAAGGTCAACTCGATCTCCATCTCCTCGCCGCTGGCGCGCACGCTGATCGGCAAGAAGGTCGGTGACAGCGTGGAGGTGCCGGCCCCCGGCGGGGCCCGCGCCTATGAGATCGCGGGCGTCCGCTACACCTGAGGCGTCGGCGCGGCCCCAGGCTGCGCCACCCCTGCTGCATTGCAGCAACAGCCTTGCGTCGGCGGCGCGCAGGGTGTCTATCCCGCCGGCGTAACCCCGGATGCCGCCATGTCGCCGCTTGACCAGGGGGTGGCTGCCGCCCCCACCGTGACCTTTGCCGATGTCGAGGCGGCCGCCCGCCGCATTGAAGGCGCGGTGCTGCGTACGCCCATGCTGGTCAGCGACGCCGTCTCCCGCGCCGCCGGCTGCAAGGTCTACCTGAAGCTGGACAACCTGCAGGCCACCGGCGCCTTCAAGGAACGCGGCGCCGCCAACCGCATCGCGCTGCTGACCCCGGCGGAGAAGTCCGCGGGCGTCATTGCCATGTCGGCCGGTAACCATGCCCAGGCGGTGGCGCGGCATGCGTCGCTGGCGGGCATCCGCGCCGTCATCGTCATGCCCAGCTTCACCCCCGCCACCAAGGTGGTGCGGACCGAGGGCTGGGGCGCCCAGGTGGTGCTGCACGGCGAGACCCTGGCCGAGGCCGCCGCCCACGCCCATGCGCTGGCCCGCGAGCAGGGGCTGACCTTCATCCACCCCTATGACGACCCCGCGGTCATCGCCGGCCAGGGCACCGTGGCGCTGGAGATGCTGGCCGACGCGCCGGAGAAGCTGGACGCGCTGTTCTTCCCGGTGGGCGGCGGCGGGCTGCTGGCCGGCTGCGCCACCGCCGCCGCCTCGCTGCGCCCGGGCCTGCCGGTCTTCGGCGTGGAGGTCGAGGGCTACCCCGCCATGGCGCAGCGCCTGGCCGGGCTGCCGGTGAATGTCGGTGGCCCGACGATCGCCGAAGGCATCGCCGTGCGCGATGTGGGCGAGCTGCCGCTGGCCCAGCTGCGCCTGCTGCGGACCGAGGTGCTGGTGGTGCCGGAACGCGCGGTGGAGCAGGCGATCGCCCTGCTGGCGGAGGGCGCCAAGGTGGTGGCCGAGGGCGCCGGCGCGGCCGGCGTGGCGGCGCTGCTGGCCTTCCCCGAACGCTTCGCCGGCAAGACGGTGGCCACGGTGATCTGCGGCGGCAACATCGACGCGCGTATCCTGGCCAATGTGTTCCTGCGCAACCTGCTGCGCGACGGCCGCATCCTGCGGCTGCACCTGGCCATCCCGGACCGTCCCGGCGTGCTGGCGGATATCGCCGGGCGGGTGGCGGCGGTCGGCGGCAATATCATCGAGGTCGAGCACAAGCGGCTCTTCGCCTCCCCCAGCGTCAAGGACGCGGAGCTGGAGCTGATGATCGAGGTGCGCGACGCCGCCCAGGGCAACGCGCTGATCGCCGCGCTGGAAGCGGCGGACTACGTGGTGCGGCGCGGGTAGCCCGCGCTACTCCGGCTGAATGCCGGCGCGGCGGATCACCGCGCCCCACTGCGTCACCTCGGCATGCAGGGAAGCCGCGTGGCCGCTGGCGGGGATGTGCAGCGGCACGAAGCCGCGGCGGGTCAGTTCCGCATTGATCGCCGGCGTGGCGATGGCGCCGGCCAACGCCTCGGCCAGCCGGGCGGCGGCGGCCGGCGGCGTCCCCGGCGGCGCGTAGCTGCACCAATTGGCCGAGACCACCACGTCCACGCCGGATTCGCGGAAGGTGGGGAGGTTGGGCGCGGTCGGCAGGCGCTGCGCCCCGCTGGTGGCGATGGCGCGGACCTTGCCGCTTTCCACCAAGGACTGCACGGACGACAGCGCCGAGAAGGTCATGTCGATATGGCCGCCCGCCAGGTCGTTCATCGCCTGGCCGGCGCCGGCATAGGCCAGATGGTTCAGCCGAATGCCCGCCACCTGTTCCAGCAGCAGCCCGGCCAAGTGGGCGGTGCCGCCGGTGGAGCCGGTGGCGTAGCTGACCGTGCCCGGGTTGGCGCGGGCCAGGGCCACCACCTCCCGCAGGTTCTGCGCCGGCAGGTTGGCGCGCACCACCATCGTCGTCGGCCCGGCGGCCTGGCAGCCCAGCAGGGTGAAGCCGGTCTCGACATCAAACGGCAGCCGCTTGTGCAGCGCCGGCATCACCGGAAAGGTGGTGTCGTGCATCATCAGCGTCTGGCCGTCTGGCGTTGCGCGGGAAACGTATTCGGCGCCGATCACGCCGCTGGCGCTGGGCCTGTTCTCCACCAGCACCGGCTGGCCCAGCAGTTCCGCCATGCGCGGTGCCAGCACCCGGGCGATGGCATCCGTGTTGCCGCCGGCGCTGAAGGGCACCACCAGCCGCACGCTGCGGTCCTGCGCGCGGGCAATCGCGGGGGTGGCCAGCAAGGCAAACAGGGTGCGGCGCTGCATCGGCTCAGTCTCCGGCCAGGGTGTGCAACTCTGCCAGTCTTTCCGCCGCCAGGGGAATGCCTTCGCGCTGGCTGAGCGCACGAGCGGCGTGGCGGCGGGCGCCGGGCATGCGGGCGCCGGTGGCTTCCAAGGCGGCGGCCAGCATCTCCACCTGCTGCGCGAAGCCCTGGCCGCCGGCGGCGCCGGGGTTGATGGCCAGGATCAACTGCCCGCCATTGGCGGTGGCGGCGCCCTTCACCTCGGCGGATTGGTCCTGCAGCGCCAGCAGGCTGCCGGTGAGGGCGTTGGCCAGCAGTTCCACCATCAGCGCCACCAGTCCGCCCTTGATGCCGCCGAAGGGCAGTTGCACCCCGCCGCCGGTGATGGCCGCAGGGTCGGTCGTCGGCAGGCCGGCTGCGTCCAGCCCGGCGCCTTCCGGCACCGCCCTGCCCTCCCGCGCCGCCAGCAGCATGTCGCCGCGGGCCATGGCGCTGCTGGCCATGTCGAAGACGATGGGCGGCTGCCCCGCGCGCGGGCAGGCGAAGGCCCAGGGGTTGGTGCCCAGCAGCGGCGCCCGGCCGCCTGGCAGCGCCAGGAAGGGCCTGGTGCCGCGGAAGTTCAGGCCGACGAGGCCGGCCTCGGCCAAATCCTCCACCTCCGGCCACAGCGCGGCCAGGTGGTGGCTGTTGCGGATCACCATGCCGGCCAGGCCGAGTTCCCCGGCACGGGCCACCAGGCGGTCCCGCCCGCGGCGCCAGGCGGGTTGGGCGTGGCCGTTATCGGCATCCACCAAAATCAGCGCGGCCGGGCTGGGCAGCAGGCGCGCCACCGCATCCCCTTTGGCCCAGCCGCTGCGGGCGTCCCCCAAATAGCCCTCAAGCCGGAACACGCCATGGCTGTGGGCGGCGTCGCGCTCCGCCATGGCCATGGTCTCGGCCAGCACATGGGCGTTGCTGGCGCTGTAGCCGTTGCGGGCCAGGATGCGGGCCAGCAGCGCCACCAGGGCGGCGTAGTCGATGCTTGGCATGTGGATACCCCTGGGTCAGACCGCAGCCTCGCGCAATCAGGCGGGTGGCACCAGTGGCAGGGCTGTGGTTCCCTGCCGGCAAGAAGGGGAAACGCTGATGGACTTCGACCATTCGCCTCGGGTGCGGGAGTTGCTGGCCCGCCTGACCAGCTTCATGGACGCGCATGTCTACCCGAACGAGGCCGTCTACGACCGCCAGGTGGCGGAGGGCGACCGCTGGGTAGCGCCGCCGCTGCTGGACGAGTTAAAGGCGAAGGCGCGCGAGGCCGGGCTGTGGAACCTGTTCCTGCCCGACAGCGAGTTGGGCGCCGGCCTGACCAATGTGGAATACGCCCCGCTGTGCGAGGTGATGGGCCGGGTGCACTGGGCGCCGGAGCTGTTCAACTGCTCGGCGCCGGATACCGGCAACATGGAGGTGCTGGTGCGCTACGGCACGCCGGCGCAGCAGGATGCCTGGCTGACCCCGCTGCTGGAAGGCCGCATCCGCAGCTGCTTCGCCATGACGGAGCCGGCGGTGGCGTCGTCGGACGCTACCAACATCGAGACACGGATCGAACGGCGCGGCGACCGGTATGTGATCAACGGCCGCAAGTGGTGGTCGTCAGGCGCGCCGGACCCGCGCTGCCGGATCTTCATCCTGATGGGCAAGACCGACCCATCAGCGCCGCGCCACCAGCAGCAGAGCATGATCCTGGTGCCGCGCGACACGCCGGGCATCACCGTGCTGCGGCCGCTGACCGTCTTCGGCTACGACGACGCGCCGCATGGCCATGCCGAGACGATCTTCGACAACGTCGAGGTGCCCGTTGAGAACATGCTGCTGGGCGAGGGCCGCGGCTTCGAGATCGCGCAGGGCCGGCTTGGCCCGGGACGCATCCACCACTGCATGCGCCTGATCGGCCAGGCCGAGGTGGCGCTGGAGAAGATGTGCAGGCGCGCGCTGGTGCGGGCGCCCTTCGGCAAGAAGCTGTCCGAGCAGGGGGTGACGCAGGAACGCATCGCCGAGGCGCGGATCATGATCGACCAGGCCCGGCTGCTGACGCTGAAGGCGGCCTGGATGATGGACACGGTGGGCAACAAGGCGGCGCGCAGCGAGATCGCCATGATCAAGGTGATGGCGACCAACATGGCCTGCACCATCATCGACTGGGCGATCCAGGCGCATGGCGGCGGCGGGGTGTCGCAGGATTTCGGCCTGGCCTATGCCTACGCCCAGGCGCGGGCGCTGCGCTTCGCCGATGGGCCTGACGAAGTGCACCGGGCGCAGATTGCCAGGTTGGAGTTGAAGAAGTGGGCGTAGACGCGTTGCAGGCTTGGCTGAAGGCGCATGTGCCGGGCTTTGAAGGCCCGTTCGAGATGCTGCGGCTGGCCGGCGGCCAGTCAAACCCGACCTTTCGGCTGAAGGCGGCCAGCGGCGACTACGTGCTGCGCCGCAAGCCGGATGGCGTGCTGCTGCCCAGCGCCCATGCGGTGGACCGCGAATACCGCGTGATCGCCGGGCTGCACGCCGCCGGGCTGCCGACGCCCCGCGTTTACGGCTACAGCGACGACACCAGCGTGGTCGGCACGCCGTTCTACGTGATGGATTTCGTCGCCGGCCGCATCTTCTTCGACCCGCGCCTGCCCGAGGTGCCGCGCGAGCAACGCGCGCCGCTGTTCGACGCGATGAACGCGACGCTGGCGCAATTGCACGGCATCGACCCGGTCGCGGCGGGGCTGGGCGACTATGGCCGCCCCGGCAACTACATGGGCCGGCAGATCGAGCGTTGGAGCCGGCAGTACCGCGCCAGTGAGACGCAGCGGATTGAGCCGATGGAGCGGCTGATCGAGTGGCTGCCGGCGCAGCTGGCCAAGCACGACGACGCGGCGGTGAGCGTGGTGCATGGCGACTGCCGGATGGACAACTTCGTCTTCCACCCCACCGAGCCGCGCGTTGTCGCGGTGCTGGACTGGGAGCTTTCGACGCTTGGCAGTCCCCTAGCGGACTTCGCCTACAGCGCGATGTACTGGCGCATTCCGCCGGGCATGTTCCGCGGCCTGGCCGGCAGCGACCTGGCGGCGCTGGGTATTCCGACCGAGGCCGAGCACGTCGCGGCCTATTGCCGCCGCACCGGGCGTGCGGGCATTCCGGGCCTGGATTTCTACGTTGCCTTCAACCTGTTCCGGCTGGCCGCTATCATGCAGGGGATCATGAAGCGGGTTCTGGACGGCACCGCGGTGGGGCCGGACGCCGAGGCCAATGGCAAGCTGGCAGTGCCGATCGCGGAGCTGGGCTGGCAGACGGCGGTGCAGGCGGGGGCTTAGGCCAGCGCCGCATCCAGCGCGGCAGCCAGGTCTGGCAGGTCCGGCGTGCCGATGCCGACCAGGGCGATGCCCTCTGCTTCCGCCGGCGTCAGCGTCCAGCGCGGCCCGACCATCTGCAGCAGCGCCGGGCCTTGCGTGGTGGCGCAGAAACCCTTCAGCCGCAGCAGCGCCGGTGGCATCGCCGCCAGCGCACGCTCCAGCGCCGCGTGGTCGAAGCGGCCGTCGCGCTGGTAGAGGAAGCGGCGGAAGCTGTCCTCATGCTGTGCCGCTTCGGCGCGGAAGCGGCTGCGCGGCGGCGCCGGCTGGTCCAGCAGGTCGTCGGGGATCGCGGCCTGTTCCGTTTCAACCAGGTGCAGGCCAGGGCGCACCGCCATCGCGGCGGCGCGGGCATCGGCCACCGCGGTGTCGCCGGCCAGGTCGCACTTGTTCAGCAGCACCAGGTCGGCGGCAAGCAGTTGGCGCCGCACGGTCTCCCCCACGTAGCGGTCCGCCAGTTGCACCGGCAGCCGGGTGGCATCGGCCAGCACCAGCACCGCGTCCAACGTCAGCCGCGGCTCCACCAGCGCCACCTCGGCAATGCGCCAGGGGTCGGCCACGCCGCTCGCCTCCACCACCACCTGGTCGAAGGGCTGGCCGCTGTCCAGCAGGTCGCCCAGGCCGTCCAGCAGCCCGCCGCCCAGCGAGCAGCAGGCGCAGCCATTGGTCAGTTGCAGCGTGCGGCCATCATGCCCGGCGATCAGCGCGGCATCGATGTTCAGGCTGCCGAAGTCGTTGACCAGCACGGCGTAGCGCCGCCGCCCCTGGTGCAGCAGCCGGTTCAGCAGCGTGGTCTTGCCGGCGCCGAGGAAGCCGCCGATGACCGTGAAGGGAAGCCGCATCAGGCGAGGCGCAGCCACACCGCGCTGTCGTGGAAGGCGACGCCGCCGCCAGGTGCCACCGGGTCCGCGCCAACCAGCGCGTTGACGCCGATGCCCTCTGGGAAGGCGGTGCCCGGGTGGATGCCCTCCACCGCCAGCACGCCGGGCCGAATGCCGTCGAACAGCTTGGCCGCCAGGGTGATGCGCCCGCGCGCATTACCGATGCAGACCTGCATGCCCGTGGCGATCCCCTGCGCGGCTGCGTCCTCGGGATGCAGCAGCAGTACCGGCGAGCCCTCGCGCTTGCGGGAACCGGGCGTCTCGGAAAAGCTGGTGTTGAGGAAGCTGCGCGCCGGCGGCGTGATCAGCCGGAACGGCGTGTCCGCCGTCGCGGCCTCCACATTCGGCCAGTGGCTGGCCACATCGGGCATGCCCGCGCTGTAGGGGCCCAGCGCCGCCCAATCCGGCTTGAAGCGGAACCGCCCATCCGGCTGCGGGAAACCCTGGAAGGCCTCGCCGACGGGGATGCGGTTGCCGACATCCACCGTGCCGGCGGCCACCGCCTGCTCCCAGCTGCCGAGGCCGGCGCCCTGCAGCGCCGCGTTGAGGATCTCGGTGTCGCTCATCGCGAAGCTCGGGTGCTCCGCGCCCAGCCGTGCCGCCAACGCCGAGACCACCGCGCTGTTGCTGCGCGCCTCGCCCCAGGGCTCGATCACCCGCGGGCCCACGGTCAGCGCGGTATGGCCCAGGCCGCGATAGATGTCGTCGTGCTCCAGGAAGGTCGTCGCCGGCAACACCACATCGGCCAGCGCGGCGGTGGGCGTCATGAACTGCTCATGCACCGCCAGGAACAGGTCGTCGCGCATCAGGCCACGGCGCACCAGGTGGCTGTCCGGCGCGACATCGGCGCTGTTGGCGTTCTGCATCAGCATCGCCATCACCGGTGGGCCGCCGGCCAGCGCGGTGGGCTCGCCGGTCAGCACCGGGCCGATGCGGGACTGGTCCAGCACCCGCGTTGCGGGGTCGATCAGGTCGCTTGCCTGGGTCATCCGCGTGTCCATGCGCCAACCGTCCAGCGCATAGAAGAAGGCGCCGCCGCCGGGCTTGGCCCAACTGCCATTCAGCACCGCCAGCGCACTGACGGCATGGATGCTGGCGGCGCCGTTGCGGCTGCGGGTGAAGCCGACACCGCAGCGCAAGAAGCAGCGGTCGCTGCCGGCATAGAGCCGCGCCAGGGCCAGGATCTCCTCGGCGGGGATGCCGGTGACCTCGGCCGCCCATTCCGGCGTGTGTGACAGGATGTGGGCCTGGACGCCGGCGTCGAAGTCGCTGTGTGCGGCCAGGAAGGCGTGGTCGGCGCGGCCCTCGCGCAGGGCCACGGCCATCATCGCCAGCGCCAGCGCGCCATCGGTGCCCGGGCGCAGCAGCACGGCAATGTCGGCCGCCTCCATGGTCGGGGACCGATAGGCGTCGACCACCACCAGCTTGGCGCCGCGCTGCTTCCGGGCCTGCTGGATGTGCGCCATCAGGTTGACCTGGGTGGACACGGGGTTGCCGCCCCACATCAGGATCAGGTCGGCCTCGGCGATGCCGCGCGGGTCGGCGCCGCGGGACTGGCCGTGGCCGGCCTTCCACCCGCTCTCGCCGGGGGTGATGCAGATGGTGGATTTCTGCCGGGAATAGCGCATGACGTGGCGCAGCCGGTCCAGGCCGTAGCGCTGCAGCATGCCCATGTTGCCGCCGCTCTGGTACGGCCAGACGCTCTGGGCGCCGTGCTTCGCGGTGGCGTCGCGGAAGCCGGTGGCGATGCGGTCCAGCGCCTCGTCCCAGCTGATCCGGGCGAAGCGGCCCTCCCCCTTGGCGCCCACGCGCAGCAGCGGGTGGGTCAGGCGGTCCGGGTGATGCACCCGCTCGGCATAGCGGGCGACCTTCGCGCAGCAGGTGCCGGCGGTGTAGTCGTAGCTGTGGGAGCCGCGGACCCGGCCGATGCGGGTGGGCGAGAGCCGCTCCACCTCCAGCACGCAGGCGCTGGGGCAGTCGTGCGGGCAGGCGGTGCGGTGGGTGGTGATGCCTAGGCTGCCGTCCATGATCCCTGCCCTTCCCTGTCAGCCCCGGTGATAGGGCCGCCGGGGCCGCTGGCGCAACCGTTCAGCGGCCCTTGGGGTCGAGGGCGTCGCGCAGGCCGTCGCCCAGCACGTTCAGAGAGATCACCAGCAGGAAGATCGCGCAGCCAGGCGCAATGGCCATCCACGGCGCCGCGGCCATGTGGCGCTGCGCTGCGTTCAGCATGCTGCCCCAGCTGGGCGCCGGCGGCTGCTGCCCCAGGCCGAGGAAGGAGAGCGATGCCTCCGCGATGATCGCGGAGGCTGCCATGACGCTGGTCTGCACCAGCAGCGGCGGCAGCATGTTGGGCAGGATGTGCCGCACCGCGATGCGCAGCGGCGAGCTGCCGAGAGAACGGGTGGCCTCCACATAGTCCTCGGCGCGCACGCTCATGGCCGCGGCGCGTGCCAGGCGCACGAAGATGGGCAGCGCGGCAATGCCGATGGCGAGCATGGCGTTCCAGATATCCGGCCCCAGGAAGGCCGCCAGCGCGATGGCGATGATGAGGAACGGAATGGCCAGCATGGCGTCCACCACGCGCATCAGCACCATGTCGATCCAGCCGCCGGCATAGCCGCTGAGCAGGCCGAGCGGCAGGCTGATGGAGAGCGCCACCAGCACCGGGATCAGCCCCGCCAGCATGGAGGTGCGCGCGCCCCAGACCAGGCGGGAGAACACGTCGCGGCCGACCTCGTCGGTGCCCAGCCAATGCGCGGCCGAGGGTGGCTTGCGCACGGCCAGGAAGCTGGAGGCCAGCGGGTCCTGCGGCGCCACCCAGGGCGCGGCCAGCGCGATGATGATGAAGGCGAGGATGACGGCGCCGGCGACCAGGCTGGTCGGCTGCCGTTGCAGCCGGCGCAGCACGCGGCGCAGCCGGCCATCGGCGGCCGGAGCCTGGGCGGTGCCGGCGGTCAGGGCGGTGGCCATGCTCAGCTCCGCAGCCGGGGGTTGATGACGAAGTAGAGGATATCGGCCACCAGGCTGGCGGCGATGAACAGCAACGCGGAGACCAGCACCAACCCCTGCACCACGGCGTAGTCGCGGTACAGCACGCCATCCACCAGCAGCTTGCCGAAGCCGGGGATGGAGAAGATCTGCTCGGTCAGCACCGCGCCGGACAGCAACTGCCCGAACTCGATGGCGCCCAGCGTGACCACCGGCACCAGCGCGTTGCGCAGCGCGTGCTTCAGCACCACGCGCTGTTCCCGCAGGCCCTTGGCGCGGGCGGTGCGGATGTAGTCGCTGCCCAGCGCCTGCAGCATGGCGCTGCGGGTGTGGCGCATCAGCACGCCGGCAATGCCGGTGCCCAGCACGAAGGCCGGCAGCACCAGCCCCATCGCCCAGCGCCCGGGGTCCTCCGCGAAGGGCGTGTAGCCGGAGGACGGGAACCAGTTGAGGTTCACCGAGAACGCCAGCACCAGCATGATGCCCAACCAGAAATGCGGCACCGAGATGCCCGACAGCGCAAAGCCGCTGGCGGCCAGCGAGGCGAAGCTGCCCGGCCGCGCCGCCGCCAGGACGCCCAAGGGAATGCCGATGACCAGCGCCAGCACCATGGAGGCGACGGCCAGTTGCAGCGTGATGCCCAGCTTGCCCAGCAGCAACTGCACCACGCTCATGCTGTTGCGCAGCGACATGCCCAGGTCGCCCTGCAACGCCGCCAGCAGCCAGTTCCAGTACTGGTGCCATATCGGCAGGTCGAAGCCGTAGCGATGGCGGATTTCCGCGACCACGTCGGGGTCCATGTCCTCCCCAGCCAAGGCCAGCGCCGGGTCGCCGGGCAGCAAATGCTGCAAGGCGAAAACCAGCACCGAGAGGATCAGCAGCGTCGGCACCGTCAACGCCAGCCGCTGGCCGAGGAAGAGCAGGAAGCGCATCAGTTCAGCCGCAGGCCGACCAGGCGGATGGTGCTGTCCGGATGCGGGATGAAGCCGGCCAACCGCTTGCTGAGGCCGGTGAAGGTGCGGCGGTGCCACACCACCACATGCGGCACATTCCGCACCAGCAAGGCGTTCGCCTGCTGGTACACACGCACGCGCTCGGCCTCGTCGGTTGCCTCGCGCCCGCGGGTCAGCAGCGCGTCCAGTTCCGGGTTGCAGTAGCGGCTGTCGTTCAGCGGGCCGGCACAGGCGAAGTGTGAGTAGCTGTTGCCATCCGGATGCGGCCGGCCGCTCCAGAAGCTGAACACCGCGTCGAACTGGCCGCGCTGGGAGGACGCGAGCAGGGAGGTGTTGTCCTGCGTCTCCAGCTTCATGGTGATGCCGGCTTCGGCCAGCATGGCCTGCACCATCTGTGCAGCCTCCTGGCGCTCCCGCTCCGAAGGAACCAGCAGCGTGAAGGTCAGGTTGGGTTGCCCGGCTTCCCGCAGCAGGGCGCGGGCGCGGGCGACGTTGCGCGCGGGCACCGGGTGGGCCTTGTCATAGTACGCACTCTCCGGCCCGACGAACTGGTTGCCGGCGGTGTACTGGTCCTCGAACAGCGCCTGCACCATAGCGCGCCGGTCGATCGCCAATTCCACCGCCTGGCGGATGCGGATGTCGCCGCCGAAGATGCGCTGGCGCGGGCCGTTGGACATGTTGAAGCGGATGGAGTGAAAGCCGAGGTCAGGTGTTGCCACTGCAGTCACGCGTGCGTCGCCGCGCAACTGCGGCAGGTCGGTGGGGGAAAGCCGCTCGGCGATCTGGAGTTCGCCGGAACGCAGCCCGGCCAGGCGCACGGTGCTGTCGCTGATCGGCAGGTATTCCACCCGGTCCAGGTGGATGTTGGCGCGGTTCCAATAGCCGTCGTAGCGCTGCACCACGATGCGGCCCTGCGGCACCCGCTCGACGAAGCGGAAGGCGCCGGCGCAGACCGGATGCAGCGCGAAGCGCTCGCCGGCATCGCGTGCCGCCTTGGGCGAAACCATCATGCCCGCGCGTTCCGCCAGGTTGATCAGCAGCAGGTAGGCCTGCGGGCTCTTCAGCAGCAGGCGGATGGTGTGCGCGTCCACCACCTCGGTGCCCGCCAAGGCCGCAAGTTCGGTGCGGCGGAGGCTGCCCTGCATGGTCAGGTGGCGGTTCAGGTTGAAGGCGACGGCCTCGGCGTCGAAGCTCTCGCCGTCATGGAAGCGCACGCCCTCGCGCAGCTTCAGCGTCACCGAAAGCCCGTCGGCCGCGATCTCGTGCGCGGTTACCAGCTGGTGTTCCAGCTTCAACTCCGTGGTCACATCGAACAGCTTGTCGCACACCGCGGTCAGCGGCTGACGGCCGCTCGCAGCGCGGTTCAGCGTGGGGTCCAGCGCGTCGGGGTCGTCGCCGATGCCGATCCGCAGGGTGCCCTGCGCCATCGCGGCGGTTCCACAACACAGCATCAGCAGCAGGGCCAGGATGCGCATCGGGCGGCTCCTTATCTCAGGCGTGGAAACGGGCGAGCAGCCGCGCCAGGCGCGGCTCTGGTGGGCGGGTCAGGGCGGGGCTCAGGCCGGGCCAGGCCGGCAGCGTCGCGGCGTGGTGGCAGGCAACGCCGTGGCCCGGCGAGACTTCCGTCATCGCCGGCGCCTCCGCGACGCAGCGTGCCGTGGCGAAGGGGCAGCGCGGATGGAAGTGGCAGCCGGTGGGCGGCGCCAGCGGGCTCGGCAACTCGCCATCCAGCAGCGGGCGGGGCGCGGCGCCGTGCTCCGGTGCCGGCACCGCATCCAGCAGCGCGCGGGTGTAGGGGTGCAGCGGCGCGGCGAACAGCGTCGTGGTCGGTGCCGTCTCCACCAGGCGGCCCAGGTACATCACCGCCACGCGCTGCGCGATGTAGCGCACCGCCATGAGGTCGTGCGAGATGAACAGCAGGCCCACGCCCGTCTGCGCCTGCAACCGCCGCAGCAGGTTCAGGATCTGCGCCTGCACCGAGACATCCAGCGCGCTCACCGGCTCGTCGCAGATGATCAGCCGCGGCTCCAGCGCCAGCGCGCGGGCGATGCCGATGCGTTGCCGCTGGCCGCCGCTGAACTCATGCGGGAAGCGCCGCATGTGCTGCGGGCCAAGGCCGACGAGCGTCAGCAACTCCGCGACGCGGCCATCTATGCCCGGCGTGGTGTCGATGCCATGCACCTGCAGCGGCTCGCCGATGATCTCGCGCACCGTCATGCTCGGGTTCAACGAGCTGTAGGGATCCTGGAAGATCAGCTGCATGTTGCGGCGATGCGCGATCATCGCGTGCGGCTTCAGCCCGGTAAGCTCCTCGCCGCGCAGTTGCACGCTGCCCGCGGTCGGCTCCACCAGGCGCAGGATCAGGCGCCCGGTGGTGGACTTGCCGCAGCCGCTCTCGCCCACCAGGCCCAGCGTCTCGCCGGCGTCGAGGTCGAAGGAGACGCCGTCCACCGCAACCACCTTGCCGCGCCCGCCGGAGAACAGGCCGCCGATCGCGAACTCCTTGCGCAGCCCGCGCACGCGCAGCAGCGGCGGGCTCATGCCACGGGCTCCAGCGGCGCCAGATGGCAGGCGGCGTGGTGGCCTGGCGCCAGCGCGCGCAGCGGCGGCGCGGCCTCGGCGCAGCGTGCCTCGGCGAAGGGGCAGCGCGGCTGGAAGACGCAGCCCGGCGGCGGGTGGCGCGGGTCGGGCACGCTGCCCTCGATGCCCACCAGCGGCGCCTCGCCCGGCGCGGCGCGCGGCACGGCGCCCAGCAGGCCGATGGTGTAGGGGTGTTCCGGATGCGCCAGGATGCGCGCGGCCGGGCCGTGTTCCAGCACGCGGCCGGCGTACATCACCGCAATCTCGTCGGCCAGGCCGGCGATCAGGCCCAGGTTGTGCGAGATCAGCAGGATCGCGGTGCCGCGCTCTCGCTGGATGTCGCGCAGCAGCGCCACGATCTGCGCCTGCACCGTCACATCCAGCGCGGTCGTCGGCTCGTCGGCGATCAGCAGCCGCGGGTTGCCGGCCAGGGCGATGGCGATCATCACCCGCTGCCGCATGCCACCGGAAAGCCGATGCGGGTATTCGTCGTAGCGCTTTTCCGGTGAGGCGATGCGAACCTGGCGCAGCAGCGCGATGGCCCGCTCCCGCGCCGCCGCCGCGCTCATCGGCGCATGCGCGCGGATCGCCTCGGCGATCTGGTCGCCGATGGTGAAGGCCGGGTTCAGCGAGGTCATCGGCTCCTGGAAGATCATTGCGATCTCGCCGCCGCGCAGTTGCCGCCGTGCCTCGGGCGTCAGCGCCAGCAGGTCGCGCCCGTCCAGCAGCACGCTGCCGCCGGTGATGCGCGCCGTGGCCGGCGGCAGCAGCCCCATCACGCTCAGCGCCGCGACGCTCTTGCCCGAGCCTGACTCGCCGACAATGCCCAGGCACGCCCCCGCCCCAAGCGCGAAGCTGGCGCCCTGCACGGCCGGCACCAGCCCGTCCTCGCCGGCGAAGCCCACGGCCAACCCGCGCACGTCCAGCAGCGGCGCGCTCACCCGGCGTGGCGGCCCGGCGGGCGCTTCAGGCCGAGATGCTCGCGCAGCGTCGTGCCCTCATAGTCCCGGCGATAGATGCCGCGGCGTTGCAGCACCGGCACCACCTCCTCGACGAAGACCTTCAGCTGCGTCGGGAAGTAGGGCGGCAGCAGGTTGAAGCCGTCGCAGGCGCCGGCCTCCAGCCAGGTCTGCATCAGGTCGGCCAGTTGCTCCGGCGTGCCGACGAAGCTCTGGTGCGCCCGCGACCGCGCCACATGCCGCGCCGCCTCGCCGATGGTCAGGTTGCCGCGGGCGCAGGCGCGCAGAATGCTCTCGCCATTGGAGGTCGGCGTGCGGCTGGCGCGCACCTCCTCGATCGGCATGGGGTCGTCGGGATCGCGGTCGTAGAAGTTGAAGTAGAGGTTCTCGCTCAGCATCCAGATCGCCACTTCCGGATGCACCAACTCGGCCAGTTCCTCCTCCAGCCGCTTGGCCGCGGCCTCGGTATCCGCCACCAGTGGGGAGAGGCCGGGCATGATGACCACCGCTTCCGGCGGGCGGCCGTATTCCGCCATCAGCGCGTGGGTGCTGCTGCGGAAGGCCTGGGCTTCCGCCATGTTGGTCTGGGCGGTGAAGATCGCCTCCGCGATCTGTGCGGCGAAGCGCCGGCCTGGTGGCGAGGCGCCGGCCTGCACCAACACCGGCCAGCCCTGCGGCGGGCGCGGCTGGCGCAGCGGGCCGGCGACATCGAAGCTGTCGCTGCGGTGGTGCACCGCCTGGATACGCGAGGGGTCGAGGAAGCGGCCGCCGGCACGGTCCATCAGCATGGCGTCGTCGCCCCAGCTGTCCCACAACGCGGTGCAGGCGCGCATGAAATCGGTACCGCGGGCGTAGCGGTCATCCTTCGGCAGCGCTGTCGCGCGGCTGAAATTCTGCGACGCCCGATCCTCCCAGGTGGTGACGATGTTCCACCCGGCGCGGCCGCCCGAGACATGGTCCAGCGTGGCGAATTTGGACGCGATCGCGTAGGGCTCGTGATAGGTGGTGGACAGCGTGGCGACCACGCCGATGCGTTCGGTGACCGCCGAGACCACCGAGCAGAGCGAAACCGGGTCCGGGTTGGAGAACGCTTGGCGGCCGAAGAAGCGACCATCCTTCTCGCGCGTGAACAGCGTATCGCCGACGAAGAAGAGGTCGAACTTACCCCGCTCCCCCAGCTGCGCCATGTTGCGCCAGAAATCCAACGTCATCAGCTCCGACGACGGCGTGCTGGGGTGGCGCCAGCCGGCGATGTGGTGCCCACCGGGATAGGTGAAGAGGCCGAAATGGAGTTGCTTGGGCGGCGTTGCCATGGCGATGCTCCCGGCCTTCAGGCGGCGTTCGGATTGGCGGGGCGGGCGAGGCCGAGATGCTCGCGCAGCGTGGCGCCGGCATAGGCGTTACGCAGGTGGCCGGCGCGTTGCAGCGCCGGCACCAGCTCGCTCAGCAGCGGGCCCAGGTCGTCCGGCAGCACGGCGGGGCGCAGGTTCCAGCCATCGCAGGCGCCGGCGGCGACCCAGGCCCCCATCTGCTCGGCCAGCGCGGCAGCGGTGCCGATGAAGCGCAGGCCGGAGCGGGGGCCGTCCTCGCCGGCTTCGGCCAGCAGCGCCTGCGCGGCGGCGGGCGGTACGGTGGCATCCAAGTCCGTGGCCCGCGCCTCGGCAGCGGGACCGGTCGCGGCCAGTATCGGCGTCAGGTTCAGCAGCACGCGCAACTCCGCCGGGTCGCGCCCGGCGGTGGCGGTGGCGGCGCGCAGGCTGGCGCTGAAGGCCTTCGCCTCCTCCAGCGTTGCACAGCTTGCCAGGAAAACATCCGCCGTGGCCGCCGCCAGCGCCAGGCCCTCAGCGCTCATGTCCCATTGCACGATCACCGGGCGGCCCTGGCGTGGGCGAATGGCGGTCAGCGGCCCGCGCACCGTGAAGTACTCGCCGGCGTGGTCGATGCGATGCACCCGCGTGCCGTGCGCGAAGATGCCAGACGCCTTGTCGGCGATGATGGTGTCGTCCTGCCAGCTGTCCCACAGCTGCTTCACCACCAGGATGTATTCCAGCGCCCTGGCGTAGCGCGCCGCCGTGGTGGCGGGCAGCGGCAGGTGGGCGAAGTCGGCCGCCGCGTAGTCCAGCTGCCGCGTATCCACGCACCAGGCGGCGCGGCCGGCCGAGAGATTGTCCAGCACGGCGAAGGCGCGGGCAGTGTGGAACGGCTCGGTGTGGCTCATGAACACCGAGGCGCCGAGGCCGATGACGCGGCTTTGCGGCACCAGGGAACCGAGCAGCGGCATCGGGTCCAGCTGCATCGCATCGGCACCGCCGGAGAGCAGCAGGCCGGGGCTGCCGAGCGCCGGGCCCAGCAGCACGGCGTCCAGCCCCGCGGACTCCGCGCGCTGCACCTGGGCGCGATAGTTGGGGATCGCCGGGGCCGAGGACTGCCGCCAGCCCGCGGGGTGGAAGCCATGGCCGGTCAAGGAAAGGGTCAGGTGCATGTCTGGTCCCGGACGTCCTGGCCACCGCGCGGCGGCCTCGTCTCGGTGACAGCAAGCGGCGTGCCGGGGCTGACGCAGCGTCAGGGCTTAGGTGGCTGGGACCGCGCAACGCGGCGCTGCCCGTTTCGCAGGCAGGTTGCCCGCGCTTCAGCCCGCGCCGGCCGCCATGAAGGCGTCGCTGAGCAGGCCTTGTGCTGCCAGCTCCGCCCCGGTGCCGCTGGCGCGCAGGCTGCCGGTCTCCAGCACGTAGGCGCGGTCGGCTATCTTCAGCACCTGGCGCGCCTTCTGCTCGACCAGCAGGATCGCCATGCCGCCGGCCCGCAACTCCTCCACCAGCGCGAAGATGCGCGCGGCCATGATCGGCGCCAGGCCCAGCGAGGGTTCGTCCAGCACCAGCAGCCGCGGCGCGCTCAGCAGCGCGCGGGCGATGGCCAGCATCTGCTGCTCGCCGCCACTCAGCAGGCCGGCCAGCCGGTCGCGGCGTTCCCCCAGGATGGGAAAGCGCCGCATCTGTTCCTCGATCGCGGCCGGCAGGCTGGCGCGGTCGCGCCGGGCATAGCCGCCCATCCGCAGGTTCTCGGCCACCGTCATCTGGCCGAGGATGCCCCTGCCCTCCGGCACCAGCGCCAACCCGGCCCGCAGCGCGCGTTCCGCCCGGCGCGGCAGCGGCTTGCCGGAGAGCGTGACGCTACCACCATGCGGCAGCAACCCGGCGATGGCCTTCACCGCGCTGGTCTTGCCCGCGCCATTGGCGCCGATCAGGGCGACGATCTCGCCCGGGCGCACCTCCAGCGAAAGCTCGCGCACCGCCTGGATCGGGCCGTAGCGGACGGACAGGCCCTGCACCGCCAGCATCAGCCCTCCACCCCCAGATATGCGTCGATGACGGCGGGGATGCGGCGCACTTCCGCGGGTGTGCCGCTGGCGATCAGCGTACCGAAGTCCAGCACATGCACCTGCTGGCAGAGCTGTTCGACGAAGCCCATGTCGTGCTCGATCAGCAGCAGGGTCAGTCCCTCCGCCACCAGCCCGTGCAGCAGCGTCGCCAGGCTGGCGGCTTCCTCGTGGTTCATGCCGGCGACGGGTTCGTCCAGCAGCAGCAGGGACGGTTCCGCCGTCAGCGCGCGCGCGAGTTCGACGCGGCGCATGACGCCATAGGGCAGCGTGGTCGCCAGACGGTCGCGGAACGGCGCCAGACCGAAGCGTTCCAGCGCCTGCTCCGCCCGCCGACGCGGCGCGGCGCCGGAAAGGCCCAGTGGCGCCAGCGCGGCGCGCAGTCCGCCGCCGCGCTGCACCACCATCAAATGCTCCCACACCGTCATGGAGGGGAACAGCCGGATGTTCTGGAAGGTGCGGGCGACCCCCAGCCGGGCGATGCGATGCGGCGCCAGGCCGACCAGGCTTTCGCCGCGCAGGCGGATTTCGCCCTCGCTGGGCCGATACGCGCCGGTGATGCAGTTGAACAGCGTGGTCTTGCCCGCGCCATTCGGCCCGATGACGCCGGTTATGGCACCCTGCGGCAGGTCCAGCGTCAGGTTGTTCAGCGCGGTGATGCCGCCGAAGCGGCAGGTGACGCCGGTAAGTGACAGCAGGCTCATGGCTTCAACGCCCTGAGCAGGCGCTTGTCGATGATCCCCTGCGGCCGCAGCAGCAGGATGACGATCAGCACCGCGCCGAAGGCCGCCAGCCGCCAATCGGCGATGAAGCGCAGTGCTTCCGGCGCCAAGGCCAGCGCCGCGGCGCCGAAGACCGGGCCGAGCGCGATGGTGGAGCCGCCCAGGACCACCGCCAGCACCATCTCGGTGGAGCGGTCCAGGTTGAAGGCACCGGGTTCGATGAAGATGTGCCAATGCGCGAACAGCCCGCCGGCAATGCCCGCCAGCGCCGCCGCCGCGCTGAACGCGCCCAGCTTCAGCGCCACGGTGTTGAGCCCGAGCAGCCGCGCCGCCGTCTCGTCATCCCGCACCGCATTCAGCGCCAGCCACAGGCGGGACCGTTCGGCCAGCAGCACCAGCGCCAGCAACGGCAGCACCCAGGCCCAGATGCCGCCGAGCGACAGCCGCTGCATACCGGAGTACCCGGCCGCGCCGCCGGTGGCGTCCAGCGAGAGGAAGAAGCTGCGGGTCATCTCGCCAAAGCCCAGCGTGGCCATGGCCAGGTAGATGCCGCGCAGCCGCAGCGCGGGAAAGCCGACCACCAGCCCCAGCACGCCACTGACCACCGCGCCCGCGGCGATGGCGAGCGGAATGGGAACGCCATGCTCCACCGTCAGCACGCTGGCGGTGTAGGCGCCACAGGCCATGAAGGCGGCATTGCCGAGCGAGAGCTGCCCGACCGCCAGGATGACATAGACGCTGAGCGCGGCAATGCTGGCGATGCCGATCTCCGCCAGCAACCCGGCGGCGTAGGAGGAGATCATACCCGCTGCGCCCCGCCGGCGCGCCCAAGCAGGCCCTGCGGCCGCAGCAGCAGCGTCAGGATCATCAGCCCATAGACCGTCATGTCGCGGAAGGCGGCGCCGCCGAAGGCGACGGTCATCACCTCCAGCACGCCCAGCAGCGGCCCGGCCAGCAGCACGCCCCAGATGCTGGTGGTGCCGCCGACCACCATCACCGCAATGGCTTTCAACCCAACCTCGACACCGACGAAGGGCGTCAGCGCGCCGTAGTGCAGCCCAATCAGCACGCCGGCCACGCCCGCCATGGCCCCCGACAGCGCGAAGGCGCCAGAGGTGACCAGCGGCGCCGGCACGCCCAGCAGCCGCGCCACATCGCGGTTCTCGGCAATGGCGCGCAGCCCGTAGCCGAAGCGGGTGTGCCGCATCACCAGCGCCAGCACCGCCACCATGCCCACCGCCGTCGCCATCACCACCAGCTGCGCCTGGCCGACCGAGATGCTGCCCAGCTGGTAGCGCCCGTCCATCAGCTCCGGCGGCAGCAGCAGCGGGTCGCTGCCCCACACATTGGTCGCCACGGTCTGGAAGATGACGGAGAAGCCCAGCGTGGACAGCAGCGGCGCAATGGGTGGCGCGTTGCGGAGCGGCTGGTAGGCCACCCGCTCCACCACCACGCCCAGCAGGCCGGTGAACAGCGCCGCGGCGCCGAGGCCGACCAGCAGCGGCTGGCCATCCAGCATCAGCGTCAGCCCGACATAGCCGCCGAGCATGAACAGTTCCGCCACCGCCAGGTTGAGGATGCCCAGCACCCCCATGACCAGCGAAAAGCCAAGCGCCACCAACGTATAGACCGCGCCGAGCGTCAGCCCATTGACCAGTTGTTGCAGCAGCACAGGGTCAGCAGGTCAGGCTGCCGGAGGTGCTGCAGCCACGGACCTTCTCGGTCCAGCTGCCGTTCTGGCCGACCACGGTGAAGAACACCTTCACCGCGTCGCCGGTCTCGGCGAAATGGATCGGGCCGGAGAGGCCCTCATAGCCGCTCAGCTTCTCCAGGTGGGCGCGAAGCTTCGCGCGGTCGCTCTCCAGGTCGGCCGGCTTCAGCGTCAGCCCACCGCGCAGCACGGCGTCGGTGTACATGCCGACAATCTCGGCCATGTGGGCGTCGTACATGCTCGGCTCGATCGTCGCCGGCAGGCCGGCGGTGGCACGCAGCCGCGGCTGCAGCGCGTTGGTGAATCGCTGCACCTTCTCGCCCTGCTGACCCGCGTAATAGGTGGCGCAGGACACCACCGGGATTTCCGGCGCGGCGCGCAGGATGGCCGAGGAGATCAGCGGCGTGCCACCGATGACCGGCTTGATGAAGCCCTGACGCCGCATTTCCCGCAGCACCGTCACAGCCTGCGAGTAGTCGGCGGCCACGACCAGCGCGGCGGGGTTCAGCGCCTTCAGCGCGGTGATCTGCGCGGAGACGTCGATATCGCCGGTGTTGAAGGTGGCCAGCGAGCCCTCGTTCAGAAGGCGGATGCCGTTCTCCTTCAGCATCTCCGGCATGATCCGGCTGCCGAGCGCGACCGAGTTGGCGTCCTTGGCGTCGTAGATGATGGCGATGGTCTCGACCGAATAGGTCCGCTTGAACCAGGGCAGCGAGGTCTTCAGCAGCACCGCTTCATCGATGGTGTTGCGGAAGGCCCAAGGGCGGTTGGCCGCGGCGGTGCCGGGCTTGGACGACGCCTGGCTGCAAGCCACCAGCTTGGCCTGGTTGGCCACCGGAAAGGCCACTTCGCAAGCGCTGCTGGTCAGTGGGCCGGCGATGGCCAGCACCTTGTCGTCATCCGCCAGCTTGCGCACCAGGTTGGCGGCCTGCGCCGGGCGGGCGGCGTCGTCGTAGATGGCGATGCTCAGCTTGGCGCCGCCGATGCCGCCGCCGGCATTGACCTGCTCCTCCACCATGCGCAGCGCCACGGTGTTGGTGCGCCCCCATTCCGCGAAGGGGCCGCTGCTGGGCACGATGGCGCCCAGCTTCACTTCCAGCCCGGCGAAGCGCGCCTGGGAGGCGCCGGGACGCGCCAGCATCAGGGCCGGCGTGGCCAGCAGCAAACGGCGGGAAATCGTCATCGGGATGCCCTCAATGCGCGGAAGCGTCGAAACTCATGGGAAGCACGCAGCGTGCCACGCGAACGCTGCGCGTGGTGCCCGGCGTGTTGCGGCTGCGGCCGACGAAGCGCGGCACGCCATCCGTCACCACCGCGCCGACGGCGGGAATGTCGCCGTTGCGCAAGGCCGAGAGCGCGTCATCGCAGGCACCGCCGGCGCAGGCATCCAGTAGGATCACGTCGGCGTCGCGGCCGGGCGCCAGGATGCCGCTGTTCAGCCGGTAGACCCGCGCATTGTTGCCCGTGGCGGCGGCAATGGCCGCTTCCGGCGCCATGCCACCAAGGGAAGCCAGGTGGCTGATGGTGTAGAGCATGCCCAGCGGCATGATCCCGCTGCCGGTCGGCGTATCCGTGGCGATCAGCAGGCGTTCCGGCTGCTTCGCTTCCTCCAGCAGGCGCGCGGTCAGCAGCGCGGTGCGCAGGTTGCCGGCGGTGCAGATTTGCATCGCCACGTCGCTCTCATTCACCAGGCGCGGAAAGCCGGCATCCGGCATCGCCACCGGCCCGCCATTCACGTGGAAGGAGACATGCGCGTTGCTGGCCAGCACATGCTCTGCCCAGATGCCGGACGAGCCGGGGATGGAGGAGCCGCCGGTATGCATGGTGGTGACCATGCCGGCTTCGCGTGCCGCGTGCATCAGCGGCGCGTAGCCGTAGGGGGTCTCGAAGGCGCCGAAGCCTGCCTTGGCCAGCCAGATGCCGGCGGCGGCGATCTCCTTCAGGTCGGCCTCGGTCAGGCCAGGTTCCAGGATGATGCTGCCGGCATGCACCCGCATGCCGCCGGGCCGGTAGTTGAGGAAGCAGGCCCGCGCCGCCAGGGCCAGCGCCTTGACCCCGGCGGGGTCCTTCGGGCGGCCGGGCACATGCACTTCGCTGGCGGTGATGGCGCAGGTGACGCCGCCATGCAGGTAGCTTTCCAGGAAGCCGACGGTGCGCTGGCGCGGCGTATAGTCGCCGAAGGTGATGTGGACATGGCTGTCGATCAGCCCCGGCGCGGCGATGGTGCCGCCGGCGTCGATCACCACGTCGCAGGCCTCGGTCTGCGCCGCCGTCAGCGTGCCGATGGCGGTGATTCGCCCGGCTTCCATCAGGATGCCATCGGCCTGGATAAGCGGGTTCAGGTAGTCCCCGGTGCAGAGCCCGCCCAGGTTGACGATGGCGGTGCGCATCAGCGCAGCCCGTCCTTGCCTTCGATCTTCCCGGCTGCCAGCCCGCCCACCCGCGCGTTGATCCGCCCGCGATTGGCCAGGCAGACGATCAGCGCCACCTCGTCGGCCTGCGGCGCATCCGGCAGCGTCAGGGACATGCCGTCATAGTGGCTGCGGACATACAGCGCGTCCTTGTGCGCCATCGGCACGTCGATGCTGCTGCCCGGCGCGCCGCGCTTGGTGAAGGAGGATATCCACGCCGCGCCGCCGCCCACCGCTTTCCGCAACGGCTCGGCAAAGGTGGTGGTCAGCAGCGCGTTCACATGCTCCTGCTCGCCACCCAGCCCGACGATGCCGCCCTTGCCGTAGCTTTCCACCGGAAAGTCGCCCATGGCCTGCATGGCGATGGCCGCGAGTTCCTCGCCAAGCGCCTCGCTGGCCGCGATGGCCGGCGCCAAGTCGGCCACGAAGCCCTGCCCGGCATAGGGGTTTGCCAGCACGGCAATGGCAGCGACCCGGCGCAGCGGCGGGCCGCCATCGGTGCGGTCGGCTTCGGTGATCTTGTGGTCCACCATGGTGAACCAGCGGCGCATGACCAGGCGCATGCCCACACTCCCTTATGCCGGGCAATGCGGCGCCCTTGCGGCATTACCTTGCAACCGAAGCCATTTGGCAAGCGCCTTGTTGCCGCCGCAGATGGCCCTTGCAACCGCGCCCGGGAAGCGAATAGCTTTCTTGCGAAGCTATTTCCCTAGGCTCCCAGCGCAGGAACCCCGCCATGAACGTCACCACCCGGATCGGCGCCACGGTGAAGGATGGCGCCCAGCACCTGGCCAGCCTGCGGGATGGCCGCGCGGTCTTCCTGGAAGGTGAGCAGGTGGCCGATGTCACCACCCATCCGGCCTTCCGCAACGCCTGCGCCGCTGCCGCCGCGATGTACGACTACCAGGCCCGGCCGGAAAACCTGGAGAAGATGACCTTTGCCGACCCGCAGGGCCATCGCGTCAACCGCGCCTGGCAACTGCCCACCAGCTTTGCCGAGCTGGTGCAGCGCCGGGAGGCCCTGGTGGCCTGGGCGGAACTCAGCGGCGGCTTCCTCGGCCGCTCGCCGGACCATGTCGCCTCCGCGCTGGGCGGCCAGGTGATGGGGCTGGACGTCATCGCGGCGCAGGATGCGCGCGGTGCCGCCGTATTGGGCGACTACTACGCCCAGATGCGCGCCGCAGACGCCTTCCTGACCTACGTCATCATCAACCCGCAGGCCGACCGCTCCAAGGACTGGGGCCAGCAGCAGGGCGATGACCTGGTTGCCTCGATCGTGGACGAGGACGCCGGCGGCCTGACCATCCGTGGCGCCAAGATGCTCGGCACCAGTTCCATCATGGCCAACGAGGTCTTCGTCGCCAGCCTGCAGCCGCTGAAGCCCGGCGAGGAGAACCTCGCCTTCGCCTGCGGCCTGCCGATGAACACCAAGGGCCTGAAGGTGCTCTCCCGCAAGAGCTACGAGCAGCACGCGGTCAGCGCCTTCGACAACCCGCTGGCGACGCATTTCGACGAGAACGACGCGGTGCTGTTCTTCGACGACGTGAAGGTGCCGTGGGACCGGGTGTTCCATCATCGCAACCCGGACCTCTGCCGCGCCCAGTTCCACGATACGCCCGGCCATATCTACCAGAACTACCAGGCGCAGATCCGGCTGACGGTGAAGCTGCGCTTCCTGCTCGGCATCGCCCGCCGCGTCACGGAAACCATCGGCACCATCAACATGCCGCCGGTGCGCGACCTGCTGGGCAAGATGGCCTCCCAGGCCTCCGTGGTGCAGGCCATGCTGTATGGCATCGAGGCCGCGGGGAAGATGCGCGGCCCCTACTTCGTGCCGGACCGGCATCTGGTCTACGCCGCGCAGGTGCACACGCAGGAGCTGTACGGCAGCTTCGTCGCCAGCATCCGCGAACTCGCCGGCGGCTCGCTGATCATGCTGCCCTCCTCGGTGAAGGACTACGCCAATGCGGAGATGGCGAAGATCATCCGCAGCACCCAGGTCTCGGCGGCGATGAGCCCGGATGAGCGGGTGCGCTTCCTCAAGCTGGCCTGGGACGCGGTGGGCAGCGAATACGCCTCTCGGCACCAACAGTACGAGATGTTCTACGCCGGCGCCCAGTTCGTCACCCGCGGCCACGCCTTCCGCACCGCGGACTGGGCCGGCGCGACCGGGCTGGTGGACCAGGTGCTGGAGCGGACCTCACCGCCGCTGGGCTGAAGCCGCCGCCAACGCGCGCTGCAGGGCCAGCGCGCGCTCGCTGCCGTCCAGCAGCCGCGCGACCATGGCGGAGAGCCGCTGGAAGTCCTCGGCGGTCAGGCTCTCGAACTCCACGTCGTTCACCTGGCGCTGGGTCGGCGCCAGCTGCTCCAGCAGCGCGCGGCCCTCGGCCGTCACGGTCAGGCACAGCCGGCGCCGGTCGCTCGGGTCCATCGCCTTGTCCACCAGCCCCTTGGCCAGCAGCCGCTTGGTCACGGTGGTGACGAAGGCACCGCTGAGGTGCAGGTGGTCCGCCACGGTGCGGATGCTGACATCGCCCTCGGCGGAAAGATGCGCGATCGAGATCAGGATCGTGTACTCGATGCCGACCAGGCCGATATAGGCGGCGTGGCCCTCGCGGATCGCCTCGTGCCGCGCCAGGAAGCCGAACAGGTTGTGCACCAGCAGCCGAAAGTCGCGGTCGCTGCCGCCGTTCAGCAGCGCGGGGCGGGAGACGGTCAGCGCGGCCTGCTCGGCCCGGATGGTCTTCGGCGCGGCCTTCAATTCCGGTTCCTGACGTGCTTGCCGCCGCCGATTACGGTCCCGCGCCGGCGGCGTCAACGCAGCGGCGCTTCGGCGGGCAATGGCGGCACCGATTGCCGGCGTTTTGGTCATCCGCTGCGTGCCCGCGCCACAGGCCGCGCCCTGGCCGTTGGCACGGCGGTTGCTGCACAGGATGCATGACCGAGACAAGCATCGCGCCCATGGTCGCCGGGCTGTTCCACGTGGCGATCAAGACCAACGACCTGGATGCCACCGTCACCTTCTATACCAAGGTGCTCGGGCTGGTGTCCGTGTTCCGGCCGGATTTCGGCTATCCCGGCGCCTGGCTCGGCATTCCGCTGCCCGGTGGTCCGGCCATCATGCACATCTATGCCGGCGGCCCGGCCCTGGGGGCCGATGGCATCGCGCCGTCCGGCACCGCCGCCATCGACCATGTGTCGCTGGCTTGCCGCGGCTACCACTCCTACATCGCCCGCTTCCGCGCGCATGGGCTGGACTGGCGGGAGTTCCTGGTGCCGGGCACCACGCTCTGGCAGCTCTTCGTCTACGACCCCTCCGGCGTGCAGCTTGAGTTGACCTTCGACGGCAACTTCGAGACCGGAGCCTCTCCGGACATGAGCGACGGCCGCCGCTACGTCGCCGGCAGCAGCTTCTTCGACGCAACCACCTACCCGAGGCTTGGCTGATGCATCGTCGTTCCCTGCTGCTGGGCGCTGTCGCCGCGCCCTTCGTCATCGGCACCGCCCGCGCCGCGGATACCGTGAAGGTCGCGACCTTCGACGCCGCCTCCACCCTGCCCTACTGGGTCGCCGTGACCCGCGGCTACTTCGCCGAAGTCGGCATCGAGCCCGTGGGCACGCCGCTGGCGACGCATCCGCTTATCGTGCAGTCGCTTGTGACCGGCGACGCCGAGGCCTGCACCAACCTGGTGACGCTGGAAGCCGCCAACATCAACAGCCGCCGCGCCAATTCGGTGCTGTTCTTCTCCATCAACGGCCAGAACGCCGAATACCAGATGGAGCAATTCGTCGTCCGCCCGGGCAGCCCGGCCAAGGTGCTGACGGACCTGAAGGGCGCGCGCATCATCTCCGCCCCCGGCCCCGGCAACCTGGCGGGTGCGCGCGGCGCGCTGGCCGCCGTCGGCCTGGTTGAGAACCGAGACTACACCCTGGTCGAGCAGCCCATGGGCCAGCATGTCGGCGCCATGCAGTCCGGCCAGTTCGACGCGGCCTATACGCTGGAGCCCGTCGCCACCATCGGCGTGCGCAACGGCGCCATGCAGCGGCTTGAGGCCGGCGTCATCGCCACGCACATGCTGGGCCGGCGCGACGCCTTCGCCTTTGCCTCGGGCGCCGGCTTCTCCGGCAAGTTCCTGGAGACGCGGCACGACGTGGCCAAGCGCTACGCCGCCGCCTGGGGCAAGGCCGTGATGGCTGTGCGCAGCGACCTGACCACGCGCCAGGTGCTGACCAGCCACCTGAACACCCCGGCCGAGCTGGCCACCGTGATGCCGTTGCAACGCTTCACCCTGGCCAGCGAGATGACGCCGCAGATGCTGGCCGACCTGCAGAAGTTCATCGACTTGGCGGTGGCCCAGGGCGTGGTGCGGGAGCGCATCACCACGGCGCAATTGCTGCGGGCGCCTTGAGCGCCATCTCCCCGCGTGAGGCCGCGCTTTCCGTACGCGGCCTGCGCAAGGCCTTCGGCGGCGTGCCGGTCTATGACGGCTTCTCGCTGGATGTGAAGCGCGGCGACATCCTGGCCATCTTCGGCCCGAATGGCTGCGGCAAGTCCACGCTGATCAACATGGCCGCGGGCCTGCTGCCGGCCGATGGCGGCGAGATCCTGTTCGACGGCCGCATCGTGGATGAGGTGCGGATCGGCTACGTCTTCCAGAACTACCGCGAGGCGCTGTTCCCCTGGCGCCGCGCCGCCGAGAACATCCGCTATCCGCTGCGCCGCATGGGGCTGAAGCGCGCCGAGATCGAGCGCCGGCTGGAGGCGCTGGCGGCGGATTTCCGTGTGCGCTTCGACCTCAACGCCTACCCCTATTCGCTCAGCGGCGGGCAGCAGCAGCTGGTCTCCATCATGCGCGCGCTGGCGGTGGAACCCGAGGTGCTGTTCCTCGACGAGCCCTTCTCCGCACTGGACTACGAGACCACGCTGTCGCTCCGCACGCTGCTGCAGCAGGTGCTGAAGGCACGGAAGACCACCACCATCCTGGTCAGCCACGACCTGGAGGAGAGCATCGTCCTGGCCGACCGCATCCTGATGCTGACCCGACGCCCCACCCTGGTGGCGGACGACATCGCCGTTGACCTGGCCTGGCCGCGCGAGGCGGCGACGCTTTCGGCACCCGACTTCATCGCCATCAAGGCGCGCTGCCTGGATGTCTTCACCCGCGCGGTGGCCGGGGCATGAAGGCGCTGCTGGTACCCGCCGGCGGCGCGGCCGGCTTCATCGCGCTGTGGTGGCTGGCGGTGCTGCTGCGCCTGGCCGACCCGGTGCTGCTGCCGTCTCCGCTGGAAACCTTCAACGACACCGCGAAGTCCTTCACCCAGGGTCCTCTGCTGCACGACCTGTGGCGCACGGTGACGCGGACGGTGCTGAGCTTCCTCGTCGCCTGCGCCATCGGCGTGCCGCTCGGCCTGCTGCTGGGGGCGAAGGAGAACGTCTATCGCGCGGTGGAATTCGTCGTGGATTTCTTCCGCTCCACCCCGGCTTCCGCGCTGTTCCCGCTGTTCCTCATTCTGTTCGGCGTTGGTGAGGGCACCAAGATCGCCGTCGCCGCCTTCGGGGCCGCGTTGGTCATCCTGTTCAACGCCGCCTATGGCGTGATGAATGCACGCCGCACCAGGCTGCTGGCCGCCCGCGTCATGGGCGCCAGCCCGCTGCGCGTGGTCTTCGACGTGATGCTGTGGGAAGCCATGCCGCAGATTTTGGTGGGCATGCGCAGCGGCGTCTCGCTGGCGCTGGTCATCGTGGTGGTCGCCGAGATGTTCATCGGCAGCACGGATGGCCTGGGCCAGCGCGTCATTGTCGCGCAATCGCTGTTCGAGAGCGGGTTGATGTACGGCGTCATCTTCGTCGCCGGCGCGCTGGGCTACCTGCTGAACCTGACCTTCCTGCTGCTGGAAAAGCGCTTCATCCACTGGGCGGGGAAGTAACGCCCGGTCGCCCGAGGCGCCTGCGCCAGCAGGCGTGATTCAGTCGCTCAAACAAGCTCCGGCACATCCGTGTAGGCGCGGCGCAGCTTGGCCAGGAAGTCCGGCTGCATCTTGTGCCGGCTCAGCGCCAGCGCATCGGCGCCGGGCTGCATGCTGTCGGTGGCTTCCACCGAAAAGGCACGGATGAAGCTGACGCGCGGGTCGCGCAGCGCGGCAATCTCGGCCACGCCGCCGCCGCGCTTCAGTACCGCCGCCGCCAGCACGCCTTCCTCCAGCGCCTGGGTGGCGCCCTGGCCCAGCGTCGGCACCATGGCGTGGGCGCAGTCGCCCAGGAACAGCACGCGGCCATCGGCGCTGCCGCGCTGCAACGGCGTTACCTGAAGCCGCGCCCAATGCACCTGGTCGATCAACCGGCAGGTCTGGTCCACCATCCAGGCCACCGCCGGGCAGGGCTCGCCCTCGGCCGGCAAATACATCGCGCGCGCGAAAGCGGCGGTCTTCTGCTCGGGCGTGAAGTCGGCGCCAACGCCGATCGGGAAGGCCCCGGCGATGTAGACCGCACCGCCGGACAGCCGGTAGCTCAGAAGCCGGTTGTTGCCGGTGAACCACTGGCCGTAGTCGTCATACGGGCAATCCGCCGCATCCGGCACCAGCAGGCGTGTCAACGCGATGCCGTGATGTTCCGGCACCGGCTCGCCCGCGCTCAGCACGCGCGACTGGCTGTAGCGCCCATCGGCGGCCACCAGCAGGTCGAAGCCGCCATGCCGCACCGTTTCGCCAGCTACCCGGAACACCGGCACCAGGCGCCCGGCGGCATCCTCCTCCAGCGCCACCAACTCGTGCCCGTACTTCGTGCAGTGCGCCACCGGTTCGCGCATCAGCCGGTACAGTTCGGACCAGCGCAGCCGCACGCCGGGTTCCTCCGCCACGTCCAGCAGGTCCAGGTCGAACAGCCGTTCCCCCGTAGCACTGTCGATGAACCAGCGGCGCCAGGGCAGGCTTGCCTCCAGCAGGGCGCGATGCCGCGCCGGGCGGTACAGCCGCAACGCCTTGAGCGCGTTGGGGCAGATGTTGAGGCCGGTGCCGGCCTCGTCCCGCGCGCCCTCCGCCACCCGCTCGAAGCCTTCGAGCTGGAAGCCTGGCACGTCGCTCAGGCATTCCAGCAACAGGGAGCCGGCCACGCCGGTCCCGATCACGCCAATCCGCATGGCGCATGCCTTGCAAAGCCCACGCCATGCCCCGTCTTGCCCTGCACCGCCTGCCCATGGCGCACCCCGCCGACCTTTCCGCGCTGGAAGCCCTGTTGGCCGCCGGCACGCTGCGCGCCGAGGAGGTCCGTGCGATCATCGGCAAGACCGAGGGCAATGGCGGCCTCAACGACTTCACCCGCGGCTACTTCACCCAGTCGCTGATGCTGCTGCTGGCGCGCTTCACCGGCGAAACCCCGGCCGCACTGGCTGCGCGCGTGCCCTGCGTGCTCTCCGGCGGCACCGAGGGCGTGCTCTCTCCGCACTACACCGTCTTCGCCGTGCAACCCGGCGAAGGCGCGAGCGGCCTGGCACTCGGCACCGCCTTCTCCGTGCCGACGCCGGCCTGGGAAGTTGGCCGCCGCGCGCAGATCGAGGCCGTGGCGTCAGCGGTGCGCGCGGCCATGGCCAACGCCGGAATCACGGACCCGGCCGATGTCGCCCTGGTGCAGGTGAAGGCGCCCGCCGTGCAGCCCGCCGCGCTGCGCCCGCAAGACCCTGCCCCGCGCAGCACCGCCGCCGGCCCGGCCATGGCCTACTCCCGCGCCGCCGCCGCGCTGGGTGTGGCCCTCGCCTTGGGCGAGGTGTCAGTCAGCGAAGACCTGGAAGCCGCGCTGCTGCACGACTTCAGCCGCTACAGCAACCGCGCCAGCATCTCCTCGGGCATCGAGGTCACCTGCAACGAGGTGGTGGTCTTCGGCCAGGGTGCCGGCTGGGCGCCCGGGCCGCGCCTGGCGGTGCGCCCGCTGGCCGATGCGCTGGATCTGCCCGCCGTCTGCGCCGCCTTCGCCGCCGCCGGCCTGCCCGCCACGCCGCAGCTTGCGCCGGAAGACCTGGCCCGCTTGCGCTGCGTGCTGGTGAAGGGTGAGCCGGACCGCCGCGGCAGCATCCGCGGCGCCCGCCACACCATGCTGGGCGACACCGACCTGGACGCGCAGCGCCACCTGCGCGGCGCGCTGGGCGGCCTGGTCGCGGGCGTCGCCGGCACCGGACAGCTCTTCGTCAGCGGTGGCGCCGAGCACCAGGGGCCGGAGGGCGGCGGGCTGATCGCGGTCTTCGCAGAATAGAAAAAGGGCGGGCCCCTGCGGACCCGCCCCCTTCCCTCGTCAACGCAGGCTGCAACTCAGCGCGCGTCGATCACTTCCAGCACCTTCGGCGGCGACATCGGCAGGCTGTAGAACCGCTTGCCCAGCGCGTCGTGGATGGCGTTGGCAATGGCGGCCAGCGGCGGCACGATCGGTGCCTCGCCGACGCCACGCACGCCCTGCGGGTGCTTCGGGTTCGGGATCTCCAGCATGATCGGCTCGATCATCGGCACGTCGGAGCAAACCGGCATGCGGTAGTCGAGGAAGCTGGCGTTATCCAGCTGGCCCTTGGCGTTGTAGAGGTACTCCTCCGACAACGCCCAGCCGATGCCCTGCACCACGCCGCCCTGGATCTGGCCTTCGACGTAGCTGGGGTGCAGCGCGCGGCCGACATCCTGCGCCGCCGTGTAGCGCAGCACGCGGACGATACCGAGGTCCACGTCCACTTCAACATCCACGCAATGCGTGGCGAAGCCGGGGTCGGCACCCGTGGTGTTCAGCTGCACGCCGGCGCCGATGGGACCGCCCATCTCGTTCGCCTTCGCCGCCAGCTCCTTCAGGGTCAGCGGCGGGAACTGGCCGGCATTCGGGCCGGCCGGGCGCGCCTCGCCATTGTCCCAGATCACCGCCTCGGGGTCGATCTTCCAGATCTTCGCCGCGCGCTCCTTCAGCTGGCCGATCACCTTCTCGGTGGACTGCGTGACCACCATCGCCGAGGCGAAGGTAACGCGGCTGCCGCCGGTGAGGTTGGAGAAGCCGATGGAGGAGGTGTCACCGATCAGCACGGAGATCCGGCTGTGGTCGATGCCCAGCAGTTCCGCCGTCACGTTGGCGATGGAAGCGCGGCTGCCGCCGACATCCGGGTGGCCGGTGGTGACGGTGACGTTGCCGTCCTCGGTCAGGTTCACCTGCGCGCTGCTCTCGCCGCCCGCGTTGAACCAGAAGCCGGAGGCGACGCCACGGCCGCGCACGACGCCCTTGGACGGGTTCTTGTCCAGCGGCGCGGTGTAGTGCGGGTGGTTCTTGATCGCCTCGACCGTCTCCTTGAAGGTAATCTGGCCGAAGGTGGCGCCGTACACGGTCTTGCCGCCGGGCTTGGCGGTGTTCTTCAGCCGCAGCTCCAGCTTGTCCATGCCGAGCTTCTCGGCGATCTCGTCCAGCACGCACTCGGTGGCATAGGCGCCGAGCGGCGCGCCAGGCGCGCGGTAGGCCGCGACCTTGGAGCGGTTGGAGACCACGTCATACCCCACCGAGAGCACGTTCTCGATGTTGTACGGGGAGAAGGAGCAGCCGACGGGACCGCGCAGCGGCGAACCCGGCAGGCCACCGGCCTGCAGGTAGAAGGTGCCCTGGGCGGCGACGATGCTGCCGTCCTTCTTCACGCCGATCTTGACCGTGCTCATCGAGCCCGAGGTCGGGCCGGTGGCGCGGAACACCTCGTCGCGGCTCATCACCATCTTCACCGGGCGGCCGGACTTCTTGGCCAGCATCACCGCCACGGGTTCCAGGTAGATGATGGTCTTGGCGCCGAAGCCACCACCGATCTCGGCCGGGATCGCGCGGATGTTGCTCTGCGGAATGCCCGTGAGCAGCGAGGTCATGGCGCGGACCATGAACTGGCCCTGGCTGGACGACCAGATCGTCACCTTGCCGTCGGCCGCGTGGCTGACCGTGCAGGCGTGCGGCTCGATGTAGCCCTGGTGCACCGGGCGTGTCTTGAAGCTGCGCTCGATGATCAGGTCGGCCTGGGCGAAGCCGGCGTCGACGTCGCCCAGCTTGTTCACCATGGTGGTGGCGATGTTGCTCGGCTTGCCCTCATGCCGCACGAAGTCGTGCAGGATCGGCGCGTCCGGCTTGATCGCGTCCTCGATCTCGATGACGTGCGGCAGGACCTCGTAGTCCACCTCGATCAGCTTGCAGGCGGCCTCGGCCACTTCCTCGCTGATCGCGGCGACGGCGGCCACGGGGTGGCCGTGGAACAGCGCCTTCTCGCGCGCCATGATGTTGCGGCACATCCAGCGCATGTCCTGGATGCCCAGCATGACGGACTTGTCGAGCGGGAAGTCGACGATGTCCTTCGCCGTCACCACCGCCTTCACGCCCGGCAGCGCCTCGGCCTTGGACGTATCGATGCCGCGGATCACCGCATGCGGGTGCGGGCTGCGCAGCACGCGGCCCCAGATCATGCCGGGCATGCTGTGGTCGGCCGAATAGCCGGCGCGGCCGGTCACCTTGTCGGCGCCATCCGGGCGGATGGTGCGCTTGCCGATCCACTTGTTGTCGATGGCGTTCATCAGGCGGCGCTCCTCATCTCGGCAGCGGTTTCCAGCACGGCGCGGACGATCTTGTCGTAGCCGGTGCAGCGGCACAGGTTGCCGGCCAGCCAGAAGCGCACTTCCGTCTCGGTCGGGTCCGGGTTCTTCTCCAGCAGCGCGCGGGCGGCCATCAGCACGCCGGGCGTGCAGATGCCGCATTGCAGCGCCGCCATTTCCAGGAACTTCTGCTGCAGCGGGTGCAGCTCGTCGCCCTGGGCCATGCCTTCGATGGTGTTGATCTCATGGCCGCCGACCTCGGCCGCCAGCACCAGGCAGGAGCAGGTCAGCCGACCGTCCAGCGTGATGGAGCAGGCGCCGCAATCGCCGGTGCCGCAGCCTTCCTTGCTGCCGGTCAGGCCCAGGGTGTTGCGCAGCACGTCCAGCATGCTCTGCGAGGGGTCGCAGAGGAACTCGGTCGGCTCGCCGTTGATGGTGGTGGTGACGTGTAGCTTGGCCATGGTTCAGGCTTTCCCCTGCGCGCGGTCGGCGGCGATGGCGGCAGCGCGCTTCAGCAGCACGGCGGCAACCTTGGTACGGTAGACGATGGTGCCGCGCTTGTCGTCGATCGGCTTGCAGGCGGCGGAGCAGGCGGCAGCGGCGGCGTTGAGCGCGGCGTCGTCCAGCTTGCTGCCGACCAGCGCGCGGGCGGCGTCCGGCACCAGCAGCACGGTGGGCGCGGCGGCACCCAGGCCGACACGGGCGGCGGCGACCACGCCACCGGCCATGGTCAGGCTGACGCCGACGCCGACGACGGCGATGTCCATTTCCGTCCGCGGGATCATGCGCAGGTAGGCGTCACCGGAACCCGCCGGGCGGGCCGGCAGGGTGAAGCCGACCAGGATCTCACCGGCCGCCAGATTGGTGCGGCCCGGGCCGGCCGGGAAGGCTTCCACCGGCATGGTGCGGCGGCCGTTCGGGCCGGCGATGGTGACCACGGCGCCGGCGGCGACCATGGCAGGCACGCTGTCGGCCGCGGGCGACCCATGGCACAGGTTGCCACCCGGCGAGGCACGGCCCTGCACCTGAGTGGAGCCGATCAGGTTGATCGCTTCCAGCACGCCCGGCCACACCTTGCCAAAGCGCGGGTGCTCGGCCAGCGCGGCGCCGGAGACGGCGGCGCCGACCCAGAAGCCGCCATCGGCGGATTCGGTCACGCTGGTCATCTCCGGGATCTTCTTGATGTCGATGATGGTGCCGGGACGCGCCATGCCATTGCGCATCTGCACCAGCAGGTCGGTGCCACCGGCCAGGATGCGCGCGGCACCCTGGGCCGCGGCGAAGGCGCTAACCGCTTCATCGAGCGTCGGTGGCGCCAGGTATCTGATATCGGTCATCGTTGATTCCGTGATCGTTTCCGGTCCCCGGTACACCCCGTTCGACAGGGTGGCGCCCCTGGTCGGGCGCACAGGTTGCCGAAGGCTACGCCGCCCCGGCGGGCTGGGATAGTCCCCCCGTAACGGCTGGCGGCGCTGCCTAGGCGCGCAGCCGCACCGGAATCGACTTGGCCGCGGGCACATGGCTCTCGGTGGCGTGGTGCCACAGCGGCAGCAGCGGGTTCAGCTCCGGGTAGTAGCCGGCGGCGCAGCCGGGCGGCAGGTCGAAGGGCACCACCTGCAGCCCCTCCACAACCCGGGGCACGCCGTCATCCGCCACCGTCTCCAGCGCCACCACCTGGCCGGTCCGCAGGCCCAGCCGGTCCATGTCGCCCTGGTTCAGCATCACCACGTCGCGGCTGCCGTCTATGCCGCGGAAGCGGTCGTTGAAGCCGTAGATGGTGGTGTTGAACTGGTCGTTGCTGCGCACCGTCATCAGCCGCAGCGTGCCCGCCGTGCCCAGGTGCATGTCGGCGTCCGCGTCCAGGCTCTCAAGCGCCAGGAAGTTGGCGCGGCCGGTCGGCGTCTGCCACTGCCGCTGCCGCGCCGGATTGTGCCGCACGAAGCCGCCCTGCCGACGCATCCGGCTGTCGTAGTCGGCGTACCAGTCCGGCCGGCTGGCGGCGATGGCGCCGCGCACCAGGCGGTAGTCACCCACCCAGGCGTCCCAGTCCACCCGCGGGTTCGGCGGCAGCAGCGCCTTGGCGATGCCGGCGATGATGGCGGGCTCGGAGCGCAGATCGGGACTGGCCGGCTCGCGCTGGCCATGGGACGGGTGGATGCCCATGGTGCTGTCCTCCACCGAGACCACCTGCACGCCGCTGGCCTGGCGGTCCAGCTCGATCCGGCTCAGGCAGGGCAGCAGCCACGCCGCCTGGCCGTGCACCAGGTGGCTGCGGTTCAGCTTGGTGGTGATCATCACCGTCAGCGGCAGCCGGCGCCAGGCGGGCTCCAGCAGCCCCCGCTCGGGCAGGGATCGCACCAGGTTGCCGCCCAGCTGCAGCACCGCCTTCACCCTGCCCTGAATGACGCCGCCGGCGGCCTCCACCACGTCCATGCCCTTCTCGCGTGGCGGCTCAAAGCCGAACAGCTCCGAAAAGCGGTCCAGCGGCGCCAGCTCCGGCTTCTCGGTGATCCACACCGCGCGCTGGCCCTGAACGTTGGAATGCCCGCGCACCGGGCAGATGCCGCCGCCGGGCTTGCCGATATTGCCGCGCATCAGCAGCAGGTTGACCAGCATGCGGATGTTCTCGACGCCGGCCCGATGCTGGGTCAGCCCCATGCCGTAGATGCCCATGGCGGACCCGGCCCGCACATAGGCCCGCGCCACCCTCTCCAGCACCGCCCGGCTCAGCCCGGCGCGGCGCTCGATCTCGGCCCAGTCCAGAGCCCGCATGGCGCGGGCGAAATCCGGGAAGCCATGCGTGTGCGCGGCGATGAAGTCGTGGTCCACCACCCGCTCGCCGGCGGCGTCCCAGTCCAGCAGCAGCCGGCACAGCCCGGCCAGCGCCGCCAGGTCGCCGCCCGGCAGCACCTGGTGGAACTGCGCCGCCAGCCGGTGGCTGCCGGTGGCCAGCATCTGCACCGGATTCTGCGGGTTGGTGAAGCGTTCCATCCCGTGCTCGCGCAGCGGGTTGAGGATGATGATCGGCACGCCGCGCGCCGCCGCGTCGTCCAGCTGGTGCAGCATGCGCGGGCTGTTCACCGCGGTGTTCTGCCCGATGATCAGGATGCAGCCGGTATGCTCGAAGTCATCCAGCGTGGTGGTGCCCACCGGCACGCCGATCGCCGCCGGCAGGGCCACGCTGGTGCTCTCGTGGCACATGTTGGAACTGTCCGGCAGGTTGTTGCTGCCGTACATCCGGGCCATCAGCTGCCACATGAAGGCGGCCTCGTTGCTGGCGCGGCCGCTGGCGTAGAACACCACCTCCCTTGGGTCGAAGGCGCGCAGCGCCGTGCCGATGGCGGCGAAGGCCTCCGCCCAGCCGGCCGGCACGTAGCGGTCGGTCGCCGCGTCCCAGCGCATCGGCGCGGTCAGCCGCCCGGCCTGCTCCAGCTCGTAGTCGGAAAGCGCCTCCAGCTCTCGCACCGTATGCGCCGCGAAGAAGTCCGCCGCCACGCGGTTGCTGGTCAGGTCCCAGGCGGTGGCCTTGGCGCCGTTCTCACAGAACTCCATCAGGTGCGGCGGGTTGGGCTTGGCCCAGGCGCAGGACACGCACTGGAAGCCCTCATGCTTGTTCTGCTTCGGCAGCAGCAGCGCGGTGCTGGCGGCATTGCCCTCTCGCCCCAAGATGCCCGCCACGGATTCCAGCGACCCCCAGCCGCCCGAGGCAGCGTCCGGCTTGCGGAGGCGTAGGTCGTTGGGCATGGCAACCTCTCGGGCGCGGGCATTGGCCTGGGGCTGAAGCGATGGCCGGCGGCGCCGGTTGCATCCGCCCCCGCTGGTGATTTGCCGGGCAGCCTGCCGCAGCCTTGGGCGCGCCCGGCCCCGCGCGACGGATTTGCCGGCACGCGGCGCTTGCGCTGGCGGCGCCCACGCCCGACGCTGCCGGCTTGTCCTTGCCGGGAGCCGCCGATGCGCCGCCGCCAGCTTGCCCTGACCCTTTCAGCCCTGGGCCTGCCCGCCCTGCGCGCCGGCCGCGCCCAGGCGCAGACCGTGACCAAGGATGTCCGGCTGATCGTGCCCTACGCCCCCGGCGGCACCACCGACCAGTTGTGCCGCATGCTGGCGGAGGCGATGGGCTCGCGCCTGGGTGGCCGCAACATGGTGGTGGAAAACCGCAGCGGCGGCGGCACCTTCATCGCCATGCAGGCGGTGGCGCAGGCGGCGCCGGATGGCCACACCCTCTCGCTCGCCTCCACCGCCACGCTGGCGACCTCCGCGGTGCTGCCCGGTTTCACCCCGCCGCTGGATACCGACCAGGCGCTGCTGCCGCTGACCAACCTGATCCGCGTGCCCATGGTGCTGGTCGGCCGGCCGGACGCGCCGTTCAGCACCCTGCCGCAAATGATCGCCCATGCCCGCGCCAACCCTGGCAAGCTGAACATCGGCAACTCCGGCCAGGGCGGGCAGACCCACCTGCTGGCGGCGCGGCTGATGCACGAGGCCGGCATCACCATGGAGCACATCCAGTATCGCGGCGGCACGCCGGCGCTGCTGGACATCCTGTCCGGCAATGCCGACCTGTACTTTTCGCTGCTGCCGGAATCGCTGCCCTTCATCCGCGACAACCGGCTGCGCCCCATCGCCTTCGCCTCCACCGAGCGCAACCCGACGCTGCCCCAGGTGCCACTGGTGGCGGAGACGCTGCCCGGCTTCAGCGGCGATGTCGGCTACGGCCTGGTGATGCACGCGGCCACCCCGCCGGACTGGGTGGCGTTCTGGAATGCCGAGGTGAACCGCTGGATGAACCGGCCGGAGGTGCGCGCGCGCATGGACCAGTTGCTCTGGTTGCCGAAGAACGGCACGCCGGCGGCGTACCGCGCCGAGATCCTGGACGACCGCCGGGTCTGGGGCGGCGTGATCCAGGCCGCCGGCATCCGCGCCGGGACCTAGGGCCCTGCCGAAGCGCCCAACATAGGCCGGTTGTCGGGAGGGCGGCTGATCCAGGCCAGCGGTGATTCCACCGGCGACGATCGGATGCAACTGGCCCGCTTCCTGCTTGGTCATGCCGCCAGGGCAACCTGCCCAGCGCGGAGGGTGCATGATCCGGTTCCGGCTTTGTTGCCTGCTGTTCCTCGCCGCTTTCGCGCCCGCCGCCATGGCGCAGGAAGCCTGGCCGCAACGCCCGCTGCGCCTGGTGGTGCCCTACCCGCCCGGCGGCGTGACCGATGGCTTCGGCCGCCTGGCCGCCGAATGGCTGGCGCAGCGCCTGGCCCAGCCGGTGGTGGTAGAGAACCGCAGCGGCGCTTCCGGCGCACTGGCCATCGAACACGTCATGGCCAGCCGGGCAGATGGCTACACGCTGCTGGTCTCCTCCAACTCGCAGCTGGTGTTCCAGCAGGTGGCGGGACGCCCGACCTACGAGCCGCTGCGCGACCTGGCGCCGATCAGCATCATGGGCCGCAACCCCGCGGTGCTGGCGGTGCGCGCGGAGTTGGGCGTGGCGACGCTGGCCGAGTTCGTCGCGCTGCTGCGCCAGTCGCCGGGCAAGTATGACTACAGCTCCGCCGGCGCCGGTGGCGCCAGCCACCTGGCCATGGTGCTGTTCACCCAGGTCACCGGCACCAGCATGCAGCACGTGCCGTATCGCGGCGGTGTGCCGGCCATGCAGGACCTGCTTTCCGGCGTGGTCGCCGCCCATGCCGCGGCACCGTCCGACGCGCTGCCGCATGCCTCGGGCGGGCGCATCCGCCTGCTGGCCACCACCGGCGACAAGCGGCTGCCGGCTGCGCCCGCCGTACCGACCATGGCGGAGGCCGGCTACCCGCAGATGTCGCTGTTCATGTGGAACTCGCTGCTGGCGCCGCTGGGCACGCCGGCGCCGATTTTGGCACGGATCGAGCGCGAAATCCGCGGCGCCTGCGCCGACGCCAGCTTCCAGGCCGGCCTGGCGCGGCTGGGCGCCGACCCGGACTGCGGCAGCAGCGCCGAGATGGCCGCGACGCTGCGCAGCGAGACGCCGATGTGGCGCGAGGTGGTGCGGACCGCTGGCCTGACCTTCGACTGATATCAGCTACCGCTGACATCAGTCTCTTTTCCAGCCCTCAGTCGCCGGGCGGCGGCATCCGCCGCCTGGGCTGCGCGGCACTGGCCGCGGGCGCCATTCGGCGCCGCGGCGCGGGTCCGAGCCTCGCGCGGATCAGGTCCGTCGCCCTGGCGGCCGCGCCAGCCCCAGGTTCTCGCGCAGCGTCGTCCCCTCATAGGCGGTGCGGAACAGCCCACGGCGCTGCAACTCCGGCACCACCTCATCGACGAAGGCGTCGAACTGCCCGGGGAACCAGGGCGGCAGGATGTTGAAGCCATCCGCCGCATGGGTGACGAACCATTCCTCCAGGATATCGGCGATCCGCTTGGGCGAGCCGGTGATGACCCAATGCCCGCGCGCCGCTGCGATCAGGTTGTACAGGTCGCGCAGCGTCATGTTCTCCCGCGCCGCCGCAGCCAGCAGCGTGCGGTTGAAGCCATGCGACATGTCGGTTGGCGGAAACTCCGGCACCGGCGCGTCCAGCGGCAGGCCGGAGACGTCATGGCCGATGCGGGCTGACACCAGCGTCAGGGCGTTGTCGGCGTTGAGGAAGCCCTGCAGCTCCGCCAGCAGGTCACGGGCTTCCTGGTCGGTGCGGCCGATGAAGGGCATGACGCCGGGCAGGATGTGGCACTGGTCCGCCGTGCGGCCGTACTTTGGCAGCAGCGCCTTGAAGTCCGCGTAGTTCTGCCGCGCCTCCGCCAGGTCCTGCACCGCGGCGAACACCACCTCCGCCGTGCGCGCCGCGAAGGCCTGGCCCGAGGTCGAGGCCCCCGCCTGGATGATGACGGGATGCCCGGAGGGCGTGCGCGACATGCTCAGCGGCCCGGCCACCTGGAAGAAGCGCCCCTTGTGGTTCAGCGGACGTATCTTGCTCTCATCCACGAAGACGCCCGTCGCGGGGTCGCGCACCAGCGCGTCATCCTCCCAGCAATCCCACAGCCCCTTCACGACATCGACGAATTCCTCGGCGATCTCGTAGCGCTTGTCGTGCTCGGGGTGCTCGGTGCGGCTGAAATTGGCGGCCGAGCCGGCGTTGGAACTGGTGACGACATTCCACCCCGCCCGCCCCTTGCTGATATTGTCCAGCGAGGCAAAGCCGCGCGCCACCGTGTAGGGGTCCGAATAGGTGGTGGAGACGGTGGCGCCGAGGCCGATATGCTTCGTCGTCACCGCCAGCGCCGCCATCGCGATCAGCGGCTCGGTCCGGGTGACGAAGCTGGGGTGGTCGCCCTTCACCTTGGTGGCCACGCCATCGGAGATGAACAGCAGGTCGAACAACCCGCGCTCCGCCGTGGCGGCGATCTGCTGGAACACCTCCAGGCTCTCGTTGCTGGCGCTGGCGCCCGGCATGCGCCAGCCGGCGAAGTGGTTGCCGGTGCCCTGCACGAAGACAGCCAGGCGCATGCGACGTGGTTGGGTCATGCTGGGCGCTCCCCTTGTTCCCGCAGCCTAGGCTTGTCCTGCCCGGCGGCTCAATCCTCCTGCGCCTTGGCCTGCCGCGCCAGTTCCGCCCAGCGCGGCACCTCGGCCCGCACCAGCGCGGCGAAGGGCGCTGATTCCATGGCCACGTACTGCGTGCTGGTGCGGGCGAAGCGCGCCGCCACCGCCGCGTCGCCACGCTTCGCCACCAGCGCCCGCTCCATCCGCTGCACGTATTCCGCCGGCAGCCCAGCCGGGCCGAACACGCCGTTCCAGGTCTCCACCGCAAAGCCCGGCAGCGTCTCGGCAATGGTCGGCACGCCCGGCAACTCCGCCAGCCGCGCCGGGCCGCTGACGCCCACCAGCCGCACCTCCGGGCTGTTGGCGAAGGCGACGATGTCGGACGGGTTGGAGAACAGCACCGGCACGCGGCCGGAGACCACCTCCGCCATCGCCGCCGGGCCACCGCGGAACGGCACATGCGTCGCCGTCACCCCGGCGCGGGAGAGGAACAGCTCCATGCCCAGGTGCTGCGTGCTGCCGATGCCGCCGGAACCGTAGAGCAGTCGCCCACCCTCGGCACGGATGCGCGCCACCAGCTGCGGAATGCTGGTGATCTCCTGCCCGCGGCTGACCGCCATGATCAGCGGGTTGGTCGCCACCAGGCTGACCGGCGCCAGATCCGCCACCGTGTCCACCGGCGGGTGGCGGCGCATCACGCCCGGCGCGATGGCGATGTTGGCCACCGAGGCGAACAGCAGCGTGTAGCCATCCGGCGCGGCGCGGGCCACGGCTTCCATGGCGATGTAGCCGCCGGCGCCGCCGCGATTGTCCACCACGAATTGCTGGCCCAGCGCCTCGCTCAGCAACTCCGCGGTCAGCCGCGCCAGCGTGTCGGTATTGCCGCCGGCGGGGTAGGTCACGATCAGGCGCACCGGGCGTTCCGGCCAAGCCGCGGCGGCGGGGCGCCATACCAGGGCCAGGAGCAGCGGGAGCAGCAGCGTCAGGCGGCATCTCATGCCGAATCAGTGGCACGCGCCACCAACCGGCCGCAAGCACGCCGGGCCGCACGCCGCCCGCTGCCAGACCTTCCCTGCGCGGCATTGCGGCAAAGCCCGCTGCGCCGGCCCGCCGCTGCCCATGCCGCATGCAGTCGCGCCGCCGCCATCCCGCCAAGGGGGCTACCGCCGCCGCGACGAACCGGCTGCAATGCACAGCAAGGGCGGCTCGACCGCCCATGGCTTGAGGGACAGTGCCGCACGCGGCCAACCCATGCGGGGGGCTGGCGCATGACGTTCGACCTGATGCAAGCGGCCAAGCAGCGCGGCATCCGCTATTTCCTGATCTCCTTCCTCGACCTGTTCGGGGTGATGCGCGCCAAGCTGGTGCCGGCCGCGGCCATCGCTGGCATGCAGCGCAATGGCGCGGGCTTCGCCGGCTTCGCCACCTGGCTGGACATGACCCCCGCCGACCCCGACGTGCTGGCCATGCCGGACCCCGCCAGCCTGGTGCAGCTGCCCTGGAAGCCGGAGGTTGGCTGGCTGGCCGCCGACCCCTGGCTCTCAGGCGCGCCGCTGGCCCAGGCGCCGCGCAACGTGCTGAAGCGCCAGGTCGCCGCCGCCGCCACGCAGGGGCTGGAGATGAAGACCGGCGTGGAGTGCGAGTTCTTCCTGCTGGCGCCGGACCAGCTGGCGGTGGCGGACCCCGCCGACCGCGCGGCCAAGCCGTGCTACGATCAGGCCGCGCTGATGCGCCGCTACGACGTCATCGCCGAGTTGTGCGACGCCATGCAGGCGCTGGGCTGGGGCGCCTACCAGAACGACCACGAGGACGCCAACGGCCAGTTCGAGATGAATTGGTCCTACGCGGACGCGCTGACCACCGCCGACCGCCACGCCTTCTTCAAGTACATGGCAAAGGCGGTGGCCGAGAAGCACGGGCTGCGCGCCACCTTCATGCCCAAGCCCTTCGTGGACCTCACGGGGTCCGGCTGCCACGCGCATGTCTCGCTGTGGCAGGACGGCCGCAACCTGTTCGAGGACGAAGGCGCTGAACTCGGCATCTCCACGCTGTGCCGCCGCTTCATGGGCGGCGTGCTGGCGCAGGCCGAGGCGCTGGCGGCGCTGACCAACCCCACCGTCAACAGCTACAAGCGGCTGAACGCGGCAGGCACCAGCAGCGGCGCCACCTGGGCGCCCAGCGCCATCAGCTGGGCCGGCAACAACCGCACCCACATGATCCGCATCCCCGAGGCCGGGCGGTTCGAGTGCCGTTTGGCCGATGGCGCCGCCAACCCCTACCTGCTGCAGGCCGGGCTGCTGGCCGCCGGGCTGCACGGCCTGGCCACGGCTGCCGACCCCGGCCCGCCGCTGCACCTGAACATGGTGACGGAAGGCCACAGGGCCGAAGCCCGCCACCTGCCGCTGAACCTGCTGGACGCGCTGCGCGCGCTGGAAGCCTCGGCGCCGATGCGCGCAGCCCTGGGGGAGGACTTCACCCAGGCCTACCTGAAGCTGAAGCGGCAGGACTGGGCCGCCTATGCCCGCCACCTCTCGGCCTGGGAGGTGGAGACGACGCTGGACGTCTAGGGCCTGACAAACGCCAGGCTGTTGTCGGACCCACGCTGCCGGCGCGCTAGCTCTCCGCCGCGGGCAGTGGCGGCGGCGTCACCCCCGCCAGCAGCCCGGCCCGCGCCTCGGCCAGCGCCGCGCCGCCGCCGCGTTCCGGCCGCAGCACCAGCAGCAGCAAGCTGCGTCCGGTCACCAGGTAGGGGTGGCCGAACTCGAAGGGCTCCGGCTCCTCCAGCTCCGGCTGGTTGGTGTCCACCAGCAGCAGCCAGCGCTCGCCGGCCGGCGGCTCGGGCAGCGAGAACTCAACCACGTCGTGATGCGCGTTCAGCACCATCAGCATGGTCGCGTCCGACCCGCGCTGGCGGATGCCGCTGACCTGCGCCCGGCCGTCCAGCAGCACGCCGAAGCAGCGCGCGCTGGCATCTTCCCAATGCTGCTGCTCCATCTCGGTGCCGGAGGGCGTAATCCAGGTGGCGTCGCGCACCCCCAATTCCTCGTTCAGCGTGCCGGTCAGGAAGCGCCCGCGCCGCAGCACCGGGAAGGCCTGGCGCAGCGCGATCAGCTTGCGCGTGAAGGCCGCCAGCGCCCGCCCGGCGCCATCCACGCCGTCCCAGTCCAGCCAGTTCAGCTCATTGTCCTGGCAATAGGTGTTGTTGTTGCCGTCCTGCGTGCGGCCCAGCTCGTCGCCGGCCAGGAGCATCGGCGTGCCCTGGGAGAACAGCAGCGTCGCCAGCATGTTGCGCTTCTGCCGTTCGCGCACCTCCACGATCTCCGGGTCGTCGGTCGGCCCCTCCACCCCGTGGTTCCAGCTGAGGTTGTGCGAATGGCCGTCGTTGTTGCCCTCGCCATTCGCGTCGTTGTGCTTGTCGTTGTAGGAGACCAGGTCGTTGAGCGTGAAGCCGTCATGCGCCGCCAGGAAGTTCACGCTGGCCCAGGGCTTGCGGCCGCGGCGGTTGAACTTGTCGGCCGAGGCGGTGACCCGCGCCGCCAGCTCCGCCGCCTGGCCTTCGTCACCCTTCCAGAAGGCACGCACCGTGTCGCGGTAGCGGTCGTTCCACTCCGCCCAGCCGGGCGGGAAGCCGCCGACCTGGTAGCCGCCGGGGCCGCAATCCCACGGTTCCGCGATCAGCTTCGCCCGGCTCAGCACCGGGTCCTGCCGGCATGAATCAAGGAAGCCGCCACCCTCGTCGAAGCCATAGGGCTCGCGCCCGAGGATGGTCGCCAGGTCGAAGCGGAAGCCGTCCACCCGCATCTCGGTTGCCCAGTAGCGCAGGCTGTCCGTGACCATCTGCAGCACGCGGGGGTGCGAGAGGTTCAGCGTGTTCCCGGTGCCGGTATCGTTGATGTAGTAGCGCTGCTGGTCCGGCAGCAGCCGGTAGTAGCTGGCATTGTCGATGCCCTTGAAGGACAGCGTCGGCCCGCGCTCATTGCCCTCGGCGGTGTGGTTGTAGACCACGTCCAGGATGACCTCGAGCCCGGCGTCGTGCAGCCGCGCCACCATCTCCTTGAACTCGGAAAACGCGAAGGCCGGGCTGCGGGCGTAGCGCATGGCCGGCGCGAAGAAGCTGATGGTGTTGTAGCCCCAGTAATTCTTCAGCCCCTTCTCCAGCAGGAAGTTGTCGTCGACGAAGCTGTGCACCGGCAGCAGTTCCACCGAGGTGACGCCGAGGCCGCGCAGGTAGGCCACCACCTCCGGCGAGGCCAGGCCCGCATAGGTGCCGCGCATGTCCGGCGGCAGGTCGTGCCTCAGGTTGGTGAAGCCCTTCACATGCGTCTCGTAGAAGATGGTGCGCTCCCACGGCACCTGGGGGCTGCGCTCCCGCCCCCAGGTGAAGGCGGGGTCGATGACCCGGCATCTCGGCATCAGGTGGGCGCTGTCGCGGGTATCGAAGCTGAGGTCGTCCTCGCTCTCCATCTCGTAGCCGAACAGCTCCGGCCCCCAGGTCAACTCCCCCACCGTGGCCCGCGCATAGGGGTCCAGCAGCAGCTTGTTGGGGTTGAAGCGATGCCCGGCCAGTGGCTCGTACGGGCCATGCACGCGGTAGGCATACAGCGTGCCGGGCCGGGCCTGCGGCAGGTAGCCGTGCCAGACCTCGTCGGTATATTCGGGCAGCTCAACCCGCTCCAACTCGCGCTCGCCGGCCTCGTCGAACAGGCACAGCTCCACCTTGGTGGCATTGGCCGAGAACAGCGCGAAGTTCACGCCCAGCCCGTCCCAGGTCGCGCCCAGCGGAAAGGGCGACCCCGGCCGCACCGGCGACCGCTGCAACACCGACGGCGCCGCCGCCCTGATCTTCTCGCCCATGCCGAATTCCCTTCGCCTGCGGGGCAACAACAGGGGCGCGGCGCCTCCGTTTCCGCTGGGCGCCGGATTTGTGCGCGTGCCCTGCCCGGCCGGCTGCCGGGCGGCACCCTGTGGCGGAGCCGGAAGGTGTGGCTGCCGGAACACATTGGGTGCGATCCAGAATCGTTACAGGCGAATCCTTGATGACAGCATCACGTGATCGTGAATATCGTATACATCTACACGATAAGGCGTCCCCCCGATGCGTTTGCTCCTTGTAGAAGACGACCGGACCGCGGCCCGCGGCCTGGTTGCCCAGTTGGCGGCGGATGGCCTGCCGGCCGAAGTGGCCGACACCGCCACCGAGGCCTTCGACCTGGCCCTGGCCACCCCCTACGACCTGATCCTGCTGGACCTGATGCTGCCGGACCAGGATGGGCTGGACCTGCTGCGCCGGCTGCGCGCCGCCGGCATCGGCACGCCGGTGGTGGTGCTTTCCGGCCTGGCCAGCGCCCACGCCAAGGTCAAGGCCTTCACCCTGGGCGCCGACGACTTCATGTCCAAGCCATTCGACCGCGAGGAGCTGCTGGCCCGCATCCGCGCGGTGCTGCGCCGCAGCAAGACCAATGCCCGCCCCCGCCTCGGCATCGGCCCGCTCTCGATCGACCTGGAAGCGCAGAAGGTGACGGTGCACGACCGGGAAGTGCTGCTGACCGGCCGCGAATACGGCATCCTGGAGTTGCTGGCGCTGCGCCGTGGCAGCGTGCTGGGCAAGGAGGCGTTCATGACGCACCTCTACAGCGGCATGGACGAGCCGGAGATGAAGATCATCGACGTCTTCATCTGCAAGCTGCGCCGCAAGCTGGCCGATGCCGGCGCCGAGTCGCTGATCGGCACCATCTGGGGCCGCGGCTATGTGCTCCGAGACCCCTGCGCGATGCCACAGGCATCGTCGCATGCCGTGATACCGCAGGTATCGGCGCACGCGATGCCACAGGCATCGTCGCACCCCGCGATGTCGCAGGCGTCGTCGCCCAGCCTGCCCCCCATCCCGTCGCCGGCAGCACCCGCCGTCGCCATCGCCGCCTGAACCGCCCGACCCGTCGCCCTGTCTGGAGAGACCCCCATGGCCAGTGTCATCCCCTTCCCTTACGCCGGCGCCCAGCCGGTCGGCAGCCTGCTCGCCCGGCTCGGCGTGCTGGAAAGCATCGAGAGCGCCGACGAGACGGTGATGGAAACCGTGGCGTCGGAGGAACAGCGCGTGCTGGCCGCCATTGCCGCCACCCCCGCCGGCGACCACCGCGACATCGAGCACAAGCTGGCCGCACTGCTGCGCCGGGCGGAAGCGAACGAGGGCATGCTCGACGACAACGGCGTGGCGCTGCTCGCCTCCAGCCTGGCCGACCTGCGGCACCTGACCGGCGAACGCGCCTTCGGCTGAACCGCGCCGGCCAGGTCGCGTTGCTCGCCCATCACAGGGCAGGCAACACCATGACCAGTCTCGGCTACAAGTTGATGTCGGAGGAGCATGGCCCACGCGAGCTGGTGCAGAACGCCCAGCTTGCCGAGCAGGCCGGCTTCGACTTCGCCGCCATCTCCGACCATTTCTCCCCCTGGGTGGCGGAGCAGGGCCACGCGCCGCTGGCCTGGCCGGTGCTTGGCGCGGTGGCGCAGGCCACCAGCCGGATGGGGCTGATGACCGCGGTGACTTGCCCGCTGCTGCGCTACCACCCCGCCATCATCGCCCAGGGCGCCGCTACCCTGGCGCTGCTGAGCGGGGACCGCTTCACCCTTGGCCTCGGCGCCGGGGAACGGCTGAACGAGCACGTCATCGGCGCCGGCTGGCCCGGCACCGGGGAACGCCATGACCGCCTGGTGGAGGCCACCGGCATCATCCAGGGACTGCTGGCGGGCGACCTGACCAATCATCGCGGCACTTACTACGACCTGGACCACGCCCGGCTGTTCGACCGCCCGGCGCGGAAGCCGCCGGTGATCCTGGCCGCTGGCGGGCCGGAAGCCGCGCGCCTGGCCGCCCGCAGCGGCGACGGGCTGATCGCCACCGAACCGAAGGCCGAGCTGGTGCAGGCCTATCGCGAGGCCGGCGGCACCGGCCCCTGCTATGCGGAGGTAGCCATGTGCTGGGCTGCCGACGCAGGGGCCGCCCGCGCCACCGCCCACCGGCTGTTCCGCTGGGCCGTCACCGGCTGGTCGGTGCAGGCTGAGCTGCCCACCGTGGAAAGCTTCGCCGCCGCGACCAAGCACGTGACGCCGGAGCAGGTCGCCGAGCAGGTCACCTGCGGCCCCGACCCGGCGCTGCACCTGGCCGCGCTGGAGAAGTACCGCCAGGCCGGCTTCGACCACCTGATCCTGACCCAGGTCGGGCCGGAGCAGGCCGGCTTCATCAGCTTCTTCCAACAGCACCTGGCGCCCAGGCTGCGCGCTGCCTGAAGCGCGGCCCCTCGGGCCCTATCGCACCATGCGCCGGGCGCTATCGCACCATATTCCCGGGCGCTATCGCACCACGCCGTCGCGCCGCAGCGCCGCCACCTCGGCGGCGCCATAACCCAGCCCGGCCAGCACGGCGGCGGTATCGGCGCCCAGGGCCGGCGCATCGGTGGCCGGCACCGGCGCCGCCCCGTTGATGCGGAACCCCGCGCCCAGCGTTTCCGCCCCGCTCGGCAGCTTGGCGCTGAAGCCGGCGGTGGCGCGATACGGCCCGTCGATGAACTCCGCCGGGCTGCGAACCGCCGCCGCCGGCACGCTGGCCGCGCCCAGCAGCGCCTCCCATTCCGCTGAGCTTCGCCCGGAGAAGGCACCCTGCAAGGCCGCGTCCAGCTGAGGCGTGCCGCAGTCGCGCAGCATCGCCGCCGGCGACTCCGGCCGCAGCCGCAGCCAGGCGGGCGCCGTGGCCCATTCCGGGTGGCCCAGGGCGGCGCAGAGCCGGTCGAACTGGCCCAGGTTGTTCGCCGCCGTCGCCAGCCAGCCATCGGCGGTGCGAAACACGTTGCCGCCCGGGCTGGCCGAGAACGCCGCATGGCCAATCCGCTTCGGCGCGAAGCCCTCCATCAGGTAGCGCGCCGCCGGCGCCGACATCAGCGCCAGCGCCGCATCGGCCATGGAGACATCCACCACCAGCGGCCCCACCTCGCCGCCCTGGCGCCGCATCAGCGCGGCCATGATCGCCATGGCGCCCATCATGCCCGCGCCCATGTCGATGACCGGGAAGCCGACCTTGACCGGCGGCGCGGCGGCGTCGTCGCCCTGCAGCCACATCATGCCCGTCGCGGCCTGCATCACATGGTCGTAGCCGGGCCGTCCGGCATGCTCGCCCTGCTGCCCCCAGGCGGAGATCGAGGCGTAGACGATGCGCGGGTTCAGCGCCGCCACCGCCTCCGGCCCAAAGCCCAGGCGGGCCATCTTGCCGGGGCGGAAATTCTCCAGGAACACCGCGGCCGTCGGGATCAGCCGCCGCAGCACCGCCTTGCCCGCCTCCTGCTCCAGGTCCAGCGCCATCGCCCGCTTCCCGGCGTTGACCCCCTGGAAGGCCGCGGTCACGCCGCCATCCTGCGGCCTGGTCTCCAGGTCGCGGATCGCATCGCCAAAGGGCGGGCGCTCGATCTTGATGACCTCGGCGCCCAGCAGCGCCAGGTGGTAGCTGGCATAGGGGCCGGCCAGCACATGCGAAAGGTCCAGCACCCGCAGCCCGGCGAGCGGCCCCTTGGCGGTGGTCTCGGTCATCGCACCCCTCCCCTCGTGTTGCCGGCCATGCTGCCCCGGCCGGGGCCAGCCGTCACTCCGCGCTGACGCCGGACAGCGCCACCAACTCCCGCAACCGCTGGTACTGGCCGGACCAGCCGGCGGCATAGGCGGCCGGCGTGGCCGAGAGGGTGATCTCCCCACCCTCCCGCGTCAGCGCCGCCCGCAGCGCCTGGTCCTGCGTTACCACCGTGCCGACCGCCGCGTGCAGCCGCGCCACCACCTCGGCCGGCATGCCCGCCGGGCCGACGATGGAGGAGCCGCTGGCGATTACCGGCCCGCCCGGCACGCTCTCGGCCAGGGTCGGCAACTCCGGCAGCATGGCCATGCGCCGCGCCCCGGTGCTCAGCAGCAGCCGCACCTGGCCCTGCTGGAACCGCGGCAGCGCGATGTTGCTGATGGCAAAGGCGAAATCCACCTCTCCCTGTTCCGCCGCCAGCGCCGCCTGGTTGGCGCCGCGGTAGGGCACATGCGCGCCCTCGGCGCCCGCCAGCTTCAGCATGGCCGCGGCGGCCATGTGCGCCGGGGTGCCAACGCCGCCGGAGCCATAGCGCAGCCCGCCCGGAGTCGCCTTCGCCGCCGCCAGCAGCGCGCCGATATCCCGCCACGGCGCCGCCGCGCGCACGCACAGCAGTGCCGGGTTCTCCACGATGGTGGCGATGGGGGTGAAGTCGCGCAGCACGTCGAAGCCGGGATTCTTCTGCAGCACCGCCTGGGTCAGCGCCACCTCGCCGCTCCACAGCAGGGTGTAGCCGTCCGGCGGGGCATGGGCGGTGGCCTGCGCCGCCACCAGCCCGCCGGCGCCGGCGCGGTTTTCCACAACCACGCTGGTGCCCAGCGGGTCGCCCAGCTTCGCCGCCACCAGGCGGGCGATGGTGTCGGAGGAAGCCCCGGCCACGAAGGGGATCAGCAGCCGGATCGGGCGGCTGGGCCAGGCCTGCTGCGCCAGGGAGGGACGCGCCAGCAGGCCAGTCGCCAAGCCCAGTGCCACCTGTCTCCGTCGCATGCCGCATCCTCCCGGTCTTGTCTGGCCATGGTAGAGCGTGATCAGCCCGGGCGGTACCGCCGAAGCGGTGGGCCGCATTGCGCCATGATTCCGCCCGGCCGATTCCGGCGCTACCCTGCCGGCCCAACCGCCAGCCGGACCGCATGGCCGCCCCCGCCCCGGAAGCCCTTTCCGCCCCGCCGCAACGCAAGATCATCCATATCGACATGGATGCCTTCTTCGCCTCGGTCGAGCAGCGCGACGACCCCAGCCTGCGCGGCCGCCCCGTCGCGGTCGGCGGCTCGCGCGAACGCGGCGTGGTGGCGGCGGCCAGCTACGAGGCGCGGAAATTCGGCGTCCGCTCGGCCATGCCCTCGGTCACCGCCCGGCGGAAATGCCCGGAGCTGGTCTTCGTCAAGCCGCGCTTCGAGGTCTACAAGGCGGTCTCCCAGCAGATCCGCGCGATCTTCGCCGAGCACACGCCGCTGATCGAGCCGCTCTCGCTGGACGAGGCCTACCTGGATGTCACCGAGAACCTGCAGGGCATCGCCAGCGCCACCGAGATCGCCGAGCGCATCCGCGCCAGCATCCGCGAAGCGACCGGCCTGACCGCCTCGGCCGGGGTTTCCTACAACAAGTTCCTGGCCAAGCTGGCGTCGGACCATCGCAAGCCGGATGGGTTGTTCGTCATCACCCCGCGCATGGGGCCGGCCTTCGTCGAGGACCTGCCGGTCGGCCGCTTCCACGGCGTCGGCCCCGCCACCATGGCCCGGATGCAGCGCCTCGGCATCCATACCGGCCTGGACCTTCGGGCGCAGAGCCTGGCCTTCCTGCAGCAGCATTTCGGCAAGGCCGGGCCGCACTATTACTGGATCGCCCGCGGGCTGGACGAGCGCCCGGTGCGACCGAACCGGGAGCGCAAGTCGGTTGGCGCCGAGAACACCTTCGCCACCGACCTGAACAGCCTGGGCGCAGCGCGGGAGGCGCTGCTGCCGATCATCGACAAGGTGTGGCGCCACTGCGCCGCCCACGGCATCAGCGGCCGCGGCGTGACGCTGAAGGTGAAGTACAGCGACTTCACCATCGCCACCCGCAGCCGCACCGGCCCGGCGCCCATCGCCAGCCAGGCGGAACTGGCGGCGGTGGTGGAGGTATTGCTGGCGCCGATCTTCCCGGTGCCGCGCGGCATCCGCCTGCTCGGCGTCACGCTGTCCTCCCTGGATGACGGCAGCCGCCCGGCGGAGCCGCAGTTGCGCCTGGCGATCTGACCGCATGGCCGGCATGGACAAGGCCCCGCCGCCACCGGCAGAACGGCGGCATGGACCTGGTCACTAAGCTTGAGTTCCTGCTGGCGCTGGCACGGGAACGCCATTTCGGCCGCGCCGCTCGCGCCTGCGGCGTCAGCCAGCCCACGCTCTCGGCCGGGCTGCGCGGGCTGGAGGCGCAGTACGGCGTACTGCTGGTGCAGCGCGGCGCCCGCTTCCAGGGCATGACGCCGGAAGGCGAGCGGATACTGGACCACGCCCGCCGCCTGGTGGCGGAAGCCCGCGCCCTGCATGCCGACATGCAGCAGCTGCCCCAGGGGCTGGCCGGGCGGCTGCGCCTGGCCGTCATCCCAACCGCGCTGACCATGGTGCCCATGCTGACCACGCCGTTCCGCGCTGCCCACCCCGGCATCGACTTCACCGTCCTGTCCCGCACCTCGGACGAGATCCTCGGCCTGCTGGAGGACTCCCAGGTGGATGCCGGCCTGACCTACCTGGGCGGCGAGCCGCTCGGCCGCGTCGCCAGCATTCCGCTGTACCGCGAGCACTACACATTGCTGGTGGCGGCCGAGGCGCCGCTGGGCACCCGCGAGACCGTGACCTGGGCCGAGGTGGCGCAGGTGCCACTGTGCCTGCTGACGCCGGACATGCAGAACCGCCGGATCATCGACGGCCTGCTGCACGCCGCCGGCGGCCAGGTGGCGCCGACGCTGGAGAGCAATTCCATGATCGTGCTGTGGGCGCATGTGCAGACCGGCCGCTGGGCCAGCGTCATGCCCTCACGCCTGTCCGGCATTTTGGGGCTGAGCGCCGGCATGCGCGCCATCCCCATCACCGGCGCCGGGCCGGGCGTGGTGGTTGGCCTGGTCAGCCTGGACCGCGACCCCGCCACGCCGCTGGTGGCCGCGCTGCGCCGCCAGGCCCGCCTGCTGGCGCAGGAGCTGGAGCCCGCCCGATAGAATTGTTCTATCGCAATATGCAGGATTGCCGCTTGAACGTTACCACCCGCATCGCCATTGCCTGAGCAACGATACCAGGGGATGCGCGGGATGCTGGCGGCGGAACAGCTGCGGGTGGTTGAGGCGGCCATCGCCGCGCATCGGGGCACCGAGGGCGCGGCGCTGCCGATCCTGCATCACATCCAGTCGGCGCTCGGCTTCGTGCCGCAGGCCGTGCTGCCGGTGGTGGCTGAGGCGCTCAACCGCTCCCGCGCCGAGCTGCACGGCGTGGCCAGCTTCTACCATGATTTCCGCGACGCTCCGGCCGGCCGCCACCTGGTGCAGCTGTGCCAGGCGGAGGCCTGCCAGGCCATGGGCGTGCGCCAGGTGACGCGAGAGTCCGAGCAGCGCCTGGGCCTGGCCTTGGGCGAAACCTCCCCGGATGGCGCGCTGACGCTGGAGGCGGTGTACTGCCTTGGCCTTTGCGCCTGCGCCCCGGCGGCGCTGGTGGATGGCGCGCCACTGGGCCGGGTGGACGCGGCGGCGCTGGCCGCGGCGGTGGGGCGATGACGCGGCTGTTTCTGCCCGCCGACGCCTTCGCCCTGGCGCTGGGTGCCGAGGCCGTGGCGGCTGCGCTGCAGGCGGCGCTGCCGGGGCTGGAACTGGTCCGCACCGGCAGCCGCGGCATGGCCTGGCTGGAGCCGATGCTGGAAGTGGCGACGCCGGATGGCCGCGTGGCCTATGGCCCGGTGCGCGCCGCCGACATTCCCGCCCTGGTCGCCGCCGGGCTGGCCCAGGGCGGCGCGCATCCGCTGCGGTTGGGCGCGCCGGAAGCCCTGCCCTGGCTGGCGCGGCAGACCCGGCTGACCTTCACCCGCTGCGGCGTGGTGGACCCGGCATCGCTGCCCGACTACGCCGCGCATGGCGGCCTGGCCGGGCTGCGCGCCGCGCTGGCCCTGCCGCCGGCCGAGATCATCGAGGCCGTCACCGCTTCCGGCCTGCGCGGCCGTGGTGGCGCCGGCTTCCCCACGGGCATCAAGTGGCGGACGGTGGCGGCCGAGACCGCGCCGCGCAAGTTCATCGTCGCCAATGCCGATGAGGGCGACAGCGGTACCTTCGCCGACCGCATGCTGATGGAGGGCGACCCGTTCTCGTTGATCGAGGGCATGGCGATCGCCGGCCTCGCGGTGGGGGCGGCGCATGGCTACGTCTACATCCGCTCGGAATACCCCCACGCCATCGCCCGCATGCGCGCGGCGGTGCTGGCGGCGCGGGCGGGTGGGCTGCTGGGGCCGGACCTGCTGGGCAGCGGCCGCGGCTTCGACCTGGAAATCCGCGTCGGCGCCGGCGCCTATGTCTGCGGTGAGGAAACCGCGCTGCTGGAAAGCATCGAGGGCACGCGCGGCCAGGTGCGGGCCAAGCCGCCGCTGCCGGCCATCAAGGGGTTGTTCGGCTGCCCGACGGTGGTGAACAACGTTATCACGCTCGCCTCGGTGCCATTCATCCTGGCGAACGGCGCGGCGGCCTATGCGGCGCATGGCTTCGGCCGGTCGCGCGGCACCATGGCGGTGCAGCTGGCCGGCAACGTGAAGCATGGCGGGCTGGTGGAGGTGCCCTTCGGCGTCACCCTCGGCGAGCTGGTGCTGGAATACGGCGGCGGCACCGCCAGCGGCCGGCCGGTGAAGGCAGTGCAGGTCGGCGGCCCGCTCGGCGCCTATTTCCCGCCCGCGCTGTTCGACACGCCCTTCGACTACGAGGCCTTCGCCGCCCGCGACGGGCTGATCGGCCATGCCGGGATCGTGGTGTTCGACGACACCGCCGATATGCTGGCCCAGGCGCGCTTCGCCTTCGCCTTCTGCGCCGAGGAAAGCTGCGGCAAGTGCACGCCCTGCCGCATCGGCAGCACCCGTGGCGTGGAGGTGATGGACCGCATCGCCGCCGGCGACAACGTGGCGGCCAACACCGCGTTGATCCACGATCTGTGCGAGACGCTGAAGTTCGGCTCGCTCTGCGCGCTGGGCGGCTTCACCCCCTACCCGGTGCTGAGCGCGCTGCAGCACTTCCCCCAGGACTTCCCCCAGGAGACGCAGCCATGAGCCTGGTGCAGGAAACCGACTTCGGCACGCCCCAGGCGCACGGCGCGCCGGTGACGCTGAGCATCGACGGCGTGGCGGTGACGGTGCCCGCCGGCACCAGCCTGATGCGCGCGGCGGCCGAGGCCGGCACCAAGGTGCCCAAGCTCTGCGCCACCGACAGCGTGGAGGCCTCCGGCTCCTGCCGGCTCTGCCTGGTGGAGGTGGAGGGCATGCGCGGCACGCCGGCATCCTGCACCACGCTGGTGGCGCCGGGCATGGTGGTGCGGACGCAGACCGAACGCCTGGCCAGGCTGCGGCGCGGGGTGATGGAGCTCTACATCTCCGACCATCCGCTGGACTGCCTGACCTGCGCGGCCAATGGCGATTGCGAGCTGCAGGACATGGCCGGCGCGGTCGGCCTGCGGGAAGTGCGCTACGCCCCCGGCGCCAACCATGTGCAGGCCCACGGCAACCCGCTGCACCAGGCCAAGGACCAGTCCAACCCGTATTTCGACTACGACCCCGCCAAGTGCATCGTCTGCTCCCGCTGCGTCCGCGCCTGCGAGCAGACCCAGGGCACCTTCGCGCTGACCATCGAGGGCCGTGGCTTCGACAGCCGGGTCTCGCCGGGCATGCATGAGAGCTTCCTGGGCTCCGAATGCGTCTCCTGCGGGGCCTGCGTGCAGGCCTGCCCGACCGCGACGCTGACGGAAAAATCCGTCATCGCCATCGGCCAGCCCGAGCATGCCGTGGTGACCACCTGCGCCTATTGCGGCGTCGGCTGCTCCTTCAAGGCGGAGATGCGCGGCGAGCAGCTGGTGCGGATGGTGCCGTTCAAGGACGGCAAGGCCAATCGCGGGCATTCCTGCGTCAAGGGCCGCTTCGCCTGGGGCTACGCCACCCACCGCGACCGTGTGCTGAACCCGATGCTGCGGGAACGCATCACCGACCCCTGGCGCGAGGTGACCTGGGAACAGGCCTTCACCCATGTCGCGAAGGAATTCCGCCGCATCCAGGCCACGCACGGCAAGCGCTCGGTCGGCGCGCTGACGTCCTCTCGCTGCACTAACGAGGAGACCTTCCTGGTGCAGAAGCTGGTGCGCGCCGGCTTCGGCACCAACAACGTGGATACCTGCGCGCGGGTCTGCCACTCCCCCACCGGCTACGGGCTGAACCAGGCCTTCGGCACCTCCGCCGGCACCCAGGACTTTGATAGCGTCGAGCATAGCGATGTCGTCATCGTCATCGGCGCCAACCCGACGGATGGACACCCGGTCTTCGCCTCCCGGCTCAAGAAGCGGCTGCGCGCGGGGGCGAAGCTGATCGTCATCGACCCGCGCCGGATCGACCTGGTGCGCAGCCCGCATGTGGAAGCCGCCTACCATTTGCCGCTGCAACCCGGCACCAATGTCGCGGTTCTCACCGCCATGGCGCATGTCATCGTCACCGAGGGCCTGGTCGATGAGCGCTTCATCCGCGCGCGCTGCGACACCGATGCCTTCGACCACTGGGCGCGCTTCGTGGCCGGGCCGGAGAACAGCCCGGAGACGGTGGCGCATTTCTCCGGCGTGCCGGCCGAGGCCATCCGTGGCGCGGCCAGGCTTTTCGCCACCGGCGGCAATGGCGCCATCTACTACGGCCTGGGCGTGACGGAACACAGCCAGGGCAGCACCACCGTCATGGCCATCGCCAACCTGGCCATGGCCACCGGCAATCTCGGCCGACCTGGCGTAGGCGTGAACCCGCTGCGCGGCCAGAACAACGTCCAGGGCAGCTGCGACATGGGCAGCTTCCCGCACGAACTGCCGGGCTACCGCCACATCTCCGACGACGCCACCCGCGCCAGCTTCGAGGCGCTGTGGGGCGTGCCGCTGGATCATGAGCCGGGCCTGCGGATTCCCAACATGCTGGACGCGGCGGTGGAGGGCAGCTTCAAGGGTCTGTATGTGCAGGGCGAGGACATCGTGCAGTCCGACCCCGATACCCGCCACGTAATCGAGGGGCTGAAGGCGATGGAATGCGTCGTGGTCCACGACCTGTTCCTGAACGAGACCGCCGACTACGCCCATGTCTTCCTGCCCGGCAGCAGCTTTCTGGAGAAGGACGGCACCTTCACCAATGCGGAGCGCCGCATCAACCGGGTGCGCCGGGTAATGTCCCCGCGCAACGGCCTGGCAGATTGGGAAGTGACCCAGGGTATGGCCCGCGCCTTCGGCCTGGGCTGGGACTACACTCACCCATCGCAGATCATGGACGAGATCGCCGCGAGCACCCCAAGCTTCGCCGGAGTTTCCTACCCGCTGCTGGACCGGCTGGGTTCCGTGCAGTGGCCCTGCAATGCAGCGGCGCCGGAAGGTACGCCGGTGATGCACATGGAGACCTTTGCCCGCGGCGAAGGGCGCTTCCTCATCACCGAATACGTGCCGACCGAGGAGCGCACCGGCCCGCGCTACCCGCTGCTGATGACCACCGGGCGCATCCTCAGCCAGTACAATGTCGGCGCGCAGACGCGACGCACCGCCAATACGACGTGGCATGGCGAGGACGTGCTGGAGATCCACCCGCATGACGCCGAACAGCGCGGCGTGCGCGACGGTGACTGGGTGCGGCTGGCCAGCCGCGCCGGGGAGACGACGCTGCGCGCCGTGCTGACCGACCGCGTGGCGCCGGGCGTGGTCTACACCACCTTCCACCACCCGACGACGCAGGCCAACGTCATCACCACGGACAACTCCGACTGGGCCACCAACTGTCCGGAATACAAGGTGACGGCAGTGCAGGTCACCGCCAGCAACGGCCCCACCGGTTGGCAGCAGGGTTACCGCGCGCACAGCGAGCAGAGCCGCCGCATCGTGCCGCTGGACGCGGCGGAGTAGCCGGCTTGGCCCGCGCGCCGTTACCTGACCCGGCCCGCGCGCCCTTGCGCGACACCTCCCGCGCGCCCCTGCGCGACACCTCCCGCGCGCCCCTGCGCGACACCTCCCGCGCGCCCTTGCGCGACGCCGCGCGCCTGGCCTGGCGTCACGGCCAGGCCGAGGAAGGCGAGCGCGCGATCCCGGACGAAGTGGCGGTGGCGCTGACCTATGATGGCAGCACCCACGCGGTGATGATGGCAACGCCGGCCGACCTGGAGGACTTCGCCATCGGCTTCAGCCTGGCCGAGGGCATCATCGGCAGCCCGGCCGAGGTGACGGGCATCGAGCCGGCGGAGCTGCCGCTGGGCATCGACCTGCGGATTGCCCTGGCCGACCGCCCGGCCGAGCGGCTGTGGCACCGCCGCCGCGCCATGGCCGGGCCGGTGGGCTGCGGCCTGTGCGGGCTGGACAGCTTGGCCGAAGCGATGCGCGCGCTGCCCGTCGTTGCCACCAAGGCCCGCTTCGACGCCGAGGCGCTGCGTGCCGCCATGGCCGCCCTGCCCGCCCACCAGCCGCTGAACCTGGAAAGCCACGCGCTGCACGCCGCCGGCTTCTGGACACCGGAAGCCGGCCTGCTGGCGGTGCGCGAGGATGTCGGCCGGCACAACGCGCTGGACAAGCTGTGCGGCGCCATGGCGCGGCAAGGCGTGGCCATGGCCGGCGGCGCCGCGCTGCTGACCAGCCGGGTCTCGGTGGAGATGGTGCAGAAGCTGGCCATGGCCGGCTGCCCGCTGCTGGTGGCGGTCTCGGCCCCCACCGCGCTGGCCGTGGCCACGGCGCAGGCCGCCGGCATCACCCTGGTCGCCATTGCCCGGGCGGATGGGTTCGAGGTCTTCACCCACCCGTCCCGCCTGCGCTTCGCCGCCCCGCCGCGCCGCCGCGCCCCCGGGCGCCCCGCCCGCCCCAGCACGGAAGCCACCGGCCATGTCGCCTGAGAAACTGGCCCGCATGGCCAACCAGATCGCCACCTTCTTCCGCGCCCAGAACCAGGCCACCGCCCCGGCGGAGGTGGCCAAGCACCTGCGACTGTTCTGGGAGCCGCGGATGCGCGACGCGCTGCAGGCCCATGCGGCAACCGGCGGCGGCGGGCTGGACCCGGTGGCGGCCGAGGCCGTCCGGCTGCTGGGCCGCACATAACCCCTTGCCAGGGCGGCCCTGCGGGTCCAGGCCGCCGCTGCCATGACCCACCGCCAGGACTTCGAGATCTTCCTCGCCACCGCGCCCGGGCTGGAGCCGCTGCTGGCCGCCGAGGTGCGCGGCAAGGGCTTCCGCCAGCCCAAGGCCATGCCCGGCGGCGTCGCCATCCAGGGCGGCTGGCCGGAGGTCTGGCGCGCCAACCTGTGGCTGCGCGGCGCCAGCCAGGTGCTGGCCCGGCTGGACAGCTTCCATGTCACCCACATGGCGCAGTTGGACAGCCGCGCCCGCCACGTGCCCTGGGCCAGCGTGCTGCGGCCGGACGTGCCCTTCCGGGTCGAGGTCACCTGCCACAAGTCGCGCCTGTACCACAGCGACGCCGTCGCCCAGCGCATCGCCACCGCCATCACCCAAACGCTTGGCGCGCCGCACCAGCCGGAGGCCGAGGTGGCGGTCCGCGCGCGGCTGGACCATGACCGCTGCACCATCAGCCTGGACACCTCCGGCGAGGCGCTGCACCGGCGCGGCTACAAGCTGGCGGTCAACCCGGCGCCGCTGCGGGAGACCATGGCCGCCCTGTTCCTGCAGGCCTGCGGCTATACTGGGCAGGAGCCGCTGCTGGACCCGATGTGCGGCTCCGGCACCTTCGTGATCGAGGCCGCCGAGATCGCCGCCCGGCTGAACCCGGGCCGCAACCGCCGCTTCGCCTTCGAGCAACTGGCCACCTTCGACGCCGAGGCCTGGGCCGCCATGCGCGCGGTGCGCAGTGCCCGCCCGCCGGCCTTCCCCTGCCACGGCAGCGACCGGGACGCCGGCGCCGTGCAGATGAGCCTCGACAACGCCGCCCGCGCCGGCGTCTCCGGCCACACCGAATTCCACCGCGCCGCGATCAGCGAGGTGACCCCGCCGCCCGGCCCGCCCGGCCTGGTCATGGTCAACCCGCCCTATGGCAGCCGGCTGGGCGAGCCAGGCAAGCTTGCGCCGCTGTACTCGGCCCTGGGCCAGGTGCTGGCCACGCGGTTCCACGGCTGGCGCGTCGGCCTGGTGGCGGCCGAGCCCGCGCTGGCCCACGCCACCCGCCTGCCCTTCCTGCCGCCGGACGCGCCGGTGCCGCATGGCGGACTGCGCGTCTCACTGTACCGGACCGTGCCGCTGGGCTGAACGGCGGCGCGGAACTTGCGTCAGCCGTGCCACACCTCGCCGAGGAAGCCCGCCCGATGATCCCGCGCCGCAGCCTGCTCGCCCTTGCCACCGCCGCCCCGCTGGCGGCCCGCGCCCAACCCGACTGGCCCGGGCGCCCGCTGCGCCTGGTGGTGCCCTTCGCCCCCGGCGGCAGCACGGACCTGATGGCGCGGCGCATCGCCGAGCGGCTGACCCGGACGCTGGGCCAGACCATGCTGGTGGAGAACCGCCCCGGCGCCGGCGGCGTCAGCGGCGCGGACTTCGTCGCCAGGGCGCCGGCGGATGGGCTGACCCTGCTGTTCGGCGTGACCGGCACGCATGGCATCGCCCCCAGCCTGAACCCCGGCCTGCCCTACCAGCCGCTGCGGGACTTCGCGCCGGTCACGCTGGTGGTGCAGGCACCGCTGGTGCTGGTGGTGCATCCGGCGCTGCCGGTGCATTCGGTGCGCGACCTGATCGCCACCGCCAAGGCGGCGCCCGCCAGCATCACCTACGGCACGCCGGGCAACGGCACCTCCATGCACCTGACCGGGGTCATGTTCGACCAGGCCGCGGGCACCCAGACCATCCATGTGCCCTATCGTGGGTCCGCCATGGCGCTGAACGACCTGGTCGCCGGCACCCTTTCCTGCATGTGGGGCGACCTGCTGGTGGTGCTGCCCCAGCTTCGTGCCGGCACCATCCGCGCCATCGCCGTCACCTCGGCCGCCCGCAACCCGCTGCTGCCGGAGGTGCCGAGCGTGGCCGAGGCCGGGCTGCCGGGCTTCGAGGCGCTGTCCTGGCAGGGCATCTTCGCCCCCGCCGGCACGCCGCCCGCGGTGGTTGAGCGCCTTTCCGCCGAGATCCGCGCGGCGATCGAGCTGCCGGAGATCCGCGACTTCTTCGCCGCCCAGGGCTTCCTGATGGGCGGGACCACGCCGGCCGCCTTCACCACCATGGTCGGCGCCGAGATCGCCAAATGGGCCAAGGTGGTACGCGATGGCGGGGTGACGATGCAGTAGCCCGCCTTGGCACCACGCCGCCCCCGGCGCAAACTGGCCGTCCCGCTGATGGCGGGAGGGAAAACGCCATGCCAACCGCCCCGCGCGGCGCCATCGACTGCGATGTGCATATCCCGCCGCCGCCCACCGCCGCGCTGCTGCCCTACCTGGAGCCCTATTGGCGCGAGCAGTTCAGCGTCCGCGGCCTGGTCGGCGCCGACTTCACCCTGACCACCTCGGCCAGCCGCACGCCGCTGGCCTGCCGGCCGGACTGGCGCCCGGCCAAGGGCGAGGACCCGCTGGCGCTGCTGCGGCGCCATGTGCTGGACCCCATGGGCACCGCCATCGCCATCGGCCATTGCCTTCACGGCGCCGTGGCGCTGCATACGGAAGACATGGCCGCCGCGCTCTGCCGCGCCGTGAACGACTGGGTCGCCGCCGAGTGGCTCAGCCGGGACGAGAGGCTGCGCGCCTCCATCCTGGTGCCGACCCAGAACGTGGCGCTGGCGGTGGCGGAGGTGGAGCGCTGCGCCGCCGACCGGCGCTTCGTGCAGGTGCTGGTGTTGTCCATGCTGGACCACCCGTTGGGCCGCCGGCACTGGTGGCCGCTCTACGCGGCGGCGGCGAGGCACGGCCTGCCACTGGGCATCCACGCCGGCGGGCTGAACCGCCACGCCACCACCCCCACCGGCTGGCCCAGCACGCATCTGGAGGACCATGTCGTCGGCGCCCAGGCCTTCGACGCGCAACTCGCCAGCCTGCTGACCGAGGGCGTCTTCTCCGAGCATCCCGATCTGCGCGTGGTGCTGCTGGAGAGCGGCTTCACCTGGCTGTCCACCTTCCTCTGGCGCATGAACAAGATCTGGCGCGGCCTGCGCGCCGAGGTGCCCTGGGTGACGCGCATGCCCGCCCACATCCTGCGCCAGCATGTCCGCGTGACGCTGCAACCGGTGGACGCGCCACCGCGGCCGGAGATGCTTGCGGCGACGCTGCGGCAGATCGACTGCGAGGACATGCTGCTGTTCAGCACGGACTACCCGCATTGGCAGTATGACGGCGACGCCGTGCTGCCGGAGGGCCTGCCCGACGCGCTGCTGCCGAAGCTGCTGCGCGACAACGCCCTGGCCACCTATCCCCGCCTGGCGGAGACCGCGCCATGAGCCAGGGCATCGTGGATTGCGACATCCACCCCAACATGGCCAGCGATGCCGAGCTGCTGCCCTTCATGCCCCGGCGCTGGGCCGACCACCTGCGCGACTTCGGCCCGCTGAACCACCAGGGCCTGGCCTTCGCCCTGCAGCACCCGCGCTTCAACCCCGGCGTTGCCCGCGCCGATTCCTGGCCGCCCAATGGCGGGCCACCGGGCTCCGACCTCGACTTCATGCGCGCGCACCACCTGGACGCGCACAACATCGACCACGGCATCCTGATGTCGCTGCGCCCGGCCGGCTGCGACGAGCGCAACCTGGACTACGCCGCCGCCGTCTGCGCCGCGGCGAATGACTGGCAGCACGCCCGCTTCGTGGCGCCGGAGCCGCGCCTGCATGGCGGCATCATGATCCCGCAGGAAGACCCCGACGCCGCCGTGGCCGAGATCGAGCGCTGCGTGCGCAAGGGCGGCTTCGTTCAGGTCAACTTCACCCCGCGCGCCGGCGAGCCGCCGGGCCGGCGCCGCTACCGCCGCATCCTGGAATGCGCCGCGCATCACGGCCTGCCCGTGGGCTTCCATGTCTCGGGCGTGCCGGGCCACCCTTCCACCGGTGCCGGGCACCTGACCTACTACCTGCAGGAACACCATTCCAACATGCCGGGCATGCAGGCCGTGGTCGCCAGCCTGGTGCTGGACGGCGCCCTGGCCGCGCTGCCGGCGCTGAAGGTGGTGCTGATCGAGGGCGGCTTCACCTGGGCGCCGGCGCTGTGCTGGCGCATGGACCAGGCCTGGCAGCGCATGCGCGGCGAGGTGCCCTTGTTGACCCGCCCGCCCAGCGACTACGTGCGCGAACAGGTCTGGTACACCACCCAACCGATCGAGGAACCCGACCGCGCCGAGGACCTGGCCGAGATCAGCGGCTGGATCGGCTGGGATCGCATCATGTTCTCCACCGACTACCCGCACTGGGACTTCGACGACCCGCGCTACGCCTTCCGCTGCCCGCTGACGGCGGCGCAGCGGGAGAGGGTGTTCAGCGCCAACGCCCGCGCCCTGTACCGGCTGCCATGAGCCGCCATGTCGTCGCCCGCGTGTCGGAGGTACCGCCCGAGGGCGCGCTGCGCGTGGTGGTCAAGGGCCGCCCGGTCGCGCTGTTCAACCTGGGCGGCGAATACTTCGCCCTGCACGACCGTTGCCCGCACGAGGGCGCCTCGCTCTGCGGCGGCCGCCGCGTCGGCATGGCGGTGGCGGAGCGGCCTGGCACCTACCGGCTGGATCGCCAGGGCGAGATGGTGCGCTGCCCGTGGCATGGCTGGGACTTCGACATCCGCACCGGCCAGGGCTGGTGCGACCCCGCGAACACCCGGGTGCGCCGCTACGTCGTTTCGGTCGAAGCCGGCGCTGGCCTGGCCGGGCAGGCCCTCAACGCCGAAATCTTCCCGGTCTCGGTGGAGGACGACTACCTCGTCATCGAGATGTAGCCCACCCGCTTCTGCCGCCAAACCGCGCAGCCGATGGCGCCCGGGGTTGCAACGCCGTCCCGGCGCCCGCGCCGGCGCGCATTCAGGGTATTGACGCCCCCGCCCCTGACGGTGCGCAATCCCGGTGGCAGTTGCCGGGAGAGAAGACATCATGCGTGCCCTGGTCATCCGCGAGCATGGCGGCCTCGACAAGCTGGCGCTCGAGAACGATTTCCCCGATCCCGTCGCCGGCCCGGGCGATGTCATCGTCCGCGTGCGCGCGACGTCGCTGAACTACCACGACGTCTTCACCCGCCGTGGCATGCCCGGCATCAAGATCCCCTTCCCCGTCATCATGGGCCTCGACATCGCCGGCGAGATCGCCAGCATCGGCCCGGGCGTGGAAGGCTGGCAGGTGGGCCAGCGCGTGGTGGTGGACCCGATCAACCGCGTCGAAGGCGGGCTGATGGGCGAAACCATGCATGGCGGCCTGGCCGAGCTGTGCAAGGTGAAGGACCACCAGCTGATCGCGCTGCCGGACAGCGTCACCTTTGAACAAGCCGCCGCGCTGCCCTGCGCCTATGGCACCGCGCTGCGGATGATGACGCGCATCGGCCAGGTGCAGGCCGGCGAGCGCGTGCTGATCCTGGGCGCCTCCGGCGGCGTCGGCGTCTGCTGCGTGCAGCTGGCCAAGCTGGCGGGCGCCGAGGTCATCGCCTGCGCCGGCACGCCGGAGAAGGCCGAGAAGCTGATGGCGTTGGGCGCCGACCACACGGTGCTCTACACCGAAGTGGACTTCATGAAGGATGTGCAGCAGCGCTTCGGCAAGCCGACGCGCCGCGCCGGCAGCAACTCCGGCGGCGTCGACGTGGTGGTGAACTTCACCGGCGGCGATACCTGGGTGAAGTCGCTGCGCTGCCTGAAGCTGGGCGGCCGACTGCTGACCTGCGGCGCGACGGCCGGCTACAACCCGCCCGAGGATATCCGCTACATCTGGACCTTCGAGCTGCAGCTGCGTGGCAGCAATGGCTGGGCCAAGGAAGACATCGGCTCCCTGCTGGACCTGGTGCAGGCCGGCAAGCTGAAGGCGCTGGTGGACAGCAGCTGGACGCTGGACCGCGGCATGGACGCCATGGCCAGGCTGGAAAACCGCGGCGTGGTCGGCAAGGTCATCGTCACGCCATGAGCGAGCCGCTGACGCCCGAGCAGCTGCAGGCCTCGCTGGACGCCTCGCCCTTCATCGCCTTCTCCGGCCTCACGGTTGTGAGCACGGATGTGGCGAAGGGCGAGGTGACGATGCGCTGCCCGATGCGCCCGGAATTCGAGCGCGGCGCCGGCACCGGGCAGTGGCATGGCGGGCCGATGGCCGCGATCATCGACACGGTGGGCGACTATGCGCTGATCATGCTGGTGGGCCGCGGCCTGCCCACGGTGAACTTCCGCGTGGACTACTTCCGCCCGGCCATCAACACCGCCATCACCGCGGTGGCGAAGGTGCGCCGCAACGGCCGCAGCATCGGCGTCTCGGACGTGGATCTCTACGACGAGCGCGGCAACCTGCTGGCCATCGGCCGCGCCACCTACTCCACACTGACCAGCGAGAAATAGGCACGGGCCAAAATGGCCAGGTCGCCGTCGAACAGGAGAGCAGCATGCCGCTTTCGCGTCGCAGTATCCTGGCCGGTGGCTCCGCCGCCGCCCTTGTCGCTGGCCTGCCCGGCTTCGCTCGCGCCCAGGCGACGCCGAAGCGCGGCGGCACGTTGGTCGCCACCTGGGGCGGGTTCGAGCCGCAGGCGCTGTTCGTGCCGCCGGGTGGCGGCACCTCGCCGTTCTTCACCTCCACCAAGCCGCTGGAGCGCCTGCTGGCGCTGGACCAGCAGCTGAACTGGCAGCCCCTGCTGGCCGAGCGGGTCGAGGCCGCCGGTGACTTCCGCAGCTACACCGTGCACCTGCGCCGCGGCGTCACCTGGCACGACGGCAAGAACTTCACGGCCGACGACGTGGTGTTCTCGGCGATGCAGTACTGGAAGCCGCTGTCGGTCGGCGTTGCGCTCAACGCCCTGACCGCGACCAAGGCGCTGGACAGCCACACGGTGCGGTTCGAGTTCGACCGCCCGGTGCCGGAGTTCTTCTTCCGCTCGGTGCTGGCCGGCCAGGGCGGGCTGGTGATCCCCAAGCACATCTATGAGACGGGGAACATCGTCACCAACCCGATCAACAACACCCCGATCGGCACCGGCCCGTGGAAGTACAAGGAATGGGTGCGCGGCAGCCATGTCGAGTACGTCCGCAACGACAATTACTGGATGAACAACCAGCCCTACCTGGACCGCCTGTTCATCCGCTGGTGGCGCGACCCGGCCTCGCGGCTCGCGGCGTTCGAGAGCAATGCGCTCGACCTCGGCTGCTTCAACCCGGTGCCGATGCCGGAAGTGGACCGCCTGGTGCGCAGCAACCGCTTCGTCGCCGACAGCAAGGGCTACGAGAGCAGCGCTTGGTGCTCCACCATCGAGTTCAACACCCGCAAGGCGCCGTTCGACAAGCGCGTGGTGCGCCAGGCGCTGATGCACGCCATCGACCGCCAGCTCGTGGTGGATACGGTGTTCTTCAAGCGCGGCCGCCCGGGGCTGAACCCGATCCTCTCGGCCAACAAGCTGTTCCACACCGCGGACGTGCCGAAATACGACTTCAACCCCGCCAAGGCGGCGCAGATGCTGGACGCGGCCGGGCTGCGCAAGGGCCGCAACGGTCGCTTCAGCGTCAACCTGCTCGCCGCCGGCTGGTTTGAGGAGAACGGCAAGATCGGCCAGATCGTGCAGCAGGGGCTGGAGGATGTGGACATCACCGTCAACCTCAGCGTGCCGGACCGGCCGACCTCGCTGAAGCGCATCTACACCGACTACGACTACGACATCGCGCTGTCCAACTACACCGCGCCGATCGAGGCGGTGCCTGTCATCAGCCAGTACTACGTCAGCGACGGCATCGCCAAGGGCGTCGCCTTCCGCAATGCCAACGGCTTCCACACCCCGGCGATGGACGACCTGGTCGGCCGCCTGACGGTGGAGACCGACCCGGTGAAGCGCACCGCCCTGGCACATGAATTCGGGCGCCAGGCGGCGACCGAGGTGCCCTTCCTGCCGCTGGTCGAGTTCGACAGCCTGACCGTGGCGCGCAGCGACGTACGGAACATCTCCACCGGTTCCAACTGGATGGGCGAGGGCTGGGCCGACCTCTGGCTGGACCGCTGAGCCGATGCTGCGGCTGCTGCGCCGGCGGTTGCTGCAGGGCGTGCCGCTGATCCTCGGCGTCATCATCATGAACTTCCTGCTGATCCAGGCGGCGCCCGGGTCATTCCTGGATGTCATGAGCGCCGAGAGCCAGGTCAGCGACCCCGCGATGCTGGAGCAGCTGCGTGTCACCTACGGCATGGACCAGCCGGTCTGGCTGCAGTTGCTGAAGTACATCTGGTCGGTCGCACGGCTGGATTTTGGCTTCAGCTATCGGCAGAACATGCCGGTGCTGGCGGTGATCATGGCCAGCCTGCCGGCCACGCTGGTGCTGATGCTGGCCAGCCTGCTGATCGCGCTGCTGCTGGGCGTGACAGCCGGCGTGGTCGCGGCGGTGAAGGTCAACACCATCTGGGACAACCTGCTGTCCTTCCTGGCCGTGCTGTTCTTCGCCGCGCCCAGCTTCTGGCTCGGCATCATGCTGACGGTGCTGTTCGCGGTGAAGCTGGGCTGGGTGCCGGTCGGCGGCATGATGAGCATCACCGCCAGCAACCAGGGCGTGGTGGCGACCGTGCTGGACGTGCTGCACCACCTGGCGCTGCCGGCCATGGCGCTGGGCCTGTTCTACGCCGCCGTCTATGCCCGCGTGATGCGCGCGGCGATGCTGGAGGTGCTGAGCCTCGACTTCATCCGCACCGCCCGCGCCAAGGGGCTGGGGCGCTGGCGCGTGGTGCTGGCGCATGGGCTGCGCAACGCGCTGTTGCCCATCGTCACGCTGTTCGGCCTGCAGTTCGGCACGGTGCTGGGCGGCAGCATCGTGGTGGAGACGGTGTTCAGCTGGCCCGGCCTGGGCAGCGTGATGCTGGACAGTGTTTCCAGCCGCAACTACCCCGTGGTGCTTGGCGTGCTGGTGTTCAGCTCGGTCGTCGTCATCCTCGTCAACATCGCGGTGGACCTGGCCTATCTCAGGCTGGACCCGCGGATCCGGGCGCGCTGAGCATGGCGGTCGCGACCCCTGGCCTGTTCCGCCGCTTCGCCCGCAATCGCGCGGCGCTGCTCGGGCTCATCATCCTCATCGCGGTCATTGCACTCGCCTTGGCAGCGCCGACCCTCTACCCGCGCAATCCGCTGCGCATCGTCGGCCCGGCGGAGCTGTGGCCGCTGCAGGACCCGCGCTTCCCGTTGGGCACCGACAGTATCGGTCGCAACATCGCCGCCATCATCGCCCATGGCGCCCGCGCCACGCTGCTGATCGGGTTGTTCGCCAGCCTGACCGCGACGCTGATCGGCGTCACCATCGGCGCCACGGCGGCCTGGTTCGGCGGCTGGGTGGATGAGTTGCTGATGCGGCTGACGGAAATGTTCCAGGTGGTGCCGGGGCTGGTCTTCGTGCTCACCATCGTCTCCATCCTCGGCGGCACGGTGCAGAACATCACCATCGCGGTCGGCGTGGTCAGCTGGACCGGCATCGCCCGCCTCACCCGCGCCGAGTTCCTGACGCTGCGCGACCGCGAATTCGTCCAGGCCTGCCGCGCCATGGGCATGCCGGACTGGCGCATCGTGCTGGCCGAGGTGCTGCCCAACGCGCTGCCGCCGGTCATCGTGCTGTCCTCGCTGGCCGTCGCCTCGGCGATCCTGTTCGAGAGCGCGGTCTCCTTCCTCGGCCTGGGCGACCCCCAGGTGGCCAGCTGGGGCCGCTTGGTGGGGGAAGGCCGCACGCTGATCCGCTCCTCCTGGTACATCTCCGCGGTGCCGGGCGTCGCCATCATGCTGATGGTGCTGGCGCTGAACCTGATCGGCGACGGGTTGAACGACGCGCTGAACCCGAAGCTGAGGAACCGCTGATGGCGGGCCTCGACGTCCGCGGACTCTCGGTCTCGCTGTTCACCCGCGGTGGCGTGCTGCCGGCGTTGTCCGAAGTGTCGCTCTCCGTGCAGCCCGGCCGCACCCTGGCGCTGGTGGGGGAGAGCGGCTGCGGCAAATCCATGACCGCGCTGGCCATCATGCGCCTGCTGCCGGAACCGCCGGCGCGCATCATCGCGGGACAGGTGATGCTGGGCGACACCGACCTGGCCGCGCTGCCGGAACGCCGCATGCTCGGCGTGCGCGGCAAGGCGGTCTCGATGATCTTCCAGGACCCGATGTCCTCGCTGAACCCGGTGGTCACGGTGGGCGACCAGATCATGGAAGTACTGCGCCGGCACGAGGGCCTGACAGGCCGCGCCGCCCGCATGCGCGCCGCGGAATTGCTCGCGCTGGTTGGCATCAGCGACGCGGAAGCGCGCCTGGACGAATACCCGCACCGCCTCTCCGGCGGCATGTGCCAGCGGGTGATGATCGCCATCGCCATCGCCTGCCGCCCCGCCGTGCTGGTGGCGGACGAACCCACCACCGCGCTGGACGTCACGGTGCAGGCGCAGATCCTGGAGCTGCTGAAGCGCCTGCAGGCGGAAACCGGCATGGCGCTGCTGCTGATCACCCATGACCTGGGCGTGGTCGCGGAAATGGCCGACGAGGTCGCGGTGATGTACGCCGGCCGCGTGGTGGAGCAAGGCCCGGTGGACGCCATCTTCGCCGCGCCGCTGCACCCGTACACGCGCGGCCTGCTGGGCGCCACGCCATCCGGCGGCACCGCCGGCCGCCATACCCGCCTGGCCGATATTCCCGGCAGCGTGCCCTCCCTGGCGGAGCTGCCGGCCGGCTGCGCCTTTGCGCCGCGCTGCCCGCTGGCCTTCGCTGCCTGCGCCGCGCAGCCACCGCTGGCAACGCTGGCGCCCAACCACCTCGCCGCCTGCTTCGCCGCCCAAGGGATGCCCGCCGATGCTGCTGCAGGCGCGTGACATCGGCGTCCACTTCGCCACGCCGCGCGGGCTGCTGCGCGCGGTGGCCGGCGTCAGCCTGGAGATCGACGCCGGCGAGACGCTCGGCCTGGTGGGGGAATCCGGCTGCGGCAAATCCACCCTCGGCCGCGCCATCATGCGCCTGGTGCCGATAGCGGAAGGCGAGCTGCTGCTGGAAGGCCAGTACATCACCCGGCTGGAAGGCACCGCGCTGAAGCAGGTGCGGCCCAAAGTGCAGATGGTGTTCCAGGACCCCGTCAGTTCGCTGAACCCGCGCCGCCGCGTCGGCTCCCTGGTCGGCCAGCCGCTCTCCGTCGCAGGGTGGTCACGCCGAGACATTGCCGACCGCGTAGCCGAGCTGCTGGCCCAGGTGAGCCTGCCGAAGGATGCCGCCGACCGCTACCCGCATGAGTTCAGCGGCGGCCAGCGCCAGCGCATCGGCATCGCCCGCGCCTTGGCGCTCTCGCCCAAGCTGGTCATCTGCGATGAGCCGGTCTCGGCGCTGGACGTCTCGGTCCGCGCCCAGGTGGTCAACCTGCTGAAGGATATCCAGGACCGGCTCGGCGTCGGCTACCTGTTCATCTCGCACGACCTTTCGGTGGTGGAGAACGTCGCCGACCGGCTGATGGTGATGTACCTGGGCCGCGTGGTGGAACAGGGCCGCGCCGCGGATGTGCTGGCCCGCCCGGCGCATCCCTATACCCATGCGCTGCTCTCGGCCGCGCCGGTGGCCAACCCGGCCCTGGCCCGCACCCGCCAACGCGTGGTGCTGCAGGGGGAACTCCCCAGCCCGGTCAGCCCGCCCTCCGGCTGCGCCTTCCGCACCCGCTGCCCCTTTGCCGAGGCCCGCTGCGCCGCCGAGGCGCCGCTGCTGCGCCCCGCTACCGCCGACGGCCAACAGGTCGCCTGCCACTTCGATTTCAGCGAACGCTTCGCTGCCCAAGCCACCGGAGTACCCGCATGACCCGCTGGATCAATCTCGGCGACCTGGCCGACAGCAGCCTGGACCAGTCCCGCCCCGCGATCATCGACCTGCGCCTGGCGGAAGCGCCGCGCGTGTTCAGCCATGGCGAGATCGACGGCATGGCCCGCGGCGTGGCCCGCCGGCTGACCGCGTTGGGCCTGCCGCCAGGCGCCAATGTCGCCATCCTCTCGCAGAACCGGGCGGAGTACGTCGCTGCCTATTTCGGCATCATGCGGGCCGGCTTCGTCGCCGTGCCGGTCAACACCAAGGTGGCGCAGGACACGCTGGACTACATCATGGAGGATGCCGGCATCCGCCTGGCCTTCGTGGATGCCGAACGCCGCGCCATGGTCCGCGCCGGCATCCCCGTCATCAGCTTCGACGATGACGGCCCAGAAGGCTTCACCGCGCAATGCCCGCCCGGGCCCTTCACCACGGTCGCGGCCACGCCGGACCAGATCGGCCAGATGCTCTACACCTCGGGTTCAACAGGGCGGCCGAAGGGCGTGCCGCTGACCCATGCCGGGCAGATCTGGGCGCTGGAAAGCCGCGTCGGTGCGGCCGAGGAGCGCGGCATGATCAGCCAGCCGCTGTTCCACATGAACGGGCTGTTCACCGCCAAGGGCGTCTTCACCGCCAATGCCTCCGCGGTGATGATGCCGGGCTTCGACTCCCGCGCCTACACGAGGGCGTTGGCGGACTACCGCGTGACGGCGGTGATGGCGGTGCCCACCATGTTCGCCCGGGTCATCAAGGAAGCCGACCTGATCGAGAGCCTGGATTTCTCCGCGCTGAAGCGCCTGGTGCTGGGCTCGGCGCCGATGACCATGGCGCTGCTGGAGCGCATCCAGGCCGCCTTCCCGGGCTGCACCATCTCCAACGGCTATGGCACCACGGAAGCCGGGCCCGGCGTCTTCGGGCCGCACCCGGATGGCATCCCGACCCCGCCGTTGGCGCTGGGCTACCCGGTGCCGCGCGCCGAGGTGCAGCTGGTGGACGGCACCGCCGACCAGGGCGTGCTGCTGATGCGAACCCCCGCCTGCATGCCGCGCTACAACAACCTGCCGGCCAAGACCGCCGAAGTACTGAAGGACGGTTGGTACTACAGCGGCGACGTGATGCGCCGCGACGCCAACGGCTTCTACTACTTCGTCGGCCGTGCCGACGACATGTTCGTCACCTCCGGCGAGAACATCTACCCCGGCGAGGTGGAGAAGCTGCTGGAGAAGCACCCGGCCATCCAGGCCGCCGCCGTGGTGCCACTGCCGGATGAGGAACGCAGCCATGTCCCCGTCGCCTTCGTCGTCCCCCGCCCCGGCAGCACGCTGACGGTGGCGGAGGTGAAGCAGCACGCCCTGGCCGGCGGCCCGGCCTACGCCCACCCGCGCCGCGTGGAGTTCCTGGCGGAACTGCCCTGGGCCGGCACCAACAAGGTGGACCGCCGCGCGCTGATCGACCGCGCCCGAGGCAACGAGGCCAGCGGAGGATGGGCAGCATGAGGACCGCCGTCGTCACCGGCGCCAGCCGCGGCATCGGCCGCGCCATCGCGCTGCGCCTGGCCGAAGCCGGCACCGCCGTGGTGGTGCATTACGCCACCCGTGCCGCCGCGGCTGAGGAAGTCGTCGCGGAGATCACCGCTGCCGGCGGCCGCGCCCTGGCCTTCGGCGCCGACCTTGGCGACCCAGCTGCCGTCGCGAGCTTCTGGCCGGCGCTGGAGCCGTTGATGGAGCACGCCTTCGGCAGCAAGCGCCTGGACATCCTGGTCAACAACGCCGGCACCGGCGGCGGCCTGACCATCGAGCAGGCCGACCAGGCCGCGCTGGACCACGTGTTGCAGGTGAACCTGAAGGCGCCCTTCTTCCTGATCCAGGGCGCCATCTCGCGCATCTCGGATGGCGGGCGCATCGTCAACCTGTCCTCCATGGGGGTGCGGAACCCCTACCCCGTCATGGCCGCCTACGCGCCGTCCAAGGCCGCGCTTGAGACGCTGACGCTGATGCTGGCCAACCAGCTGGGGCCAAGCGGCATCACGGTCAACGCCGTGCGCCCCGGCGCCACCGCCACCGAGATGAACCACCGCGCCACCGACCCGGTGCTGAGCAAGGCCATCGCCGAAACCGTGGCGTTGCGCCGCATCGGCCAACCCGACGACATCGCCGGCATCGTCGCCTTCCTCTGCTCGGACGCAGGCGGCTGGGTGACGGGCCAGATGCTGGACGCCAGCGGCGGGCAGCGCCTGTAGCGCCATCCGTGTTTCCCTTCGGCCGCACCATCGGTAGAAGGCCGCATGGACAACAGCATGGCATCCCGGCCCCGCAGCAAGCTCGTGGGCGACCCCTACCGCGCCTATGACGAGTTGCCGGCCGTGGTGCGCCAGGCGTTGCAGGAAGCCCTGGTGGACTGGTGCCCGCTGCGCGCACGCGAATGGCACCAGCACCTGCTGCGCCAGCGCGGCCTGGCGCCCAAGCAGGCGGCCCACTTCCTGGTGCAGACCATCCGCAGCCAGGACCAGGCCGAGGTCGCCGCCTTCGCCCGCGGCTGGGCCAAGGGCGCCGCGGCCTATCCGCATCTGGCCGCCGAGGCGACCTTGCAGCGCTACTCTGGGGCGGCCGGCGTGCCCGCCGCAGAACCCATCCTCATCGCCCCACCAGCCAAGCACCCCAAGCCGAAGCCGAAGCGCCCGAAGCCCCACCGCCGCCGGCGCTGAGCCGCCTCAGACGTGGAAGCTCTCGCCGCAGCCGCAGCGGCCCTTCTCGTTCGGGTTGGTGAAGGTGAAGCCCGACGACAGGCCCTTCACCTCGTAGTCCATGGTGGTGCCGATCAGGAACAGCGTGGCCTTGCGGTCCACCAGCACGGTCACGTCCTTATCGGTCACGGTCTCATCGCCCGGCCCGGCGGCCTCGACCCAGGTGAGGTCGTAGGACATGCCCGAACAGCCCTTGGTGTTGACGCCGATCCGCAGCAGCTTGCCGGCCTCGCCCTTGCTGTACAGCGCGCGCAGCCGCCCGGCCGCGGCGTCGGTCAGTTGCATCAGCGGCGGCAGCGCGCGGCGGGCGCGCGGCGGGTTCTGCGTTGTCGTGCTCATCGCTCGCCTCCTCAGTACATGTTCAGCGCAAGCTTGGCGTCTTCGCTCATCCGTTCGCGGTCCCAGGGCGGGTCCCAGACCACTTCCACGGAAACATCGGTCACGCCCGGCACCAGGCGCACCGCTTCCTCCAACTGGGCCGGCAACTCCTGCGCGCTGGGGCAGGACGGCGTGGTCAGCGTCATCTCCAGCTTGACCTTGCCGCCATCCTCGATCTCGATCGCGTAGATCAGCCCCAGTTCGTAGATGTCCACCGGGATTTCCGGGTCGAACACCGTCTTCGCCATGGTGATGACGGCGTCCTCGGTCACCTTCGGCAGGGCCTCGCCCTCGGGCGTCCAGGCGCCGTGTGCGCTCTCACTCACTGCTCGCCTCCTTGCTGCCTTCCAGGGCCGCATTCAACGTGTGCCAGGCCAGGGTCGCGCATTTCACCCGGCTGGGGAATTCATGCACGCCGGCCAGCGGCTGCAGCCGCTCCATCTCATCGGCCAGGTCGGCACCGCAGTCGGGGCAGGTACCGGTCATCGCCAGCGCGCGGAAGCGGTCGCTCAGCGCATGCGCCTGCGCGGTGGTCTTGCCCTTCACCGTCTCAGTCATCAGGGAGGCACTGGCCATGGAGATGGCGCAGCCCCGCCCCTGGAAACCAAGGTCTTCCACCACGTCGCCGCTGAGCTTCAGCTGCAGCTCCATGCGGTCGCCGCACATCGGGTTGTCGCCGCGCGCGTGGTTGGTCGCGTCGTCCAGCCGACGGAAGTTCCGCGGCTTCCGTCCGTGGTCCAGGATCAGTTCCTGGTAGAGGTCGCGCAGGTCGTCGAACATCAGGCAAAGAACTCCCGTGCCTTCACCAGAGCGGCGGCGAGGAAGTCGATCTCCTCCGGCGTGGTGTAAAGGCCAAAGCTGGCACGGCAGGTGCCGCCCTCCAGCCCGAAGCGTGCATGCAGCGGCTCCGCGCAATGCCGCCCGGCGCGGACCGCAATGCCGGCGCGGTCCAGCAGCGTGGAAAGGTCGTGTGCATGGGCGTTGTCCAGCGAGAAGCTGAACACCCCGCCCCGGTCCTGCGCGCTGCCCAGCACCGACAAGCCCTCGACCTCGCTCAGCCGGCGCATCGCATGTTCGACCAGCGCCCGCTCATGCGCCTCGATCGCCGGCATGCCGATGGCGGTAACGTAGTCGATCGCCGCATGCAGGCCGATGGCCTCGACGATCGCCGGCGTCCCTGCCTCGAACCTCGCGGGCGGGGCTGCCCAGGTGCTGCCGGCCAGCGAGACGCTGGCGATCATGTCGCCACCGCCCAGGAAGGGCGGCATCTTCTCCAGCAGCGCGTGCTTGGCGTAGAGCACGCCGATGCCGGTCGGCCCGTACAGCTTGTGCCCGGTGAAGACGTAGAAGTCCGCGTCCAGCGCCTGCACGTCCACCTTGCGATGCACCGCGGCCTGGCTGCCATCGAACAGCACCTTGGCGCCGGCCTCATGCGCCATCTTCGCGATGCGCTCGGCCGGCGTGACGGTGCCCAGCACGTTGGACATGTGCGTCACCGCCACCAGCCCGACCTTGCCGTCGGCCAGCTTGGCGGCCAGGTCGTCCATGTCCAGTTCGCCGGCATCGGTCACGCGCACGAAGCGCAGTTCGATCCCCGTGGCGTCCCGCAGCATGTGCCACGGCACCAGGTTGGCATGGTGCTCCATCTCCGTCGCCAGCACCGCCTGGCCCGGCTTCATCACGCCGCGCCCATAGCAATGGGCCACCAGGTTGATCGCCATGGTGCTGTTGGCGGTGAAGACGATTTCCTCGGGCATCGCGGCGTTGAGGAAGCCCTGCACCGCGCGGCGCGACGCCTCGTACGCCTCGGTCGCCGTTTCACTGAGGTAGTAGGCGCCGCGATGCACGTTGGCGTAGGCGCTTTCCATGCAGCGCGTCATGGCACCGATGACCTGGCGCGGCTTCTGCGCCGAAGCCCCGCTGTCCAGGAACACCAGCGGCTTGCCGCGCACCGTCGTCGCCAGCACCGGAAAGTCCTCGCGCACCGCGCGAACGTCGAAGCTCATGGCGTCGGCTCCCCCTGGCGCTCCCACCAACCCTCGACCGCGGTCTCCAGCGCGCCGCGCAGCGTCTCGTCGGCGATGCCCTCCACCGCTTCCTGCAGGAAGGCGCGCACCAGCATGCTGCGCGCGGCGGCTTCCGAAATGCCACGGGCCCGCAGGTAGAACATCTGGTCGGCATCCAATTCGCCTACCGTGGCGCCGTGGCTGCACTTCACGTCGTCGGCGTAGATTTCCAGCTGCGGCTTGCTGTCCATCTCCGCATCCGGGGAGAGCAGCAGCGCCTGGTTCATCTGGTAGCCGTCGGTTTGCTGCGCCGCCTGCCGCACCAGGATCTTGCCCTGGAAGACACCGCGGCTCTTGCCGGTCAGCACGGTCTTGTAGGTCTGCCGGCTGGCGCAACCAGGGGCCGCGTGATCCAAAAAGGTCGTGGTATCCGCGTGCTGGCCATCGCCCAGCAACTGCGCGCCGTTCATGTGGCAGGTCGCGCCGGTGCCGGTCAGCGTGGCGTGAATCTCGTTCCGCACCAGCCGCCCGCCGGCGTTCAGCGTGAAGTTGTCATAGGTGCCGCCCGCCGCCACGGTGGCGTAGATACTGCCCAGCTGGAACGCCAGCGCACCTTCCTGCTGCAACCGCGCATGGGTGAAGCTGGCGCCCTCGCCGACCTCAACCTGCCAGACCGGGTTGTGCAGGTAGCGCGTCGCCGCCGGCCCCTGGTTCACTTCCAGCACGGTCAGCTTCGCGCCCTCATGCAGCCGCACGATGTGCCGCAGGTGGAAGGCGGTCGGCCGCGCGCTCTCGCTGGCGATGCTGAGAATCTCCAGCACGCCGGCATCGGTCCCCGCGGGGATGTTCAGCAACATGCCGTCCTCGAACAGCATGGTGTTCAGCGCCGCCATCGGCTCGTCCGGCAGCGCGATGCGCCCCTCGATCCGGCCGATCTGCGAGGCCACGGTCGCCATGGTCGGCCAGCTGGAAAGGTCCGACCGCAGCCGCCCATCCACGAAGACCACGCGGTTCGCGGTACGCGCCTTGGGCAGGACGATATCGTCCTCCACCGCGGTCAGCGCCTCATCAAAGGTCGCCTGCGTCACCTGGCGCAGATCGGTATAGTGCCAGGCCTCGACGCGTCGCGTCGGGAAGCCCTGGGCACGGAAGCTCTCGGCCGCCTGCGCCCGCAGCGCCGCCAGCCAGGGCAGCCGCGCGCCGGGCAGGCGCTCGCGCAGACCCTCGTAGCGATGCAGGAACCCTTCGGCCCCGGTATGCACGACCTGGCTCATGCTGCCTGCGGTGCCCCGTAGCCGCTGGCTTCCAGCTCCAGCGCCAGTTCCTTGCCGCCGCTGCGGACGATCCTGCCGCCCATCAGCACATGCACGCGGTCCGGCACGATGTAGGTCAGCAGCCGCTGGTAGTGGGTGATGACCAGCGCGGTGAAGGCCGGACCACGCAGCGCGTTCACGCCATCCGCCGCCACCTTCAGCGCGTCGATGTCCAGCCCGCTGTCGGTCTCATCCAGAATGGCCAGCTTCGGCGCCAGCAGCGCCATCTGCAGCACCTCGTTGCGTTTCTTCTCGCCGCCGCTGAAGCCGACATTGACGCCGCGCTTCAGCATGTCCTCGGGCATGGAAAGCTCCTTCATCCGCGCCCGCGCGACCTTGAGGAACTGCATCGCATCCAGCTCGCTCTCGCCGCGGCCACGCCGCACCGCGTTCAGCGCCGTGCGCAGGAAGTTGGCGTTGCCCACGCCCGGCAATTCCACCGGGTACTGGAAGGCCAGGAACACGCCGAGCGCGGCGCGCTCCTCAGGCGCCTTGCCGAGCAGGTCCACGCCATCGAAGGTCGCGGTGCCGCCGGTCACCTCATAGCCGTCGCGCCCAGCCAGCACGTAGCTGAGCGTGGACTTGCCCGAGCCGTTCGGGCCCATGATGGCGTGCACTTCGCCGGTCGGCACCTCAAGGTCGATGCCCTTCAGGATTTCCTTGCCGTCGACCGTGGCGGTCAGGCCTTCGATCTTCAGCATCAGCCGACGCTCCCTTCCAGGGAGATCTGCAGCAGCTTCTGTGCTTCCACGGCGAATTCCATGGGTAGTTCCTTCAAGACCTCACGGCAGAAGCCGTTGACGATGAGACCCACCGCGTCCTCCTGAGTGAGGCCGCGCTGGCGGCAGTAGAACAACTGGTCCTCGGCGATCCGGCTGGTGGTCGCCTCATGCTCCAGCTTCGCGGTCAGGCAGCGATTCTCGATATACGGCACGGTATGCGCGCCGCAGAGATCGCCGATCAGCAGGCTGTCGCACTGCGTGAAGTTGCGCGCGCCATGCGCCGTCGGCGCCACGCGCACCAGGCCGCGATAGGTGTTCTGCCCATGCCCGGCGCTGATACCCTTGCTGACGATGGTGCTCTTCGTGCGGGCACCCACATGGATCATCTTCGTGCCGGTATCGGCCTGCTGGTAGTTGTTGGTGATGGCGACGCTGTAGAACTCGCCAACGCTGTCCTCGCCCAGCAGCACGCAGCTCGGGTACTTCCAGGTGATCGCGCTGCCCGTCTCCACCTGCGTCCAGCTCACCTTGCTGCGCTTGCCGCGGCACTGCGCCCGCTTGGTGACGAAATTGTAGATGCCGCCCTTGCCCTCGGCGTCGCCGGGGTACCAGTTCTGCACCGTGCTGTACTTGATGCTGGCATCATCCATCGCCACCAGTTCGACCACGGCGGCGTGCAGCTGGTTCTCGTCGCGCATCGGCGCGGTGCAGCCCTCAAGGTAGGACACGATCGCGCCCTCGTCGGCGATGATCAGTGTCCGCTCGAACTGCCCGGTGCTCTTGGCATTGATGCGGAAATAGGTGCTCAGCTCCATCGGGCAGCGCACCCCCTTGGGGATGTAGACGAAGCTGCCATCGGTGAAGACAGCGCTGTTCAGCGCCGCGTAGAAATTGTCGCCCTGCGGCACCACGCTGCCCAGGTACTGCTTCACCAGCTCCGGGTGCTCATGCACCGCCTCGGAGATCGAGCAGAAGATGATGCCGTCCTTCGCCAGCCGCTCCTTGTAGCTCGTCGCCACGGAAACGCTGTCGAACACCGCATCGACCGCAATCGGCATGCGCGCATCGGCCGGGCTGTCGCCGGCGCCCTCAACCCCCGCCAGGTAGGCCTGTTCCTTCAGCGGAATGCCCAGCTTGGCGTAGGTCTTCAGCAGCTCCGGATCAACCTCGTCGAGCGACTTCGGCCCTTCCTTCGGCGCCGCGTAGTAGAAGGCGTCCTGGAAGTCGATCGGCGGATACTTCACGGAGGGCCACTTCGGCTCCTCCATCTTCAGCCACATCGCATAGGCCTTCAGCCGCCATTCCAGCAGCCAGGCCGGCTCGTTCTTCTTCGCGCTGATGAAGCGGACGATGTCCTCGTTCAGCCCCTTCGGCGCGTAGTCCATCTCGATGTCGGTCGAGAAGCCCCACTTGTAGGTACCCTCGGTCGCGGCCTGGACGGTTTCGATGGTCTCGGTAACGGCGGCCATGTTGGCTACTCCGCCATGAGGTTCATGATTGACGCAGCCGCACGCATCGGTGCGCAGCCCGCGGGCGTACTCAGATCGGCGACGGTGATGCCGGACAGCGCGTGGCGAATCGCGTCGTTCACCGGGTCCCAGCGGCCACGCACGGGGCAATGGTCCTCGGTCTCGCAGGCATTCACGCTGCCATCCACGCAGGCGGTCAGCGCGATGGGACCGTCGAAGGCGACGATCACCTCGGCCAGCGGCATGGCATGCAGCGGGCGGGCCAACCTGTAGCCGCCGCGCGCGCCGCGCACGCCTTCCACCAACCCGGCCTGGCCCAGGATCTTCAACACCTTGGAGACGGTGGGTTCCGCCATGCCGGTGCTGATGGCCAGGCCCGGCGCAGTCTGCACGCGCCCACCCACGACCGCCCCGTCCTGCTCCAGGCGAGACAGCACCACCACGGCATAATCGGTGAGCTTGGACAGTCGCAGCACGCCTACACCCCTTCGCTGAGGCGGCAAATAGTACCTTTTCTGTCCTGTTTAAAGGGGGGTCCTCGCGCTGCCGTGCACGCGGGGGCTGGCGCGAGCCGCCGAGGGCGCTAGCCTTGCCGTCGAAACCACCCCGGAGACCCCGATGCCGACCGTATCCGCCGCCGATGGCGTCCAGCTCTACTACGAGGAAACCGGCAGCGGCATTCCGCTGGTCTTCGTGCATGAATATGCCGGCGACATGCGCAGCTGGGAACAGCAGGTGCGCTATTTCAGCCGCCGCTACCGCTGCATCACCTTCAACGCCCGCGGCTACCCGCCGTCCCAGGTGCCGACCGACCAGGCCAGCTATTCGCAGGACCACGCGGCGGACGACATCGCCAGCGTCATCAAGGGCCTGGGCCTCGGCCCCACGCATGTCATCGGCTGCTCCATGGGCGCCTTCGCCGCGCTGCATGTCGGGCTGCGCTACCCGGAACTCTGCCGCAGCATCGTCGCCAGTGGCGTCGGCTTCGGCGCCGAGAAGGGCAAGCAGGAGCTGTTCCACGCCGAGCTGGACGCCACCATGGCCCGAATCCGCGCCGAAGGCATGGGCGTGATGTCCAAGGTCTACAGCCGCGGCCCGTCGCGCCTGATCTTCGAGGAAACCGACCCGCGCGGCTATGCCGAGCTGGTGCAGTGGCTGGGCGAGCACGACACCCAGGGCATGGCGCTGACCATGGGCGGCGTGCAGCGCAAGCGCCCTTCCCTGTACGACCTGGAAGCCGGCTTCCGCGCCTTCACCACGCCGACGCTGGTGTTCTGCGGGGATGAGGACGATGCGACGCTGGAGCCGAGCATCTACCTCAAGCGCACCATCCCCACCGCGGGGCTGGCGGTGCTGCCCAAGTGCGGCCACACCCAGAACCTGGAGGAGCCGGCGCTGTTCAACAGCTTCGTGCTGGACTTCATCACCCGGGTGGATGCCGGCCGCTGGCCGCGCCGCATCCCGGCCAGCCAGGCCAATGCGCTGATCGGCGAGGCGAAGATTTAACCGCGCCGTTAAGGCTATCTTTGCAACCGGAATGGATCATGCCGGCGGCTACCGGGATGATCCAAAATGGACACTGCAACGCTTACCGATACCGGGCTGGCGGGCGCCAGCCTGGTCAAGGACCGCGCCACCGCCGGCATCACCTTCGACGTGCTGCTGCGCGCCACGATCACCACGCGGTTCCGGGTGCGGGACCGCTGGCTGATCGCCGGCAGCTTCCCGTCGGAAGCCGCGGCCAGGCAGGAATACGGCGCGCTGGGCCGCGAATTCCCGGCCGAGACCGTCAGCCTGATGCTGGTGCGCTGCGAAGCCGAGGACAGCAGCGGCAACTTCCGCGAGCGCGTGCTGGACAAGCGGGAGGCACCGCCACCCGGCCCGCAGCGCCGCGTGCTGCGCCCTGCCGCCAGCCCACGCGCCGCCGCGCGCAGCCAGGGTGAGCCAGCCCCGCGCCTGCCCCGCCAACGCCAGGAACTGCCGAGCAACGCCAAGCTGCACTGGCAGCTGGTCGGCGCCCTGGCCGTGGCCACCATGCTGCTGGCGCTGATGCTGCGCTGACCCCGGGGCCAGCGCAGCGGCTGGTGGGCTAGATGCTCACGCGGCCCGCGTCCACGCTGCGCAGCAGGTTGGGCCAGATCACCTCGGTCGGCGTCACTTCCTTGCCCAGGCGCCCCATGCCGCGCAGCTGGGTGATGGCCAACTGCACATTCGCCACCGTGTCGGCCGTCAGGTTCACCCGGTAGTCCAGCTTGGTCATCAGCTCCGCCACCAGCGCCCGGTCCTGCCGCAGGAAGCGGGCGATCAGCCGCGCGGATTCCTCGGCATTGCCGCGGATGAACTCGGCCGCCTGGATCATGCTGCGCAGGAAGGCCTTGGCCGCCGCGTCATTGGCCTGCGCCCAGCCCTTGTTCATGTAGATCAGGTTGCGGATGATCTGGATGTGCTCGTTGGTGATCAGCACGCGCGCGGTCGGAATGGCTCGGGTGCCGCGCGTCATCCACGGCTCCCACACCACATAGGCGTCGATGTTGCCGCGCTCCAGCGCCGCGATCATCTCCGGCGCGTCGACGTAGACGATGGTGTAGTCGGCGGCGTTCAGCCCTTCCTTGGCGATGATCGAGAGCCACAGCGTCTCGCTGGCCGTGCCGCGCGCCAGGCCGATCTTCTTGCCCTTCAGCCCCGCCAGCGAATCAACGCCGCGCCCCACCACGCCCATCCAGCGCAGCAGCGCCGTGCCCTCGGCCACGCAGACCACGTTGGGGTCCACGATATGGCTGGAAACGCCGCCCTGCTCGGCGCCGAACACTGCGTTGACCTGGTTGCCGACCAGGAAGGGGATCATCGCGCTGCCGGAGGCGCCGGTATTCACCGTCACGTCCAGGCCGTTGCGCTCAAAGATGCCGCCTTCCTTGGCGACATAGAAATGCGCGAAGGCCGGGTCCACGCCAGTGGCGATGGTCATCTTGGTCAGGCCCTGGGCACGGGCGGGCACGGCGGCCAGCAAGGCGGGGGCGGCAAGAAGCGAGCGGCGGAGCATGGGTTGGGTCCTCACATCGTCGGGTTGAAGCGGCCGGCGAAGGCGCGGATCGCCAGCCGGAAGGCGCGGTCGGTCGCAAAGCCCAGCAGGCCCAGCGTCACCAGCGCCACGAAGATATCCTCCACCTGCATGAACAGGCGGGCGTCCCACAGCATCTTGCCCAGGCCGTCATTGCTGGCCACCAGCTCGGCCGCCACGATGGTGACGAAGCTGTTGGCCATGGCCAGCCGCATGCCGGTCAGGATGAAGGGCAGCGTCGCCGGCAGCGCCACCAGCGTGAACAGCTGCCAGCGATTGGCGCCCAGGCACTGCGCCGCGCGCAGCTTGTCCTTGGCCACCGCGCCCACGCCGGCGGCCGTGCTGATGATGATGACGAAGATGGTGGTGTAGGCGATCAGGAAGACCTTGCTCTCCTCCCCGATGCCGAACCAGATGACGGCCACGGTGATCATCGCCACCGCGGGGATGAAGCGGAAGAACTCGGTCCAGGGCTCCAGCAGCACCCGCACCGGGCGGAAGCTACCGATGGCGAGGCCCAGCGGAATGCCGGCCGCGCTGCCCAGCAGGAAGCCCTGCATGATGCGCCGCAGGCTGGCCACCACCTGCTCCTGCAAAATCCCGTCGTCCATCAGGTCCAGCGCCCGCCAGAACACCGGCGACGGCGGCGGGAACAGCACGGAATGCACCAGATAGACGGCGGCCAGGTGCCACGCCACGAAGAGCAGCGCGAAGCCCACGGCAAAGCCGCCCAGGGTCGCCACACGGTCCCTCATTGCGGGTGGATCTCCGCATGGATCAGCGCATGCACCTGGCGGAACACCGCCATGAAGGCGTCGGACGTCCGTTCCCTTGGGAAGGGAAGATCCACCGGCACCACGGCCTTCAGCGTGCCGCCCGGCCCGCGCGTCATCACCCCGATCCGCGTCGCCAGCGCCACCGCCTCCTCAATGTCGTGGGTAATGAAGAGCACGGTCTTCCGCGTCTCCGCCCAAATGCGGGAAAGCTCGCCCTGCAACGCCGCCCGCGTCATCGCGTCCAGCGCGCCGAAGGGCTCGTCCATCAGCAGCATGCGCGGGTCGGCGGCTAGCGCGCGGGCGATCTGGATGCGCTGCTTCATGCCGCCGGAAAGCTCGGCTGGGTGCTTGCCCTCCTGCCCCGCCAGCCCGACCAGACGCAGGAAGTGCCCGGCCTTCTCCCGCCGCGCCCGCTTGCCCATGCCGGCCAGCCGCAGGCCGAAGGCGATGTTGTCCAGCGCGTTCAGCCAGTCATACAGGCTGTCATGCCCCTGGAAGACCACGCCACGGTCGGCCCCAGGCCCGGCCACCGGCTGGCCGTCCAGCAGGATCCGCCCAGCCGTCACCGGCTCGAACCCCGCCAGCATGTTCAGCACCGTGGTCTTGCCACAGCCGGAGGTGCCGAGCAGGCAGCAGAACTCGCCCTCCTCCAGCCCCAGGGAGAAGTCGCGCACGGCTTCCCAGCTGCCGCCCTTGCCGCGAAAGGTCTTGCCGACGCCCTCCAGGCTGACCAGTGCCATCCCACCCCCATTTCCTGCGGGCGGCAGAGTAGAGACTGGTTGCGCCATCGCAAGGCGGCTTCACCGTCGGCGCGGCAGGCTTGCGCGGCAACATGCCCAAGGCAGCGCCGAAAGGGGAACGCCCATGCCCAACACCGCAGCACCGCAACTGACCCACATGGCCGTCTTCGCCACGGACCTGCCGCCGATGGAGCGCTTCTACGCCGATGTCCTCGGCCTGGTCGTCTCCGACCAGGGGCGCAGCCCCAACCTGGGGGTGGACCTGGTCTTCATGACCGCGGACCCGGACAAGCATCACCAATTCGTGCTGGTTTCCGGCCGTGCGCCCGGCGCGGCGGGCAATGTGCAGCAGGTCTCCTTCTTGGTGGACAGCCTGGCCACGCTGCGCCAAGTGCATGGCCGCGCCCTGGCCGCCGGCGTGCCGGCGCCGCGCTGCGTCACCCATGGCAACGCCTTCTCGGCCTATTTCCCGGACCCCGAGGGCAATACCATCGAGGTCTATTGCGACACGCCCTGGTATGTCCCGCAGCCCTTCGGCGTGCCGATCGACCTCTCCCGCCCCGACGCCGCGCTGGAGGCGGAGAACGAGGCGCTGTGCCGCGCCACGCCAGGCTTCCTGACCCGCGCCGAATGGCAGGCCGGCGTCGCCGCCCGCATCCGCGCCCGCATGGCGGAGCGCCTGGCGGCCTGACGCCCCCCGCTTCCGCCCCCCGGCTTCACGGGCCGGAAATGCGGGGCTAGAACCTTACCCCAGTCCACGCACCATAAGGGGAAGCGCCATGGGTATGCTTGACGGCAAGGTTGCCATCGTCACCGGCTCCGGCGGCGGTGTTGGCCGCGAAATCGCGGTCCACATGGCCGCGGCCGGCGCCAAGGTCATCATCAACGACATCGGCGCCTCGCTCGGCGGCGAGGGCGGCAGCGCCACCCCGGCGCAGCAGACCAAGGCGATCATCGAGCAGCGCGGCGGCGCCGCCGAGATCAACACCGACAGCGTCTCCAGCTGGGCCAGCGCGCAGAAGATCGTGCAGTCCGCGATGGACCATTTCGGCCGCGTGGATATCGTGGTCAACAACGCCGGCATTCTGCGGGACCAGATCTTCCACCGCATGACGCCGGAAGAGTGGGACGCGGTGATCAGCGTCCACCTGAACGGCAGCTTCTACGTCTCGCGCTCGGCCGCCACGCATTTCCGCGCGCAGGAATCGGGCAGCTACGTCCACATCACCAGCACCTCGGGCCTGATCGGCAATTTCGGCCAGGCCAACTACTCCGCCGCCAAGCTGGGCATCGCCGCGCTGAGCAAGTCCATCGCGCTGGACATGAAGCGCTACAACGTGCGCAGCAACTGCCTGGCGCCCTTCGCCTGGACCCGCATGACCTCCTCGATCCCGGCCGAGACGCCGGAGCAGAAGGCGCGCGTCGAGAAGATCATGCGCATGGGCCCCGAGAAGAACGCCCCGCTGGCGGTCTTCCTGGCCTCGGACGCGGCCAAGGACGTCACCGGCCAGATCTTCGCGCCGCGCATGCATGAGCTGTTCCTGTTCAGCCAGAACCGCCCGATCCGCAGCATGCACAGCGAGGATGGCTGGACCCCGGAGAAGATCGCCGAAGTGGCGCTGCCCGCCTTCCGCTCCAGCCTCGTGCCGATGGAGCGCAGCGGCGACGTGTTCAGCTGGGATCCGGTCTAGCCGTCAGCCTGCGGCGCCCAACTGGGCCCCGTGCATCCCGGCGGCACAACGCCGCCGGGGCGTTGATCCCGCCCCAGGGCGGAAGTCCGGGATGCAGCTCTGGGTTCAGCCCTGCCGCAGGGGCTGCGTGACGCTGGCGGCGCAGAAAATGTGCTGCGCCGAAAGCACATTCCGGCGCGTCTCTGACGGCAATTCGCCGAACGCGGCGCGGTAGTGCTGGGCGAACAGGCCAAAATGGCTGAAGCCACTGTCGAGCGCCGCGGTGGTGACGGTATCAGCGGTCGCGCCAGCAAGCAGCAGGCGCCGCGCATGCGCCAACCGGCGCGCGGTGATGTGCTGTACGATGGTGCGACCATCGACCGCGGCAAACAGGTCCTGCAGCAGCCGGATGCTGCATCCCGCCGCCTCTGCAATGCTGCTGATCCGCAAATCCTCGGCAAAGTGGATGTCGATGTAGTTGATGGCGCGGGCCAGGTGACGGCGCGCACGCAGCTTGGGTCCGGCAGTCAAGCGGGAGACCATCGCCCGGGCCATGGAGAGCAGGAGGATATCGCCTGCCTCTCGCCGAAAGCGTGCTTCGGCCAGGAAAGCCGCATTGCCGCCGCCGGTGAGCCTGTTCAGCGACTGCATGTTCCGGTCATAGACCGAAAAGTCGCACGACTCTGGCGCACTCTCCACGGCCCGCAACAATAGGCCGCAGTCATCCTTCCACAGGGCCCCAAGCGCACCGGCAAGATCCTCCCTGCTGCAGGATGCCGAGATGCCCTGGAAACCAGGGCCAATCCGCACCGAAAGGTGGTCGAGGCACTGCGGGGCCGTCATCCCGAGACGCATCGTCTCCGTGCGGTTGCGGCGCGTCACCTCCACGCTGCCGCGCAGCAAGGTGCCGAAGTACAGGCTCTCGGAGGTGCCATGGAATCGATAGGCTTCGGTTTCGATGGCGGCGACCCGGACGACGCCGCAATCCATCACCTTCACTTCCGCCCGCCAGTCCAGCCGGTCGGTCGACGTGTCGTAGCCACCATGGCCCGGCCGTACCGAGCGCATCATGCTGAAGAAGTGCTCGGGATCCGACGTGTCTATGGCTGTCAGGCTCCGGAGGGATTCGGTGCCTGGGACCACGGGTTTTGAGACAGGGCCCATGGTGTTCTATTGCCGCCGGCGGCCATTGCCGGTGGCCGGCCGCGGCGCGGTCGTCGCTCGCGCCCTGGCGTTGGCCCGGGTGGCCGAGGGCACCTCTCGGTAAGCCGCGCGGTAGTGCTGGGCGAACAGGCCAAAATGGCTGAAGCCACTCTCCAGCGCGGCGCTGGTCACGGAATGGCCGCCCTGGCCATGCAGCAGCAGGCGGCGGGCATGGGCCAGGCGGCGTGCGGTGATGTACTGCAGGATGCTGCGGCCCTCTACCGCGCGGAACTGGTCCTGCAGCAACCGGATGCTGCAGCCCGCGGCCAGGGCAATGGCGCCGATCCGCAGATCCTCGGCAAAATGGGCGTCTATGTAGGCGATGGCGCGGGCCAGGTGCCTGCGTGCGCGTGGCGTGGAGCCAAGGGGCAGCCGGCTGGTCGCGGCACCGGCCAACGAAGCCAACAGGACCTCCCCTGCCTCACCCAGGAAGCGCGCATCGGCCAGCAGCGAGGAATCACCGCAGCCGATCAGCCCGTTCAACCACCTGACATTCTGGACATAGCGCGAGAAGTCTAACCGCTCGGGCGCCGCCTCCGCGGCCCGCAGCAGCAAGCCGGGGTCTTCGGTGCAGAAGTCCGCGCAGGCATCGGCAAACGCCTCGCGTCGGCAGGAGATGGCAACTCCCTGGTAGCCCGCACCTATCCGCAGCGAGACATCGTCATTGACGTGCGGGATCACCATGCCGGCACCCGGCGCCTGGGTTTGGTTGCGGCGGGTCAATTCCACGCTGCCTCGCAGCATGGTGGAAAAGTACAGGCTGTCGGCCGTACCGCTGAACCGGTATCCGGCCGTGCGTTGGGCGGCCACCCGGATGCCAGGCAGGGTCAGGACATCCACCCGCGCGTGCCACGCCGTGCCGCTGCTTTCCGCGGCAAACCCAGCCAGGCCGGGGCGGAAGGACCGCATCAGGTCGAAGAAGGACCCGGGGTCCGAGGTATCCACGACGTTGCTGCGCGCGGTAGGCACCACACCTGTATGCATGAGAATGCTTCTGGCACCTAAGTCGGCCAAGTTGCAACGTGCAAGACTACAATGATTCCTACGTGTCCTGCCCTGGCTTGGCAGGGCAGCCGAGGCGACCATCCAGCGCGCCGTCCGGTGCCGATGCCAAGGGGCTCGGCCCCGAGGTCGACGGGTCGGTCAGCATGCCCGCGTCGTTGGCCGCGGCGTGCAGGCTCTCGGTCAGGATTTCGAGCGAAAGCCGGTACTTGTCCAACAGCCGATGCGCGCCAAGCAGTCGGGCCTCCACCTGCGTCGCCGCCCGTGGCGTGGGGGTGTACAGCACGATCGATACGCCCGCACGGATGACATGTTTCGCCAGGACAAGGCCGTTCGGACCAGGCATGTGCAGGTCGGTCAGCAGCACCCGCGGCCCCGGTTCATCCTCAAGCAGCACCAGGGCGTCCTGCCCGTCGCGGGCGGGAAAGGCGCGGTACCCTGAAAACCTGGCAACTTCGACCAACACTTCCCGCATGGCAAGGTCAGTATCGGCGACGATGATCGTCGCTGGCAGCATCGGCGACATGGGGTAGCCGCTCCTGGCTCGTGTCGATGTCGTCGATGGTGTCCAACATTAGCGCTGGGCGGCGCTATCTGGATTCGGCAGATTCCGTAGTTGCCGGCGCCGTTGTTGCCTCGGGCGGCAGTTCGGCTAAACAACGCTGGGGTCTTGGCCTGCCTGCGCCTGGGCACCTGTCGCGCCCTGGGCGGTGACCGCCCGACCAGACCAGCCAACTTGGCCCGCGCAGCCGCGCCAGAGCCAGCAAGGGTAGCCCCGATGAATCCGCTGCACGCCGCCCTGTTCGCGCCCAAGCGCATCGCCCTCGTCGGCGCCTCCTCGGACCCCAAGCGCCTGACCGCCCGCGCGCAGTTGTACCTGCGCAAGCACGGCTACCCCGGCGAAATCCTGCCGGTCCACCCGCGAGAGGCGACCGTGCTGGGGGAGAAGGCCTACCCCACCGTCACCGACATCCCCGGCCAGGTGGACTTCGCCTACATCCTGCTGAACACGCCGCAGGTGGAAGGCGTCATCAACGCCGTGGCCGCCAAGGGCATCCCGGCCGCCTGCGTGCTGGCGGATGGCTTTGCCGAAGCCGGCGAGGAAGGCCGCGCCTTGCAGGCCCGCCTGCTGGCCACCGCCAAGGCCGCCAACCTGCGCATCCTCGGGCCCAACTCCATGGGCATCATCAACCTCAACGACCGCATCGCCTGCAGCGTCAACGCCGCGCTGGAAGCCGAGTCGCTGCTGCCCGGCCGCATCGCCCTGGTCAGCCAGTCCGGCTCCATGATGGGCGCCATCATGTCGCGCGGCGCCGCCCGCGGCATCGGCTTCAGCCACATCGTCGGCACCGGGAATGAGGCTGACCTTTCCGCCGGCGAGGTCGCCACCCTGCTGGTAGACGACCCCAAGGTGGACGCGATCCTCCTGTTCCTGGAAGCGATCCGCGAGCCGCAGCACTATGCCGAGCTGGCCCGCCGCGCCCACGCCGCCGGCAAGCCGGTCATCGTCTACAAGCTGGGCCGCAGCCCCTATGGCGCGGAACTCGCAACCTCCCACACCGGCGCGCTGGCGGGCTCGGACGCTGCCGCCGACGCCTTCTTCCGCCGCCTCGGCATCGCCCGCGTCACCACGGTGGAAGGCCTGCTGGAACTGCCGCCGCTGCTGATCGGCCGCAAGCCGCTGGCGCGCCCGACCCGCGCCGCCGGCGTCATGACCACCACTGGCGGCGGTGGCGCCATGGCGGTGGATTGCCTGGGCGTGCTGGGCATCGAGGCCAAGGCCCCGGACGCCAAGGCCCACGCCGCGCTGGAAGCGGCGGACTTCCACAGCCACGGCCGCCTGTTGGACGTGACCCTGGCCGGCACCAAGCCGGAACGCGTCGCCGCCGCGCTGAACGCGCTGCAACAGGCCGAGGACACCGACATCGCGCTGTCAGTCATCGGCTCCTCCGCGCAGTTCCGCCCGCAGGACAGCGTGGCCGGCATCATCCGCGCGCTGGAAGCAGGCCACGCCAAGCCGATAGCCGCCTTCCTGGTTCCGGAAGCGCCGCAGTCGCTCCGCCTGCTGGCCGAGGCCGGGGTGCCCGCCTTCCGCACCCCCGAATCGGCGGCCGACTGCATCCGCGCCTACAGCGAATGGCGCGCCCCCGGCACCACCGAAGCCCCGGCCGAAGTCGCCTTCACCCTGCCCGCCCAGCCGGACGAGGCCGATGCCCGCAACCTGGTCGCCGCGCTCGGCCTGGTCAGCCCCTTCGCCGTGCTGAAGACGCCGGAGGACGCGCACAGCCTGCCCTACCCGGTGGCGCTGAAGATCCTGTCGCCGGACCTGGCCCACAAGACCGAGGTCGGCGGCGTAAAGCTGAACATCCCCGACGCCGCCGCCCTGAAGCAGGAAGCCGCCGCCATGCACGGCCGTGTCCGCCGCATGGCGCCGGAAGCGCGGCTCCAGGGCTTCCTGGTGCAGCCCATGGCCAAGGGCGTCGCTGAGGCGATCCTGGGCTTCCGCCGCGACCCGGAAGTCGGCCCGCTGGTCATGCTGGGCACCGGCGGCGTCACGGCGGAGCTGTTCCGCGACGTGACGCTGCGCCTGGCCCCGGTCAGCCTGGACGAAGCCTTCGAGATGATCGGCGAGATCAAGGGGCTGAAGCCCGCCGCAGGCTGGCGCGGCCTGCCGCGCGGCGACCTGGCGGCGCTGGCCCGCGCCGTGGTCGCCGTCAGCCAACTCGCGGCGCGGGAGGACGTGCAGGAGGCCGAGATCAACCCGCTGATCGTGGCACCGGAAGGCGATGGCATCATCGTCGCCGACGCCTGGGTGGTTCGCCGCTGACAAGTCGCCCTTCGCCGCGCTAGCCTGAGCGGCAAAGGGAGACAACGTCATGCATCGCCGCACCCTGCTGGCCGCCACCGCGGCCGCGCTTGCCAGCCCCGCGCTCACCACCAGCGCGCTGGCCCAGGCCCAATGGCCGGACCGCCCGATGCGCGTCATCATCCCCTGGCCGCCCGGCCAGGCGACGGACCTGGTCGGCCGGCTCTACGCGCAGAAGATCGGCGAGGCGCTGGGCGTCAACGTGGTGCCGGAGAATCGGGCCGGCGCCGGCGGGCAGATCGGCACCGATGCCGCCGCCAAGGCCGCGCCGGATGGCTACACCCTGCTCGCCGCCTCGGCCGGCCCCTGCACCTTCAGCCCGCTGGTCCAGCGCACCCCCTACGATGTGGAGCGCGACCTGGTGCCGGTGGCGATGACCACCAACTCGCCCTACATGCTGGTGATGAAGCCGGGCTTCCCGGCTGCGGACATGGCCAGCTTCATCCGCGAGGTGAAGAGCAAGCCGGGCAAGTATACCTTCGGCTCCTCCGGCACCGGCGCGGCGGCCCACATGATCGCCGCCTGGTTCAACAACCGCGCCGGGCTGGACGTGGTGCACGTGCCCTTCGCCGGCAGCATCCCGGCGCTGACCAATGTCATGGGTGGCTCGGTGGACTACTGCATCGAGACCTTCGCGGCCACCATGCCGCTGGTGCGCCAGGGCCAGTTGAAGGCGCTCGGCTGCTCCCTGCTCCGCGGCACCTACCTGGCGCCGGAAATCCAGCCCTTCTCGCAGTTGCCGGGGCTGGAAGGCTTCGACGCCGGCGCCTGGGGCGGGCTGATGGTGCCGGCCCGCACGCCGGAGCCGATCGTCCGCCGGCTCAGCGAGGTGATGGCGGGCATGCGCTCGGCCGATGTCCGCGAGCAGTTCACCCGGCTCGGCGTCGAGCAGGTGTACCACGACGCCCCGGGCTTCGCCGCCTTCCTGCGCCAGCAGAAGACCCAGTTCGCCGAGGTGGTCCGCACCGCCAACATCAAGCTGGATTGAGCAAGGCGCGCAGCGGTGCCACCCTGGCAACCATGAGCACGCCAGCAGACCTGATCCGCGCCCGCTACGGCAACCTGGCCTTCGAGCCGCCAGCGGAGATCCCCGCCGGCCTGGCCATGGTGCTGGACCGCCGCGTCACCCGCCGCTACCGGGATGAACCCATCCCGGAGCCGCTGCTGCAGACCGTCCTGGCGGCGGCGCAGTCGGCCCCGTCCAAGTCGGACCTGCAGCAATATTCCATCCTGGTGCTGCAGGACCCCGCGAAGATCGCCGCCATCGCCGACTGGATCGGCACCATGCCCTGGATCAAGCAGGCGCCGGTGCTGCTGCTGTTCTGCGGCGACATCCGCCGCGGCCAGCGCTTGGCCGCCATCCATGGCCGCGAACACGCCAACAACAACGTGGACACCTTCATCAACGCCACGGCGGATGCCGCGCTGGCCATGGGCCACTGCATCCTGGCCGCCGAGGGCGCCGGCCTGGGCACCTGCCCGATCAGCTACGTCCGCAACCACGTGGAAAAGATCGGCCCGATGCTGGGCCTGCCCAAGGGCGTCTTCCCGGTCGCCGGGCTGACGCTGGGCTGGCCGGTGGCGCGCAATGAACCCTCCCCCCGCCTGCCGCAGAACGTGGTGGTCCACCGCGAACGCTACAACGACAGTGGCCTGGAAGCCGCCCTGCCGGCCTATGACGCGCTGCGCCCGCCGGCCAAGCCGCGCTACCCGGAGGTCTATGGCCCCAAGGCCGAGGGCTGCGTCTGGAGCGAGAACAGCGCCCGCCAGCTTTCCGTGCCGGAACGCTTCGGCCTCTCGGTCTGGCTGAAGCTGCGGGGCATCGACCTTGCCTGATGATGTGACGCCGGCCGCCACCACCGCGCCCGCCAGTAACGCCCGCCCGCGCGACGCGGCCAGCCTGATCCTGTACCGCCACGGCCCCCAGGGCGTGGAAGTGCTGATGGGCGTCCGCCACGCCCGCCACCGCTTCATGCCCAACGCCCTGGTCTTCCCGGGCGGCCGGGTGGACCCGACCGACCACAAGCACCCCTCCCTGACCGAGTTGCTGCCGGAAACCCAGGGCCACCTGGCGCAGAAGGCCACGCCCGGCCGCGCCCGCGCGCTCGGCATCGCCGCGGTGCGCGAGCTGCATGAGGAAACCAACCTGGTACTGGGCGAGTATCGCGGCGGCCTGCTGCTGCCGGCGCTGCACCACCTGCACTACATCACCCGCGCCATCACCCCGCCGCCGCGCAACATCCGCTTCCATGCGCGCTTCCTGGCAGCCCCAGCGGAGGCCACCCATGGCGAGCTGCGCGGCTCCGGCGAATTGGAAACGCTGCGCTACTTCCCGGTGCAGGAAGCCCTGGCCACCGGCCATATGGCCGGCATCACCGGCCGGGTGATGGCGGAGTTCCTGCGCTGGCTGGAAACGCCGGAACACCAGCGGCACGAGCGCGAGCTGGTGGTCTTCCAGCGCCAGGACACACGGATGCGGGAGCGGCGCGCGCGGCCGGGCTGACCGCCCGCTGCTGCTCCGGCACTTGGTGGCCGCCTGCGGCGCGGGTCAGCCAATTTAGCGCCGCACCACGCTGCGGCAGCCGTTGCGGACATGCGCCATCTCCGACCAGCTGAGCGACAGCCCCTGCTGGTAGCGCAGCACCGCCTCGGCGCAGCCGGGGTCAATCTCCAGGTTCCGCCGGGCTGAGGCCGTACGCGGCCGGGCCGGAGGTGGCTCGGCCACCGCCACCTCGCCGGCCAACGGCTCGGCGGGCGCCTCGGCCGCCGCCGGCTCCATCGGCAGCGGGGCGGCGGGCACGGCGGCCCCGAACTCGCCCGGCAGGGCGGGCGCCAAGGTGCCGACTCCCGGTGCGCCCACAGCCAGGGCTCCACCAACCGGCAGCCCCACCGGCGGCGCGATGGCGGCCTGCATCCCCGGCAGCGGGGAAAGTACCGGCGGTGACTCCGGCGGTGTGGCCTGGGGCGAGGCCGGCGGCGGGCCGGAGGCAGGGCTGGCGCTCACCGCGGTCGGCATCGTCGGCGCCAGCGGCACCGCCACGGTATTCGCCCCCAGCAGCAGCCCGCCCACAAAGGTCGCGGCCAGGGCCAACCCGGCCACGCCCCAGCGCGCCGCCCGATACCAGCCGCCGCGCGGCGCCGCCGCTTCCGGCTCCGCGTCGCTCCAATCCGGCCGGTTGGCCAGCACATTGGCCAGCGCCTGCGGCCAGCCCGGCCGGGTGATGCCGATGCCCGGCTGCGCCGCGAGGCCGCCCTGCACCAACGGGGTCACCAGGCTGAGGCCGCTCGGCTCCACCCGCACATGCACCACCGGCAGCATGCCGGAAAACGCATAGGCGAAGCCTCCCGCCTGCAGGGCCGCCCGTAGCCGCGCCTCCGCCCGAGGCGTCGCCTCCGGCGCCACATCCACAAGTGCCAAGCCATGTTCGGGGTGGGCCAGGATGTGGCAACCGCCGGGTTCGGTGCCAGGGCGGGCGCGGCCCAACCACAGCCAGCCTTCCGGCACGGCCGCCATCAACTGCCGCGCTGCCGCGGCCTCCGGTTGCTGGACCATCGGCGCACCTTGCCTCCAAAACCGGCAGGTGAACGGCTGGCGGTTGCCGTGGTTGCAACCCGCCGGCGCGCCATCAACCCCTCAGGCCATGCGCCAGCTCTCGCCGCCCATGCGGGTGACCACGCGCTCCTGCTCCAGCTTGATCAGGTGGCTCAGCAGGCTGCGGCTGGCCGGCACCACCAGGCGCGGGTCCAGCGGGCCATAGACCACAGGCACCAACTCCAGCGGCGTCGCCGTGCCGGCCTTGTCCAGCGCCGCCAGCACCCGGCGCTCGCGCTCCTCGCGGTGGTCCCAGAGCTTCTGCACGAAGCGCGCCGGCTCCGGCAGCGGCGGGCCATGGCCGGGCAGGAACAGGCTGTCCCGCCCCTGCCGCGCCCGCAGCTTGTCCAGGCTGTTCATGTAGTGGGTCATGTCGCCATCGGGCGGGCTGACCACGCTGGTGGACCAGCTCATTACATGGTCGGCGGTGAACAGCGTCCCCGTCGGCCCCTCCGGCCCCTCCAGCTCAAAGCAGAGGTGGTTGCCGCAATGGCCGGGGGTGTGGATGGCATGCAGCTTCCAGCCGGCGCCCTCGATCACGCCGCCATCGGGCACCGTGACCTCAGGCCGGAAGGAATGGTCGCCGCCCTCGCCGCCCTGGTCCGCCGGGGTCATGTGCGGGCCGAAGCCGTAGGTGGTCGCCCCCGTCGCGGCCTTCAGCGGCCCGGCGCCTGGCGAGTGGTCGCGGTGCGTGTGGGTCACCACGATATGCGTGATGGTCTCCCCCGCCGTCGCCGCCAGCAGCGCCGCCAGGTGGGCGTCATCCACCGGGCCGGGGTCGATCACCGCCACCTGGCCGCGGCCGACGATGTAGCTGTTGGTGCCCCGGTAGGTGAAGGCCGAGGGGTTGTTGCACACCACGCGCCGCACCAGGGGCGTGGTCTGCTCCACCTCGCCGGGTGCCGGCGCGCTTTCGCGCAGGAAGGGTACCGCCATCACGTCACTCCCAGAACATGCCTGGGGCCGGCGCACAGGCGGACCGACCCGGAAAACAGGACCACAGCATCAGCTTACCGCGGGGCCGCCGCCGCCCGGTTCCGCCGCACCATTTCGCGGTGCAGGATGTACAGCCCGGCGGCCACGATCAACACGGCCCCCAGCAGCATCCATATCGTCGGCTGGTCGTCCCATATCAGCCAGCCCAGCCCGACCGACCAGATCATCGAGGAATAGGAATACGGCCCGAGGGAGGACACCTGCGCGCTGGCATAGGCTTCCGTCAACAGCACCTGCGCCACGCCGCCGACCAGGCCTATCGCCACCAGCAGGCCCAGCTGCGCCAGCGTCGGCGTTACCCAGATGAAGGGCAGCACCAGCAGCGTGAAGCTGGTCATCAGCAGGCTCTGCCACATGGTGATGGTGGTGCTGCTTTCGCTGGCGGAAAGCTGGCGCACCAGCAGCGTGGTGAAGGCCGAGAAGAAGCCCTGCGACACCGCCGCCGCCAGCCCCCACATGGCCAGCGGCCCGGTGGCATGGCCGGCACCCTGGCCGATGGCGATGACCAGCACCCCGGCAAAGCCCAACAGCACCGCGGACCAGCGGTGGATGCCGACCTTCTCGCCCAAAAAGGGTATGGCCAGCATGGTGACGAAGAGCGGCGTGGTGTAGCCAAGCACCGTCTGGTCGGCCAGGGGCAGCGCGGTCAGCGCGAAGAAGCTGCAGCCCTGCGCCATGGTGCCGGTGCAGGCGCGCAGGAAGTGCCCCTTGAACCGCTTGGTCTTCATGTCCTGGAAGCGGCCGTAGCGCGCCACGATCAGCGCCACCACCGGCAGCGCGAAGGCGCTGCGGAAGAACATCAGCTCCACCACCGGAATGTCGCCGGAAAGCTGCTTCACCCCCGCCGACATCAGCGTGAACAGCAGGTGCGCCGCCAGCATGCACAGCGCGCCGCGCTTGACGTCGTGGCGCAGCGCCATCAGCCCACCCGCGCCGCGGCGCGCGCCTGCATGCGGCGCACCCGTTCCCGGTGCAGGTTGTAGACGCCGGCGGCGATGACCACGGCGGCGCCGGCCAGCGTGGTCCAGGCCGGCAGCTCAGACCAGATCAGGTAGCCGATGATGGTGCCCCAGATCAGCGGCGAATACTCGAACGGTGCGATGACCCCGATGGGCGCCAGCGCGAAGGCCCGCGCGAACAGGACATGCGCCAGCCCATTCGCGGCGCCGAACAGCAGCAGCGCCGCCACGGTGCCCCAGCCGGGAATCAGCGGCGGCGGGCCGGAAGGCGGCCACATCGCCGGCACGTTCAGCAGCAGCAGCCCCATGGGGATATGCGCCAGCAGCAGGCACAGCGCGATCGCGACCGGCGTGTCGGTCCGGCTCAAGGTGCGGGTCCAGATCCGCGTCACCGCCATGGCGCCCGTGGCCGCCAGCAGCAGCGCCGTCTCCCAGCGCCACAGGTCGCCGCCCGGCCGCAGCATGAACATGGCCCCGGCGAAGCCGGCCAGGGTGCTGGCCCAGCGCCGCCAGCCCACCCGCTCGCCCAGCATCGGTATGGCCAGCAGCGTCATCAGCAAGGGGGAAACGGCCGCCACCGCATAGCTGTCGGCCAGGCCGACCCCGCGCACCCAGGCGACGTACCAGCTGGCGGAAACCGTGGTGTGCAGCAGGCTGCGCGCCAGCAGCAGCTTCCAGTTCACCGGCCACAGCCCGCGCCCGCGGGCGATGGCGGCCACCACCGCCGCCCCGACCACGCCGCGCCAGATCATGGCGGCGGCGGCGCCGATCTCCGGCAGGGCGTACTTCACCGCGGCATCGGCGCAGGAAATCACGCCATAGCCAAGCGCCACCAGCACCAGGCCGCGGGCCACATCCTCGCCGGAAGCCTGGCTCACGCCCTGCCCCGCCGGCAACCCACCACCTGCTGGCGCATCTTCCCCCCTGGGTATAGCGGCGCGAAGCTACCCCCGGGCCGCGCCCGAGAACAGCGCCGCCGCGCCGGGTCTGCCATGCCCTGCCGCCGGGGCGGCTTGCCGCTCGCGCTGATGTTGCCGATGGCTGCCTTGTTTTGGCCCCGGCCCGTGTGCGAAACCGGCGATGTGGAACCCCTCGAATACCAACTCATGGATGCCGTCGAGGACGGCATGTGGTGGTATCGTGCCCTGCACCGCCGGGTGCTGGACGCGGTAGGCCAGCCGCGCGGCCGGCTGCTGGATGCCGGCTGCGGCACCGGCGGCTTCCTGGCCCGGCTGCGGGAACGTTGGCCCGATGCCGCCGCCGAGGGCCTGGAATACAACCCCGAGGCCGCCGCCCGCGCCGCCGCCAAGTCCGGCTTTCCGGTCGCCACCGGCAGCGTGCTGGACATGCCCTTCGCCGCCGCAAGCTTCGCCACGCTGACCAGCATGGACGTGCTGTGCCACGCCGCGGTGGAACCCGCCGCCGCCCTGGCGGAGATGCAACGTGTGCTGGAACCCGGCGGCAAGCTGGTGCTGAACCTGCCCGCCTTCATGTGGCTGCATTCGGCGCACGACATCCGCGTGCACAACGCCCGGCGCTTCACCGCCGGTCAGGTCCGCGACCTGCTGGGCGCCGCCGGCTTCACTGCCGTGAAGACCCGCTACTGGAACGCCCTGCTGCTGCCGCTGATGGTCCTGCAGCGCAAGATCATGGCAGCGGCGCCCGAGGATCGCTCGGATGTTGCCGCCTTTCCGCCGTGGCAGAACGCCACCCTGCTGGGCGTGACAGAACTGGAGCGCCACCTTGCCCGCCTTGGACTTCCCTTTCCCGCCGGCGGCTCCGTCCTGGCCGTCGCCACCCGTTCCTGAAGGAGCGCGCCGCGTGCCCCACATCGCAGGCCAGTCCACCGTAGGCCTCTCCATCGTCGTGCCCGTCTATCGCGGCGCCGCCACCGTCGGGCTGCTGGTGGAGGCGCTGTCCTCCCTCCGCCCCGCCGGCGGCCTGGAAATCGTGCTGGTGAATGATGGCAGCCCAGACAATTCCGGTGATGTCTGCCGCGCCCTGCTGGCCACCGCCACGGTGCCGATCACCTACCTGGAACACGCCCGCAACTTCGGAGAGCACAACGCCGTCATGACTGGGCTGCGCCACGCCCGCGGCGACTACGTCATCACCATGGATGACGACCTGCAGAACCCACCGGAGGAGGTGGTGAAGCTGTACGACCACGCCCGCCTGGGCAACCACGACGTGGTCTACACCTACTACGCCGAGAAGAAGCACGAGGCCTGGCGCAACATCGGCAGCCGCTTCGCCAACTGGGTGGCCGACACGCTGCTGGACAAGCCGAAGGGGCTGTACCTGTCCTCCTTCCGCTGCATGTCCAAGCTGGTGGTGCGGGAAGTCACCAAATACGCCGGCCCCTACCCCTATGTGGACGGGCTGATCATGCAGGTGACGCAGCGCATCTCCACCCTGCCCGTGCTGCACCTGGCCCGCGCCGAGGGCCGCAGCAACTACACGCTGCGCCGCCTGGTCCGGCTGTGGCTGAACCTGGCCACCAGCTTCTCCGTGCTGCCGCTGCGGCTCGCCATCTATGCAGGCGCCGCGCTGGGCGTGCTGGGCCTGATCGCCGCGCTGTACGTGGTGTGGGAGGGGCTGTCGGGCGGCACGCCCTCCGGCTGGGCGTCCAGCATGACCACCACGCTGCTGGTGGCCGGGGTGCAGTTCCTCATCCTGGGCGTGCTCGGCGAATATGTCGGCCGCGCCTTCCTCTCGGCCAACGGCAAGCCGCAGGGCGTGGTGCGCCAGGTCATCGGCCCGGCCGAGGCCGTCGCCCACGCCCCCATCACCGGCGAATCGGAGCGGGTTTCTTGACCTTCCACTGGATCGCGCTGGCGCTGGCCATCTGCACCTCCCTCGCCGGGCAGGTGATGCTGAAATCCGGCGCGGTGGGCGAAGGCAACTTCATCGCCCAGTTGTTCCGGCCCAGCACCATGGTGGGGCTGGTGGTCTATGGCGGCGCCGCGCTGCTCTACATCGTGGCGCTGCGCCGCATCCCCATGAGCGTGGCGCTGCCCTGCACCGCTGCCAGCTACGTGGCGGTGGCGGTCATCGGCTACTTCGCGTTCGGCGAGCCGCTGGGCGTGCAGAAGCTGGCCGCGCTGGGGCTGATCTGCGGCGGCGTGGTGCTGCTCGCGACGGCGGCCTGAGAGGCCGCCGCGCGGAAACGACGGCGGCATAACCGCCGCGCCGGGGCGACGGCGGCCTAGCCGCCGCACCGGGACGACGGCCGGTTCGCGCCGGCCGCCCGCCTCAACTCCGCTTCACCGTGAAGTCGCTGAACCGCAGGCTGGAATGGCTGCGCGCATAGGGCCCCGGGAACGGCGCCTTGTCGCCAAGGGCCTCCGCCGCGTGCCACGCCCAGCGCGGGTTCCAGGTGATGCCGCGCCCCAGCGCAATCATGTCCGCCTGGCCGGCCTGCAGGATGTCCTCGGCCTGCTGCGCCTCGTTGATCTGGCCCACCGCCATGGTCGCCAGCCCACTCTCGGCGCGGATCTGCGCGGCGAAGCCCACCTGGTAGCCCGGCCCCAGGATGATCTTCTGGTCCGGCGCCGTCCCGCCCGAGGACGCGGTGATGTAGTCGCACCCCAGCGCCTTCAGTTCGCGCGCGAAGGCAACGCTGTCGGCCACGTCCCAGCCGCCTTCCTTCCAATCGGTTGCGGAAACCCGCACGCCCATGGGCTTGCCCGCCGGCCACACCGCGCGGATGGCGCGGAACACCTCCAGCGGAAAGCGCATCCGCCCGGCCAGGTCGCCGCCATACTGGTCGTTGCGCGTATTGGCCAAGGGCGAGAGGAAGCTGTGCAGCAGGTAGCCGTGCGCGCAATGCAGTTCCACCAGGTCGAAGCCCGCGGCATCCGCCAGCCGGGTGGAGGTCACGTAGCTCTGCACCAGCTCGGCCAGTTCGCCCTGGCCCAGCGCATGCGGCACCGGCCGGCCCGGATACGCCTCCGCGCTGCAGGAAATCGGCTCCCAGCCGCCCTCCTCCGGCCCCACCACGTTCGGCCCCACCCAGGGCTGCTGCGTGCTGCCCTTGCGGCCCGAATGCGCCAGCTGCAACCCCAGCACCGCCGGCCCGACCTCTCGGCAGAAGCCGACCACCGTCTTCAGCGACTGCATCTGCCGCTCATTCCACAGCCCCAGGCAGCGCGGCGTCACCCGCCCGCGCGGCTCCACGCCGATCGCCTCGAAGATGATCAGCCCGGGGCCGGAGACCGCCCAATTGCCGTAGTGCATCAGGTGCCAGTTGGTCGCCAGGCCGTCGGCGTCGGCGGAATACTGCGCCATCGGCGACACCACGACGCGATTGGGCAGTTCCGCGTCGCGCAGGCGAAACGGCGTGAACAACTGGCTTGGCATGGACGACCCTCGCGGATGTTTCGCCGCAGCATGGCGGCGCCCGCCCCAGCGTCAAGCGGCGGCGAAGTCCCCGTCCCGCCCCAGCATGGTCAGCACGCCGCTGCGGATGTCGAAATGCCCGCCAAGCAGTTGCAGCCGGCCGTCCAGCACCCGCTCGGCCACGAAGGGAAAGCTCATCAGGTTGTCCAGGGAAACGCGGACAGCCTCATGCTCGCAGGCCAGTTGCGCGTCCACCGGCTGGCAGCGCAGCACGCGGTTGCGGGCATTGGCGGCAATGCTGATCCAGGGGCCCAGGAACTCGCCCATCGGTCCCGGCAGCCCGTTCATTAGCGCCTGGATGCCGCCGCACATGGCGTGGCCCAGCACGATGATCGCCTCCACCTCCAGCCCGCGCACGCCGAATTCCACGGCGGCGCTGGTGCCGTGCAGGCTGCCATCCGGCTGGTAGGGCGGCACCAGGTTGGCGACGTTGCGCAGGGCGAAGATCTCGCCCGGCCCGGCATCGAACACCATGGCCGGGTCCACCCGGCTGTCGGAACAGCCGATGACCATCACCCGCGGGCGCTGGCCCCTGGCGGCCAGCGCCTCGAACTGCTTGCGGCGGTTTGGCCACTCGGTCTCGCGGAAGCGCCGGTAGCCTTCGATCAAATGGTCCATGCGCGCTGAATTAGCGCGCCGAGGTCACGCCGCAAGGGCATCGCCGCGCCGGCCGGGCGGCCGCGCCGCTTCACCCGTGCGCGAAGACCCGTCCCCTCACCCCTGCGCGAAGGCGCGTACCCTCACCCGTGCGCGAAGGCGCATACCCTCACCCGTGCGCGAAGGCGCGCACCCTCACCCGTGCGCGAAGGCGCGCAACGCCTCGCACACCTGGCCGATCTGCTCGGCCGTCAGCTCCGGGTACATCGGCAGGCTGAACACCTCCTGCGCCGCGCGCTCGGTCTCGGCGCAGCCGGCCGGCCCCAGCGGCACCCGGCCCTGGTAGGCGGATTGCAGGTGCACCGGCACCGGGTAGTGGATGCCGCTGCCGACGCCCATCTGCCGCAGCTTCGCCATCACTTCGGTACGATTGGCGCTGCGCAGCACGTATTGGTGGAACACATGCTCGGCGCCGTCGCGGCGTTCCGGCGGGCTGAACGGCCCACCATCCAGCGCCACGTCATAGGCATCCGCAATCGCCCGCCGCCGCGCATTGCCGGCATCCAGGAAGGGCAGCCGCGCCCGCAGGATGGCGGCCTGGATTTCGTCCAACCGGCTGTTCACCCCGACCATGGAGGAGATGTACCGCTCCTTCCAGCCGTACTGCCGGATGGCGGCGATGCGGTCGGCCAGCTCGAAATCGTCCGTCGCCAGCACACCGCCATCGCCCAGCGCGCCCAGGTTCTTGGTGGGGTACAGGCTGAAGGCGGCGGCGGTGCCCATGGTGCCCACGGTCACGCCGTTCAGCTTGGCGCCATGCGCCTGGGCGCAATCCTCGATCAGCGCCACGCCATTGGCGCGGCAGGCCTCCAGCATCGGGTGCAGGTCGGCCGACTGGCCGTACAGGTGCACCACGATCGCGGCCTTGATCGGCGGCAGCCCCGGCGGCGGGTCCTCCAGCACGGCCACCAGCTCGTCGGGGTCCATGGTGTAGGTGTCGGGGTCGATATCCAGCAGCAGCGGCACCGCGCCGCACATCTCAATGGCCGCCACGGTGGCGACGGCGGTGTGGGAGACGGTGGCCACGGTGCAGCCCTCGCCGATGCCAAGGCCGCGCAGGATCAGCGCCAGCGCGTCCGTGCCGTTGGCGCAGGAAACCGCACGGGTCGTCCCCAGCCAGGCGGCGAATTCGCGCTCGAACGCCTCGCCTTCCTTGCCCAGGATGTACCAGCCGCTGTTCAGCGCGCGGGCCACGGCGGCGTCGATCTCGGCCTTCTGCGCGCGATAGCCGGCGCCTGGGTCAGCCTGCGGAATGATCTGCATCGGGGTGGTCCTCAAACGAGCGGCAATACTACAGGTAGTCGGTCAGGCGTTCACGATACCAATCCAGCGAGCGGCGCAAACCCTCGTCCAGCCCAACCCGGGCGCTCCAGCCGGTGGCTTCGCGGAAGGCATGGTCGTTGGCGTGGTAGCTGCCGATGTCGATCGGTGCCCGGTCGGCCGGGAATTCCTTGGTCAGGAAGCTGCCGTGGCCGTTGTTGGCGGCAATGAGCCGCTCCGCCAGTTCCAGCAGGCTGGCCGGCGGCGCCCCGCCCAGGTTGAACACCTGGCCGTTGACGTTGGGCTGGCTGGCGCATTCGGCGGCGCGGATGAAGGCCTCGGTCACGTCGTCCACATAGGTCAGGTCGCGCAGCTGCTCGCCGCCCCAGACCTCGAAGGCCTCGCCCTCCAGCACCCGGCGGATCCAGATGCCCAGGAAGGTCTGCCGCGCATCGCGGATCCGCAGCCGCGGGCCGTAGCAGTTGGTCAACCGCAGGGAGACGACGGGCCGGTGCAGCACCCGGCTTTCCAGCAGCCAGTACTGCTCGCCCGCCCATTTGCTGACGCCATTGGCGTCCGGCGGATTGACCGGGTGCAGTTCGTCCACCGGCAGGCTGATCGGCCGGCCATAGAATTGCCGCGTGCTGGCGTGCACCACGGTGGCCTTCGGCGCCACCTCGCGCATCACCTGCACCAGGCGCACCTGGGCCACGGCGTTGATGGCGATGTCCGCCACCGGGTCCTTCTGCCCACCCATGTGGCTGGTCTGCGCCGCCATGTTGAACAGCACGTCCACGCCCTGGCAGAGCGAGTGCAGTTCCACGTCGCGGATGTCGCCGCGCACCAGCAGGCAGTTGGCGCCCTCCAGGTTGGCCAGGCTGGCGCCGCCATCCGGCATCATCGCGTCTATCGCGGTGACGCGGGCGCCCAGCTTGGCCAGTTCATGGCACAGCGCGCTGCCCAGGAAGCCGGCGCCGCCGGTTACCAGCACGCGCTTGCCGCGCCAGGAGGGACGGTCGTAGGGGTTGCTCATGCTTCGTCCGCGATCTGCTTGAGGTAGGCGCCGTAGTCTGTCTTGCCCTGCGCCGTCGCCGCATCACGCAGCTGGGCCGCGCTGATGAAACCCATGCGATAGGCTATCTCCTCCGGCGCCCCCACCTGCAGGCCCTGGCGGTCCTGCACCGTCTGCACGAAGGTCGCCGCCTGCAGCAGGCTGGCGGGCGTGCCGGCATCCAGCCAGGCATAGCCGCGGCCCAGCCGTTCCACGTGCAGCGCCCGGTCCGCCAGGTACAGCTTGTTGAGGTCGGTAATCTCCAGCTCGCCCCGGGCGGAAGGCGCCAGGTCCCGCGCCCGCGCCGTCACGCTGCTGTCGTAGAAGTACAGCCCGATGACCGCCCAGTTGCTGCGCGGCTTCGCCGGCTTCTCCTCCAGCGACAGCGCCCGGCCATCGGCGTCGAACTCCGCCACGCCGTAGCGTTCCGGGTCGCGCACCTGGTAGGCGAAGACGGTCGCATCGCCGGCCTCGGCCCGCTTGGCCGCGCCCTGCAGCAGCGGCCCCAGGCTGTCGCCGTAGATGATGTTGTCGCCCAGCGCCAAGGCGCAGGCCTCGCCACCAATCCAGTCCGCGCCGATCTGGAAGGCCTGGGCGATGCCCTCCGGCCGCGGCTGCTCGGCATAGGCGATGCTGACGCCGAAGCGGCTGCCATCCCCCAGCAGCCGCTGGAACTGCGGCAGGTCCGCCGGCGTGCTGATCAGCATGATGTCGCGGATACCCGCCAGCATCAGCGTGCCCAGCGGGTAGTACACCATCGGCTTGTCGTACACCGGCAGCAATTGCTTGCTGGCCGCCAGCGTCATCGGGTGCAGCCGGGTGCCGGAGCCACCGGCCAGCAGGATGCCCTTCATGTTCTCGTCCCCAGCCGCGCCATGGCGGCATCCGTATCAGGTCTCAGCACGCAGGATACCACGCCCTGATTAAGGCGGATTGGTGCCTACTCGCCGGCAACCTCGCGGCGCGTGGCCACCGGTGGCGGATCCTTGCCCGCATCGGGTCCGGCGTGGTGATGATCTTTGCGGGAGCCAACAAGCTCGTGCAGCACCGCCGGGGTGGAGCGCATGATCTCGGCGAAACCGAACAGCAGCAGCAACTGCCCGACCAGGATCTGGATGGCCGAGAGCAGCCGGACACCGTCATCCACCGGCTGGATGTCGCCATACCCAACCGTGGCCAGCGTCACCACGCTGAAATGCAGCGCGTCCGAGAAGTCCAACCGCGCTGGCTCCCCCAGTTGGATGAACAGCGGGTGCTGCGACAGCCCGTCGGCGATGCGATAGAAGCAGCCGAACACCACGGCCAGCAGCGCGAAGATGCTGATGTAGGTGGCGATCGGCACCGCCAGGTGGGACAACCGCGCCGTCACCTGCTGCAATATGGCGGCAACGTCGATCAGCAGCCGCACCACGTCGCGCACCGCCGCCGCGCTGATCGCCGCGATCACCGCCATGGCCAGCAGCAGCGCGATCGATTGCTCCAGCGGGCCCAGCCGGTTGATCGGGGTGGCCAGGGATGCCACGCCGACCATGGCGGTGAACATCAGCCAGCGGGCGAAGCGCGGCAGGTGCTCCAGGTCCGGCGGCACCAGGCCTTCCGCCAGGCGCAGCAGCGCCCGCCGCCGCAGCCAGCAGGCCACGACGAAGCTGGCCACCGGCAGCAGGAAGCCGAGCGGCCTGGCCCAGTGCAGCGCCAGCGGAAACGCCGCCCGCCCCAGCACGGCATACAGGCAGATATACACCGCCAGCCCATTGGCCACGCCCAGCGCGAAAAGCGGCCCCTGCGGGAAGATCAGGTGCAGCCCGCCCAACGCCAGCGCCGCGATGCCGAGCGCGATGGCCGAGAAGCCCCAACCCTGGTCGGCCACGCCGCCGGCCACCAGCAGCGTCAGCGCCAGGGTCAGCGCCGCGCCGGACAGCACACGGCGCGGCGGCCGCACCTGGCGCGGGCGGCGGCTCATGGGGCGGAGGCGAGCGCCGAGGCGGCGTCATCCCGGGGCGGCGGCACCGCAGCCACGCCGGTGATCTCCACCCGCCAGGAAGGGTCCACCAGCGGCGCCTGGATGGTCATCCGCGCCGGCTTGCTGGTCGGGTCCAGCCAGGCGTCCCAGGCGCGGTTCATCGCCGGTGCCTCCGAGATGTCGGCCAGCACCACGGTCACGCTGAGCAGATGCGCCTTGCTGGTGCCGGCCTGCGCCAGCAGCGCGTCGATCTGCGCCAGGATGTCGGCGGTCTGCCCCTGGGTATCCAGCGTGGCGTCGTCCGCCACCTGGCCGGCCAGCCAGCACAGACCCGCATGCACAACGGCGCCGGAAAGCCGCGCCTCCTCCGCCAACCTGGTGATCGTCATGCCCGTATCCTCGCCCGTGGCCTTCCCGCGCGCAACGGAATCGGCCAATTGATCGCGCAGGGGGACCCTGCCGATGATCTCGATACTCGATCGCGCGATGGTCGCCAGCCGCTTTGTGCTGGTGGTCTTCTTCTTCGGCCTGTTGCTGGGCCTGGCGCTCTTCGCCATCCGCTTCGTCGCCAAGCTGGGCAAGATGGCCAGCGAGGTCTTCACCATGGGCGACGAGGAGATGCTGCTGGGCCTGCTGCACCTGGTGGACAGCGCGCTGGTCGCCAGCCTGGTGGTGATGGTGGCGCTGGCCAGCTACGACAACCTGGTCAGCCGCCTGGCCGAGGAAGCCGCCGAGGCGCAGATGGGCTGGGGGGTGAAGACCGACCATTCCAACCTGAAGATCAAGGTCGCCACCGCGATCATCGCGATCTCCTCGATCCACCTGCTGCAGGTGTTCCTGCGGGTGGACGAGTACAGCAACGAGGCGGTGATGTGGCGCGTGGTGATCCACGCCGTCTTCCTGATCGGCGCGGTGCTGCTGGGCGTGCTGGACAAGATCAGCCGCGGGCCGGATGGCAAGGGGCATTGAGCGCCAGGAACCCCGCAATCTCCCGGTCGCTGCGAAGCCGGTGCAGCGCCGCATGCGCGCCATGGCGCTCGTGCTCGGCTTCGATCATCGGGCGGCGCTCGCGGTCGTAGCGCCAGGCCTCGCGCATCAGCGCCAGGTCGAACATCTCGGGGCACCCCTCCGGCAGGTCCGGCCGCGGGCCGCGCCGGTCGAAGGCCGAGCGCCAGGCGATCCGCCACTGGCACAGCCAGCGCGGCCGCTCGATGAGGACCAGCGTATCCGCCCGCGCCAGCGTCAGGTCCATGGCCAGCCCGGCGAAGCTGCCATCCACCACCCAGCGGTCGCCGGCAATCGCCTCCGCCACCCGTTGGCGAAACCCCGCCTTGTCGGAGGGCTGCCAGCCCGGCCGCCAATACAGCACGTCCATATGGACCACCGGCAGCGCCAGCCGGGCGCCGAGTTGGCGCGCCAGCCTGGTCTTGCCACTGCCCTGGCAGCCAACCACCACGATCCGTTGCATGACGCCGTTGTTCCATGGCGCGCCTTGGGCGGGCAAGCCTGTCGCCTGCCGAGGTCTACTGCGCCGGCGCGGCTTCCCCCAACGCCACCACCCGCTTGCCGCAGACCGCGCAATGCTCCGGCAGGCTGCGCCCCGCCCAGGGCATGCAGCGGTAGTCGAACCCCAGTTCCAGCGTCGGCTTGACGATGGCGAAGTAGGGCGAGGCGTCGAAGTCCCGCGGCGCGTACAGCGAATGGTGGCGGATATGCGCCACCTCCTCCGCCGCCTCGCCGTCCGGGTCGCCCAGCTTGTCGGGCTCCGGCAGGATCGGGTAGCCGATGGCGTTGAACGCCTCCGCGATCAGGCTGGAACAGATCGCCCGGGTCGGCTCGCCCGAGCCCAGCGCGATCATCCGCCGCCGCATGGTCCGCGGCACCGGCGGGTAGGGCAGCAACCAGCGCGCCAGGTCCAGCACGTTCCGCAGGTCGTACTTCGCGCCGACGCGACCTCGGCAGAAGGCGACCACCTCGGCCAGCCGCTCCGGCTCCACCCCCACCGGGCGGCAGATCCGCAGGTGGAAGCCGGCGTATTTCGTCAGCGGGGAGACCACCACGCCCAGGCCGATCTCGGCCTCCACCAGGCTCGGCACCCCGGCTTCCACGCCCAGGTACAGCGCGGCGTGCGACCAGGTGGACTGGGTCAGATACTTGATCGCGGCCGAGACCTTGTTGTGCCCGCCATCCACCAGCAGCACGTCGCCCGGCCGCAGCACCTGGGCATAGGGCCGCAGCAGCGCCAGGTCGCGCTCGCGCGGCTCGGCGGCGGCGATGTGGTGCGCCAGCCGGTTGCCCAGCGAATCCAGCAGCCTGTCCAGCGTCGCCATCAGCGATTTCCGTCCCGAGCCGGCATTATCCGCGCTCGCGATGGCGTGCGCTACCCCGCCAGGTGTCGCCGCCGCAGCCGCGCCGTTACGCCCTCCACCGGGCCGAACAGCAGGGAGACGACCCAGCCCAGCCCCGCCACCAGCACCACGGCGGGGCCGGAAGGCAGGTCCGCATGGAAGGACAGCAGCAGTCCGCCGAAACTCGCCACCACCGCCAGCGCCACCGCCGCGTAGACCATGCCGCCGACATCGCGGCTCCAGTGCCGCGCCGCCACGGCGGGCAGCATCATCAGCCCCACACCCATCAGCGTGCCCAGCGCCTGGAAGGCGGCCAGCAGGTTCAGCACCACCAGGGCCAGGAACACCATGTGCCAGCCGCCGCCCCAGGCACCCACGGCGCGGGCGAAGCTGGGGTCGAAGCATTCCAGCACCAGCGGGCGCCAGGCGAAGGCCATGACCCCCAGGCTCAGCGTCGCGGTCGCCGCCATCAGCAGCAGGGCCGCGTCATCCACCCCCAGCGCGCTGCCGAACAGCAGCTGGGTCAGTTCCGCCGTGCCGCCGCCCATGGCCACCATCACCACGCCCAGCGCCAGCGCGCACAGGTACAGCGCGGCCAGCGCCGCATCCTCCCGCCCGCCGGTGGCGCGCGACAGCGCCCCGGCGCCCAGTGCCACCACCAGCCCGGCCAGCACCCCGCCCAGCGCCATGGCGGGCACCGAAAGCCCGGCCAGCAGGAAGCCCGCGGCGATGCCGGGCAATATACCGTGGCCCAGCACATCGGCGGTCAGGCTCATCCGCCTGAGCATCAGGAAGACGCCCAGCGGCGGCGCGGCCAGGCTCACCGCCAGGCACCCCACCAGCGCCCGCCGCATGAAGCCGTAGTCAAGGAAGGGGTCGAGGATCAGGCAGCCTGGTCCATGTCGCAGTCGGCGGCGTCCTCGGCCCAGCCCTCGGCCATGCGCCGGGCGCGCAGCCGGTTGGCGGCGGTCAGCACCTCGGCGGTCGGGCCCCAGCCGATGGGGTCCCGCGCCAGCAGCAGCGTCTGCGGGAAGTCGCGCTCCACCAGGTCCAGGTCGTGCAGCACCGCCGCCACGGTGCGCCCCTCGCCATGCCAGGCCTTGACCAGCGCCAGCATCTCGGCCGCCGTGCGCGCGTCCAGGGCGTTGAACGGCTCATCCAGCAGAATGACCGGCGCATCCTGCACCAGCAGGCGGGCGAACAGCACGCGCTGGAACTGCCCGGCGGAAAGGCTGCCCACCGGGCGCTTCTGGAAGCCGCGCAGCCCCACCGCCTCCAACGCGGCCTCGGCCTGCGCCCGCCCGGCCGGCGCCACGGCGCGGAACGGCCCGCTCTGCCGCCACAGGCCAAGCATCACGGCATCAAGGCAGGAAATCGGAAAGCCGCGGTCCAGCATGCTGGCCTGCGGCAGCAGCGCCACCCGGTCGGCGGTGCGGATGCGGCCTTCCTGCGGCTTGTGCAGCCCGGCGATGGCGCGCAGCAGCGTGGTCTTGCCCGCGCCATTCGGCCCGACGATGGCGGTCAGGCTGCCCGGGGCGAAGGCGCCGGACAGATGATGCACCGCCGGCCGCCGCTCATGGCAGACGGTCAGGTTCTCCAGCAGGACGGGCGCGGCGGGGCGGGTCATGCCGCCGCCAGCGCCCAGAACACCATGGCCCACAGTGCAGTCGCGACCACGCCCACCAGAACCAGGCGGGCGGTGGCGGAAGCGGCGAGCGCGAGCGGGTCGGCGGGGAGCAACATGGTGTTATGATATAACGTGCCGCCCCGGCCGGGACAAGCCTACCCCCGGCTGGCCAGCGCCACGCCGCCCAGCGTCATCGCCAGGGAGGCGACCTGCCGCATCCCCAGCGGTTCCCCCAGCAGCCAGGCGGAACTCAGCACCCCCACCACCGGCACCAGCAGGCTGCCGATGGCCGCGGTGCTGGCCGGCAGCCGCCGCAGCGTGCCGAACCAGGACAGGTAGGCCACCACCTGCGCCACCACCCCCAGGTACAGCAGGCAGCCCCAGCCCACCCAGGTGATGCCCGACCAGTCCACACGCTCGAACAGCGGGCCGATCACCAGCAGCGGCGCCAGGCCGAACACCAGCTGCCAGGCGATCATGGGCAATTGCGGCATGGCCACCGGGTATCGCTTGATGAAGACCGCCCCGGCCGCGAACATCAGCGCGGTCAGCAGCATGAAGCCGGCGCCAGGCAGCTTGGCCACCACCTCCGCCGCCGGCAGGGTCAGCAGCGGCCCGGCCATCAGCAGCCCGACGCCGCCCAGGCCCAGCAGCAGCCCGGCCACCCGCCGCCAGGTCGGCCGCTCCCCCAGCACCGGCCAGGCCAGCACCGTGGCCCAGACCGGCATGGTGTAAGCGATGATCGCCGCCTCCGACGCCGCCAGCCAGAACAGCGCCAGTGGCGCCACCACCGACCAGGCGGAGATGTTCAGCAGTCCCGCCACCGCCAGCCGCCGCCATTGCCCGCGCGGCGGCAGCAGCCGGTCCCGCTGCCAGGCGGCAATGCCGAACAGCAGCGCAATGGCCAACCCACCCGCGTAGATCCGCATGGTGAAGGGCGGCCATTCCCGCATCAGCCCCTTCATCACCGGCCAGTTGAAGCCCCAGGCCAAGGCGGTGACCGCCATGTAGCCATAGCCGATGCCAGGCTTCATGCCTCAAGCAGGCGGCGCGCCCGGGCCATCACCTCGGCGCCCAGCGGCCCCTTTTCCGCCGCCGCGATCGCCGCCTCCAGCTGCTCCTGGCTGGCGGTGCCGATCAGGGCGGTGCCCATCTCGGCCGGGGTCATGGCGAAGCGGATCGCCAGCTCCGCCAGGCTCGCCGCCACGCCTTCCTGCACCAGCGGCAGCAGCCGCCGGGCCGCCTGGACATCGGCCTCATAGCTGCCGGCCGAGGCGATCGGCGCCACGCTGGGCATCGCCGTCGGGTGGCGCTCCACCTCGCCGGAAAGCGCCCCGCCGGCGATGATGCGGATGCCGATGACGCCGACGCCCGCCGCCGCCGCATGCGCCGCCAGGCCGCCGAAATCATGCCCCGGCAGGCCCTTGGGCATCGGCGCCAGCGCGGTCGGGTTCAGCAGGTTGTAGGGAATCTGCGCCGACTGGAACGCGCCGCTGGCAACCACGCGCTGCAGCATCGCGGTCTCCCCCAGCGCGGTGATGCCGGCGAAGCGGACCTTTCCCTGTTCCCGCAGCTTCAGCATGGCGGGAACCAGCTCGCCCTCCAGCTCCGCCTGGCTGATGCCCTGCACGGCGCCGGCGGGGGTCAGCGGGTCGTGCAGCTGGAACAGGTCCACGCTGTCCCGGCCCAGCCGCTTCAGGCTCGCCTCCAGCCCCTCGGCCAGCGCCGCGCCCAGCCGGCCCCGATTCGGGGCAGCGATGCGGAACTTGGTGCCGACGAAGGGCGCCGCCTTCAGCGCCCTCAGCGCCTGGCCCAGATGCGTCTCCGATAAGCCGTTGCCATAGGCCGGCGCCGTATCGAAGTAGGTGATCCCGGCATCCAGCGCCCGGCCGATGCTGGCCTCGCGCTCGGCCATGCTGCCGCGCACCATCAGCCCGCCGACCGCGCCGGCGCCGTAGCCCAGCAGCGAGAACCGCATGCCGGTCCGCCCGAATTCCCTGATTTCCATTGCCTGGCGCTCCTCTTCTGCGGCCAGCATAGCGGGTTCCCGGCTTTCAGCGATTCCCCCCCTGGCGCGCAGGGCCTAAACCCCACCCCATGCTGCGACTGACCGAACTGCGCCTGCCGCTGGACCACCCGCCCGAGGCCCTGCGCGAGGCCGTGCTTCACCGCCTGACCCTGCCGGACAACGAACTGCTGGGCCTGACCGTGTTCCGCCGCGGCTACGACGCGCGCAAGCCGCAGGCGATCATGCTGGTCTATACGCTGGACCTGACGGTGGCGAACGAGGCGCGGGTGCTGGCCCGCAATGCCCGCGACCGCAACCTGGGTCCCGCGCCCGACACGCGCCACCGCTTCCCTGCCCAGGCGCCGCCGAACGCGCCGCGCCCGGTCGTCATCGGCACCGGCCCCTGCGGTTTCATGGCCGCGCTGGCCCTGGCGCAGATGGGCTTCCGCCCGCTGGTGCTGGAACGCGGGCCGATGGTGCGGCCCCGCACCAAGGCCACCTGGGGCCTCTGGCGCCGCGGCGTGCTGGAGCCGGAGGCCAATGTGCAGTTCGGCGAGGGCGGCGCCGGCACCTTCTCGGACGGCAAGCTCTATTCCGGCGTCAAGGACCCGCGCTTCCACGGCCGCAAGCTGCTGGCCGAGTTCGTCAAGGCCGGCGCGCCGGAGGAGATCCTCTACGTCTCCAAGCCGCATGTCGGCACCTTCCGCCTGGTGACGATGGTGGAGAACATCCGCGCCGAGATCGAGCGCCTGGGCGGCGAATACCGCTTCGACACCCGGGTGGAGGACGTGCTGATCGAGGACGGTGTCATGCGGGGCCTGGTGCTGGCGGGTGGCGAGGAGGTGGAGGCGACCCAGGTGGTGCTGGCCATCGGCCACTCCGCGCGGGACACCTTCGCCATGCTGCACCGCCGCGGTGTGTACATGGAGGCGAAGCCGTTCAGCATCGGCGTCCGCATCGAGCACCCGCAGGCGGTGATCGACGCCGCGCGCTTCGGCCCCAATGCCGGCAACCGGCTGCTGGGCGCCGCCGACTACAAGCTGGTGCACCACGCCCGCAACGGCCGTGCTGTGTACAGCTTCTGCATGTGCCCAGGCGGCCGGGTGGTCGCCGCCACCAGCGAGGTGGGCCAGGTGGTGACCAACGGCATGAGCCAGTACAGCCGCGCCGAGTTCAACGCCAATGCCGGCCTGGTGGTGGGGGTGACGCCGGAGGACTATCCCGGTGACGTCCTGGCTGGCGTCGATTTCCAGCGCGCACTGGAACGCCGCGCCTATGATCTGGGCGGCGGCGGCTACCTCGCCCCGGCGCAGCGGGTAGCGGACTTCCTGGAGGGTCGTGCCTCCGTGAGCCTGGGCGGGGTGGAGCCGAGCTACAAGCCGGGCGTGACACCCACCGACCTGGCCCTGCTGCTGCCGGACTGGGCGACGGCGGCGATGCGCGAGGCGCTGCGGAGCTTCGGCGCGGAGCTGAAGGGCTACGCCATGGGCGACGCGGTGCTGACGGGGGTGGAAACCCGCACCAGCGCGCCGATCCGCATCCGCCGCAACGAGCAGTTCGAGAGCATCAACGTGAAGGGCCTGTACCCCGCCGGCGAGGGCGCGGGCTATGCCGGCGGCATCTTCAGCGCCGGGGTGGACGGCATGCGCGCGGCCGAGGCGGTGGCGCTGCATGCCCGCGGCGAGGACGTGCCGAAGGGCTGGGCACGCGGGAGTTCGGAACTGGTCTACGGCTGAACCGACCGGCCGTTACCCGACCGCGCGGCGGTACAAATGCCAGGTGCTGTGCCCCAGCCACGGCATCACCACGGCCAGGCCGACGAACAGCGGCAGGCTGCCCAGCACCAGCAGCGCCGCCACCACCAGGCCCCAGGCCAGCATCGGCACCGGGTTGGCCATCACCACGCGCAGGCTGGTCAGCATGGCGGTGCCCGGGTCGGTCGGCCGGTCCAGCAACAGCGGAAAGCTGACCACGGTGCCGATGAAGGCGGCCAGGGCGAAGCCCAGCCCCACCAGGTTGCCGTACAGCAGCAGCCGCATGCCCTCCGGCGTCTGCGTCACCAGCGTGAACAGCTCGCCCAGGCTGGTCGGCGCCGCCCCGGCCGGCAGCATGATCCCATTCCACAGCGCCTGCGCCGCGGTGACCCACAGCACGAACAGCGCCAGCAGGTAGACCGCCAGCACCCCGATGCTGAACATGCCGGGCGACCGCAGCGCCTCGAACGCCGTCAGCCAGCTGGTCGGCCGCCCCTGTTCGCGCTGGCGGCTGATCTCGTACAGCCCCAGGGCGGTCAACGGCCCCAGCAGGGAAAGCCCGGCCACCAGCGGCCACAACAGCGGCAGCATGTCGCCGCCCCCGGCGGCACGCGCGGCCACCAGCCCCACCACCGGGTAGATCACGCCCAGGAAGACCAACTGCGTCGGCGTCGCGGCGAAGTCGCGCCACCCCGCCGCCAGGGCCAGGCGCAAGTCGCCCAGGCCGATCTGCTTGATGCGCGGCGGCGCCAGGGGCTGCACGGGTAGCCGGGTGGTGAAGGTGGTGGCCATGCGGTGCCTCTCCCTGGGTCGCGGCGCCATCCGGCGCACTGTTTATCCATGACGAGGAACGTCGCCTTGGGTGGGGAGTTGCAACCGACGCGTCCAGCCGCCAAACATCCGCCATCATGTTGCGTTGCAACACGGGTCTCACTTACGGAGCACGCCAGGTCCATGCGTATCGACGCCATCAGCATCGGCAAGAATCCGCCGCACGACGTCAACGTCATCGTGGAGGTCGCCATCGGCGGCGAGCCGATCAAGTACGAGATGGACAAGGAGGCCGGCACCCTCGTCGTCGACCGCTTCCTGTATACGCCCATGCGCTACCCCGGGAATTACGGCTTCGTGCCGCATACCCTCAGCGACGACGGCGACCCCATCGACGTGCTGGTGGCCAATACCCGCCCGATCATCGCCGGCGCGGTCATCAACGTGCGCCCCATCGGCGTGCTGCGGATGGAGGATGACGGCGGCGGCGACGAGAAGATCATCGCGGTGCCCAGCCCCAAGCTGACCAAGCGCTACGCCAACGTGCAGACCATCACCGACCTGCCGCAGATCACGCTGGACCAGATCCAGCACTTCTTCGAGCACTACAAGGACCTGGAACCCGGCAAGTGGGTGAAGATCCTGGGCTGGGGCGGCGCCGAGGAAGCCCAGCAGCTGATCCTGGAAGCGATCGAGCGCGCCAAGGCGAAGGGCTAGCACCTGGCCGGCGAGGCAGCGGCGCGGGCGGCCACGGGGTCGTCCGTCCCCACGGATCACGCCGCGGGGGCCTCGCAGCCGGGCGTCCGGCTGCCTACCTTGCAGGCGATGCCGCTTGACCCCGCCTCGCTCCCCTCCCCTCCGGACCCGGAGGCCCCGCTGCGCCAGGCGCTGGCGCGGCACCGGGCCATCGCCACCGGGCTGCTCGGCGGCATGGCGGCCCTGGTGGTCGGCAGCTATTGGCTGCCGCCCGGCTTCGGCACCCGGCTGCTGCACGCCAGCGCCACCGCCGGCCTGGTCGGCGGCCTGGCGGACTGGTTCGCGGTAACGGCGCTGTTCCGCCGGCCGCTGGGCCTGCCGATTCCGCACACCGCCATCATTCCCCGGCAGAAGGAGCGGCTGGGTCAGGGCCTCGGCCGCTTCGTCGCCAACCATGTCTTCACCGAGGCCGAGGTCCGCCGCGTGCTGGCCCGGCTGGATGTCGCCGGGATCATCGGCGCCTTCATGGCGGACCCGGTGGCCTCCCGCCCCGCCGCGCGGGCGCTGGCCAGCACCCTGCCCCGCATCCTCGCCAGCCTGGAGGATGGCCGCGCCCGGCGGCTGCTGGCCCGGCTGCTGCCCCGCCTGGCCGGCGGCCCTGCCGGCGCCCGCCTGGCCGCCCGCGCGCTGCGCGCCCTGGTGGAAGGCGGCCGCCACCAGGAGGTGTTCGACCTGGCCATCGCCCAGCTGAAGCTGGTGCTGGCCGCCAAGGAGGAGCAGCTGAAGGACGCCATCGCCGCGCGGGTGCGGGCCGAGGGCGGTGCCATCGTCGGCTGGCTGGCCGGCGCCACCGTGGCCAAGCGCCTGCTGGCCGCGGTGAATGGCGAGCTGGGCCGGATGGAGCTGAACGACAGCGACCTGCGCAGCGCCTTCGAGACCTGGCTGCGGGCCGAGATCGAGCGGCTGGAGACCGACCCTGACCGCGCCGCCGCGGTGGGCCGGGCGCTGGCCCAGGCGGTTTCGCACCCCACCGTGGCCGCCTGGCTGGGCGATGTGTGGGACCGGCTGCGGACGGCGCTGGAGGCCGATGCCCGCAACCCCCGCGGCCGCACCGTGGCCCTGCTGGAAGGCGCCTTCGCCAATGCCGGGGAGTTGCTGGCCCGCGACGAGGCAGCGCGCGAGCGGCTCAACCGCGCCGCCGAGGCCATGCTGGTGCCGGTGCTGCCGGCGGCGCGCGGCCAGTTGTCGCAGTTCATCGCCGGCGTGGTCGCCAGTTGGGACGCGCGGGAAGTGACCGACAAGATCGAACTTCGGGTGGGGCGCGACCTGCAATACGTGCGGATGAACGGCACGCTGGTGGGGGCGCTGGTCGGCGGCCTGCTGTTCGCGCTGGGCGCGCTACTGGGGCAGCCCGGCTAGCACCATCCGCATCGCGTCATCCCAGGCGGCACGCAGCGCGCTGTCCCACCGCCAGGTGGCAATCAGCACGCCCATGCCCAGCAGGCTGGCCAGGTGGAAGCCGCTGTCGATGAAATACACCACGACCGGGCGCCGGGCATACAGCACCTGGTTGGGCGTGGCCGCGGCGATGAAGCCGGCCCACATTAGGAAGCCGACGACCACGCCCATGACCCAGTCGATGGCGCCGGAGAAGTTGAGCACCTGCGCCAGCACGAAGGCGATGATGCAACTGCAAGCATATTCCAGCGGCAGCACGCGCAGCAGCCGTTGCCGCATGGCCTGCTGGCTGCAACCCAGGTGCCGCGCCCAGGCCGGCCCGAACAGCAGCGGCGAGTACCACGCCAGGCCCAGCAGGTTGCGCGCCAGCGCCACCAGCAAAATCTCGGTCCAGCGAATCTGGAAATCGAGCATCGGCAACGTCTCCGGGCCACGACTCGCCGGCCAGGCTGCGTAACAACCATTAGCTGCAATGATTGCAGGTTTCTCTACGAAACACGGTCAAAAAATGGGCACCGCCCCCCGCGCGCCGGCCTCTGCCGGCTCGGCATGCCGGATACCGCCCGCGTCGCTTCGGCGTTAGATTGGCCGGCCGGAGGTCGCCCCATGCCGCTCAGCCTGTCCATCCTGGATCAATCCAGCATCGCCACCGGCCATGGCCCGGCGGAAGCGATCAGCAACACGCTGGCGGCCGCCCGGCTGGCGGATGAATGGGGCTTCCACCGCTACTGGCTGGCCGAGCACCACAACAGCGAAAGCCACGCCGGCAGCGCGCCGGAGATGCTGGTGGCGGCCATTGCCGCGACCACTCGGCGGATTCGGATCGGCACCGCCGGGGTGATGCTGCCGCATTATTCCAGCCTGAAGGTGGCCGAGCAGTTCCGCGTGGCCGAGGCGATCGCGCCCGGACGGATCGACCTGGGGCTGGGCCGGGCGCCGGGCAGCGATGGCCGCACCGCCTTTGCCCTGAACCCCCGCGCCAACGAGGCGGCCGAGCAATTCCCCAGCATGGTGCGCGATCTGCTGGGCTGGCTGGGCGACGGCCTGCCGGAGAACCACCCGTTCCGCGCCGTGCGCGCCAGCCCGCGGGTGGAGACCAGGCCGGAGGTCTGGGTGCTCGGCAGTTCCGACTACGGCGCGCAGGTGGCGGGGTATTTCGGCCTGCCCTACTGCTTCGCGCACTTCATCTCGGACCAGGGCAGCGAGCAGGCGATGGAGGTCTATCGCGAAGGTTTCCGCCCGCACCCGGACCAGCCCGGCCGCCTGGCGCAGCCGCATGGCGCGCTGGCGGTCTTCGCGCTGACCGCGGATACCGAGGCCGAGGCCTGGCGCGTCTTCCAGTCCCGCGCGCTGTCGCGGCTGATGCGCGACAAGGGGCAATACGTGCCGCTGCCGAGCATCGAGGAGGCCGAGGCCTACCCGTATTCGGAGCATGAGCGGGCGCATGTCGAGCGGATGAGGGCCAAGGCCCTGGTCGGCGCGCCGGAGCAGGTGAAGGCCAAGCTGGAGGCGCTGGCGGCCCGCCACGGCGCGGCCGAGGTCGCCGTGCTGACCGCCACCCATGAGCCGGCTGCCCGGCTGCGCAGCTACGAGTTGCTGGCCGAGGTGTTTGGCCTGCGCCAGCAAGCCATGGCCGATGCCGCCGCCTGAGCGGCTGCTGCTGGGGCGGATCGAGTCGCCCCTGGGCGGTATGCTGCTGGTGACCGACCAGGCCGGCGTGCTGCGCGCCGCCGACTTCCACGACTTCGAGGACCGGATGCGCCGGCTGCTGCGGCTGCACTACGGCGCGCTGGCGCCGGTGACGGGCGCGGTGCCGGCGGCGGTGCGGGCGGGATTCGCCGCCTATTTCTCCGGCGATGTCGCGGCGCTGGCGGGGTTGCCCTGGGCCACGGCGGGCACCGCGTTCCAGCGGGCGGTGTGGGTGGCCCTGGGGGATATTCCGCCTGGACGGACATTGACCTACGGCGCGCTGGCGGCGCGGCTGGGCCGGCCGGCGGCGGTGCGCGCGGTGGGCGCGGCCAACGGGGCGAATCCGCTGAGCATCGTGGTGCCCTGCCATCGGCTGGTCGGCGCCAGCGGCGCGCTGACCGGCTATGCCGGCGGGCTGGCGCGCAAGGAATGGCTGCTGCGGCACGAGGGCGCGCTGGGCTGACGCCGCCCGGTCAGCGCTACTGCCCAAACCCCTCCGGCCTGGTCAGGTGCCGGCGCCGATGGCCGCGACGGTGGCGCCACCAATCCTGCACCGGCCCCAGCAGCAGCAGCGGGCTGGCCAGCAGCGTCAGCAGGCCGAAGGCGGCGGCCAGCAGCCGCCAGCCCAGCGCCAGGCTCAGCACGCTGCCCGCCACCAACGCCAGCAGCAGCAGGGCGGACAGCGCGGAAACGCCCAACAGCAGCCGGTGGCGATGGGACAGGAAGGCCGGCGGCGCGCTGCTGTCGGTGCGCGGGATGCCGTCGGCGCCAACCTCATAGAGCCGCTTCGGATCAACCTCGAAGCGTGGCGCGCTCAGCGGCGCACCACCACGAAGCGCAGGCCCTGGCGACCCATGCCGGCGCGGCGCAGCTTCCAGTACAGGGAGCCAGCGCCGACCAGGCCGGCCACCAGCACCACCGGCAGCAGGATGCCGACGGCCAGTACCGCCAGCGCCGCCAGCAGCAGCCCGCCGGCGCCCAGTGCCAGCAGCAGCGCCACGCCGCCCAGCTTGCCCAGCGCCCGGTCCAGCCAGGTGCGGCGGCGCGGCGCTTCGGGCGCCGTGCGGAATTGGCCGTCCAGCGTCATGTCCAGCACGGGCGGGCGGCGGGGGTGGCCAGATGGAGAGTTGTCCATGCCGGGCATGTTGCCTGCATGGCGCCGCGGTTCAAGGGCGGTTTCACTTCGTTGCAGTCGCCGCCGTGGTGGGCAGGGCGCAGCAGCGGGGTGGCGCCCCCTCACGGCGTCAGCGGGCGGACCACCAGCGTGGTGCCGTCCACCGCCTCCACCCGCACTTCCTCGCCGGGGTGGGCAGCGGCGTGGCGGGTCAGCCGGGCCGGCCAGTCGCTGTCGCCAATGCGGACCCGGGGCTGCGGGCCTTCCGCCGCCACCAGCACGCCATGGCGGCCAACCAGCCCGGCATCCGGCGTATTGGGGGTGGCATGGCCCTGCGGCGCGCGCTTCAACCGCACCGCCAGGCCGATGCCGGCAGCCAGGAAGGCCAGGAACACCAGGGCCACCTGCCAGAACGGAGGCACCGCCAGCAGCACCACCAGCCCGGTGCCGATGGCGGCCAGCCCGACCCAGAGCAGGAATATGCCGGGCAGCGCCAGTTCGGCGCCCAGCAGCAGTAGCCCGGCGAGGACCCAGATCAGCCCTGGGTCCATGGGGAGCCCCCTCCGGAGGGTGCGGCTGGCCCTGGCTGCGGTGGCGGCATCGGCTGGCGCGAGGCGGGCGGCGCGGCGCCGGGGGCGCCCGGCGGCTTCAGCATCTCCAGCGCGGCGGAGATGCCGCCGAACAGCGCGGTGGCCTCCATCGGCACCACCACCAGCTTGGAGTTGGGATTTCCGGCCAGGGCCTCGAAGGCGCGGACGTACTTATCGCTGATGAAGTAGCGCAGCGCCGCCTCGCCGGCGCCGGCGGCGGCATCGGCCACCAGCCGCGTTGCCTTGGCCTCGGCTTCGGCCAGGCGTTCCCGCGCCTCGGCGTCGCGCATGGCGGATTGCTGGCGGCCCTCGGCCTGCAGCACCAGGGCCTGCTTCTCGCCCTCGGCCCGCATGACGCTGGCGCGGCGCTCGCGCTCGGCGGTCATCTGCAGGTTCATCGCGCGCACCAGGGTCTCCGGCGGCTCCACCTTGCGCAGTTCCACGCGGCTGACCTTGACGCCCCAGGGCTCGGTCGCGCCATCCAGGATGCGGAGCAGGGAGGAGTTGATCTGCTCACGGCCGGAGAGCGTGCTGTCCAGGTCCATCTCGCCGATCACGGCGCGGATGTTGGTCATGGCCAGGCTGGTGAGGGCCTGTTGCAGGTTCTGCACCGCATAGGCCGCCTTGGCCGGGTCCATGACGCGGTAATAGACGATGCCGTCCACCGCGACCGAGGCGTTGTCCTTGGTGATGACGGATTGCTCGGGGATGTCGAGCACCACCTCCTGCACGTTCAGGCGGCGGCCGATCTGGTCCATGAAGGGGACGATGAAGTTCAGCCCCGGCTGCAACAGGCTGGTGAAGCGGCCGAAGCGCTCCACCGTCCAGACCTGGCCCTGTGGCACGGTGCGGATGCCCTTCGCGGCAGTGAAGACCGCCAGCAGCACCAGCACGATGAGAACGACTTCGGTATTGCCCATGGTGGTTCCCGCCCAGCGTCGTTCCGCATGTTGTAGCACGCGGGGCGGGATTCCAGCAGGATTCCCTAGCTGGCCAGGAAGCGCGCCGCCGCGTCCCCCAGCACCTGGATGCCCAGCGCCAGGTCTTCCTCCTTGGTGTCCTCGGCCCAGTGGTGGCTGATGCCGCCGATGCTGGGGGTGAACAACATGGAAACCGGCATGCGCTTGGCGATGTATTGCGCGTCGTGCCCGGCGCCGCTGGGCATGCGTTGCCAGACACCTGGCGCGTGCTGCTCGGCCGCCGCGTCCAGCGCCGCCATCATCGCGGGGTCGCACAGCGCGGGGGTGGCGCGGCTCATCTGGGTCAGCACGGCGGGGCATTTCTCGCGCCGGTTGCTCTCGGCCACCAGGCGGCGGAGGGCTTCCTCCATGCGCTCCAGCACCGGGACCTCCACGTCGCGGAACTGGAACAGCACCTCCGCCACGCCGGGGATGATGCTGGGGGCGCCAGGGTCCAGCGTGATGCGGCCGGTGGTCCAGACGCTGCGCGGACCGCAGATGCGCGGGAATTCGGCATCGATGGCGGCCAGCAGGCGCACCGCGGAAAGGCCGGCGTCCTTGCGTTCCGCCATGGTGGTGCCGCCGGCGTGGTCCTGCTGGCCCTGGAAGCGGATGTGCCACTGCCAGATCGCGACGATGCCCGTCACGACGCCGACGCGCAGGCCGGCATTCTCCAACTGCGTGCCCTGCTCGATATGCATCTCGAAGCAGCCCTTGTGGCGGCCGGGTTCCAACTGCATGCGGGGCTTGCCGGCCAGGCCGGCGGCGGCGAGCGCATCGCGCAGCGGCGTGCCGTCGTTGCGGCTGCGGCTGCGGTCTATTTCTTCGTCGGTGAGTTCGCCGATGATGGAGCGGCTGCCGAGGAAGCCACCTTCAAAGTGGCCTTCCTCGTCGGCAAAGGCGCAGACATCCACCGGCAGCCCGGCGCGGGCCAGGGCAACACCGGCGACGACGCCCAGCGCGCCGTCCAGCCAGCCCGCCTGGTTCTGCGTTTCGATATGGCTGCCGACCAGCAGATGCGGGCCATTGCCCTTGTGGCGACCGTAGACGTTGCCGATGCCGTCGATGCTCGGCTCCAGCCCGCATTCGGCCAGGCGCTCCATCAGCCAGCGGCGACTTTCCATGTCCTCCGGCGAATAGGTCGGGCGGTGGACGCCGGTCTTGTACTTGCCGATCTGCCGGAGCTCGTTGAGGTCCTTCAGGAAGCGGTCGGCGTCGATCAGCGGCATGGTCAGGTTCCGGTGTTGCGGCGCAGCATCCTGCGGCAGAAGGCGGGGGCTTCGCCAGCCCCCGCGCGACACGTCAGCCCCCCCGGCTCGCTTCAGGCCAGCGTCAGCCCGCCATCCACCACCACCGTCTGGCCCGTGACCATGGCGGCGCCGGCCAGCAGGAAGACCACCACCTCGGCCAGGTCTTCGGGCGTGCAGCGGCGCTTCAGCAGCGCCTTGTCGATGGACCCCGCGCGCTGCTCGTTGGTCCACTGGATCTGCCAGGTGCTGTCCACCGCGCCGGGGGCGATGGCGTTGGCGCGGGCCTCCGGCCCCAGGGCACGGGCGAAGTTCTTGGTCAGGCTGATGACGCCGGCCTTGGTGGCGCCATAGGCCATGGACGACCCCGCCGCGTCGAACCCGCTGATGCTGGCGGTGGAGACCACCGCGCCACGGCTGGCCTTCAGCGCCGCCTGCGCCGCCTTGGTGCAGCGGAACACGCCCTTCAGGTTGACCTCGACCACCGCGTCGAACAGCTCCTCGGTGATGCGATCCATCTCCTTCGGCGCCACGGTGGTGATGGTGCCCGGCGTGCCCGCGTTGTTCACCAGGTAGTCCAGCCGGCCGAGGTCGGCGATGGCCTTGGTGACCATCGCCTCGCACTCGCCGGCCTTGCCGACATTGCCGGGGGCGCTGATGACGTCGAAGCCCATGTTGGTCAGGCGCTCCACCTGCTCCAGCCCGCGGGCGTCATCGGCCAGGTGGTTGATCGCCACCTTGGCGCCGGACTTCGCCAGCAGCGTGACGCAGGCCAGGCCGATGCCGGAGGCGCCGCCGGTGACCAGCGCCGTCTTGCCCTTGAGGTCGTAGGTGATCATTGGTCGCGCTCCAGCCCTGCCATGGTGCCGATTTTCCGCAATGCCTGCTTGAGTTCGATCAGCTTCTTGTCGCGGGTCTCGAACAGCTTCTCGGCGTCGCTGTCCCAGTCGTAGTAGCCAGCGCCGGAGAGGACGCCGGTACGGCCCTGCTCCACCAGCTTGTCCAGCACCGCGGATTGGCGGCGCGGCGGCGGCGGGGTGTAGCTGCCGTTCTTCAGGATGCTCTGGCTGAGCGAGAGCCCGGTGAAGTCCGCCTTGGCGAAAACCGCCAGGATCGGCAGGCGCAAGGCGAGGCCGTGGATGATCGCGGCATCGATTTCCTCGGCGGAAGCGACGCCTTCCTCCAGCAGGTACTGCACCTCGGCCCCGATGGCGCCCTGGATGCGGTTGGCGACGTAGCCCGGCACGAACTTCCGCAGCCGCAGCGGCTGCTTGCCCATGTCCGCCAGCATGGTGTGGACCTTGTCCACCAGCGCCGGTTCGCAGCTGGGGCCGGGGATCACGTCCACCAGGTCCACCAGGTAGGGCGGCGTGTACCAGTGCGCGATCATGCTGCGCGCCTGCAGGCTCTCCGGGATCAGCGGAAAGACGTCCAGCTGCGAGGTGTTGCTGGCGATGACGGCGTCCTTCGGGGCGCAGGCGGCAAGCTGCTCGTACAGCGTGCGCTTGGCCTCCGGCACCTCGATGATCGCTTCGACGATCACCTCGGCGCCGTCCACCGTCTCGGCCAGGTCGTGGTGGCGGGTGACCATCTGCGCCAGGTGGGCGCTGGTCCATTCCGCCGGGGCCTCGCCATTGGCCACCAGGGTCGCCAGCGCCTTTTCCATGAGGCCCTGGGCGCGGGCCAGGGTGCGCTCGCTGCTGTCGGTCAGGCGAACCTGGTGGCCGCCGAGGGCGAAGACCAGCGCCAGGGCATGGCCCATGGTGCCGGCGCCGATGACTGCTACGCGTGCCATGATTGTTTCCTCACTTCGTTCGGGGCGACTAATTCACGCCTACGGGCCCTGCGGCCCTTCGGCGATCAGACGCCTGGTTCGGGGCGGCTGATTCTCGCTTCCGGGCCCTGCGGCCCTTCAGCGATCAGACGCCTGGTTCGGGGCGGCTGATTCACGCTTCGGGCCCTGCGGCCCTTCAGCGATCAGACGCCAGGCGTGAAAGGTTCGGGTGCGCGCGCCTCTATCTCGGTCGCGACATCCACCACCACGGTTTCGTTGGAGGCCATCGCCTCGCGCAGCGCGCCGGCGATCTGGCTGGGGTGCTCCACGCGGATGCCCTTGAGGCCGAAGCTGCGGGCGACATCGGCGAAGTTGGTCGGGCCGAAGCGCAGCACCTGCTCGGCCGCCTTGGGGCGGTTGCCGGCCTGCTTCAGGTAGTTGGGCCAGCCCTGGCCGAAGCCGGAGTTGTTGTTGACCACCACCGTGACCGCGATGCCGAGGCGCCGCGCCGTCTCCAGCTCCGGCAGGTGGTAATAGAAGCCGCCATCGCCGGTCCAGCACACCACCTTGCGCGCACCCGCCGCGCACTTGGCGCCGAGCGACGCCGGGAAGGCCCAGCCGAGCGAGCCGGCGGCGCGCAGGTAGGTCTGGCCGGCGCCGTTGAAGTCGATCAGCGTGCCGGTCCAGATGCCGGAATAGCCGGTATCCGCGACCAGAATGCCGTCGGCCGGCAGCGCTGCGGTGATCTCCGCGCAGAGCCGGGCGGGGTCGATGGCGACGGCGTCGCTGGCCAGGCGCGGGGCCATGCTGGCGTGCCAGGCAGCCATGGTGGCCTGGGCGGCGTGCAGGTAGGCGGTGTCGCGCGTGGGCGTGCCGAGCGCGGAGAGCAGCGCGGCAAGCGTGCCCTTGGGGTCGCCGAGCATGGTGGCTTCGGTGGCGTAGCTGCGCTCGAACTCCGAGGCGTCGGCGTCCAGCTGCACCACGCGGGTGCCGATGGCCGGTACGCGCCAGGTATGCGTCACCTGGTCGCCGGTATCGCAGCCGATGAAGAACACCAGTTCCGCGTCGCAGACCACTTGGTTGGCCGGCGGCGCCGAGTAGTTGCCGACCACGCCCACCGCCAGCGGATGCGTGGTAGGGATGATCCCGCGGGCGCCGAGCGAGGTGGCGATGGGCGCCTGCAACAGCTCCGCCAGCGCCAGCACCTCCGCGCCGCAGCCGGAGAGCGCGGCGCCGTCGCCGGCGACGATGCAGACCTTGCTGCTGGAAAGCAGCGACTTGGCGGCGCGGGCGATGCTTTCGGAGTCCGCCAGCGGGCGATGCAGCGGCAGGCGCCAATGGCCCAGCGCGGCCGGCGGCACCGCGGTCTCGCTGGTCTCGACGAACTCACCCATCAGGCCGTTGAGGTCCAGGTGCACCGGTCGGGCGGGCACGCTGACCGCCGCCGCCCAGATCTGGCGGAACTGGCGGGCCAGGTCCTCGGCCGTGTCGCACAGCGCCGAATGCTTGGTGACCGGCGCGAAGAGCGGCGCGTGGTTCAGTTCCTGGTAGGCGTTGCGGTGCTGCTGCGCCTGCACCTTGTGGCCGGTCAGCGCCAGCACCGGGCTGCGGCCCAGATAGGCGTCCTGCAACCCCGCCGCCAGGTTGGCGGTGCCGACCGATTGCGCCGCCACCACGCCAGGGACGCCGGCGATGCGGGCGTAGGCGTCGGCCATGTAGACCGCCGCCTTTTCGGTATGCGCCAGCACCGGCTGCACGCCCAGGCGCTCCATTTCCAGCAGCGAGCGGCGGAGGACGGCATCGACGAAGAAGAAGTGCTCGATGCCCGACGCCTTCAGGCTACGGACCAGCCATTCCGCGCCGTTCAGCTTGGCGCTCACAGCGGATCGGCCCCGTTGATCTCCAGCGCCTCCAGCACGCGGGAGACGCAGTTGTAGCTGGCGATGGTGACGACCAGTTCCACCACATGGCGTTCCGGCAGCGCGGCCTTGGCCTTGGCGAAGGTGCCGTCGGCGACATGGACCTTCTTGGTCATCTCGTCGCACAGGCCAAGCGCGGCGGCCTCGGCGGCAGTCCACAGCGCGGGCTTGTCGGCCCAGTTCGGCAGCGCATCCAGCTGCTCCTGCCGCAGCCCTTCCTCCAACCCGATCGGCGCATGCGCCTGCCATTCATACTGCGCGCCGTTGATGGCGGCGACCTGGCAGATCACCAGCTCACGCAGCGCGCCGGAAAGGTGGGTCTTGCGCCGCACCGCGTCCCAGAACTGGATCCAGCCGATCGAGAGCGGCGGGCTGTGCATCAGCATCCGGTGCAGGTGGCCGATCTTCTTGCGGCTCTCGGTCACCACCTTCGCGGCTTCCGCGCGCTCGGGATCGTTCGGGTTGCTGTACGGAAGGCGGGCCATGGCGTCTCTCCTCTTGCCTGTCTCGGCGTTGGCGCGATGATGGCGCGAAACGTGGAGGAAGCCCATATGGCGGATATGGTCATCGTGCAGGGTCGCGTCGCCGGCCCGCAGTATGTGAACATCGAGGACGCGGCGGACGTCTGGACCTGGCTTGACCCGGCCCCGGCCAATGCGCCGGCGGGCATCCCGTACAAGCGCCTGGCCTCGCTGGGCAACGTCAGCGGCCCCTTCCCCTACCTGTACACGGTGGAGCTGGACATCGCGCCGGAGCATCTGGAAGCGGTCTTCGCCTGGTATGAGGGCGAGCACCTGCCGATGCTGACCAGCTGCCCCGGCTGCATCGGCGGCACCAGGTTCCAACGGCTGGATGGCGGCGCGCCGAATTTGCTGGCTGCCTATCGGTTCGAGCGGCCGGAGGTGAACCAGACGCCGGAATGGGACCAGGCCCGCACCACGGAATGGACCGCGCGGGTGCGGCCCTACTTCCGCGCGTCGCGGCGCTTCATGCGCAAGCTGGTGGCCTGATGCGGCGCTGGCTGGCCCTGCTGCCCCTGCTGCTGGCCAGCCCCGCCCAGGCCTGGCCGGAACGGCCGGTGCGCTTCATCGTCTCGGCCGCCGCCGGTGGGTCCAACGACACGGTGGCGCGGGTGATGGCGGAGGCGCTGACGGCGCAGCTGCCGCACCCCGTGATCGTGGAAAATCGCCCGGGCGCCCAGGGCATGCTGGGCGCCGAGGTGGTGGTGCGCGCTCCGCCCGATGGCCATACCGCGCTGTTCAGCAATACCGGCCAGGCCGGGCTGCGGGTAATGGCCCCCAATGCCAGCGTGGACGTGGCGACGGCGCTGACGCCGGTCAGCGTGGTGGCGGAAAGCCCCATGGTGATGCTGGTGGCCAACAACGTGCCGGCGCGGGACCTGCGGGAGTTGCTGGCCATGGCCCACGCCGCGCCGGGGCGGTTCGACTATGCCACCTCCTCCGGCGCCGGCACGCTGCAACTGGCGGGGCTGCTGTTCCTCAAGGCCACCGGGCTGGAACTGGTGCCGGTACCGTACCGCGGCGGCGCGCCGGCGCAGCTGGACCTGATCGCCGGGCGGATCAACATCGTCTTCGATGTCGCGACCGTGGCGCTGCACACCGCCCGCGCCGGCCAGGCCCGCGCCTTTGCCGTGACGGGCGCGCAGCGCAGCCCGCATGCGCCGGACGTACCGACCTGGCGGGAAATGGGTGTGCCGGCTGATATGACGGTGTGGCAGGCCGCCTGGGTCGCCAGCGCCACGCCGCTGCCGCTGCGCCAGGAAATCCACGCCGCCTTCGCCCGCGCACTGCGAAGCGAAAGGCTTCGGCTGCGGATGGCGGAACTGGGCGCCGACCGCGTGCTGGGCCTCAGCCTGGCGGAGGCCGAGGCCTATGTCGCCGCCGAGGTCACGCGCTGGGAGGGACTGCTGCGGTAGGGGTGCGCTTGCCCAACAGATAGCGATGCCGGCCTTCCATCACCAGCACGCCATGCTGGTTGTGGACGGTGCTGGCCAGGCCGATGACGCCGGTGCTGCGGTTTGGGCTGAGTTCATCCACCGTCAGGCACGGATACACCGTGTCACCCAGCAGCACCGGCGCCAGGAAGCGGCTGGACTGCTCGATGAAGCCGCGCAGGCTGTCCTCCACCATGTGCGGGAACAGGCCGGCACCGGCGCAGGTCTGGATCACCACCTGGAAGCCGTGCGCCAGCATATCGGCATGGCCATGGCGGCGGCAGAATTCGCGGTCGTAGTGCACCGGGTGATTGTCGCCGCTGGCCACCTGGAAGGCGGCGAATATGCCCGACGTCATGGTCCGGCTGGGCAGCGCGAAGCGCTCGCCCAGGGTGAAGTCCTCGAACCAGCGCTGCTCCGGCACCATGCGGTGCTGGACGGGGTCGAAGCTCACGGGCTCACGTAGCCCAGCGTGACATCGCGGGCGACCAGGGCCGGGTCGCGCTGCGCCGGCGGGCCGAAGCCGCCGCCGCCGCTGGTTTCCAGCCGCACGCGGTCGCCCTGCTTCAGGACGATGTTGTCAGACTTCGGCGGCAGGTCGTGCTCGACGCCTTGTTGGACGTGGATAAGCTTGCCGAGCGAGGCAGCGCCGCCGCCGGCCAGCCCGTAGGGCGCATGGACGAAGCGGTCCATGTTGGCGGTGAACAGGCAGGCGGCGCTGTCCACGCGCCATTCCCGCGCCAGCCCAAGCCCGCCGCGCCGCATGCCGGCGCCGCCTGAGTCGCGCAGCAATTCGTAGCGCGTGATGGTGAGCGGCATCTGGCTCTCGATCATCTCGATCGGGATGTTCGAGTTGTTGTGCATGCCCGACGCATAGGCGTTGACGCCATCCTTGGACGGATGCGCGCCGCTGCCGCCGATCTCGATTTCCACCAGCACCTCGCGGCTGTTGTCGGCGGCGACGGTCTGGAACGTGGTGACGTAGCTGTTGCCGTAATAGGCGGCGGGGATGCGGTCCGGCACCACCTGGTGCAGCGCGCCGAACATGGCGTTCAGCAGCCGGTGCGTGACGGCAACGCGATGCACCACCGGCGCAGGGAACTGCGCGTTCACCACCAGCCCTTCCGGCGCGATGGTACGGATGGGGCGGTAGCAGCCGGCATTGGCCAGGAAGGCCTCGTCGCCGCTGTTGCCGGACATGCTGGCGCACATGATGGCGAACATCACCGCGCTGTTGCTGCTGGCCAGCGTGGCGTTGGTCGGCCCCGTCACCTGCGCCGAGCAGCCGGAGAGATCGACGGTGATCTCGTCGCCGTGGACGCAAAGGCTGACGTGCAGGCGGATTGGCTTGCCGATGTCGATGCCGTCATCGTCCAGGAAATCGGTGAACTCGTAGGTGCCGTCCGGCATGGCGCTGATCGCGGCGCGCATGGCCTGCTCGCTCATGTCCAGGATGCGGGCGCTGGCTTCCATCATGCCATCGGCGCCGTAGCGCGCGGCCAGGCGATGCAATGCGGCGGCGCCGACATCCAGGCTGGCGATCTGGCTGGTCAGGTCGCCCAGCAGCAGGTCCGGCTTGCGGACGTTCTGGCGGATCATCGCCCAGATGCCATCGTTGCGGCGGCCGTTCTCGATCAGCTTGACCGGCGGGATGCGCAGCCCTTCCTGGAAGATCTCGATGGCCTTCGCGGCGTAGCTGCCGGCCGCGAGACCACCGACATCGATGTGGTGGCACAGCGTGCCGACGAAGGCGATGCGCCGACCGCCGACGAAGACCGGCTTGAAGGCGACGATGTCCGGCAGGTGCTGGCCGCCGCAATACGGGTCGTTGGTGATGACGACGTCGTCCGGCCCCCAGGTCGCGGGGTCCACGTACTTGTCCAGGATCTCGCGCAGCAGATGCGACATGCTGTTCAGGTGGCCGGGGATGCGCGCGGATTGCGCGACATTGTTGCCGGCGGCGTCGAACACGGCTGTGGAGTAGTCCAGCAACTCGCGCACGATGGTGCTGCGGCTGGTGCGCCACACCGTCACATCCATCTCGGCCGCGGCGGCGGTCAGCGCGTTGCGGATGACTTCGATTTCGATCGGGCCGAGCATTATGCGGTCCTCTTCGCAATGAGCGCGCCGGCGGCGCCGGGCGTGGCGGTCCAGCCGCGGCTGATGAAATGCGTGGCGAAGGGTTCCTCCACCAGCGCCGGGCCGGTCAGCGTCTCGGTGGTCAGCGCCTCCCGGTCCCAGACGGGAATGTCGCGCCAGGCGCCGCTCTCGTAACTGCGGCGCTGGCCCTTCAGGGCCGGGCGCGCGGCGGGGGGGGCCTCGGCGGCTTCGGGCTTCGGCAGGCGGCCGATGGCGGTGACGCGGAGCGTGACGATCTCGACCGCTTCGGCCGGGCTGTCGTAGCTGAAGCGCTGCTTGTGCATGGCGTGGAAGCGCCGCTTCAGCGCGGTGAGCGCCGCGCTGTCCGGCGCGGCGATGTCGCCCCAGGGGATCAGAAGTTCGAAGGCCTGGCCGTGGTAGCGCATATCCGCGGCCACCAGGATTTCGCGGGCCTCGGCGGCCACGCCATCGGCGGCCAACTTGGCGTCGGCCTCGGCGCGCAGCTCCGCGACCAGGGCGCCGATGGCCGGCAGCGCCGCGTCATCCGCACGCAGCAGGCGCGACCGCGCGAGGTCCTGCACCAGGTCGCTGAACAGGATGCCATAGGCGGAGAGCGTGCCCGGCTCTCGCGGGAAGACCACTTCGTTGATGCCCATCTCGGTGGCGACATCCGTGGCGTGCAGGCCGCCGGCGCCGCCGAAGCTGAGCAGCGCGAAGTCGCGGGGGTCCAGCCCCTTCTCGAACAGCGAAAGCCGCACCGCCGCGCCGAGATTGGCGTTGACCACGGTGACGATGCCCTGCGCCGCGTCCTCCGTGGAAAGGCCGAGTGGCGCGCCGACGCGCGCGGCGATGGCGTTGCGCGTGGCCGCCATGTCCAGCTTCATCGCGCCACCGAGGAAGTAGTCCGGGTCCAGCCGGCCCAGCGCCAGGTTGGCGTCGGTCACGGTCGGTTCCGTGCCGCCGCGGGCATAGGCCACGGGGCCGGGCCGCGCGCCGGCGCTGCGCGGGCCGACGGTCAGGCGGCCGCCGGCATCCACGCTGCCGATGCTGCCGCCGCCGGCGCCGATGGTGCGCATTTCCACCATCGGCAGGCGCACCGGCAGGCGGTCGATCTCGCCCTGCGTCACCACGCCGACGCGATTGTCCTGCACCACCGAGACGTCGTAGCTGGTACCACCCATGTCCACCGCGACCAGGTTCGGCTTACCCAGCAGTTCCGCGATGCGGCCGGCGGCCAGCGCGCCGCCGGAGGGGCCGGAGAGCAGCAGGCGTGCGGGCTGCTCGGCCGCGGTGCGCAGGCTGCACACGCCGCCATTGGACTGCACCAGGAAGACCATGGGGGAGAAGCCGCCCTCCCCCAGGCGGGCTTCCAGTTTTTCGAGGTACGCCTTCACCACCGGCACCAGCAGCGCGTTCAGCACGGTGGTGCTGCTGCGTTCGTATTCGCGGATTTCCGGGCTGATCTCGGAGGAGATCGACACCGGCAGGCCCGGGCGCACCTGCGCCAGCCAGGCCTTCAGCGCCTGTTCATGCGCGGGGTTGGCGTAGGCGTGCAGCAGGCTGATCGCTACGGCCTCGGCCTGCGCCGCATCGATGCGGGCCAGCAGCGCGGGCAGCGTCGCTTCGTCCAGCGCCGTCTCCACCGTGCCATTGGCGCGCATGCGCTCGGCCACGCCCAGGCGCCGGTCGCGCGGCACCAGCACCGGGAAGGGATCGGGCGCCAGGCCGTACACGTCGCGGCGGAAGTGCCGCGTTATCTCAAGCACGTCCTCGAAGCCCGCCGTGGTCAGCAGCACGCCGCGCGCCAGCTTGCGTTCCAGCACCGCGTTCGTGGCAATGGTGGTGCCGTGCAGCAGCAGGCCCACATCGGCCAGCGTGAAGCCGAAGCGCGCGGCAGCCTCGGTCACGCCGGTCAGCAGGCCGATGCTCGGGTCTTCCGGCGTGGTCGGCGTCTTCCACGCCACCACGGCGCCGGTGCGCGCGTCCAGGATCTGCAGGTCGGTGAAGGTGCCGCCGATATCGACGGCGATGCGAACGGGGCGGGACATCGATCAACCCATTATCTTCGGCAGCCAGGTGGCGATGCCGGGGAACAACATCAGCAACAACACGGCGAGCATATAGACGCCGAGGAAGGGCATCACCCCCGCGAACACATCCGTAATGGGTCCGGCCTTGGGGCGCATGCCCTGCAGCACGTACATCACGGTGCCATCGGGCGGGCTGATCTGCGCGATCTCCACCAGCATGGTGACGACCACGCCGAACCAGATGGGATCGTAGCCCAGCGCCGTCACGATGGGGAACACCACGGGCACGGTGGTGATGATCATGGAGAAGCCCTCCATGAACGTCCCCAGCGCGATGTAGAGGCCGAGGATGCAGAGCATCACCGCCCAGCCCGGCAGCGGCAGCCCGCCGATGAAGCCGGCCAGCGCCTGCGGCACGTTGATGACGGTCAGCAGGTAGTTCAGCAGGTAGGCGCCGAAGATGATCAGCCCCAGCAACGCGGTGTTGCGCGCGGTGGCCTCCGCGCTGGCATGCAGCAGCTTGAAGCTGAGCTTGCCCTCGATGGCCGCGAAGACCGCGCTGCCGACCACGCCCAGCGCCGCGGCTTCCGTCGGCGTGGCGTAGCCGCCATAGATGCTGCCCAGCACCAGGATCATCAGCAGCAGCGTCGGCACCAGGCCGCCCAGCGCGCGCAGCTTGACGCTGAACGGCAGCGCCGGTGGCTTTTCCATCTTGTGAGTCAGGCCGTGCACCATGATGACGGCGATGAACAGGCCGGTGACCAGCAGGCTGGGCAGGATGGCGGCGATGTAGAGCTGGCCGACCGAGGTCTCCGTAATCAGCCCATAGATGATGAAGGTGATGCCCGGCGGGATCAGGTTGCCCAGCGCACCGCCGGCGGCGAGCGAGCCCAGCACCATGCGTTGGCTGTACTTCGTATCCGTGAAGTAGGGCAGCGCGACGCTGCCCATGGTGGCCGCGGTGGCGACAGAAGACCCGCTGATGGCGGAGAACACCGCGCAGCTGACGATGTTGGTGTGCAGCAGCCCACCCGGCAGGCGGTTCAGCCAGACGTTCAGCGCCTTGTACAGCCGGTCGCTCAGCCCCGCGCGCAGCAGGATCTCGCCCATCAGCAAAAACAGCGGGACGGCGACAAGGACGAAGTTGGAGGAAGGCGACCACAGCGTCTGGCCGGCAAAGGCCCACCAGGGACGGTCGCTGAACACCAGGCCGACCAGCATGCCCAGCAGGCCCAGCACGGCGGCGACATAGACGCCGGTGCCGAAGAACACCAGGAAGGCGCCGATCAGCGCGGCGATCTCCACCACCGGGACCGCCTGGCCGCCATTGGCCGCGGCAATGATGGCGCCGCCGAGCAGCAGCAGCAGGAAGACGATCGCGATCAAGCTGTTTCCCCTCGGCGGGCCATCTCGACCGCTTCCAGTGCTTCGGCGGTCTCGTCTTCCAGCGTGCGGCTGCCCAGCAGGCGGTCCAGCTCGGCACCCTGGCCGGCGAAGAGCGACAGCACCGCTTCCAGCAACAGCACCGCGACCATCAGGCAGAAGGCGAGGATGCCGACCAGCCAGAGCCCCTGCGGGATGACCAGCGGAATGCGCAGGCTGGTGTTGTCATGCGCGTCGAACAGCATGCTCTCATCCACCAGGGACCAGGCCGCCCAGGCGCAGAAGCCGGCGAAGACGCCCAGCAGCGCCAGCGCCGCGGTGTGCAGCCAGGCGCGCAGGCCAATCGGCAGGCGGTTCACCAGAACATCCACGCGGATATGCGCGCGCTTGGCCAGCGTATGCGCCAGCCCCCAGGCGATGCCGATGGCCAGCATGTAGCCGGTCACCTCCACCGTGGCGGCGGAGGAGACGCCGAAGAAGGCGCGCCCCACCACATCCACGGTGATGAAGAGGGCGCAGGCGACGTAGTTCCAGCCCGCCGCCAGCCCCATGAAGGTAGCCAGCGCGGAGACCCCCTTGCGGAGGCTCCGCGCCATGTCGAGCAGGCTGGTCACCCGCCGAAGCGCACGCCGGCCAGCGGCGCGATATGCTGGTTGAACAGCTCGCCGCACCGGGCGCCGCAACGCTGCACGAAGTTGGGCAGGATGCGTTCGCGCATGATGCTCTTCAGCTGCTCGGCATCGGCGGGGCTGGAGCGCACCTCCGTCATCGCCCGCGTCGCCAGCGGGTGGATGCGGCAGCCTGCGGCGTTGCCGATGGCGCAGTCGATGCCGTCGCGCGTGGCGGCGTCACCCAGTTCCCACAGCTTGTCGTTCATCTCCTTGAAGGTGGCTTCCATGAAGGTCCGCACCGCGGGGTCCAGCCGGTTCCACCAGGCGATGTTGACCATGTAGCCGGCCAGCGCCCAGCTCAGCGGCAGGTTGGAGATGTGCGTCGCCACTTCCGGCCAGCGCACGCTGGCGCCCGAGCCGGTGCCGGTGACGGCACAATCCACCACGCCGCGTTCCAGCGCGCTGTAGACTTCCGGGAAGCCGATGCTGACCGGCTGCGCGCCGAGCGCGTTCATCAGGTCCACCAGGGAAGGCCCGAAGGTACGGACCTTGCGGCCGCGGATATCCGCCAGGCTGGTGAAGGGCTGCCGGCACCACAGCACCTGCGCCGGGAAGGGATAGATGATGACCAGGCGGGCGCCGAAGCGCTCCAGGTCGCGGTTGACCACGGGCATCATGGTATCCGCGATGCGCCGCGCCGTGCCGATGCCGGGCGCCAGGCCGGTCAGGTCGACGCCATCGAGGATCGGCACGTCGCCGGCCAGCGTGGTTAGGGTGGAGGCGCCGATATCGGCCTGGCCGCTGCGGACCAGGCGCACCAGCTCGGTGCCGCTCAGGTTGCGCTCGGCGTGGGTGGAGAGGTTGACCTCGATCCGGCCGCCGCTGCGGGCCGGCGCGTTGCGCAGGAAGGGCACGTCCACCAGCAGGAACTGCGCCTGGGTCGGCGCCGGCTGCGTCACCGCAACCATGCTGACCTTGGGGCCGGCCGGCAGCGTCTGCGCCGTGGCGAAGGTGGAACAACCAAGCGCGGCAACGGCGCCCAGCAGCAGACGGCGAAACATGAAGGCCTCCTGATCCCTGTTGCGCCCAAGGATTGCACAGCCGGGCGCCAATGCCAGGGGCCAATTGCGTCCACCGCGCGCGGAATGCCGCCGGGGCGGGCAGCATGGGGCTTTTCCTGCCCGCCGCAGGTGCTAGCCTCCGCGCCATGTCGCTCTCCCGCCGCTCCCTGCTTGCCACGCCCCTGCTGCTGCCGGCCGCCGCGATGGCGCAGGCACCCTGGCCCAACCGGCCCATCCGCCTCATCGTGCCCTTCCCGCCCGGCGGCGGCGTGGACCTGACCGCGCGGCTGCTGGCCGAGCCGCTGGCGCGCGAATTGGGACAGAACGTCGTCATCGAGAACAAGGGCGGCGCCGGCGGCGTGATCGGCGTGGAGGCGATGGCAAACAGCCCGGCCGATGGCTACACGCTGTCGCTGGATGGCGCCGGCACCGTCACCGCCGGGCCGCATCTGCGGAGGTTGCCGTACGACCCCTTCGCGCTGTCGCATGTGACGCGGCTGGTGCGGATGCCCTTCATCGTCGCGGTACGCACGGATTTTCCGGCGCGGACGCTGCCGGAGTTCATGGCTTACGTGCGCCAGCATGAGTTGCGCTGGGCCAGCGGCGGCATCGGCACGTCACAGCATTTGGCCGGCGAGTTGTTCAAGCAGATGTCCGGGCTGCCGATGGTCCACATTCCGTACCGCGGCACCGGGCCGGCGCTGAACGACCTGGCGGCCAAGGTGGTGGACGCCTATTTCGGCGACCCCGCGACCATGGGCCTGATCCGCGCCGGCAATGCGCGGGCGATGGCGGTGACCTCGCCGCAGCGCTGGCCGCTGCTGCCGGATGCGCCCGCCATGGCAGAAGCCGTGCCGGGCTATGAGGCCGAGAACTGGTACGGCCTGGCCGCACCGCCGGCCACGCCCGCACCGGTGATGGCGCGACTGACCGCGGCGGTGCTGAAGGTGATGACGGAGCCCGTGACAATGCGGCGCTTCGAGGAGGCCGGGCTGCACCCGGCGACCATGCCGCAGGCGGACTACATCGCCTATCTGCGGCGCGATTCCGAAACATGGGCGCGCGTCGTGCGCGCCGGCAACATCCGGGTGGACAGCGAGTGAGCACAGCACGCCTAGCAGTCGATATCGGCGGCACCTTCACCGACCTGGTGCTGGAGACGCCGGATCGCACCTGGTCCACCAAGCTGCTGACCACGCCGGACGCCCCAGCGCGCGCGGTGCTGGAGGGGACGCAGCAGATTTTGGCGCTGGCCAAATGCCCGCCGGGTGACGTGGGCCTGGTGGTGCACGGCACCACGCTGGCGACCAATGCGCTGATCGAGCGCAAGGGCGCCAAGACCGCGCTGATCACCACCGAGGGCTTCCGCGACAGCGTCGAGATGGCGTGGGAGCATCGGTTCGAGCAATACGACATCCATATGGAACGGCCGGAGCCGCTGGTGCCGCGCAACTGGCGCCTGGGCGTGCCGGAGCGTGTGGCCGCCGATGGCGAGGTGCTGCTGCCGCTGGACGAGGCCGCGTTGCGCGCCATTGCTGCCAAGCTGCGCGCCAACGGCGTGGAAGCGGTGGCGGTGTGCTTCCTGCACAGCTTCACCAACGAAGTGCATGAGCGGCGTGCCGGCGCGATTTTGGCGGAAGAGCTGCCGGGGGTTTCGGTCTCACTGTCCTGCGATGTCGCGCCGGAAATCCGCGAGTACGAGCGCACCAGCACCACCATCGCCAATGCCTATGTGTTGCCGCTGATGGGCAAGTACCTCGGCGAGCTGGCCGATGGGCTGAAGCTGGCCGGCGTGAACGCGCCGCTGCTGCTGATGATGTCGTCCGGCGGCATCACCACGGTGGAGACGGCGCAGCGCTACCCCGTGCGCCTGGTGGAGAGCGGCCCGGCGGGCGGCGCCATCCTGGCGCTGGGCGTGGCGGCGGAGAATGCGCTGGACCGCGCGGTGGCCTTCGACATGGGCGGCACCACGGCCAAGCTGACGCTGCTGGACGACCTGACCCTGCAGCGCAGCCGGCAATTCGAGGTGGCGCGGGCGTACCGCTTCATCCAGGGCAGCGGGTTGCCGGTGCGTATCCCGGTGATCGAGTTGGTGGAGATCGGCGCCGGCGGTGGCAGCATCGCGCGGCTGGATGCGCTGGGGCGGATTCAGGTCGGGCCTGACTCTTCGGGCAGCGTACCTGGCCCGGCCTGCTATGGCCGCGGCGGCACCGAGCCGACCGTGACCGATGCCGATACCGCGCTGGGCCGGCTGGACCCGTCGCGCTTCGCCGGTGGCAGCATTCCGCTGTATCCTGAAAAGGCGGCGAAGGCGCTGGAGAGCATCAACGCCAACGCGCAGATCGCCGCGGCGGGCGTCGCTGAGATCGTCGACGAGACCATGGCCAGCGCCGCCCGCGTGCATGCGGTGGAGAACGGCAAGGACACCGCCGAGCGCACGCTGATCGCCTTCGGCGGCGCGGCGCCGCTGCATGCCGCACGCTTGGCGCGCAAGCTGGGCATGAAGCGCGTGGTGGTGCCAGTGGGCGCCGGCGTCGGCAGCGCACATGGCTTCCTGCGCGCCCCGATCGCCTATGAGGTGGTGCGCACCCGCCACATGCGGGTGGAGGCGCTGGATATCGGCATGCTGAACACGCTGTTCACCGCCATGCGGGCGGAAGCCGAAGCCGTGGTGCGGCTGGGCGCGCCGGGCGAGGTGCTGATGGAGCATCGCACGGCCTTCATGCGCTATCGCGGCCAGGGGCATGAGATTGCGGTGGCGTTGCCGCTGCGGCCCTTCGTGCCGGAAGACTGCGCGGGGTTGAAGGCGCTGTTCGACGCCGCCTATGCGCAGTTGTTCGGCCGCACCATTCCGCGGCTGGAGGTGGAGGCGTTGACCTGGACGCTCTCGCTGGCCACCGATCGGCCGCTGCCGGCGCCGATGGCCAGCGTGGCGGCGCTGCCGGCGGCCAAGCCCGTCGCCTTCCGCAGCCTGTTCGACCCCGCGACCGGCGTGGCCGACGAGGCCGCGATCTATGAACGCCCCTCGCTGACGCCGGGCATGGCCTTCCCCGGCCCGGCCCTGGTGGTGGAGGACGAGACGACGACCGTGGTGCCGAAGGGCTTCGACGCAAGCATCAACGCCTTGGGCCAGATCATCCTGGAGGACCGCGCATGAACGCGCTCAGCGACATCCGCATGCAGGTGATGTGGAACCGCCTGCTTTCCGTGGTGGAGGAACAGGCCAAGACCCTGGTGCGTACCGCCTTCTCGACCGCGGCGCGCGAGGCCGGCGACATCTCCGCGGGCGTGTTCGACCTGGAAGGCCAGATGCTGGCGCAGGCCGTCACCGGTACGCCGGGCCACGTCAACAGCATGGCCCGCAGCGTCATCCACTTCATCCGCGAATTCCCGGTGGAGACGATGAAGCCGGGCGACCACTTCGTCACCAACGACCCGTGGAAGGGCACCGGGCATCTCTACGACATCGTCGTGACCTCGCCCGCCTTCCACAACGGCAAGCTGGTGGCGCTGTTCAGCTGCACCACGCATGTGGTGGATATCGGCGGCTGGGGGCAGTCGCCGGACTCACGCCAGGTGTTCCATGAGGGCCTGTTCCTGCCGCTGCTGCCGCTGGTGCGGCAAGGCGTGTTCGACGAGAGCCTGATGAAGATCGTCCGCGCCAATGTGCGCGAGCCGGTGCAGGTGGAGGGCGATATCCACGCGCTGGTGGCCTGCAACGCCATCGGCGAAACGCGGCTTTCAGAGATGATGAAGGAGCACGGCATCGCCACGCTGGACGAGCTGGGCGAGCACATCATCAGCCGTTCGCGCGCCGGCATGGCGGCGGCCATCGCCAAGCTGCCGCAGGGCAGCTGGTACAACGAGATGCGGATCGACGGCTACAACGACCCGATCGACCTGAAGGCGAAGGTCACCATCGCCGGCGACCATGTGGAGGTGGACTACGCCGGCACCTCGCCGCATGTCAGCTTCGGCATCAACTGCCCGATCTGCTATACTGAGGCGTACACCGCCTTCGGCGTGAAGTGCCTGGTGGCGCCGACCATCCCCAACAACGCCGGCACGCTGGACGCCGTGCTGGTGAAGGCGCCGGACAACTGCATCGTCAACGCGCCCTGGCCTTCGGCGGTGAATGCGCGCAGCACCATCGGCCACATGTTGCCGGACGTGGTCTACGGCGCGCTGCACCAGTGCATGCCCGGCACCGTGCCGGCCGAAGGCACCAGCAACCTGTGGAACCTGAAGCTGGCCGCGGGCCACGGGCTTTCCGAGGGCGTCGGCGTGCCGTTCCAGGTCACCACCTTCCATAGTGGCGGCGCCGGTGCGCGGCCGACCAAGGACGGGCTCTCGGCGACTCCCTTCCCCTCCGGCGTGCGCAACGTGCCCGTCGAGATCACCGAGAGCATCACGCCGCTGGTGATCTGGAAGAAGGAGTATCGCCCGGACAGCGGCGGCCCTGGCGAGCATCGCGGTGGCCTGGGCCAGGTGATGGAAGTCTCGCACCGCCATGGCGGCGGCTTCGGCATCCACGCGACCTTCGAGCGGGTGAAGTTCGCGGCGCGCGGGCGCGAGGGCGGCGAGGCCGGCGGCAATGGCCGGCTCTCATTGGCGTCGGGCCAGGTGCTGAAGGCCAAGGGCTTCCAGCAGGTACCGCCGGGCGACAAGCTGGTGGTGGAAATGCCGGGCGGCGGTGGCTACGGCGCGGCGGCCAAGCGCGACCCGGCGAAGGTCGCGCGCGACGTGACGCTGGGCCTGGTCAGCGCCGAGCAGGCCAAGGCGCGCTACGGCGCCGATTGAGGCAGCTGCCCTCCCCCGCAACGCGAGGGAGGGCGACGCCACTCAGAACGCCAGCGGGCTGGCCTGCACCACCAGGGGCAGACCACGCACCGCGGCCAGCACGCTCTCGGCCACCGGCTCGTCCAGCGCCACCAGGCAGATCGCATCCGCACCGGGCGCGCTGCGGCCCAGGTGGAAGCTGGCGATGTTGAGCCCCGCTTCCGCCAGCGTCGTACCGAACTTGCCGATGAAGCCCGGCTTGTCCTGGTTGGTCACGTACAGCATGTACGGCGCGAAATCGGCTTCCACCGCAATGCCCTTGATGGCGACCAGGCGCGGCTTGTCCTTGGCGACAAGGGTGCCGGCGACACTGCGCTCGAAGCTGTCCGTCACCACGGTCAGTCGCAGCAGGGTCTGATACTCACCGCTGCGCTCGTGAATGGTCTCGGCCACCTCGATCCCGCGTTCCTTGGCGACGACGGGCGCGTTGACCATGTTGACCGCGCCCAGCAGCGGCGCCAGCACGCCGGCCAGCGCGGCGGCGGTCAGCGGGCGGCGGTTCAGCTCGGCCGCGGCACCCTCGTACTCAACGCGGATCTGCTTGATGGCGCCATCCGTGCTCGCCGTCAGCTGCCCGGCCAGGCCGCCCAGCAGCCGCGCCAACTCCATGTACGGCTTCAGCCGCGGGGCTTCCTCCGCCGTCACCGAAGGCATGTTGATGGCGTTGGTCACGGCGCCGGTCAGCAGGTAGTCGGCCATCTGGTCCGCCACCTGCAGCGCCACGTTCTCCTGCGCTTCCGCCGTGGCGGCGCCCAGATGCGGCGTGCAGACCACATTCTCCAGGCCGAAAAGCGGGCTGTCGGTCGCCGGCTCGGTCTCGAACACGTCCAGCGCCGCGCCGGCGATGTGGCCGGACTTCAGCAGGTCGTACAGCGCCGCCTCATCCAGCAGGCCGCCACGGGCGCAGTTGATGACGCGAACGCCCTTCTTCAGCTTGCCCAGGTTCTCGCGGCTGAGGATGTTCTTCGTGGTTTCGGTCAGCGGCGCGTGCAGCGTGACGAAGTCGGCACGCGCCAGCAGCGCGTCCAGCTCCACCTTCTCCACGCCCAGCTCAAGCGCGCGCTTCTCGGACAGGAAGGGGTCGAAGGCGACGACCTTCATCTTCAGCCCCACCGCGCGGTCGGCGACGATGCTGCCGATATTGCCGCAGCCGATCAGCCCCAGCGTCTTGGCGTAGAGCTCCACGCCCATGAAGCGGTTCTTTTCCCACTTGCCGGCCTTGGTGCTGGCGGTGGCTTCCGGAATCTGCCGGGCCAGCGCGAACATCATGGCAATCGCATGCTCCGCCGTGGTGATGGCGTTGCCATGCGGGGTGTTCATCACCACCACGCCACGGGCGCTGGCGCTGGAGACGTCCACATTGTCCACGCCGATGCCGGCGCGGCCGACGACCTTCAGCTTGGTCGCGGCATCCAGCACCTCGCGCGTCACCTTGGTGGCGCTGCGGATCGCCAGGCCATCGTACTCACCGATGATGGCGCGGAGTTCGGCCGGGGTCAGGCCCGGCTTGAAGTCCACCTCAAGGCCGCGGCGCTTGAAGATCTCGATGGCGGCGGGCGACAGCTTGTCGCTGATGAGAACCTTCGGCATCACGCGAACTCCGCCTTCACCT
>CANGNF010000006.1 GCA_947455205.1 Acetobacteraceae bacterium | reverse complement strand
GGCGCCAGCACCGGCCGCCAGCCCAGCGCCGCCGCGCGGCGGGCGGTCTCGGCCGCGCCCGGCTCCGGCCGCGTCACCAGGACGCCGCTGGCCGGGCCGGGCATCAGCCGCCCCGGCGGGTGCGCCACAGGCCGTAGAGGCTGATGCCGGCCCAGAACAGCTCGATGACCACCGAGGGCAGGTTCGGCTCAGCGATCAGGGAGACCAGCACGCCGAGGGAACCGGCCAGGTTCAGCGCCGGGAAGCGCCAGTCCTCGGACTTCAGCAGGCCGCGCTGGTTGCCGAAATAGGCCCCGGCGATCACCGCCGCGCCGGCATAGCCGAGGATGGCGGCTGCGGTTTCCAGCATCGGTGCCGTCAGGAGAAAATGTCGGCGGGGCTGTCCGCCCGCAGGCTGTCGCCCAGCTCGCGGCCCAGGCGGGCGGCATCGGCGCTGGCGCCGTGCAGGCTGCGCTTCAGCAGGAAGCTGCCATCGGCGCGGGCCACCAGGCCGGTCAGCTGCAGCTCCCCGGTCGGCAGCAGCCGGGCATGGCCGCCGATGGGCGTGCGGCAGGACCCGTCCAGCGCCGCCAGCAGGGCGCGTTCCGCGGTGGAGACCGCCTTGGCCTCGGCATCCTCGATCGCGGCCAGCAGCTCGTGCAGGTCCTCATCTGCCGCGCGGACGGTGATGCCGACGATGCCCTGCCCGGCCGAGGGGACCATCGCCTCGGGGTCCAGCACCACGTCGGCCTGGTCCTCCAGCCCCAGCCGGCGCAAGCCGGCCAAGGCGAGGAGCGTGGCGGCGAACTCGCCGGAGCGCAGCCGGGCCAGCCGGGTCTGCACGTTGCCGCGGATGGTGGTGACGTTCAGGTCCGGCCGGGCGGCCAGCAGCTGGGACTGGCGGCGGACGCTGGCGGTGCCGACCGTGGCGCCGGCGGGCAGGCAATCGAAGGGCGAGGAGGAGCTGGCCTGGCCGCCATGCGGGCCCAGGATCAGCGCGTCGCGCGCATCCTCGCGCTTCAGCGTGCAGGCCAGCACGATGCCGGGCGGCAGCTCGGTCTCCAGGTCCTTCAGGCTGTGGACGGCGAAGTCCACCCGGCCATCCAGCAAGGCCTCGTGGATTTCCTTGGCGAACAGGCCCTTGCCGCCGACATCCGCCAGCTTGCGGTCCTGGATCCGGTCGCCCGAGGTGGCGATGACATGTTCCTCGAACACCGGGCCGGTTGCCATGACGGGGCAGACCGCCGAGATGGTCGACAGGAAGTGCCGGGTCTGCCACAGCGCCAGGGGCGAGCCGCGGGTGCCCACCTTCATGGGCAGGGCGTGGCTGTGCTTGGGGATCAGGGGCGGGTGAGCCGACATGCCGCGCCTCATAGAACCGTCATTGAGTTGAAGGAAGCCAGGGTTTGACCCAGGGGCAGAGATTGCAGGCACCCGTGCTGGGGCTGGAGGCCAGTTGCGACGAGACGGCGGCGGCCGTGCTGGCGCCGGATGGCCGGATTCTGGCCGAGGTGGTGCTGAGCCAAACCGCCGAACATGCCCGCTTCGGCGGCGTGGTGCCGGAGATTGCCGCCCGCGCCCACCTGGCCAGCCTGCCCGGCCTGGCCCGCCAGGTGCTGGCCGAGGCCGGGCTGCGGCCGGACCAACTGGGCGGCGTGGCGGCCACCTCTGGCCCCGGGCTGATCGGCGGGCTGATCGTGGCGGCCAGCTTCGGCAAGGGGTTGGCGCTGGCGCATGGGCTGCCCTTCGTGGCGGTGAACCACCTGGAGGGGCATGCGCTGACCGCGACGCTGCCGGGCGTGGTGCCGCAGCCGGTGGCGTTTCCCTACCTGCTGCTGTTGCTGTCCGGCGGGCATTGCCAATGCGTGGCGGTGGAAGGCGTCGGCCGGTATCGCCGGCTGGGCACCACGCTGGACGACGCGGTGGGCGAGGCCTTCGACAAGGCGGCCAAGCTGCTGGGGCTGCCCTGGCCGGGCGGCCCGGCGCTGGAACAACTGGCCAAGGCCGGCGACCCCACGCGCTTCCCGCTGCCACGGCCGCTGCTGGGCCGGGCGGGGTGCGATTTCTCTTGGAGCGGGCTGAAGACCGCGGTGGCGCACCAGCTGGGCAAGCTGGCCACGGTGACCCAGCAGGACCGCGCCGACCTGGCCGCCGGCTTCCAGGCGGCGGTGGCGGCAACCCTGGCCAACCGCGCCCGCCACGCGGCGGCCATGCTGCCGGGGGCAACCGCGCTGGTGGTGGCCGGCGGTGTCGCCGCCAACCAGGCGGTGCGGGCGGCGCTGGCCGGCATTCCCGGCCCGGGCGGCCCCGGCGCCCCGGCGCTGCCGCTGGTGGCGCCGCCGCTGCGGCTGTGCACGGACAATGCGGTGATGATCGCCTGGGCCGGGATCGAGCGGCTGCAACGCGGCTTGGCCGACCCGCTGGATCACGCCCCCCGGCCGCGCTGGCCGCTGGACGAGATGAGCGCGGCTTAACCGGGATGTAAGCCTGGGCGCCCTTATTGTGCCTGGAACAGTTCGTCCGGAGCCAAGCATGCGGGTCAACCAGCCGATCACCCATCGGGCCGTCAACGTGCCGGCAGGCCAGCCACTGGTCTCCCGCACCGACACCGAGGGCCGGATCACCCACGCCAACCCCAGCTTCTGCCAGGTCAGCGGCTTCGCCGAGGCCGAGCTGCTGGGGCAGAACCACAACATCGTCCGCCACCCGGACATGCCGCCGGCCGCCTTCGCCGACCTCTGGGCCACTTTGAAGGCCGGGCATGGCTGGGAAGCCCTGGTGAAGAACCGCACCAAGTCCGGCGACCACTACTGGGTGCGGGCCAATGTCTCCCCGGTGCAGGAGAACGGCGCCACCACCGGCTTCATCTCGGTCCGCTCCGCCGCCTCGGCGGCCGAAATCGAGCTGGCCGAGACCAGCTACAAGGCGATGCGCGAGGGCAATGCCTCGCTGCGGCTTGAGCAGGGCCAGCTGCGGCGGACCGGCCTGGCGGGGCGAGCGCGGGCGCTTGCCACCAGCATCACCGGCCAGATCGCCGGCGTCTTCGTCGCCATGGTGGCGCTGCTGGGCCTGGTCGGCTGGCTCGGGCTTTCCGGCATGTCCAACAGCAACGCGGCGCTCAGCACCGTGTACCTGGACCGCACCATCTGCCTGGACCAGATCAGCGAAGTGATGCGCAACAGCCTGCTGGCCCAGGCGCATCGCGCCGCCGTGGCCGGCGGTGCCACGGATGTCGAGGCGCGGATCACCGCCATCGCCGATATCGCCAGGCGCAACAACGAGATCTGGGCGGCCTACGTGGCCACCTACCTGACCCCGGAGGAGACCGTGCTGGTGCGGCGCTTCGAGGCGGCGCAGGCGGCCTATCGCGCCGGCGGGCGGGACAAGGCGGTGGCGCTGATGCGCGCCGGCGACCGCGAGGGCCTGGGCCGGCACCTGCGGGAGGTGGAGGCGCCGCTGTCCGACGCCCTGATGGCGGTGGGCCAGGAACTGCTGAACCTGCAGCTGCGCGTGGCGAAGGAGGAGTACGACGCCGCGGAGGTCAACTTCACCCGCCGGCTGTGGCTGGCCCTGGGCGTCACCGGGCTGGCCATGCTGGCGGCGGCGGGTGGCGGCGTGCTGCTGCGGCGCAGCCTGCGCCGGCCGCTGACCGCGCTTGAGGCCGAGATGGCAGAGATTGCCGGCGGCCGGATGGAGGCCGAGATCCGCAGCCCCGCGGCGCGGGAGTTCCATGCCAGCTTCGGCATGCTGCGGACGCTGCGGGCCCGGCTGCTGTTCAACCTGCATGAGCGGAGCGAGGCGGAGCGCGAGAGCGCCGAGGAGCGCCGCCGGGCGGTGCTGGAGATGGCCAGCAACATCGAGGAAGCCACCAACAAGGCCATCGAGGGAATCGTCGCCAGCACCGGCAGCATGGCCAGCGCGGCCGATGGCATGGCGGCCTCGGCCGAGCGGGTGGGCGAGAATGCCGGCGCCGTGGCCGCCGCGGCCGAGCAGAGCCAGGGCAACATCGAGGCGGTGGCGGCGGCGGCCGAGCAGCTTTCCGCCAGCATCCGGGAGATTTCCGCCCAGGTGGCGCAGGCCAGCCGGGTCAGCACCCATGCGGCAGAGGAAGGCGGCAGGGCCACGACCGCCATCCGCGGCCTGTCGGAGCAGGCGTCGCGGATCGGCGACGTGGCCCGGCTGATCGAGGATATCGCCCAGCGCACCAACCTGCTGGCGCTGAACGCGACCATCGAGGCCGCCCGTGCGGGCGAAGCGGGCAAGGGCTTCGCCGTGGTGGCCAGCGAGGTGAAGGCGCTGGCGCAGCAGACCGCCCGCGCCACCGAGGAGATCGGCCAGCAGATCAGCGCGATCCAGCAACAGACCCAGGGCACGGTCAGCGTGATCGAGGGGGTCGGCCGCACCATTGCCGACATCGCCGAGGTGACCATGGCGGTGGCGGCGGCGGTGGAGGAGCAGGCTGCGGCGACGCGGGAGATCAGCCGCAACGTCACCACCACCACGGACGCCGGGCGCGAGGTGGCGAGCCGCATCGCCGCCGTCTCCGGCGAGGCCGATGCCACCAACCGCCAGGCTGGCACGATGCGCCAGGCGACCGCCGCGGTGGCCGAGCAGATGGCGGGCATGCAGCGCCAGATCGTGCAGGTGGTGCGTACCGCCAGCGCCGATGCCGACCGCCGGATGAACCGCCGCTTCCCGCTGGAGGCACCCTGCACCCTGGCGCTGGGCGATGGCCGGCACCCGGCGCGGCTGGTCAACCTCTCGCGCGGCGGCGCCCTGCTGACCTGCGCGGCCCGGCCGGTGCCCGGCAGCCAGGCGACCCTGGTGCTGGAAAGCCAGGGCGGCGCCAGCGCCACGGCGCGGGTGCTGGCGACCGAGCCGGACAGCGGCCAGGTGCGGGTGACCTTCGGCACCGAGGCGTTCAGCCCGGCCTTCGAGGCGGTGCTGCAGCGGCTGGCCCAGGGCAAGGCGGCCTGACCCCTGCCCCGGGCCACATGGCCCGGGCGCTATGGCGGTCGCCCAGGCAGCGCCTTGGCGACCGGACCCGGCCTGGGCGCGGGCGTGAAGCCCCGTCGGCGCCGGGGCGGCTGGGCTGGGCCGATGGCCAGCGCGCCGGGCGCTGGCGGCATCAAGCCGCGTCGATGCAGGGCGGAACCCCGCGGCGCCAGGTGGAATGCCGGCGCCGGCGGTGCCGGCAAGCGGCAGCGGCGGCCAGGGGAATTTGCCCCGCGCGGCCGGCGGTTCTATAGGCGCCGGCGATTGGGAGTCCTTGACCTTGGCCAGTATTGCCACCGACACTTCCGGCCCTAACCCTGCCCTTGCCGCCCAGGCAGCGCTGCTGGCCCGGCCGATGACCGAGGAACGCCGGATGGCCGATGCCATCCGCGCGCTGGCGATAGACGCGGTTGAAGCAGCCAATTCCGGCCACCCCGGCATGCCCATGGGCATGGCCGATGTGGCGACGGTGCTGTTCTCGCGCTTCCTGAAATTCGACGCCGCCGACCCGCGCTGGGCCGACCGCGACCGCTTCGTGCTCTCGGCCGGCCATGGCAGCATGCTGCTGTACGCGCTGCTGCACCTGACCGGCCAGGCCGGCATGGAGATCGAGCAGCTGCGCAACTTCCGCCAGTTGCACAGCGCCTGCGCCGGCCACCCGGAATATGGCGAACACCCCGCGATCGAGATGACCACCGGGCCGCTGGGCCAGGGCCTGGCCACCGCGGTGGGCATGGCGATCGCGGAGCGCCACCTGGCGGCGCGCTTCGGTGCCTCCCTGGTGGACCACCGCACCTGGGTCATCGCCGGCGATGGCTGCCTGCAGGAAGGCGTCAGCCATGAGGCCTGCTCCCTGGCCGGGCACCTGGGCCTGAGCAAGCTGACGGTGCTGTGGGACGACAACGGCATCACCATCGATGGTGGCACCGACCTGTCCTTCACCGACGACACGCTGAAGCGCTTCCAGGCCTATGGCTGGGCCACGCGCCAGGTGAACGGGCACGACCCGGCCGAGGTGGCCGCCGCCATGGCCTGGGCGACGCGCAACAAGAAGCCGACGCTGATCGCCTGCAAGACCATCATCGGCTATGCCGCGCCCAGCAAGGCCGGCACCTCCGGCGTGCATGGCAGCCCGCTGGGCAAGTCCGAGGCCGCCGGCGCCAAGGCGGCGATGGGCTGGGAATACCCGGCCTTCGAGATTCCGGCCGAGGTGAAGGAGCCGTGGGAGGTTGCCGGTCGCCGCGGCGCCGGCACCCGCCGCAGCTGGCTGAAGCGGCTGGCCCGCCACCCGCAGCAGGCCGAGTTCGAGCGCGCCATGGCCGGCCGCCTGCCGGAAGCCTGGCACGAGCCGCTGGCCGCGCTGCGGGCGCAGCAGGCCGAGGCCAAGCCGAAGCTGGCCACCCGCGCCGCGTCCCAGCGCGCGCTGGAAGCCCTGGTGCCGGCGGTGCCGGAGATGGTGGGCGGCAGCGCCGACCTGACGGGCTCCAACAACACCAACGTCAAGGGCATCCCGGCGATCACGCCGGACAACTTCGCCGGTCGCTTCATCCACTACGGCGTGCGCGAATTCGGCATGGCCTGCGCCATGAATGGCCTGGCGCTGCATGGCGGCGTCATTCCGTACAGCGGCACTTTCCTGGTCTTCGCCGACTACCTGCGCCCTGCCCTGCGCCTCGCCGCCCTGATGCGCCAGCGCGTCATCCATGTGCTGACGCATGACAGCATCGGCCTGGGCGAGGACGGCCCGACCCACCAGCCGGTGGAGACCATCGCCAGCCTGCGCGCGATCCCCAACCTGTGCGTGTTCCGCCCGGGCGACGCGATCGAGACCGCGGAATGCTGGGAGCTGGCGGTGAAGCGGGCCGACGGCCCCTCCGTGCTGGCGCTCTCCCGCCAGAACCTGGCGGCCTTCCGCGCCGACAGCGGCGAGAACCGCTGCGCCCGCGGCGGCTATGTGGTGGCGGAGGCCGAGGGCAAGCGTGCGGCGACCCTGATCGCCACCGGGTCCGAGGTGGGCCTGGCGCTGACGGCGCGCGACGCGCTGGCGGCCGAGGGCATCCAGGTGGCGGTGGTAAGCCTGCCCAGCTGGGAATTGTTTGCCGCGCAGGACGCCAGCTACCGCGACCAGGTGCTGGGCGACGGCCTGCGCGTGGGCATCGAGGCGGCGGTCGGCTTCGGCTGGGACCGCTGGCTGGGGCCTGATGGCGTGTTCATCGGCATGACCGGCTTCGGGGCTTCGGCGCCGGCCGATGTGCTGTACAAGCATTTCGGCATTACGCCGGAAGCGGTTGTGGCCGCGGTGAAAAAGCGTATCTGAGACAACGAACAAGCGGGAAAAGGACTGACCCATGGCTGTGAAGGTTGGCATCAACGGCTTCGGCCGCATCGGTCGCCTGGTGCTGCGCGCGATGATCGAGAGCGGGCGCACGGACGTCGAGTGCGTGGCGATCAACGACCTCGGCTCGGTCGAGGCGAATGCCCACATGTTCCGCTACGACAGCGTGCATGGCCGCTTCCCCGGTGAGGTTGTCGTCGACGGCAACAAGCTGATCATCACCGCCAATGGCCGCACCTATGCGCCGATCGTGGTGAGCGCCGAGCGCGACCCGTCCAAGGTGCCGTTCCAGGGCGTGGACGTGGCCGCCGAGTGCACCGGCATCTTCACGTCGAAGGAGAAGGCGAGCGCGCTGATCGCCGCCGGCGCCCGCAAGGTCGTCATCTCCGCCCCCGGCGACAATGCCGACGCCACCATTGTCTACGGCGTGAACCACCAGACCCTGACCAAGGAGATGACCGTCATCTCCAACGCCAGCTGCACCACCAACTGCCTGGCCCCGGTGGCCAAGGTGATGCACGACACCTTCGGCATCGCCCGCGGCTACATGGTCACCATCCACGCCTATACCGGCGACCAGAACACCGTGGACACGCTGCACAAGGACCTGCACCGCGCCCGCGCGGCGGCGGTTTCCGCCATTCCGACCAGCACCGGCGCGGCCAAGGCCGTGGGCCTGGTGATGCCGGAACTGAAGGGCAAGCTGGACGGCACCGCCATCCGCATCCCCACCCCGAATGTCAGCCTGGTTTCGCTGGACTTCGTGCCGGTGAAGGACGGCGTGACCAAGGAAGCCGTCAACGCCGCCATGCTGGCCGCCAGCCAGTCCGGCCCGCTGAAGGGGATCCTGGGCTACAACACCGCGCCGCTGGTCAGCATCGACTTCAACCACAACCCGGCTTCGTCCACGTTTGATGCGACGCAGACCCAGGTGGTTGATGGCGGCCTGGTGCGGGTGATGAGCTGGTACGACAACGAGTGGGGCTTCTCCAACCGCATGTCGGACACCATGGCGCTGTTCGGCAGCCTGTAAGCGGCGCCGCATCGCTGAGTTGAAGGGGGCGGGTGCCGCAGGGCGCCCGCCCTTTTTCGTGCCCGCCCGGGGGGCTGGACACCCCGGGAGCAAGGTGAAAAACAGGGCCAGCAAAGCCCGAGGAGCCGCCGATGCCCGCTTTCCGCACGCTCGACCAGCTGGATGCCAAGGGGAAGCGCGTGCTGCTGCGCGCCGACCTCAACGTGCCGGTCAAGGACGGCAAGATCACCGACCGCACGCGGATCGAGCGGCTGTGCCCGACGATCAAGGAGCTGCTCTCCAAGGGCGCCCGCGTGATCGTGTGCAGCCATTTCGACCGGCCCAAGGGCAAGCGCGTGCCGGAGATGAGCCTGAAGCCGATGCAGGAGGCGCTGTCCGCGGCGCTGGGCACGCGGGTCGGCTGGGCGGATGACTGCATCGGCGAGCATGCCGAGGAGGCCAGCGCCCACCTGAAGGACGGCGAGGTGCTGCTGCTGGAGAACACCCGCTACCACGCCGGCGAGGAAAAGAACGACCCGAAGCTTTCGGCCGGGCTGGCCAAGCTGGCGGATGCCTATGTGAACGACGCCTTCTCCGCCGCCCACCGGGCGCATTCCAGCACGGAAGGCGTGGCGCACCTGATCCCGGCCTATGCCGGCCGGCTGATGCAGGCCGAGCTGGAGGCGCTGGACGCGGCGCTGGGCAACCCGCAGCGGCCGGTGGTGGCCATTGTCGGCGGCGCCAAGGTCAGCACCAAGCTGGACCTGCTGGGCAACCTGTCCTCCAAGGTGGACGTGCTGGTCATCGGCGGCGCCATGGCCAACACCTTCCTCGCGGCGCAGGGCCACGCCATGGGCAAGAGCCTGCAGGAAGCCGAGATGCACGCGACCGCGCTCGACATCCTGAAGCAGGCGGCCGCCAACAAGTGCGAGGTGGTGCTGCCGGTAGACCTGGTGGCGGCCGAGGGCTTCGCCGCCCATTCCCCCAACAAGGTGGTGGGCCAGGACGTGCCGGACGGGCTGATGGCGCTGGATGTGGGGCCGCAGACCGCCGCCCTGGTGGTGGAGAAGCTGAAGTCGGCCAAGACCCTGGTCTGGAACGGCCCGTTCGGCGCCTTCGAGATCGCGCCCTTCGACACCGCCACCGTCACCGTGGCCAAGGCGGTGGGCACGCTGACCACCAGCGGCGCGCTGTGCAGCGTGGGCGGCGGTGGCGATACCGTCAGCGCGCTGAAGCATGCCGGCGTGACCGGGCAGATGACCTATGTCTCCGCCGCCGGCGGCGCCTTCCTGGAATACATGGAGGGCAAGGTGCTGCCCGGGGTGGCCGCGCTTTCCGCCTGAAGCGGCCTGTCCATTTATTAAGAGTGGTGACTAAACCTTACTGGACTTCTAACGGGGCGAGGCGCAAGCCTTGCCCCGATGCGTATCCGCCCCACCCCTGCCGTGCGAAAGACCGGGTCCCGGGAAAGGGAAGATTCACGTTTGCGGGCTACGATCTTCCGCATGATCGCCACCAACTCCCTCGCCGCCTTCGCCCAGGACATCAGCGCCGCCCAGGGGCCCCGCCAGGTACGCGGCACCCAGGTGGCGGAAGCCGGGGCGGCGTCGCGGGCGGCCCAGTCCGCCACGCCCGGCCAGCGCACGCTGGAATCCGTGCCGCCGCAGCCGGCCCGCCCCTTGCCGCGCGGCTCGCTGCTCGACCTGCGGGTCTGACCGCGCGCGGCGCGGATGCCACAGGCTCCCCGTAACGATAGGTATATCGTAGACAAGGTCGCTTCGCGACTTGCGTGATGCGGTGCGGCATCGCAAGTTTGGGTGATGGCCACCTTCACCCGCAAGGTCCCGGAAGGCGATGACCGCGAACGGCAGGTTTGTGCCGATTGCGGCTATGTCGCCTATGAGAATCCGAAGGTCGTCGTCGGCAGCGTCGTGACCGCGGAGGATGGCCGCATCCTGCTGTGCCGCCGCGCCATCCAGCCCCGCATGGGGTATTGGACGCTGCCCGCCGGCTACCTGGAAATGCACGAGACCGTGGCCGAGGGCGCCCAGCGCGAAGCCTGGGAGGAAGCCCAGGCGCGGATCGCCATGGACGGCGTGCTGGCGGTCTATTCCATCGCCCGGCTGGGCCAGGTGCAGGTCATCTTCCGCGCCCACCTGGCGGAACCCGGCTTCGGCGCCGGGCCGGAAAGCCTGGAAGTGCGGCTGTTCCACTGGGACGAGATCCCCTGGGACAGCATCGCCTTCCCCTCCGTGGTCTGGGCGCTGAACGACTGGCGGGCCGGCGGCAACCAGCCGGGCCCCGCCCTGCTGAACCCGGCCAGCGACAGCCGGGGCGTGCATGCCTTGCCGACCGAGGGGGCGCTGTGATCCGTCTTGCCCTGGGCATCTGCCTGAGCCTGCCGCTGCTGCTGGCGGCGCAAAGCCTGCCGGCCATGGCCCAGCCGGCGCCGCCGATGGTGCTGCCCTCCGCTGCGCCCACGCCGGCCGCCCCGCCGGCCAGGCCGCAGCTGGTGCGGCGCACCCAGCGGATCGAGCAGATGCCGCACATGGACTCGGTGCCGCTGCTGGGCAGCGCCCAGGCCAGCACCCTGGCCCGCCGCCCCACCGACGAGGCGGCGCCGGTGCCGAACCGCGACATCGAGGCGCCGGTCAATCGCCGCGTTTCCATGGAAGCGCGGCTGACGCCGGAAGTCTTCCGCCGGCAGATGCCCGGGCGCGGCATGACCGCGGAGGGCGTTTCCAGCCAGCGCGAGGAGCGGGTCTATGCCCCCGCCCCCGGCGCGCGGCTGACGGTCCCCTTCTTCACCCGATAAGCCCCGGCGAGCGCAGTTCGTCCGGCCCGGCGAACGCTGTTCGTCCGGCCCCGGCGGACGAGGTTTGCCCGGCCCGGCGGGCGGCCCCCTCAGCGGGGCGGAATCCGCAGCACCCAGCCGGTCGGCGGCTCGCCCGGCGGCAGCGCGGGGGCGTTGGCGGCCATCAGGCGCGGCGCCTCGGTGGCGTCGCCGTAGTGCCGGCGGGCCAGCTCGGCCAGGCTCTCGCCGGGCTGCACCGGGTGGAACAGGCTGCCGCCGGGGCCGTAGCTGGTGCCGGGCTCGGGCGGGTGGGCGTCCATGGCGGCATGGGCCGCCTGCATCCGCATGGCGCCGGCCGGCAAGTGGGCAAAGCCGCCCAGCGAGTCGAGCAGGCCAGGGGTCGGCGTGACCAGGTCGTCCTCCACCGCCGCCACGCCCCGCAGGTTGCCCAGCGCCAGCACCAGCTGCTCATGCGCCTTGCCGTCCGGCGCCTGGCCGCGCAGCCGCAGGTGGTCGCCCTGCTGGTCCAGCTGCAGCCCGGCATGGCCCAGCCCCAGGCGGTCCAGCTCCGCCAGCGCGGCCTGCGGCGAGAGGGCGCCGCCCAGGGGGGTGCCCAGGGGGGTGCCGGCGTTGGGGTCGAAGCGATAGGTGGTCATGGCGGGCTCCTGCTCTGCGCGGGCGCAACGTGGCGCCTGCGGGTGGGTTGCGGCCGGGCGGGTTGCGGCGCCGGCCGGCAACCCCCACCCTTGGGCGATGGAAAACGCCCTGCTGGTGCAGCCCAACCCCGCCGACCCGCGCCTGACCCGGCGCGTCACCGGCATCGACCACACCGGCGCGGCGGTGGAAGCCAGCGTCACGGTGGAGCGCCCGCTGACCCTGTACCTGAACGGGCAGGAGATCGTGACCATGATGACGATCCTCGACCGGCCGGAGGAGCTGGCGCTGGGCTACCTGCTGAACCAGGGCATGCTGCGGCCCGGCGATGACGTGACCGGCGTCGAGTACGACGACGACCTGGACGTGGTGGTGGTGCGAACGGCGGCGCGGACAAACTTCGAGGAGAAGCTGAAGAAGAAGACCCTGACCAGCGGCTGCGCCCAGGGCACCGCCTTCGGCGACCTGCTGGAGGGATTTTCAGCGGTGCAGCTGCCCAGGGCGGAGCTGCGGACATCCTGGCTGTATCGGCTGCTGCACCGGATCAACCAGCTGCCCACGCTGTACCTGGAGGCCGGGGCGATCCATGGCTGCGCGCTGTGCCGGCAGGACCAGCCGCTGGTCTACATGGAGGATGTCGGCCGCCACAACGCGGTGGACAAGATCGCCGGCTGGATGTTCCGCGAGCACTGCGACCCCGCCGACAAGATCTTCTACACCACCGGGCGATTGACCTCGGAGATGGTGATCAAGACCGTTCGCATGGGCATTCCCATCCTGGTCTCGCGCAGCGGCTTCACCGCCTGGGGGGTGGAGCTGGCGCGCCAGGCCGGGCTGACCGTGGTGGGGCGCTGCAAGGGCAAGCGCTTCTTGGCCCTGGCCGGGGAGGAGCGGATCGTGTTCGACGCCGACCTGCGCTACGTCGAGGAGGAGAGCGCCAAGCACTGGCGCAAGAACTCACGCGAGGCCGAGGGCAGCGCCGGGCCGGGCGGCCAGGACCCGGAGGCATGATGCCGCCGACGCATGGCGTGGTGCTGGCCGGCGGGCTGGCGCGGCGGATGGGCGGCGGCGACAAGCCGTTGCGGCTGCTGGCCGGCCGCCCGCTGCTGGCGCATGTGCTGGACCGGCTGGCGCCGCAGGTGGCCGGCACGGTGCTGAACGCCAATGGCGACCCGGCGCGCTTCAGCGAGTGGGGGCTGCCGGTGGTGGCAGACAGCATCCCGGACTACGCCGGGCCGCTGGCCGGCGTATTGGCGGCGCTGGACTGGCTGGCGGTGGAGCGGCCCGGCGTGGCCTGGCTGGTCTCGGCCGCCGGGGATTGCCCGCTGCTGCCGCTGGACCTGGTGGCGCGGCTGCATCTGGCGCAGCAGCAGGCCGGCACCCCGCTGGCCTGCGCCGCCAGCGAGGGGCAGACGCATCCGCCGGTGGGGCTGTGGCCGGTGGCGCTGCGCGAGGATCTGCGCGCGGCGCTGCTGGCGGGGGAACGGAGGATTGATCGCTGGACCGGCCGGCACGGCTGCGCCACGGCCGCATGGCCAGCGCTGCCGCATGACCCCTTCTTCAACGCCAATGCGCCGGAGGACTTGGCCGCGGCGGAAGAAATCCTTGCGCGGGCGCAAGCGGCACCGCATATGCCTGGAATGCCAAACCCCAGGGGGAATGCCTGATGAAGGCCGTGATTTCCGGCATGTGTGCCGCCATCGTCATCGCCTTTGTCGCCGCCCAGGTGCTGGACCTGAAGGTCCAGCAGCAGGCGGCCGACCACTTCAGCACGGTGGGCGTGCGGCTGTAGCCCCACGCCGCCCGGCCCGGCCGGGGTTGCCCCCGGCCTCCGCGCGCCTTGTCAGACCGAGCCGACGTTGCGCCTGGCCATGGCGGTGTAGACCGCCAGCACGATGACCGCGCCGAGCACGGCCCCCAGGAAGCCGGCGCCCTCGCCCGCCCGGTACCAGCCGATGGCCTGGCCGAGATAGGTCGCCACCACGGCGCCGACGATCCCGAGCAGCGTGGTGATGATGAAGCCGCCGGGGTCGCGCCCGGGGTGAAGGAATTTGGCGACCAGCCCCGCCAGGAAGCCGATGATGATGGTTCCGATCAAGCCCATGGTTCTCTCCCGCCGCTGATGGCGCTGGCATAAGCGCCGGCGGGCGGCCGGGTTCCGCGCCGGCGCAACAGCCGGGGCATTGGCGCGTTCGCTCGCTTCCAGACACAGGGAGTGGTGGCGGATGAGCGACAACAGGGGTGGCCTGGCAGGCGGGCTTTCCGGCGGGCTGAAGCTGGCGGCGGTGGCCCTGCTGGTGCAGCAACTGATGAAGCATGCCCAGGCGGGCCAGGCCGGGCAGCAGCCGGCGCCGGGCGGGGCGCAGCCGGGCGGCGCTTCGGCGGGTCCGTGGGGCCAGGCGGCCGGCGGCGCCGACCAGGGCGGCGGCGTGCTTGGCGGCGGCGGGCTTGGTGGCCTGCTGGGTGGGTTGTTCGGCGGCAGCGGTGGCGGCGGCCTGCTGGGTGGCGGGCTGGGCGGGCTGCTCGGCGGCCTGGGCGGGCTGCTGGCCGGGGCGCGGCAGCACGGCCTGGCGGACCATGTGGAAAGCTGGGTGGGCCCCGGGGCCAACCAGGCGCCCTCGGCGCAGCAGCTGGAGCCGATCTTCGACCCCGGCGCGGTGGACGAGGCGGCCCGCCATGCCGGCACCGACCGGGGCACGCTGCTGGACGCGGTGGCGCAGGTGATGCCGGGGCTGGTGGACCGGCTGACGCCGCAGGGACGCCTGCCGCAATCCGACGAGCCGGTGGACGCTTCCCTGGCCGGGGAGCTGCGGGGGATGCTGGACGGCGCCGGGCCGTCGCGCGGGGCCTGAGGCCCCGCCTGCACGCGACAACGCCGCCGGTGCTGCCACCGGCGACGGTCAGCCGCAGAGTGACCGGGGGCGGCTGCCCCCGGCGCGGGTCAGGTGCCCGGCTTGTTGACGATGGTCTTGACCTCGTCCAGCGCCTCGGTGAAGCGCGTGTTCAGCAGGCCCAGCGCCTCGGCATTGGACTTCTGGATCAGGTCGGCGATCTCCTTCATGTTGGAGACGGCCTTCTCGTAGCCGGACTTCAGCAGCTCCGCCTGGCGCGCGGCCTTGGCCTGCGGCGCTTCCTGGCTGCCGAAGGACTTGAAGGCCTCGGTCAGCTCGCTGGCCGACTGCTGCAGGATCTCCATGTGGCGGCGGGCCACGGCCTGGGCGCCTTCCAGCGCGATGCGGTTGGCGGCCGACAGCGCTTCCAGGTTCTTGCGCTGGGCGGCGGCGAGCGCCTCCACATCCGGCATCCCCGGCACCTTGAAGTCGGCCAGGGCCTTCATGACGTCGAAATCGGGGGTGAGGGCCATTGTATCTCTCCATGGGCATATGCCCGCTGGAGCGGCAAGTTAGGTGGCGGTACCCTCGCGGTCAAAAGGTTTTTGTGCAGTGCAACATAATCACTGCGTGATCGGTACCGTCGCCTCCGGCAGGTCGTCGCCGGGGTCCAGCCGCAGGGTGCGGGCAACCCGCTCGGCCTGATCCAGCGCCTTGTCCAGCGCCGCCATGGTGGGCGCCAGGTCCTGCGTCTCGTCATTCGCCCAGGCGCGCACGGTGGCCAGCCAGACCGCGGTGGTGCCCTTCACCCGCAGCAGGCCGGGCAGGCCGGCGGGGGAAAGCCCGGCGGCCTCCAGCATCCAGGCCATGGAGCCCGGCAGTTCCGCCAGCAGCAGCAGGCCCAGCAGCGGGTCGCGCTTCACATCCTCGAACAGGCGCAGCAGGCCGGCGCGGTGCGGCTGCATGGCGTCGATCCGGCGCATCAGCACGTCGAACACCCGGTCCCGCGGGCTGCCCTGCGGGGTGCCGCCACTGGCCAGCGCCGCGGCGTCCATCGCCCGGCCATGCAGCTTCAGCAGATGCAGGCGGGAGGGGACCAGGCGGCGCACCTCGGCCAGCGGCAGCCCGGCGGCGCCGGCCAGCCGGTGCATGGTCAGGCCCTGCCAGCCCTCCGCCGCCACAACCTGCCACAGGGCGGCGACCAGCTTCGTCTCGGTGTCGGTGTCCATCCGCCCTATGTAGGGCGGCCTGCCCTATCCCGCCAGTTCACGCGAGCGGGCGGTGGCGGCGGCGATGGCATCCTGCATCAGCCGGGGCCAGGCGTCGGGCGCCATCAGCACGTTCAGCGCGCGTTCCGTGGTGCCCTTGGGGCTGGTCACGTTGACGCGCAGCTGGGCGCTGTCCTCCGGGCTGGCGGCCAGCAGGGCGCCGCTGCCGGAGACGGTGGCGCGGGCCATGCGGCGGGCCAGGGCGGGCGGCAGGCCCTGGGCCAGGGCGGCCTGCTCCAGCACCTCCGCCAGCAGGAAGACATAGGCCGGGCCGCCGCCGGAGACGGCAGTGACCGGGTCGATCAGCGCCTCCTCCTCCACCCAGTCCACCAGGCCGACGGCGGTGAGCAGCCGGTCCGCCAGGGCGCGCTGCGCCGGCGTGACCGCGGTGGAGGCGAAGCAGCAGGTATAGCCCTGGCCGACCGCGGCCGGGGTGTTCGGCATGGCCCGCACCACGGCGGCGCCGGCGCCCAGCAGCGCCTGCATGCCCGCCACGTTGCGCCCGGCCATGATGGAGACGACCAGCGCCCCGGTGGCGGCGAAGCGGGCGTAGTGCGGCAGGGTGGCCGCGGCCTCCTGCGGCTTGATCGCCAGGACGACAACGCCCGGGGTGAAGCCGGCGGGAATGGCGGCGGCGTCCGGCACCACGGTGACGCGGCCGGCAAATTTGGCGGCGGAGGCGGCGTAGGGCTCGACCACCACGGCCTCGGCCAGGCCCTGCTCCAGCCAGCCGGCCAGCATGGCGCCGCCCATCTTGCCGCAGCCTACCAGCAGCAACGGCGGCAGTTTGGTCTCGGTCATCGCGGTTCCCCCTTGGTCGCCCAAGGGTTAGCGCCTCACGCCTCGCCGACGCAATCCAGCATGGCGGCCTGCAGCGCCTCGGCCGGGGCCTTGCCGCCCCACAGCACGAACTGGAAGGCGGGGAAGAAGCGCTCGCATTCGGTCAGCGCGATATCCACCATGTCCTCCAGGCTTTCCGCACTGGCACCGGGGGCGCCGCGCAGCAGCACGGAGTGGCGGAACACCGGTACGCCCTCCTCGCTCTCCAGCCCGAAATGGCCGATCCACAGCTTCTCATTGGCCAGGGACAGCAGCTCGAACAGCTTGTCGCGGCGGCCGGCCGGCACCTTCAGGTCGAAGGCGCAGGAGAAGTGCATGGCGCTGATTTCCTGGGACCAGGAAAAGAACAGGCCGTAGTCGCACCACTTGCCCGGCGCGGCGGCGGCCATCTCGCCATCCGAGCGGCGCTCGAAGGTCCATTCATTGGCGCCGATGATCTGTTCGATCACGTCGAGCGGGTTTGCCGCGCGCTCACGCTCAAGGGCCAGCAAGCCGGACATGCGGCACCTCCTCTTCCCTGTTGCGGCCCTGCCGGCCTGCAACGCGGCCCGGCGCGGCGGGATGCATCCCGCTACCGAGTCTTGCGTCGTCAGCGCGAATCGACCACCAGGGGTAGACTACGCAACTCCAACTCCGCGCCGCAAGCCCCTGATTCAACGATGAATCAGGTTATGTTCCAGCCAGGGGTTCGTTGCCGGGGCATGCTGTGCCGCAGCAGGGGCTAGGCGCCGTCGTCGGTGCCTTCCTGCGCGGGGTCCGCCGGGGGCAGGGTTTCCGCCGCGGCGGCCGAGCCGGCCTCCGGCGCCGACTGCGAGCTGCCTGCGATATGCGCTTCCAGCGCCACCACCCGGGCTTCCAGCGCCGCCACCGCGTCGCTGGCGCGGCGGGCCACTTCCATCGCCGCGTCCAGGTCCTCGCGCTTCACCAGGTCCAGCCGCTGGATCATCTGGTCGGCCTGGCTGCGCGCCATGGCCTCGGCCTCGTTCCGCACCCCGGCCAGGGCCGAGAAGGCGCCGCCGGCCACGCCGGCCAGGTCGTCGAACAGGCCGCCGCGCTTGCGCCCGGTGCCGCCGCTGCTGCCGCTACCACTGGATTCGCTCATCACCGCTCTCCTTGCCCCGGCTTGCGAGGGGGGCCTATACCGCCGGCCGCACCGGCGCAATGTCGCCCCCTTCGGCGCGCCGCAAGGCAGCCGCCCAGTGAGGCTCGAACCCCATGTATCTGGTCACCGGCGGTGCTGGTTTCATCGGCTCCAACCTGGTTGCCGCGCTTTGTGCCCGGGGGGCCGAGGTGATGGTGGTGGACCGGCTGGGCCACGACGACAAGTGGCGCAACCTGGCGCATCACCCGGTGGCGGGGGTGATCCCGCCGGAGGAGCTGGAAACCTTCTGGGCGCGCCATCCGCCGGTGCAGGCGGTGCTGCACATGGGCGCCATCAGCGCCACCACGGCAACGGATGCCGACGAGGTGGTGGCGCAGAACCTGATGCTGCCGCTGTGGCTGTGGGGCGAATGCGCGTCGCGCAAGCTGCCGTTCATCTATGCCAGCTCGGCCGCCACCTATGGCGATGGCGACCAGGGCTTCGACGACGCCTTCACGCCGGAGGCGCTGGCGAAGCTGCGGCCGCTGAACCTGTATGGCTGGTCCAAGCTGGCCTTCGACCGCCGGGTGTGTGAGCTGGTGCGCCGCCGCGCCCCGGCGCCGCCGCAATGGGCGGGGCTGCGCTTCTTCAATGTCTATGGGCCCAACGAGTATCACAAGGGCCGCATGGCCAGCGTGGTCTACGGCAAGTTCCAGCAGGTGATGCAGGGCAACCCGGCCACGCTGTTCCGCAGCGACCGCACGGGTGTGGCGGACGGCCAGCAGATGCGCGACTTCGTGCATGTGGACGACTGCGTGGCGGCGATGCTGTGGCTGCTGGATAACCCCAAGGCGTCCGGCCTGTTCAACATCGGCAGCGGCCGTGCCCGCAGCTTCCTGGACCTGGTCAATGCCATGTTCGCCGCCATGGGGCGGGCGCCGGACATCCGCTTCATCGACATGCCGGACGACCTGAAGGGCAAGTACCAGTACTTCACCGAAGCCCCCATCGACCGGCTGCGCGCGGCCGGCTGGAACGGCCAGTCCACCACGCTGGAGGATGGCGTGCGGCGCTATGTGCAGGACTTCCTGATGCAGGCGGACCCCTACCGGTGAAGGAGACCCGCTGACCATGCTGTTCGCCATACCCTTCCCGATGATCGACCCGACGCTGGTGCAGATCGGGCCCATCGCCATCCGCTGGTACGCGCTGGCCTACATTGTCGGCATCGTGCTGGGCTGGCGGCTGATGCTGCGCCTGGTGGCGCTGCCCCAGGTGGTGGCGACCCGGCAGCAGGTGGACGACTTCGTCACCTGGGCCACGCTGGGCATCGTGCTGGGCGGGCGGCTGGGCTACGTGCTGTTCTACCGGCCCGGCTACTACCTGTTCCATCCGCTGGAGATCCTGGCGGTCTGGGGCGGCGGCATGAGCTTCCATGGCGGCGCGCTGGGCGTGATCGTGGCGCTGTGGCTGTACTGCCGGCAGCAGAGGATCGACTTCATCGCCTTCGGCGACCGGCTGGCCACGGTGGTGCCGCTGGGGCTGTTCCTCGGGCGCTGCGCCAACTTCGTGAATGGCGAACTGTGGGGCCGGGTGGCGCCCGACGTGCCCTGGGCCATGGTGTTCCCCACCGGCGGGCCGGAGCCGCGGCATCCTTCCCAGCTGTACCAGGCGGGGATGGAAGGGATCGTGCTGTTCCTGCTGCTGCAGGGGCTGGTGCGGGTGCCGGCGCTGCGGGCGCGGCGCGGCTTCCTGGCCGGGGTGTTCATCGCCGGCTACGGCGTGGCGCGCATCATCGGCGAGTTCTTCCGCCAGCCGGACGCGCATCTGGGCTTCCTGTTCGCCGGCGCGACCATGGGGCAGGTGCTGTCCGTGCCCATGGTGCTGCTGGGCGGCTGGCTGGTCCTGCGGTCCCGGGCCAGGGCGTGAGCGCCGAGCGGCTGGACCACTTCATGGGCCGCGCGGTGGCGGCCTATTATGGCAGCCGCGACCCGTTCGGCGCCAAGGGGGACTTCACCACCGCGCCGGAGATCTCCCAGGTCTTCGGCGAATGCCTGGGGCTGTGGGCGGCGGTGACCTGGCAGCTGATGGGCGCGCCCGGCCAGGTGCTGCTGGTGGAGTTGGGCCCCGGCCGCGGCACGCTGATGGCCGATGCGCTGCGGGCGGCGGCCATGCTGCCGGCGTTCCGGGCGGCGCTCTCGGTCCACTTCGTGGAGCAGAGCCCGGTGCTGCGCCAGGCCCAGGCCCGCAAGGTACCGGGCGCCAGCTGGCATGACGGGCTGGAGAGCCTGCCGCCGGGCCCCGCGATCATCCTGGCCAACGAGTTCCTGGACGCGCTGCCGATCCGCCAATTCGTCCGCCGTGGCGGCGGCTGGGTCGAGCGCCATGTGCAGGACGGCGCCTTCATCGAGTTGCCCGGCGGCCACCCTGCCCTGCCGGCGGTGGCGCCGGAGGGCGCGGTGCAGGAGGTCTGCGAGCCGGCCCTGGCGCTCTGCACCCGCCTGGCGGAGCGCTTCCGTCACGCCCCCGGCGCGGCGCTGTTCCTGGACTACGGCCCGGCGGCAAGCGGGCTGGGCGACAGCCTGCAGGCCATGCACGCGCATGGCCGGGCGGAACCGCTGGCCGAACCGGGCAGCGTGGATTTGACCGCGCATGTCGACTTCGCCGCCTGTGCCCGCGCCGCCGCCAAGGCCGGGGCCGCCAGCCATGGCCCGCTGCCGCAGGGGCTGTTCCTGCAACGGCTGGGGCTGGTTTCCCGCGCCGCGGTGCTGGCGCGCGACAATCCGCGCCAGGCGGGAGAGGTGCTTTCGGCGGCGCAGCGCCTGGTGGCGCCGGAGGCCATGGGGCAACTGTTCAAGGCGCTGTGCCTGTGCCATGCCGGCCTGCCCACGCCCCCGGGCTTCGAGGCCGCATGAGCGCAACAGCCGAATTCCTGACCCATGCCGCGCTGGACGGCGTGCCGCATGGCTTCTTCACCCGCCGTGGCGGGGTCTCGGCTGGTGCCTTCGGCACGCTGAACTGCTCGCTGAACGGGCGGGACGATCTTGCGCTGGTGGCGGAGAACCGGGCGCGGGCGGCGCGGGCCGTGGGCGTGGCGCCGGATGCGCTGTTCGGCCTGCACCAGGTGCATGGCGCCGCCGTGGCGGTGCTGGCGGAGGACGGCTGGCCGGAGGATGCCCGGCCGCAGGCGGATGGCATCGTCACCCGCCGGCGCGGCGTCGCCTTGGGCATCGTGACGGCGGATTGCGGGCCGGTGCTGTTCGCCGATGCCGAGGCGGGGGTGATCGGCGCCTGCCATGCCGGCTGGCGCGGCGCAATGCTGGGGGTGATGGAGGCGACGCTGGACGCGATGTGCGCGCTGGGCGCCCGGCCCGGGCGGGTGGCGGCGGTGCTGGGCCCCTGCATCCACCAGCCGAGCTACGAGGTGGGCGCCGACCTGCGCGACCAGGTGCTGGCGCGCGCGGCCGCGGATGCGCGGTTCTTCACCACCGGCGCGCAGGCGGGCAAGTGGCAGTTCGACCTGCCCGGCTATTGCCTGGCCAGGCTGGGCGCGCTGGGGCTGGGCGCGGTGGCCAGCCTGGGGGCCGATACCTATGCCGATGCCGGGCGCTTCTTCAGCTATCGGCGGGCCACGCATGACGGCACCCTGCCGATCGGCCATCAGCTTTCCGCCATAGCGCTGCGGGGGTGAGACGATGCCCTACCTTTGGATGCTGCTGATCTTCACCCTTCTGACCATGCTGGTGAGCTGTGTATTCATCTGAAACCCGTGGCGCCGGCGCGCGCCTGCGCGTGCTGGCGCGGCTGGCGCTGGCCCTGGCGCTGCTGCTGCCGGCGGCCTGCACCGACCTGCAGCCCTATCGCGGCCGGCCCGGCCGTACCGGGGCGCGGCTGGCCATTCCGCTGGCGCTGCGCCTGGCCATTGCCCCGCCAACCCAGGCCCTGCTGACGGATGAGGCGGCCAAGCAGCTGGCCGACGCCCTGGCCACCGCGCTGCAGGCCGAGGAAGTGCCCGCTACCGCCACCGACCGGCCGATGCCGCTGGACTGGCATGTCGACATCGTCGCCGAATCGGGACCGCGGGGCGTGGTGGCCAAGTTCCGCCTGCTGGATGCGGATGGCAAAGAGCAGGGCGTGGTCGCCGGCCAGCCCATGCCGCCGCAGCTGTGGAGCAACCCCGGCCCCGGCGCCTTCGGGCCGATGGCGGCGCAGGCGGCGCGCTCGCTCAGCACGCTGCTGCTGCAGGTGGACGCGGCGCGCAAGCAGATGGACCCGGTGGCGCTGGCCGGCGGCCCGGCGCGGGTGCGCTTCGCCCGCGTCACTGGCGCGCCGGGTGACGGCAACACCGCGCTGGCGACGCGCATGCGCGAATTCCTCTCGCGCTATGGCTATGTGATGCAGGAGGTCTCGGACGGTGCCACCTTCGGGCTGGAAGGCCGCGTGACGCTGGTGCCGCTGCCCAGCGGCCAGCAGCGCGTCGAGATCGTCTGGCGCGTCAGCCGGCGGGATGGCGAGGAGCTGGGCCAGGTGGTGCAGATGAACGAGGTGCCCGGCGGCAGCCTGAACCGGCCCTGGGGCGACGTGGCCTATGTGGTGGCCGAGGAAGCCTCGGGCGGGATCCGCCAGGTGCTGGTGAACGCGACGACGGCGGAGCCGGCCACCACCGCCGTGCCGCCGGCCATGCCGCCCGGCCTGGCGCCGTTGCCACCCGGCGCCACCGGGCCGAACGGGGCGCCGCCCGCGCTGCCCGCCGGGCTGCCGGGGCGCGGCAGCAACCCGCTGGTGGCACCGCCTGCCCGGTAGGGCGGTGGCCGCCATGCGTCCCGCACGGGGCGGCGCGCGGGCGGCGCGATTTACACGAAACCGTCATCTTGATACTGCACGCCGCGGCGGGGCGATGAAGCCTCCCCTGCCCGCGGCTGCGATGCTATGCACCGCCCGCCGCGGCCGAATATCCAAGGGGTTGGCATGAAGATCGTCGCCTGCAACAGCAACCGCCCCCTGGCCGAGGCCGTTGCCGCAGCCCTTGGGTTGCCGCTGACCAGTGCTTCCATCCGGCGCTTCGCCGACATGGAGGTCTTCGTGGAGATCCACGAGAATGTCCGTGGCGAGGATGTCTTCGTGGTGCAGAGCACCAGCTACCCGGCGAATGACAACCTGATGGAGCTGCTGATCACGCTGGACGCGCTGCGCCGCGCCAGCGCGCGCCGCATCACCGCCGTGATCCCCTACTTCGGCTACGCCCGGCAGGACCGCAAGAGCGGCAGCCGCACGCCGATCAGCGCCAAGCTGGTGGCCAACCTGATCACCGAGGCCGGCGCCAACCGGGTGCTGACGATGGACCTGCATGCCGGGCAGATCCAGGGCTTCTTCGACATTCCCGTGGACAACCTGTTCGCCGCGCCGCTGTTCACCGACGACATCATCCAGCGCTACCAGGGCCGCGACCTGATGGTGGTCTCGCCGGATGTCGGCGGCGTGGTGCGGGCGCGCGAACTGGCTTCCCGCCTGAAGGCGGAGTTGGCCATCATCGACAAGCGGCGCGAGCGGGCCGGCGTTTCCGAAGTGATGAACGTGATCGGCGACGTGGAAGGCCGGCACTGCATCCTGATCGACGACATCGTCGATTCCGGCGGCACGCTGTGCAACGCCGCCGCGGCGCTGCTGAAGAACGGTGCCGCCGGCGCCTCGGTCTACGTCACCCATGGCGTGCTCTCGGGCGGGGCGGTGGCGCGGGTTGGCGCCAGCCCGATCGAGATGATGACGGTGACCGACAGCATCCAGGCAACGGAAGCGGTGCGCGTCTCCAGCAACATCCGCCAGCTGACCATCGCGCCGCTGCTGGCCGAGGCGATGCGCCGGATCAGCGACGAAAGCTCGGTTTCGTCCCTGTTCAACTAGGGCTGCCGCAATCTCCGTTCTGGCCGAACGGTTATTGCTTTGGAATCAAATACTTCCAGCGCAGGAAATCTGCCCGGGCGGTTCCGCCCAGGCAGATATTGCGCTAGGCTCGCCGTCCCGGCCCCGGTAGGGGCCGCAACGGGAGAGATGTGGCCATGAAGTTGTTCTATGCCCCCGGCGCCTGCTCCATCGGCATCCATGTGCTGCTGGAGGAGATCGGCAAGCCCTACGACGCCGAGCTGGTGAACCTGCGCGAAGGCGCGCAGTTCAAGCCCGAGTTCACCAGCGTGAACCCGAAGAGCAAGGTGCCGACCCTGCAGAAGGACGATGGCGGGGTGCTGACCGAGTATCCGGCGATCGCGGTCTACCTGGCCTCGACCAACCCGGACGCGAAGGTGATGCCGGCTGGCGCCGATGCCCTGGCCAAGGCGCTGGAGGTGACCGACTACTGCGTCGCCACCATGCACATGCAGGGCTTCGGCCGCATCTTCAAGCCGAGCAACTACGCGCCGTCCGAGGCCGACCACGCAGCGGTGCAGGCGCGCGGCAACGAGATCTTCGAGAAGGGCCTGGCCTGGCTGGACAAGCAGCTGGCGGGCAAGGACTACGTGACCGGCGAGTTCAGCTTTGCCGATACCGCGGTGTTCTACGTGTGCTTCTGGTGGGCGGCGCGGCTGAAGAACGAGCTGCCGGCCAATGTGGCGGCGCACTACGCCCGCATGAACGCGCGGCCGGCGGTGGTGCGGACGATGAAGGCCGAGGGGCTGGCCTGACCTGCCGCCGGGCGCTGGCCTGGCCGGCGCCCGGCCCTTGACCGCGCTGCCCCGGCCGGGCCATTGCCGGGGCAGCCGCTGAGGATGCCGCCATGACCCCGTTGAACCCCGTGCCCTTCTGGTTCCTGCGCCACGGCGAGACCGACTGGAATGCCCAAGGGCTGAGCCAGGGCACTACCGACATTCCGTTGAACAAGGTGGGCGTCGAGCAGGCCCGCCGCGCGGCGCAGACCTTCGCCGCGGGCATCCAGGTGACGACGATCGTCGCCTCCCCCCTGGTGCGGGCGCGGGTGACGGCGGAAACCACCGCCGCCCTGCTGAAGCTGCCGGTCAGCATCGACCCCGGCCTGCGGGAGGTGGAGTTCGGCGAGCAGGAAGGCCTGCCGATGGGCGACTGGTACGACAGCTGGATCGAGGGCAGCTACACGCCCGAGCGCGCCGAGAGCTTCGCCCAGCTGTATGAGCGCGCGGTCGCCGCGGTGAACCGCGCCACCGCCCTGCCCGGCCCGGTGCTGGTGGTGGCGCATGGCGCGCTGTTCCGCGCGCTGCGCCTGGCCTTCGGCCACAAGCCGAATGTCCGCACGCCGAACGCGCTGCCGATTCGCTGCGAACCGCCGGCCGATGGCAGCGGCGTTTGGGTGGTAACGCCGGCGGAACTGGCGCCCGAGGGCTGAGGCGGCCTTACGCCGCCGGCCGCAGCACCCGCACGCGGTCGCCATTGCGGATCGCGTCGGAGGGGCTGTCGATCACCCAGTCCTCGCGGCTCAGGCCGGCGCCGATTTCCAGCTCGGCGCCCTGGTCCTGGTCGATCCGCACCTGGCGGATCTCCACCACGCCCTCGGCATTCACCACCGCAACCGTGGTGCCGTCCCGCCGGAAGATCAGCGCGCTGGCGGGGATGCGAACCGCGCTGGCCACCAGGGAAGCCGGCAGCGCCAGCGAAAGCTGCGCGTAGCCACCCGGACGCAGCGCGCCCTCGGCGTTGTCGGCCAGCAACTGCACCAGCATGGTGCCGGTGGCGGCGTCCATCGCGCCGGCGCTGCGCTGCACCTCTCCGGTGAAGCGGCGGCTGGGGTGTTCGGGCACGGTGAAGGTGGCTTGCATGCCCGGCGTGATGGCCGCGGCATAGGCCTGCGGCACGCGGATATAGACGCGGATGCGCGACGTGTCGGAGATGGTGAACAGCGGCACCGCCTTGGTGTCGCCGGCGACGATCAGCGCACCGACCTCGGTGCCGCGGCTGGTCACCGTGCCGTCGAACGGCGCGACCACGCGGTTGAAGGCCAGCTGGGCGCGCAGCCGCTCCACATTCGCCTGAGCCTCCCGCAGCATGGAATCGCGCGCCGCCAGGTCGCCGCGCTTCTCGTCGGAAGCCTGCTGGGAGACGATGTTGCGCGCCCCCAGTTCCGCCCAGCGCCGCGCCGTGGCCTGGGACAGGTTGCGCTGCGCCTGGATGGTGCCCAGCACCGCGACCGAGGCCGCGAGCTGCTGCTCCAGCTCCGGCGCGTCGATCTCGGCCAGCAGGTCGCCGGCGCGGACCTGGTCGCCCAGGTCGGCATGGCGGGCGCGCAGGAAGCCGTTGTTGCGGGCGAAGACCGGCGCCTCGGTCCAGGCCTGCAGCCGGGCCGGCAGCACCAGGGCCTTCGGCTTCACCTCGCCGGGTTGCAGCACGCTGACACTGGGCAGCGCCGCCGCCACCGTGGTCTCGCGCAGGCGCTCGGCGGCGGTGTCGCGGCTGGCCAGCGTGGCGTAGAGCCCGCCGCCCAGCAGCAGCGCCAGCAGGAAGAGGTTGCGCAGCACCTTGGCGCCGCTGGCCTGCGGCGGCGCGGGCGTCGGGGCCTCAGCCATGGGCGGTTTCTCCGGTGCCGTGGCGGCGATGCACCAGGGCGAAGACGGTGGGCACGAAGACCAGGGAGGCGCAAGTGGCGAAGATCAGCCCGCCGATGACGGCGCGGCCCAGCGGCGCGTTCTGCTCGCCACCCTCGCCCAGGCCCAGCGCCATGGGCGCCATGCCGATGACCATGGCCAACGCCGTCATCAGCACCGGGCGGAAGCGGGTGACGCCCGCCTCCCACGCCGCGCGGCGGGCATCCCCCACCAGCGCCAGGCGTTCCCGCGCGAAGCTGATGACCAGGATGGAATTGGCGGTGGCGACGCCCATGCACATGATGGCGCCGGTCAGCGCCGGGACCGAGAGCGGGGTTCCGGTGACGAACAGCATCCAGGCGATGCCGGCCAGCGCCGCCGGCAGCGCGGCGACGATGACGAAGGGGTCCAGCCAGGACTGGAAGTTGATGACGATGAGCAGGTAGATCATCACCACGGCGCCCAGCAGCCCCCAGCCCATGCCGGCGAAGGCCGTCGCCATGGTCTGGTACTGGCCGCGCAGCGTCACGGTGATGGCCGGCGGGCGCTCTGCGTCCACGCTGGCGATGGCGCGCAGCACGTCGGCGCCCACCGCGCCCAGGTCGCGGCCCTGCGGCGTGCCGAAGATGTTGACCACCGACTGGATGTTGTACTGCGACACCACCGACTGCGTGGTGCCGCGGCTGAAGCTGCCGAGGGCCGCCAGCACCTGCGGCTCGCCGCCCTGGCGTCCCGTCACCGGCAGCGCGCCCAGCTCGCCCAGCGTATCCACCAGGTATTCCGGGGTTTGCGCCACCACCGGGTAGGTCACGCCATTGGCCGGGTTCAGCCAGTACACCGGCGCGGTCTGCAGGGAACCGGCCAGCGCCCCGGCCAGGCTGGTGGTCACGTCGCGCGTCTCCAGCCCCAGCGCGCTGATCCGGGTGCGGTCCACGGTGAAGCGCAGTTCCGGCTGGCCGGCGGGCTGCTGGATGCGCGCATCGGCCAGGCCGTCGATGTCGCGCAGCGCGCGCAGGATGCGCTGGGCGTGTTCCTGGTTGGCCTCTCGGTTCGGCCCGGCCACCTGGATGTCGATCGGTGCCGGGGCGCCGAAGTTCACGATCTGGCTGGTGATGTCGGCCGGCAGGAAGGAGAAGGTGGCGGTGGGGAACAGCCGCGGCAGTTCCGCCCGCAGCAGCGCCACGTGCCGGGCGGTGGGGGCGTGGCCGTGGTTCAGCCCGATCAGGATGTCGCCGTCCATCGGGCCGATGGTGCCGGAGGACCCGTAGGTGATGTTGATGCTGCTGCCGGGCAGGCCGACATTGTCGACCATGGCGCGGATCTCGCCTTCCGGCAGCAGGCGCCGGACCTCCCGCTGCACGCGGTCCAGCAGCGCGGAGGTTTCCTCCACCCGGGTGCCGGCGGGGGCGCGGACATGCAGCACGATGCCGCCGCTGTCCACCTCGGGGAAGAAGTTCTGCCCCAGCAGCGGCACCAGCCCCAGGCTGGCCACGCAGAAGCCGAGGAAGCCGATGATGGTCGCGCCCGGCCGCGCCACCGCCAGGCCGACCAGGCCGCTGTAGCCGTGGCGCAGCCGGTCGAAGCCGTTCTCGAAGCCCTGCTGCAGCCGGCCCAGCGGGCCGCGCGGGCCGGCATGGCCATGCGGGTCGTGCGGGCGCAGCAGGTAGGCCGCCATGGTCGGCACCAGCGTGCGCGACAGGATGAAGCTGGCCACCATGGCGAAGATGACCGACAGCGCCATGGGCACGAACAGGAAGCCGGAGACGCCGGGCAGGAAGAACATCGGCACGAAGACGATGCAGATGCACAGCAGCGAGACGAAGGCCGGCACCACGATCTGCGCCGCGCCGTCCATGATCGCCTCCCGCACGCCCTTGCCCTGTTCCAGGTGCCAGTTGATGTTCTCGATGGTGACGGTGGCGTCGTCCACCAGGATGCCCACCGCCAGCGCCAGGCCGCCCAGCGTCATCACATTCAGCGTCTGCCCGAAGGCAGCCAGCGCGGCGATGGCCGCCAGGATGGCCAGCGGGATCGAGATGGCGATGATGACGGTGGAGCGCCAGGAGCCGAGGAACAGCAGGATCATCAGCGAGGTCAACGCCGCCGCCAGCGCGCCTTCCGCGACGACGCCCTCGATGGCGGCCTTCACGAAGGTGGACTGGTCGTTCAGCAGCTCGATCGTCAACTCCGGCGGCAGGCTGGGCCGCAGCCGCGGGATCAGCGCGCGGATGTTGTTGACGATGTCGATGGTGGAGGTGGCGCCGGACTTCAGCACCGTCATCAGCACCGAGCGCTGGCCGTCCACATGCACCACGTTCTGCTGCGGGGCGGAGCCGTCGCGCACATCCGCCACGTCGGCGATGGTGATGGTGGCGCCGTTCAGCGTGCGGATCGGCAGCGCCGCCAGTTCCGCCACGTTGCCCGGCGCGTTGTTCAGGTTGAGGTTGAGCTGGAAGGCGCCGATCTTGGCGAAGCCGGCCGGGGTGATCTGGGTCTGCGCCGCGATGGCGTTGGCGACATCGGCGGCCGAGAGCCCCTTGGAATGCAGCGCCTCGGGGTCCAGGTCGATCAGGATCTGCCGCTGCCGGCCGCCGAAGGGCAGCGGCACCGCGGCGCCCTGCACCGTCACCAGCCGGGTCCGCATGAAGTTGAAGCCGAAGTCGAACAGCTGCTGCTCGGTCAGGCCACGCCCGCCCAGCGCGATCTGCACGATGGGCACGGTGGAGGCATTGTAGTTCAGGATCAGCGGCGGCGTGGTGCCGGGCGGCAACTGGCGCAGCAGGGTCTGACTGACTGCGGTGATCTGCGCGTTGGCCAGCCGCACATCGGCGCCGGGCTGGAAGAACACCTTGACGATGCCGACACCGGCATAGGAGGTCGCCTCCAGGTGCTCGATGTCATTGACCGTGGTGGTCAGCGTGCGCTGGTAGGGCGTGATGATGCGCCCGGCCATGTCCTCCGGTGACAGGCCGTTGAAGGTCCAGGCCACCGCCACCACCGGCACGGGGATGTTGGGGAAGATGTCGGCCGGGGTCTTCCACGCCGCCAGCCCACCGGCCAGCACGATCATCACCGCCATGACCACGAAGGTGTAGGGGCGTGCCAGGGCGATGCGGACAAGGGCGATCATGCCCGCAGCTTATGGCCTGGCCGGAACGGGTCAACCGCCCGCGAACTGGCGCTCCAACTGGGCCGAGAGCCGGCCATAGGCGCGCCGGGCATTGCCCTCGTAGATCAGCGCGCGATCCTCGGTGGAGAGCGGCAGGGCGTCCACGTAGCGCTTGGTGTCGTCGAAGTTGTGGCCGGTCTCGGGGTCGATGCCCGGCACGGCGCCGATCATCTCCGACGCGAACAGGATGTTCTTCACCGGGATCACCTTGGCCAGCAGCTCGATCCCCGGCAGGTGGTAGACGCAGGTGTCGAAGAACACGTTCCGCATCAGGTGCTCGGCCAGCTCGGGCTTCTTCAGCACCTGTGCCAGGCCGCGATAGCGGCCCCAGTGATAGGGCACCGCGCCGCCGCCATGCGGGATGATCAGCTTCAGCGTCGGGAAGTCGCGGAACAGGTCGCCCTGGATCAGCTGCATGAAGGCGGTGGTGTCGCCATTGATGTAATGCGCGCCGGTGGTGTGGAAGCAGCTGTTGCAGGCGAAGGAGACGTGGACCATGGCCGGCACGTCCAGCTCCACCATCTTTTCATACAGCGGGTACCAGTAGCGGTCGGTCAGCGGCGGGGATTGCCAGAAGCCGCCGGACGGGTCCGGGTTCAGGTTGCAGCCGATGAAGCCCTGCTGGGTGACGCAGCGCTCCAGTTCCTCGACGCAGGGGCCGACGCCGGCGCCGGCGACCTGCGGCAGCATGCAGACGCCGACGAAGTTGCGCGGGAACAGCGCGCAGACCCGCTGGATCAGTTCATTGCAGGCCCGCGCCCAGGCCTGGTTGGCGGCGCTGTCGCCGGCGTGGTGGCCCATGCCGGCGGCGCGGGGGGAGAAGATGGTCAGGTCGGTCCCGCGTTCCCGCTGCATCCGCAACTGGCCATTGGTGATGCTGTCGCGGATCTCGTCATCACTGATCGCCGGGCGGGCCGGCATCGGCGCGCCGTCCAGCAGCGCCTGCAACTGGGACTGGCGCCAGGCCTCGTGCGACTTGGGCGAGGTGGTGTAGTGGCCGTGGCAGTCGATGATCATGGCGCCGGCGCCCTTCGCGGCAAGGGGTTGTCCGCGCCAGCCTTCTCGCTGGCGCGGCCGGCGTCAATGGGCCGGGCTCATTCCGGCTGGTAGTTCACGCTCCGCAGCAGCTCGCTGGCCCGGCTGATCTCGGCGGCGATGAAGGCGCGGCTCTCGGCGATGCTCTCGGTCACCGGCTCCAGCACCTGGCTGCTGAGGCGCTGGGTGATCGCGGGGTCGCGCATGGTTTCCTGCATCAGCGCGTTGATGCGCTGGCAGATCGCCGCCGGCGTGCCCTTGGGCGCCCAGACCCCGTACCAGGACTGGAACTCGTAGCCGGGTAGCCCAGCCTCCGCCATGGTCGGCACGCTGGGCGCCAGGGCGCTGCGCTGCTTCGTGGCGATACCCAGCGCGCGGACCTTGCCATCCCCGGTGGCCGGCAGCAGCGCGAAGCTGTTGTCGATCAGCAGGTGCACGGTGCCGCTCATCAAATCCGTCAGTGCCGGCTGGGTGCCGCGATACGTCACCAGGTCGGCGGTGATGCCGGTGCGGCGCAGGAACTCGATGGTCGCCAGGTGCGAGGCGGCGCCGAGCGAGGAGATCGCGATGGACCAGTCGCGCGGCCTGGCCTTGATGGCGGCGATCACCTCGGCCAGCGTCTTCTCCTGCCGGGTGCCGCTCATCACCATCACCAGCGGCGCCTGGGCGGTGCGGGCGCAGACCTCCAGGTCCTTCTGCGGGTCGAATTGCGCGTTCTTCAGCACCAGCGGCATGACCGCGGTGTTGAAGGCGCTGGCCAGCAGCGTGTAGCCGTCCGGCGCCGCCTGCAGCACGGCGTTGGTGCCGATGAGGCCGGCGCCGCCGGTGCGGTTTTCCGCCACCGCATTGGCGCCCAGCTTCTCGTTCAGGCGCTGGGCGGTCAGCCGCGCCAGCGTGTCGTTGGCCGCGCCCGGCGGCCAGGGGCAGATGACGCGCAGCGGCCGGCCCTGCGGCCAGCTTTCCTGCGCCTGCACGGCGGGGGCGGCAAGCAGGCCAAGGCCCGCGGCGATGAGTGTACGGCGTTCCATGTTCTTCTTCTCCCAGGGGCTTCAGTCGGCCAGCAGCGCGGCGGTTTCTTCCGGCGTCAGCGGCAGCAGCGGCGGGCGCAGGCGGTGCCATTCGGCATCATTCAGCTTCGCCCCCAGCATCACCTTCAGCGACGCCATCTGCGCGAAGCGCGACGCCTTGTTGCGCGCGGCCACGATGCGCGCCTGCGCGGCGTCCACCTCGGCCGCCTTGGCCGGGTCGGCGAAGTGGCGGAACACGAAGGCCAGTTCGGTCGCGACCAGGTTGGAGGTGGCAGTGATGCAGCCGGCGCCGCCTTCACGCAGCAGCGGCAGCATCAGCGGGTCGGCGCCGGCCAGCACCGACAGGCCGGGGAATTCGCGCACCAGCGCCTGCATGTTGGCGAAGTCGCCGGCGCTGTCCTTGATGCCGGTGAACACGCCGGGGTAGCGCTGCCGCAGCCGGGCGATGACGGCGAAGGGGATCGGCACCGCCGACATCTGGGGGATGTGGTACAGCACCACGCGCAGCCGGCTGTCGGCCACGCGCTCGATCACCTCGGCATAGCTGGCGAACAGCCCGTCATCGCTGATGCCCTTGTAGTAGAAGGGCGGCAGCATCACGACGGTGGTGACGCCATGGGCCAGCGCGTGCCGCGTCAGCGCCACCGTGTCGGTCAGCGCCGCCACGCCGGTGCCGGGCAGCAGTTGGTCAGGCCGCACGCCGCCTTGCAGCGCGGCTTCCAGCAGGGCGCGGCGCTCATCCAGGCCGAAGCTGTTCGCCTCCCCCGTGGTGCCGAGCATGGCGATGCCGTCGCAGCCCTCGGCCAGCAGGCGCTTGCAGTGCGCGACGAAGCGGCCATGGTCCGGGTTCAGCTGCGCGTCGAGCGGGGCGAGGGCGGCGGAGAAGACGCCGCGCGGGTGGAGGGTCATGCCTTGATCCAGTTCTCGTCGGTGCGGACGTATTTGATCGCCTGGCGCCAGTAGGTGTAGGCCAGGTGCAGCGCGCCATCGGCGGATTGGCACAGCGACGGGTAGCTGAACTCGCGGTTCAGCTTGTCCTTGCTGTTGTTGGTCATGCAGAAACCGTCGCCCACTTCCAGGTTGCGGCGATGCGGCCAGGTGATGCCGCCGTCATGCGACAGCGCAATGCTCATCGGCGCCCGCGGCGCGCCCCAGAACGCCTCGCGCGACATGGAGGCGACCACTTCCGCGCCGCCGATGTCGTCATACAGCGAGGCGCGGCGGCCGGTGGCGTCGGCGGCGCTGCTTTCATTGTACATCAGCGCGATGGCACCGCTGGCGAGCGTGAGCGCCATGACGCTGCTGTTGTTGTTGGGCAGCTCCGTCGGCTGCGGGGCGGACCAGGTCTCGCCACCGTCGTGGGAGACTGAGCGGTACACGTTGTCCGCCCAGCGGCTGCGGTACAGCGCCACCAGCGCGGCGCCATGCGGCACGATGGACATGTGCACGCAGCCGGTGCTGCCGGGCACCGCGCTCTCGCGCCAGGTCTTGCCCTCGTCGGCGCTGATCAGCACCGAGGAGGTGTCGAGATTGCCGGTCCAGGCGCCCTCGGGCGGCTTGGTGCAGCGCCAGATCGGCAGCAGCCATTCGCCGCGCGGGTTCACCACGATGCGGCTGCGGATGAAGGTGCCGAAGCCCGGCTTCTCCGGGATCATCTCCTCCACCGCGTTCCATGTGCGGCCGCTGTCGTGCGAGACGCGGCGGCGGATCAACGCCGTGTCCTGGTTGCCGCCCAGTTGTGCGGTCCACAGCAGCCACAGCGCGCCGGAAGGCGTGGTGAACAGCAGCGGGTTCTGCTCGCTGCGCGTCGGGTCGTCCGAGAGTTTTTCGGCGGCGCTCCAGCGCGTGGCGCCAGCCTCAAGCCGAGAGAGGTGGACGCTGATGTCCGGGATGCCTTCCTGCGTGCCGCCGAACCAGACGCAGCCCAGCGCGCCATCCGGCAGCACATGGATGAAGCTGGCGTGGTTCTGTACGCAGGGGGTGGGGATGAAGCATTCGCTGCGGCCGGGTTCCACCGTGGCCAGCAGCGCGGGCTTGTCGATGACCGTCATCAGAACGCCGCCTCGTACATCGCCAGGATCTGCTCGCGCGAGATCTCGCGCGGGTTGTTGTCCAGCAGGCGGCGGATCGCGTGCGCCTCGGTCGCCATGGTCCCCAGGTCCTCGCGCGGCACGCCCTGCGCGCGCAGCCGCATGTCGATGCCGAGCGACGCGCACCAGCCGAAGGCGTCGCCGCCCAGCACTTCCAGCACCTGTTCGGTCTTGGCCTGCACCGCCGGCGCGTTGAAGGCCAGCGTGTGCGGGAAGATCAGCGCGCAGGCCAAGCCATGCGGCACATGGTGGCGCGTGCCCAGCGGATAGGCCACGGCGTGCCCCGCCGTGGTGTTCACCGGCCCCAGCGAATAGCCGCCGTACAGGGAGGCCAGCGCGAGGCCCGCACGTGCCTCGCGGTCGCCGGCATCCTGCACCGCGCGGGCCAGGTACTTGCCCACCAGCCGGATACCCTCCAGCGCGTAGAGGTCGATCAGCGGATGCGCCTTCTTCGAGGTGAAGCCTCCGCGCAATGCGCCAGCGCGTCCACGCCGGTGAAGGCGGTGACGGCCGAGGGCACGCTGATCGTCAGGTCCGGGTCCACCACGGCCAGGTCGGCCATCATGTGCCGGCTCTGCACCGCCAGCTTGTTCTGCGTGGCGGGGTCGGTGACCAGGGCGCGGGTGCCGGCCTCGCTGCCGGTGCCGGAGGTGGTGGGCACCTGCGCCAGCAGTACCTTGCGGCCGTTGACCTTCTCCGGCCCGACCACCTCATGCAGGGTCTGGCCGCTGCCCGGCAGCACCGCCACCAGCTTGGCCAGGTCCATGGCGCTGCCGCCGCCGAAGCCGACCACCAGTTGCGGCTGCACCCGCGCCGCCACGCGCAGCGCGGCGTCCAGGTCGGGAATGTCCGGCTCAGGCTGCGCCTGGTTCCACACCTCCACCTGGCCCGGCAGCGCCAGCAGGTCCACGCGCCTGGCGCCGCTGCGGCCGGTGATGACCAGCGTGCGCGTCACGCCGCGCTCCTTCGCCCAGGCGCCGACGCGGCCGACCAGGCCGGCGCCGAATTCCAGCGATGCCGGGCGGGCGATCTCGATGGGGCGGAGCAGGTCGCTCATGCGTGCCTCCCGAAGGCGAGTTGTTCGGCGTATTCGATGGCTTCGATCAGGCTGCGCTCGCTGGCGATGCCCTGGCCGGCGATATCGAAGGCGGTGCCGTGGTCCACGCTGGTGCGGATGACCGGCAGGCCCAGCGTGATGTTGACGCCGGACAGCGCATCCCACTTCCCGGTCTCCGGGTTCACGTGGAAGCCCAGCAGCTTGACCGGGATGTGGCCCTGGTCGTGGTACATCGCCACCACGGCGTCGAACTGCCCGGCGCGCAGCTTGACGAAGACGGTGTCGCCGGGCGCCGGGCCGGTCACGTGCATGCCATCCGCATTGGCCTCTGCGATGGTCGGCGCCACCACGTCGATATCCTGTCGGCCGAACAGCCCGCCCTCGCCGGCATGCGGGTTCAGCGCCGCCACGGCGATGTGCGGCCGCTCCATCCCCATGCGCTGCAGCGCGTCCTGCGTCAGGTCCAGCACCAGGCGGATGCGCTGCGGCGTCACGCGCTTCGGCACATCCTCCAGCGCGCAATGGGTGGTCACATGGCTGACGCGCATGTTGCCATGCGCCAGCATCATCACGCTGCCCTTCATGCCCGTCAGCTCGGCCAGCATCTCGGTATGGCCGGCATAATGGTAGCCGGCGTCGTTCAGCGCTTCCTTGTTCAGCGGCGCCGTCACCAGCGCGGCGACGCGCCCGGCCTGGGCCAGCTTCACGCCCTGCTCGATGGCGAGGAAGGCGAAGCGACCGGCTTCCGAGGAAAGCTGGCCGAGCTGGATCGGCGCGCGTTCCTCGCCGGCCTGCAGGAAGGCCAGCGCCGGCCAGTCGCCCTCGACGCTCACCTCCGGCAGCGCCAGCCCGGGCGCGAAGGCGTCGCGCGCGGCGCGCAGCGCGGTGCCGTGGCCGATGACGAGCAGCTTGAGCTTGCCGCTGGTGAGTTGCGGCGCCAGCGCCTGCGCGGCCTTGACGATGATCTCCGGCCCGATGCCGGCCGGGTCGCCCATGGTGATGGCGAGGTGGGTCATGCGTGCTTGCTCCATGGCTGCGCCGCCAGCAGGTCGCGCCACAGCGCATCCCCGCCGAAGGCGCCGGATTTGGAAATGACGGGAAGGCCGGACCAGGCGCCGCCCAGCAGGCGGGAGCGCGGCACGCCGGGTGCCACCAGCCCCTCGGCCAGCAGACCCTCGGCGCCCAGGGCGTCGCAGACCGCGCGCAGGGTTTCCCCGCCGGCGACGATCAGCGTGCCCGGGCGCGGCAGGGTCCGCAGCAGCGCGGCGAATTCGGTGGCGATGCGCGCGGCGGCCTCGGCGCGCGGTGTGCCCTCGGGCAGCGCCAGGCTGACCAGCGCCACCTGCCGCGCCGCCACGCGGGGTGCTTCGGCGGCGCCGCTGACCCGCAGCCAGGCATCGCCGCAGGCCGCGAGTTGCCGCGCCGTGGCCGCCTGGTCGGAGCCGAACAGCCCCAGCACCGGCGCCTCAAGCCGCGTCTCCGGCCGCACGAGGGCATCGCCGGCCAGGGCGCGTGCCAGCCCGCCGCTGCCGGCCCACAGCACCCGCCCCGGCGCGGCGCGGCCCAGCACGACGATGCGCGCCAGCGTGGCGTCGTCCTCGGCGTCGAACCAGCTGATCCCCGGCGGCAGCGGCGCGTCCAGTTGGCCGCGTTGCACCGCAAGCCCCTCGGCGCCCCAATCCGGCATCGGTATCGGCGCCCAGCCGCCCTCGGCGGTGCCGGCCAGCACCGCGCCACCCCGCGCGATGCGGCGCATGGCCGGGAAGGCCGGGGCCAGCACGCAATACGCCCATGCGCCGGTTGCCCAGCAGGCGGCCAGCTCCGCCGCCACCGGGCCCCGCAGCAGGCTGTCCAGCTTGCGGTAGGCGATGCCGCCCTCGGCCAGCGCCGGCAACAACGGTGCCACGGCGGCCAGCGCGGCCGCGCGGCCCAGTTCGCGCGAGGCGGACGATAGCGCAGCACTGCCGACCTCCGGCGCCGCGCCCCAGCGCACCGGCACCGGGCCGCACAGCGCGGAGAACTCGGCGGCGGTGTCCAGCGCGCCGGTCAGGTCGTCGGCCAGCAGGCGCAATACCGGGTGGCTCATCGCCGCGCCTCCGGCAGGCCGATGGAGCCGCGGGAAAGGCGCACGGCCTCCGCCAGTTCGGCGGCCACCCGGCACACCCGCGGCGCGGCCAGGGCGGCGAATTCCGCGGCCGGCAGCCGGCCGCCGGCGATGGTCAGGCTTACCCCGGCCAGCGGCCGCCCGGCCGCATCCAGCACCGGCGCGGCGACGGTACACAGGCCATAGGCATTCTCGCCGTCGGACAGCGCGTAGCCCTGCGCCCGCACCTGGCGCAGCCGGGCCAGCAGCGGCGCCAGCCCCGTTACCGTGCGCTCGGAAAGCATCACCCGTGGCGCGCTTTCCAGCTGGGCCACCTGCTCGGCTTCCGGCAACCAGGCCAGGATCGCCTGGCCCAGCGCGGTGGCATAGGCGCCGATGCGCGTGCCCGGCCGGCGCTGCACGCCGTGGCGGTCCAGTCCGGCCTCCACCCTGGCCAGGTACACCACCTCGCCCTGGTCCAGCACGCCGAGCGAGCCGGCATCGGCGATGGCCGGCACCAGGTCGCGCAGCAGCGGCGCGGCGTGGCCGGGCAGGTCGTCGGCGGAAAGCGCGGCATGGCCCAGTTCCAGGCACTTCAGCGCCAGGCGGAAGCGGCGGCCCTCGCCCGGCCGCAGGTAGCCCAGGCCCAGCAGGGTATGCACCAGGCGAAAGGCGGTGCCACGGTCCAGCCCGGCGCGGGCGGCCACCTCGGCCATGGTCAGTTCCGGCCGGTCGGCGGTGAAGGCGTGCAGCACGGCGAAGGCCTTGGCGACCGACTGGACCTGGTTCTTCGGGTTGTCCGCCTGGCGGTCCTCCCGCCCCGGATCGGTCCTGACGTCGTCCACCCTGGCTCCCGTTGATCGGAATGCGAACACTTGTTCGCAAAGCTCAGGCCTGATAGGCCAGCCGGGGGCGCCGCGTCAACGCCCAGCCTCCGCACGCACCAGGGAGCACCGCATGTCCGCCACCCCGCCCGGCCCCATCCTCCCCCCGGGCCACGCCATCGTCACCGGCGCCAGTTCCGGCATCGGCGCCGCCATCACCGCGCATCTGCTGGGGCTGGGCTGGCAGGTGACGGGGCTGAGCCGCACCGCGCCGGCCGAGGCACCGCCGGGCTACCAGCATCGCAGCGTGGACCTGGGCGACCGCGCCGCCATCGCCCCGGCCCTGGCGGGGTTGCGGCCGACGGCGCTGGTGCATGCGGCCGGGCTGATGCGCGGCGGCCTGCTGGGGTCGCTGGACCTGGCCGCCGGCGAGACGCTGTGGCGGCTGCATGTGGACGTGGCCTTCCAGCTGGCTGACCTGCTGGCGCCGCTGCTGCCGGATGGCGGGCGCATGGTGCTGCTGGGCAGCCGCGCCGCCGCCGGTGCGCCGGGGCGCAGCCAATACGCCGCCAGCAAGGCGGCCCTGGTGGCCATGGCGAGGTCCTGGGCGGCGGAACTCGCCCCGCGCGGCATCACGGTGAACGTGGTGGCCCCGGCCGCGACCGACACGCCCATGCTGCGCGACCCCAACCGCGCCGCCGTGCTGCCGAAGCTGCCGCCGATCGGCCGCTACATCCGGCCAGAGGAGGTGGCGGCGCTGGTCGGCTTCCTGCTCGGCCCCTTCGGCAGCGCCATCACCGGGCAGCAGCTGGTGATCTGCGGCGGATCCTCGCTGTAGGCGCTACCGCCGCCGCGCCAGCCCGGGCACCAGGGCGGCCGGGTCGATCGCGTTCGCCATGGCCAGGTAGCCGGCGCGGTTGGGGTGCAGCCGGTCGCCCGGCCCGCCCGTGGTGCTTTCCGGCACCATCTGCGGCTGCAGCTCGCCGCTCGTCGCGTCCAGCGTCGCCGCGTCGAAATCCACCACCGCGTCGAACACCCCGCCGCCGCGGACGAAGCCGTTATAGACCTGCCGCTTCTGCTCCTGCTCGGCAAAGCCATGCGCCGCGCTGGTGCTGCGCAGGGCGGAGACCAGCGTGGCCCCCACCACCCGCACGCCCGGCAGCGCCGCCCGCAGCCGCGCCACGCCGCCGCGCACGCCTTCGATGACCGCGCCGGCGGAGGCATTGCCGTTGCGGCTGAAGTCGTTGGTGCCTTCCAGCCAGACCACGGTGGTGACGCCGGACAGCGAGATCACGTCCCGCTCCAGCCGGGACAGTGCCGAGGGGCCGCCCGGGAAGGGCTTGGCCGGGCTGTACTCGGCCGGGCCGACCACCTGGTTGCCGCCGATGCCGGCATTCACCACCGCCACCCGGTTGCCGAAGGCGGCGTGCAGCCGGCGCGCCAGCACATCCGGCCAGCGGTCGTCGCCATTCATGGTGCTGGCGGTGCCATCGGTGATGCTGTCGCCGAAGCCGACCACGACCGGCGTGCCCGCCGGCACCTGCATGTCCAGCGCATCCAGGAAGAACCAGCTGGCGGTGGAGTAGGGGAAGCGCGCCTCGCCTTCCTCGGCGCCGACCGCACCGGCTCCGGGCGCCGAGACGTAGCTGGTCTGCAACGCCTTGGCGTGCCAGGTCATCGGCCCGCTGTCGCCCACCACATGGAAGCTGACCGCCAGCTTGCGCCCGGCCAGCAGCGGCGCGGCGGCATCGCGGGCGAAGGGCAGCGCCACCGCGTCGCTCCACACCATGCCACCCGGCGGTATCTCGACCGTCGCCTCGCCGCCGAAGCGCAGCTGGCGCGAGGTGCCGGCCAGCACCGTGGCGCCGCCATGCTGCAAGCCGACGAAGACGCCATCCAGCCGCAGCGGCCGGGTGCCCAGCGCGTTGGTGAAGCGCAGCCGCGCCTGGCGGCCCCAGAGGCTCGGCCGCACCACCATCCGCAGCGTCTGGTCGCGGGCGCCCACGCCTGGGTCCGGAAAGGCGAAGCGCTGGTCCGGCTGCGCCGAGGGATTGCCCACGGGGTACGGCCCCTGCACCGAGGCTGCCCAGACCGTGGCCCAGCCCAGCCGCGCCGCCCGTGCCGCTGAAGGCAGCAACAGCGCCGCCGCCGGCAGCGCCACCAGGCCGCGCCGCATCACAGCCCGGCGCTCTCAAGCCGCAGGATCGCCCGCGCCATGGCCTGGGCCCGCGGGACCATGCTGCCCACTTCCAGGTATTCCTCGGGGCTGTGCGCCTTGCCGCCCACCGGGCCGACCGCGCAGATGGTCGGCGCGCCCATGGCGGCGGTGAAGCCGCTGTCGGCGCAACCGCCGCTGAACTCGCCTTCCACCTGCAGGCCGCTGGCCGCCGCGGTGCTCTGGTACAGCCGGAACAGCTTGTCGCTGGTCTCGGTGGCGTTCAGCGAGCGGAACTCGCCCTTCACCGTCAGCCGGGCCTTGGTGCCGGGGATGTAGCTGCGGCCGATGATGTCGTGGATGCGGCCCATCACCTCGTCGCGGTCGGGCAGTTCCACATAGCGCAGGTCGATCTGCCCCTGGGCCGATGGTGCCACGGTGTTGACGCTCTGCCCGCCGGAGACCAGGCCGACATTCAGCGTGATGCCGCGCTTCAGGTCGGTCAGTGCGTGGATCGCGGTGATCTTCGCCGCCAGTTCGCCGATGGCGCTGATGCCGGCCTCGAAGTTGCCGCCGGAATGGGCGGCCTTGCCCTCGATATCGAAGACCGAGAAGACGCCGCCCTTGCGCCCCGTGACCACGTTGCCGCTGGGCCGGCCTGGTTCGCTGTTGAACACCACGCGGGCCTCGCGCGCCGTCGCCTCGATCACCTCGCGGCCTTCGGGCGAGCCGATCTCCTCATCCCCGGTGAACAGGCCAAGCAGGTCAGCCGGCGCACCGCCGAACTTCTGGAAGGCGGCCAGGATGAACATGTTCATCACCAGCCCGGCCTTCATGTCGGCCACGCCGGGGCCGTAGGCGATGCCGTCCTTGATGGTGAAGGGCCGCCGCGTCGGCTCGCCCTTGGGGAACACCGTGTCGCGGTGGCCCATCAGCACGATCTTCTGCTTCTCGTTGCCGCCGGACATGGCGCCGGGGCTGGCGACGCGCGCCTTCAGGCAGTCGCCGTGGTTCTGCCGTGGCACCACTTCCACCGGGATGCCATGGCCTTCGCAGAACGCCTTGATCTGCGCGCCGACCTGGTCCACGCCAGCCTTGTCGTAGCTGCCGCCATCGGTGTTCACCATGCGCTCCAGCTCGGCGAGCATGGCGCCCTGCTGCGTCGCCAGCCAGGCGGTGATCTGCTGTTCGGTCGTGCTCATGTGGCTGCCCCTTGTGCTGGCGGCAGCCTCGCATTCTCGCCGCCGGGCGAAAAGCCCGGTCGGCCCGCCGCCGGGCTGGAAGCCCGGTCGGCCCGCCGCCGGGCTGGAAGCCCGGTCGGCCCGCCGCCGGGCGAAAAGCCCGGCGGTGGGGAAAAGCTATTCCACCTTGCCGATGCGGCGGACCACCTGGGCCAGTCGCGCGGCATCGGCGCGGAAGAAGCTCTCGAAGGCCGCGCCGTCGCGGTAGTCCAACGTATTGCCGCCAGCCGCCAGCGCGCGCCGCACCTCCGGGTCTCGCGCCACCGCCGCCATGCCGCTGCGCAGCGCCTCCTTCACCGGCGCCGGCGTCGCCGCCGGCGCGAAGACGCCGCACCAGATGTAGTACTCACAGCCGGCAAAGCCCTTTTCCAGCAGCGTCGGCGCCGTGGGGAATTCGGCGAAGCGCTGCGCCCCCCAGCTGGCCAGCACGCGCAGCCGGCCGTCCTTCACATGCGCCGCCACCGGGCCGGGGCCGGAGGACAGCGCCTGCACCTGGCCGGCCAGCAGCGCGGTCAGCGCGGGACCACCGCCCTGGAAGGGCACGTGCAGCAACTCCACCCCGGCCGCCGCCGCCAGCATGGCCATGGGCACATGCAGCGCCGAGTAATTGCCCGAGGAGGAGTAGCTGATCGCGCCCGGCCGGCGCTTCGCATCGGCCAGGAAGTCGTCCAGGGTCTGCCAGGGCGCCGAGGCCGGCACCAGCAGGAAGGTCGGGTCGGCGGTGAACAGCGCGATCGGCGCCAGCTGGTCCAGCTCATAGGCCGCGGCTCGGTTGAACAGCTTGGCCGCCTCCGGCAGCACGGCCAGCGAGGACAGCGCCATCAGCAGCGTATGGCCATCCGGCGCGGCGCGGGCGACGAAGCTGTTGCCCAGTTCGCCGGAGGCGCCGGCGCGGTTGACCACCGGCACCGGCTGCTTCCACAGCCGCTCCAGCCCCGCCGCCACCGGGCGGGCGACCACATCGGCCTGCCCGCCGGGCGGGAAGGCCACGACCATGGACAGCGCGCGGTCCGGAAACCCCGCCCCCTGGGCCAGCGCCGGCGACGCCGACAACGCCGCCAGCAAGGCCCGCCGCAGCACCAGCGCCGGGTCGCTCATGCCACCGGGTTCTCCAACACGCCGATGCCGCCCACTTCCACCCGCACCACATCGCCCTGCTTCAGGAAGACCGGCGGCTTGAAGCCGATGCCCACGCCCACCGGCGTGCCGGTGGCGATGACATCGCCCGGCTCCAGCGTGATGTAGGTGCTGATGCACTCGATCAGCGTGGGAATGTCGAAGATCAGCGCCGCCACCAGCACGTCCTGGCGCTTCTCGCCGTTCACATGCGTGGTCAGGTGCAGCTTGGTCGGGTCGGGCACCTCGTCGGCGGTCAGGATGGCGGGGCCCATCGGGCAGAAGCTGTCGATGCCCTTGCCGATGATCCACTGCCGGTGCTTGTGCTGCAGCGTGCGCGCGGTGACGTCGTTGACGATGGTGTAGCCGAACACATGGCTGAGCGCGTCCGCCTTGCTGATGCCACGGCCGCCCTTGCCGATCACCACCGCCAGCTCGCCCTCATAGTCGGTGCTGCCGGAGGTATCGAGATGCGCCAGGATCGGCTCGCCCGGCGCGATGATGGCGGTGGCCGGCTTGCTGAACACGACCGGCGCTTCCGGCACCACTTCCTTGGACGACGCATCGAAGCCGGAGCCCGCGAATTCGGCGGCGTGCTCGTAGTAGTTCTTGCCGACGCAGAACACGTTCTTGGGCGGGCGCGGGATCGGCGCGCAGAGCATGGCGCCCTCCGCCACCGGGGCGGTGGCGGCGGCGGTGCGGGCGCGGTCCAGCATGGCGGCGCCACCGCCGATGAAGGCCGGCATGTTGCCGCCGGCCAGCGCCGCATCCACCGCGGCTAGGGCCAGCACCTGGCCGGCCGCGTTCAGCGCGCCGATGTGGTGGGCGACATGGCCCGGCTTCTTGAAGGTGACGAGGCGCATTGTACTACTCCGGCTGGGCGAGGGGGATTTCGGCGGCGGCCTCCAGCGCGCGGGCGGCGCGGAACACCAGGTCGTCTCGGTACAGCGCGGCGGCCAGTTGCACCGCGCGCGGCATGCCGTGCTCGTCGATGCCGATGGGCACGGAAATGGCCGGCTGCCGCGTCAGGTTGAAGGCGAAGGTCCAGGGCGCCCAGTCGCGCCACAGCGCCTGCACCGGGTGCAGCGTCGGCTGGTCGGCGGCGAAGGCGGCGGTCGGCGTGCAGGCCGTCAGCATCAAATCGTAGCGCTGGTGGAAGCGCGCGGCGGCGTGCGCGGCCTCGATCCGCATCGCCTCGGCGCCGAGGAAATCCACCGCGCTCATGCCGCCTTCCAGCCGCGCCACTTCCTCCAGGCCCGCATCCAGCAGGGCGCGCTTCTCGGCCGGCATGGTCTGCACCAAGCGGGCCAGCGCCACGCCCCAGACCCGGCCGAAGATCGCGCGCGTGTCGGGGAAGAGCGGGTCGGCTTCCTCGACGATGGCGCCCTGCTCCTCCAGCATCCGGGCCGCGCCTTCCAGCGCCGCGCGGCCATCGGCATCCAGCGGCGGCTCGAAGCCGAGGCGCGTCACCACGCCCACGCGCAGGCCCTGCACGCCATCCTCGATGCCGTCGCGCCAGTCGCGCTTCTCATCCGGCAGGCAGAAGGGGTCGCGCAGGTCATGGCGCGCCATGGCGCTGAACATCAGCGCATTGTCGCGCACCGTCCGCGTCATCGGCCCGGCACAGGCCACGTTGGCGAAGGCGCCCAGTGGCCACTGCGGAATGCGGCCGAAGCTCGGCTTCAGCCCGACCAGGCCGCAGAACGCCGCGGGGATGCGGACGCTGCCGCCGGCATCGGTGCCGATATGCAGCGGCCCGAAGCACGCCGCCCCGGCCGCGCCGGCGCCGCTGCTGCTGCCGCCCACGGTGCGCTCGCGGTTCCAGGGGTTGCGGGTAATGCCGTGCAGCGGGCAATCGCCCGGCGACTTCCAGCCGAATTCCGTGGTGGTGGTCTTGCCGATGATGACGGCGCCTTCGCGCTTCAGCCCCAGCACGGCGGGCGCGTCCTCGGTGGCGGGGGTGGTGTCCGTGGTCTTGCTGCCGCGCCGGGTCGGGAAGCCCGCCAGGTTCAGCAGGTCCTTCACCGTGCTCGGCACGCCATCCAGCAGGCCCATCGGCCGCCCGGCCATCCAGCGCGCCTCGCTCTCCCCGGCCGCCGCCAGCGCCTTGGGGTTCATCACCGCGAAGGCGTTGACCCAGGGGTTGAAGCGCGCCACCCGCTCCATCACCGCCTTCAGCGCCTCCACCGGGGAAAGCTGGCGCCGGGCATAAAGGCCGAGCAGGGTTTCGGCGGACATCAGCGCGGGGTCGGTCGGTGCGGGCATGCTGGGCATCCGGGGATCTGCGCCGATCGTGCCAGCCACGCCCTGCGGCGGCCACCCAGCGACAAGGCGCTGCGGTAGCGCAATCGCGGCGCCACCGCTAGACCGGCAGCAGGGCCAGCCAGGGCGGCCGCGCCGCCCGAGTCCGCGCGGCGGCGCTTGGCCTGCGGCGTTTTCGTTCCGCGGAAGCAGGCTGTAAGCTCGCGACAATGCGAGTCCCCGCCCCCTTCCTGCGTGCCGGCCTGGCGCTGGCGCTGCTGCTGCCCACCCTGGCGCACGGCCCTGCCGAGGCGCGCAGCCGCACGCCGCCCGGCAACCTGGCCAGCCGCCTGCGCAGCGTCGAGGCGCCGGACAGCCAGGGCGAGCAGCCGCCCGCCTTCAGCCTGGACGGCCAGCTGGTGAACCAGCTGAGCTACGAACGCATGCGCCAGGGCAACCACTTCACCGACCTGGCCTATGGCCGCACCGCCGTCTCCGCCCGGCTGCAGGGGCCGGTGGGGCTGTCGCTGTCCACCACGCTGCGGCTGGAGCCTGGCCCGACCAGCCCGGCCGGCCTGGTGCCCAGCCATACCGGCTATGCCGAGACCCTGATCCTGCGCTGGACCCAGGACCCCTGGCGGGTCTTCGCCGGCAAGATCAACCCGCGCTTCGGCGCCGCCTGGTCCCGCGCCCCCGGCGTGTTCGGCGCCGACTACGCCGCCGACTACCAGCTGCGGGAAAAGCTCGGCGCGGGGGCACGCATCTGGATGGACCAAGTGCTGGACCTGCCGGACCCGCTGGGCAACCAGAGCCTGCAGTTCGAGGTCTTCCAGGCCGATACCAGCTTCCTCTCGGCCAGCGCCTTCGCCCCGCGCTGGACGCTGGCCACCACCGAGGCCGACCCGCTGACCGGCACCGAGACCACCAGCATCCGCCAGCGCTGGCGCGCCAGCCGGCTGATGGGCGGGGCGGATAACCGCCGTGGCCTGGGCGGGACCACGGTTTCCTGGGTGGGGACCGAGGTGGAGGTGCCCGGCGGCAAGGTCGCCTACAATGCCGGGCTTTCGGTGCGCCGCGCCGGGCTGGACGCGCAGCTGGCCGGCCGCGCCGGCACCGAGGTCGGCAGCGTCGCGGGGATCGAGGGCGCCTTCCCGCTGCCCGCCGGCATGCTGCTGGTGCCGGCGGTGGAATACGCCCGCCGCACCGGCGCCGATGGCTACCAGGGCCGCAACGCGGACTGGTGGACCGCGGCGCTGACGCTGAAGCGCGGCGCCATCAGCGTCGCCTATGCCTGGATGCAGCGGCGCGAGACCGACGCCCCGGTGGGCGCCTCTGGGGCCGAGCGCGCCATGGGCCGGCAGCACACCGTCAACGCCACGCTGGACCTGGGCCGCGCCACCGGCCTGGAGGTGCTGCGCTTCGCCGCGATCTCAGTGGACTGGCGCCACCGCAATGAACTGGGCGAGCGCGTGCAGGGCTTTGGCACTTCCTTCGTCGTCAGCCTACCCTTCTGACCCGAACCGACGGAGCATGACGATGGCAGACCCGAAGAAGCCCTGGGAATGGCCCGAGGACTACTGGCGCACCGCGATCAACCGCGCCCGCGCCGGCCGCAGCCTGAAGCCGCATTGCTGGCCCGGCGGCGCCCGCTGCGCCGTGGCACTGAGCTTCGACAGCGACCACGACACCACGCCGCTGCGCGACGGCGACGAGAGCCCGATGCGGATCAGCCAGGGGCAGTACGGCAACCGCCAGGGCGTGCCGCGCATCCGCCGCCTGCTGGACCGCCATTCCATCCGCGCCAGTTTCTACGTGCCCGCCGTCACCGCGCTGATCTACCCGGACGAACAGCGCGCCCTGGCCGATGAGGGCCACGAGATCGGCATCCACAGCTGGATCCATGAGGCGAATACCAGCCTGCCGCCCGGGGTGGAGCGCGAGCTGACGCTGCGCAGCGCCGACGTGCTGGAGAAGGTCAGCGGCCGCCGCCCGGTTGGCATCCGCACCGCGTCCTGGGATTTCAGCGTGGATACCATGGGCATCATCGAGGAGATGGGCCTGCTCTACGACAGCAGCCTGATGGGCGATGACGAGCCCTATGAGCTGGTGGATTCCGGCCGCCCGACCGGCGTGGTGGAGTTGCCGCCCGAATGGATCCGCGACGACGCGCCCTACTTCATGTTCGTCCGCTTCTCCGGGCTGCGGCCCTACACGCCGCCTTCAAGCGTGCTGGAGATCTTCAAGGCCGAGTTCGACGGCGCCTATGCCGAGGGCGGGCTGTTCCTGCTGACCATGCACCCGCACATCATCGGCCACCGCAGCCGCATGCCGCTGCTGGAAGCGCTGGTCGAGTACATCAAGGGCCATGACGGCGTGTGGTTCGCCACGCATGAGGAAGTGGCGCGGTACTGCAAGGACGAGGCGGGCTAAGGCAGCTCAGGCCGCCGGCAGTTGCACCAGGCCGGCGGCCCCTGCCGCCACGCGGGACCGCACGTTCAGCACTTCGATCCCCACCAGCCGCCCCTCGGCATCCAGGTCCAGCACGATGCCGGGCTCGACCTCTCGCGTATCGGCCACGCGCACGCCGGCCGGCGCCAGGCGCACATAGGCGGCATCGGCCTCGGGGTCGTAGGTGGTGGTGCTCACCCCAGCGCCACCGCCGCCTCCCGCGCACTCGGAAAGCTCGGCACCACCTTGTCCACGCCGGTGCTCTCCAGCATCTCCGCCACCGCCGGCTGCACCGCGGCCAGGCCGAAGCGCGTGCGGTTCGCCGCCGCCTGCTTCACCGCCACCAGCAGCACCCGCAACCCCGCGGAGGAACAGTAGCGCAGCCGCGCCAGGTCCAGCACCAGCACGCCGTTCTCCGGCAGCGCCGCCATCACCTGTGGCTCCACCACCGGGGCGCTGACCTGGTCCAGCCGGCCGGCCAGGTGCAGCACAACCCCGCCCGGTATCGGCGAATGCGTCACTTCCATGCCGGCCTCCTCATGCGTCAGGCGGAAAGGTTAACCATTCCGCCCGCCATCGCTCAACTGGCGACGATCCCGGCCGCCTTGGCCACGCCGGTCCATTCCTTCACGTAGTCGGCGATGTAGCCGGCGAAGGCCGGCCCCACCAGCCGCTGCGGCGGCGGGTAGCTGGCCAGGTCGGCCAGCTTCTGGCGGATCTCGGGGTTGGCCATGGCCGTCACCGTCACCTCGGTCAGCTTGGCCGCGATCGGCGCCGGCAGCGCCTTGGGGCCGGAAATGCCGACCCAGGTGGTGCAGGTCAGCCGGCCCAGGCCCAGCTCGGCAAAGGTCGGCACGTTCGGCACCGCCGGCACGCGCGACGGGGTGGAAACCGCCAGCGCCCGCAGCGTGCCGTCCTTCAGCATGCCCACATAGGTGGTCAACGGGTCGAACAGGCTCTCGATCTGCCCGGCCAGCATGTCCTGCAGCGCCGGCGCGCTGCCGCGATAGGGCACGTGGTCCAGCTTGGTCAGCCCGGCTTCCTTGCCCAGCACCTCGCCCATCAGGTGGGTGATGCTGCCGATGCCGCTGCTGCCGTAGCGCACGCCGCGCGCCGACTTCGCCGCGGCAATGTAGTCCGCCATGGTCTTGATCGGGCTGTCAGCCTTGACCATCAGCGCGTTGCCGGTGTCGCACACCATGGCCAGGTGGCTGAAATCGGTCACGGGGTCGTAGGGCAGTTGCGGGTAGATGCCGGGCGCGATGCCGTGCGGGCTGGCATGGCTGACCACCAGCGTATAGCCGTCCGGCGCTGCCTTGGCGCACATGTCGGCGCCGATGGAGCCACCGGCGCCGGCGCGGTTCTCCACCACCACCTGCTGCCCCAGCGCGGCCGAGAGCGACGGCACCAGCAGGCGGGAGACGGTGTCGGCCAGCCCGCCGGGCGGGAAGGTGACGATCAGCCGGATCGGCATGCGGCTGGGCCAGGCCGCGCCCTGGGCACGAACGATGGTCGGCATGGCAAGGCCAGCGGCCAGGCCCAGCAGGTGGCGACGTTGCATGTCAGGCGGTTCCTTCACCAGAAGGCCGGCCCGGCTGCCTGTTCCCTGGGCAACCCCAAGGCAGGCCGCCGGCACCGGCCGGACTGGTTCCGGCTACGCAAGCCCCGTGCCGAGCCGCGCCTTCCAGCCCTCGCCGCCGATCATCGCCCGCAGCGCCGCCACGCTCGGCGCCTCCGGCCGCAGGCAGGCCTCCGCTACCCGCCAGGCCACCGCGAGCATGGAGGAGATGACCGGCACGCCGCCATGGCTGGGGTGCTTGGCAATGGTCCCCAGCGTCGGCATGCCGGTGCCCAGCAGCACCACGGCGTCGATGCCGGTGGGGTCCAGCCCCTCCAGCGCCAGCGTCGCCTCACGCGAGCCCAGCGCGTAGATCGGGTGGAAGGCGCCTTCCGGCAGCGGCACCCGCGCCACCCGCACCACCTGGAAGCCGCGGCTTTCCCAATAGGCCACGCTGGCGGCGGTCACGTCATCCGGGTAGGGCGAGACCAGCCCCAGCCGCTTCGCGCCCAGCAGGTTCAGCGCGTCCCGCACCGACCGTGCGGCGGTGATGAAGGGCACGTCCAGCCGCGCCTCCAGCGCCGCCACCAGGCGGTCCTCCTCCACCGCGCCCACGCCGTAGCTGGCCCCGGTGATGGCCAGCGCGAAGGCGGTGACCGGCGCGTTGTTCACCTGCGCCAACGTGGCATCCAGCGCCGCGATGTACTGCACCATCCGCTCGGCCACGCTGAGTTCGGCATCGCCGATCAGCCGCGCCGCCACCCAGCCCAGGCCGGGCGGCAGCAGCAGCGCCGCCTCCGGCTCCACCGTGGTATTGGCCGGCGGCACCAGCAGGCCGACCAGGCCCTTGCGGGCATATTCCAGGGGAAAGGGCTGCTTCATGGCGGCGCGCTCCGTTGCGCGCGAATGCTAGAGCAATATCCGCTCTGATGGAATCATCAGAGCGGATATTGCTCTAGTTTCAACAAGTTATAGAGCACGAAATGCGCCCGACAGGGCGCATGGTGCTCTAGGGTTTGCCGGAGGCTCATGGAAGCGTCCGGCAAACCGTGGCCTGCATCCAGGCGGCTGATCCGCGCCGCCGGTGGAAGCCCTGCGGCGACGATCAGGCGTCGTCACCACCCCGCCGCTCGCGCAGCTTCCGCGCCAGGCCGGGCAGCGTGGTCTCCTCGCCCAGCTCCTGCGATTCCTGGTCCACCACCACATGGTCGATGCCCAGCGGCACGCTGATCCGGCCCAGCATCCGGATCGCCTTGGTGATCTGGGCCGCCCAGGTCAGGCGGCGCGGAATTCCGCCAGGAAGCCGCTGACCGTGCCGCGCAGCCCCTCGGCCTGGCGCGCCTGGTCCTCGGCGGCGCGCAGCACCAGCCCGGCGGCCTGCCCGGTGCCCTGGGCGCCCTGGCCCACCCCGGTGATGTTGGCACTGACCTCCCGCGTGCCGGCGGCCACGTCCTGCACGCTGCGGGCAATCTCCTGCGTCGCCGCGCCCTGCTGCTCGATGGCGGCGGCGATGGCGGTGGCCACCTGGTTGATCTCGGCGATGGTGCCGCCGATGCCGCTGATGGCCTGCACCGCCTGCTGCGTCGCCGCCTGCAGCTCCTGCACCTGCTGGCTGATGGTCTCGGTCGCCTTGGTGGTCTGCGCCGCCAGGTTCTTCACCTCGCTGGCCACCACCGCGAAGCCCTTGCCCGCTTCGCCCGCCCGGGCGGCCTCTATCGTCGCGTTCAGCGCCAGCAGGTTGGTCTGCGCCGCCACCTGGCCGATCAGCCCGACCACGTCGCCGATCCGCTCCGCGCCGCCGGCCAGCGCCTGCATGATGGTGTCGGTGCGCCGCGTGGTCTCCACCGCCTGGTCCGTGGTGCGGGAGGATTGCGCCACCTGGCGGGAGATCTCGTTGATCGAGGCGGTCAGTTCCTCGGCCGCGGTTGCCACGGTCTGCACCCCGGCATTGGCCTGTTCGGCGGCGCCGGCCACCAGCGTCGCCTGGCCCGCGGTCTGCTCGGCGGTGGCGCTCAGCGCCTCCGCGGTGCCCTTCAGCGCGTCGGCGCCGCCGGCCATCTCACCGACCACGCCGGCGAACTGCGTCTCGAACCGCCCGGCCAGCTCGCTGATCCGCCGGTCGAAGCTGGCCTTGTTCTCCTCCAGGTAGATCGAGATGGCGATGTCCATGTCCAGCATCACGGCGCGGTTCAGCGCCTGCATCAGCCGCGCGGTCCGGGCCGCCGCTTCCGCCGGGCGCAGCCGGCTGCGGTAATGCGTCGTCGCCAGGGCATAGACCTGGCCCAGCACATGGCTGTAGCCGCCGATGTACCAGCGCGGCTCCAGCCCGATCCGGCTGTGCATGCGGCCGACGCGGCGCACCGAGGCGACATATTCGTCGTCGAACCGGCCGGAGAACAGCGCCGTCCAATGGCCGCGCTGGGCCTCGGAGGCGCGGTCCGTGGCGGCCTTGCCACTGAACATGGCCATGAGTTGCGGGAAGCGCGCGAGGTGGCGGTAGAAGCCGGCCAGGATATCCGGCAGCGCCGCCTGCAGTACGGGCAGGAATTCGGCCAGGGCGGCCTGGCTCTCTCCATCCCAGCCGACGAAGTCCAGCCGGTCGGCGATTTCAGTACTGACCGTCATCCAAACTCTCCCTTTGTCGTAACGTTGCCCGCCAAAGCGGCACATCACGGCCAGGAGAGGCCAGAGCGGTAAAGAAGCGGCTAAAACAGTCCAATGTCCGGCAGTGCCGGCGGATTACAAATGCACCCGCCGGCGTCGCGGCTCCTTTGTCAGGCCGCGACAGCACCACTCCAGGGGGAAGCCAGGTCGGAGACGCCGACCACGCTGCCATCCGCGCCGCGCCGGATGATGTTGGGGCAGGCGAAGTTGATCGGGATCACCCCGTGGTCCACCTCATCCAGCGGCCCGCCCGCGCGCAGCGCCGCCAGCACCGCCTCCGGCAGCTTGCGGTCGGCCGAGACATGCTCCGGCCCTGAGACATCGATGCGCGGGTGATGCGCCGCCACCTCGGGGTCCATGCCGAAATCGGCGACGAAGGACAGGGTCTGGAACACCGCCGCCATGATCCGCCGGCCGCCCGAGGCACCGCAGGCGATCTCCGGCCGGCCAGCCGCGTCGGTGGCGATGATCGGGCTCATGTTGGTCAGCGGCCGCTTGCGCGGGGCGATGGCGTTGGGCGTGCCCGGCCGCGGGTCGAACCACATGACGCCGTTGTTCATCAGCACGCCGGACTTCGGCAGCACCACGCGGCTGCCCATGGAGGAGAGCAGCGTGGTGGTCATGGCCACCATCATGCCGTCCTTGTCGCAGACGGTCAGGTGGGTGGTGCAGCTGTCCGCGCTGGGGTTCTCGGCCTCGCCCAGCCCTTCCAGGCGGTCGGCATAGGCGGCCTTCATGCTGGCGGCCAGCTGGGCATACCAGGCGGCGGAAGGCGTGCCGCTGAAATCGGCGCTTTCCATCCGGCGCATCACGTCGCGGTAGGTCGGCGTCGCGGTCAGGCCGTTGCTCAGCAGCAGGCTGCGGCCGCGCCAGGGCACCTTGACCGCCGGCAGCACCCGGGCCTGGCAGGCGGCCAGGTCCTCGGCGGTCACGAAGCCGCCCATCTCCTTCATGTCGGCCGCAACGGCGGCGGCGATGTCGCCCTGGTAGAAGTCCCGCCAGCCCGCCTGCTGCAGCCGCTCCAGCGTGGCCGGCAGGTTGCCCTGGGTGAAGAAGCCGGTGCTGCCCTGGTAGGGCGCCACCGGCGGCAGGCCATTGGGCAGGTAGATGCGGGCGCTTTCCGGGTACAGCCGCAGCACGCTGGCCGAGGCCGCGACCTTCAGCGTGGTGTACCAGTCCTGCGGCAGGCCGCGCTTGGCCAGCGCCACCGCGGGGGCCAGCACGTCCTTCCAGGGCAGCCGGCCATAGCGTTCATGCAGCAGGGCGTAGCCGGCGACGGCGGAAGGGATCAGCGCCGACATCGGGCCATGGACGTTGCGGTCGCCCTCGACCTCCGGCCAGGGGAACAGGTCCATCTTCATGCGCCCGGTCATCGGGTAGGCGCTGGGGTCCAGCCTGGCCGGGGAGACCGGGCCGAAGTCGAAGGTCTCGCCCGGGCTGGCGCCGCCGGCCACCTGGGCGAAGCCGATGCCGCCCAGCCCGCAATTCCACGGCTCGATCGCCGCCAGGGCGAAGGCGGTGGCGACCGCCGCATCGGCCGCGGTGCCGCCGGCGGCCAGCATCGCCGCGCCCGCCTCGGCCGCCACCTTCACCTGGGAGACGACCATGCCGCCATGGCCGCGCGCCGCCGGCTTGGCCAGGGTCCAGTTCTGGGTGATGTGGGGCGTGGGGGTGTAGGTCATGGGCGGCGCCTTCCTGCGGTTTCCCGCATGGTCCCGCCGGAGCCGTCGGCGGGCAAGCCCCCTCGCCGCGAAGCGAAGCTTGGTCGGCTGCCGCTAAGCGAAGCTTGGTCGGCCCGCCGCGAAGGCGGGGCCGAACCCAGCCGCCGGCTTCAGCCGCCCGGCTGGCGCCGGCGCTGGTCCAGCGCAGCTTCGAAGTCGAAGCCCATGTGCCAGTTGATATGCGCGGTCAGCAGCGCCGTGGCGCCCTTCAGGTCGCCGCGTTCCAACGCCGCGATCAGCGTGTCGTGCTCGCCGGCCGATTCCGTCAGGCTGCGGGCGGTCTGCCCCAGGCCCCATACCACGGCCAGCTGCCGCGCCAGGCTGTTCCACACCGCCGCCAGCGGCGCGTTGCCGGAACAGCGGCACAGCTCGCCATGGAAGGCTTCCTCGGCCGCCACCACCGCCGCGGGGTCGCCGGTCTCATGCGCCTGGGCATAGGCATCGGCAAAGCGCCGCAACCCGCCGAAGCGCTCCGGCCCGCCGGGGCGGCGCAGCGCCTCCTGCACGGCCAGGGTCTCCAGCGCCAGGCGCACGCGCATCACCTCGGCCACGCTGGCGTTGGACACCTGCATCAGCCGCATGCCCTTGTAGGGCGTGCTGACGACGATGCCCTGGCTTTCCAGCAGGCGCAGGGCTTCCCGCACCGGCACGCGGGAAATGCCCAGGTCGCGGGCGATCTCGGCCTCCACCAGCCGGTCGCCCGGCAGGAAGACACCACGGGCCGCGGCGCCGACGATGGCCTCCGCCGCCTGCTCGACCATGGTCCGCGGCTGCACGGGCAGCAACCGTCGCGGTTCGGCCGATGCCGGTCCAGCCTCGCCACCGGGGGCGAGTCGCGTCCGGTGCTCACGTAGAGCCACGCTTGGGGGTCCCTTCAGGGGCAGGGGGAACAGCAGCAGACTAAATTCAATCTGCTGGTTTAGGAAGCCCACTGCTCGCGAGTTCGAGAGGGTGTTACCAGAATACGACACCCCTGTGCCAGCAGAGACACGCTTTCAGCAACGATTTGGTAACCTGAGCGGCCCCCAAGGCACCTCCCCCCTTCCCCGTCGCCGCATTGCCCCCTAGTTACCGCCCCACGCGGGGCCACTGGCCCCCCATAGGCAGGGAGAGATGCGGTGCAGGACATGGTTGAGATTGCTGGCCTGAAGGTGGCCCGCCCGCTGCACGACTTCATGGCGCAGGAAGCCCTGCCCGGCACCGGGATCGAGCCCGCCACGTTCTGGGCCAGCTACGCCGCCATCCTGGGGCAGCTGGCGCCGCGCAACGCCGCGCTGCTGGCCAAGCGGGATGAGTTGCAGGCCAAGATCGACGCCTGGCACCGCGCCAACCCGGCCCGCCCCGTGGACCAGGCCGCCTATACCGCCATGCTGAAGCAGATCGGCTACCTGGTGCCGCAGGGCGCGGCCTTCAGCGTCGCGACGCAGAATGTCGACCCCGAGATCGCCAGCATGGCCGGCCCGCAGCTGGTGGTGCCGACCAGCAATGCCCGCTACGCGCTGAACGCCGCCAATGCCCGCTGGGGCAGCCTGTACGACGCGCTGTACGGCACCGACGCCATTCCGGAGACCGACGGCGCCGAGAAGGGCCGCGGCTACAACCCGAAGCGCGGCGAGAAGGTCATCGCCTTTGCCCGTCAGGTGCTGGACGACGCGGTGCCGCTGGCCGGCGCCAGCCACAAGGACGCCAAGGGCTACGCCGTGGTGAACGGCGCGCTGGCCGTGACCCTGCTCAACGGCAGCACCGTTGGCCTGAAGGACCCCGCGCAGTTCCGCGGCTACAATGGCGACGCCGCCGCGCCGGGGACGCTGCTGTTCGTGCACAACGGCATGCACATGGAACTGCGCGTCGACCGCGCCCACCCCATCGGCAAGACCGACGCCGCCGGCATCTCCGACCTGGTGATGGAAAGCGCGCTGACCACCATCCAGGACGCAGAAGACAGCGTCGCGGCGGTGGATGCGGAAGACAAGGTGCTGGTCTATCGCAACTGGCTGGGCCTGATGAACGGCACGCTGGAAGCCAGCTTCGAGAAGGGCGGCAGCACGCTGGTCCGCAAGCTGAACCCGGACCGCAGCTACACCAAGCCGGAAGGCGGCACCCGCTGGCTGGCCGGCCGCTCGCTGATGCTGATCCGCAATGTCGGCCACCACATGATGACCGACGTGGTGACGCTGAACGGCGCCGAGACGCCGGAGACGATCCTGGACGCGATGTGCACGGTGGCCATCGCGCTGCACGACATCCGCGGCAAGAAGCTGAACAGCCGCGCCGGCAGCGTCTACATCGTGAAGCCGAAGATGCATGGGCCGGAGGAAGTCTCCTGGGCCAACGACCTGTTCACGGCCGTGGAAGACGCCTTCGGCATCGCCCGCGACACGCTGAAGATGGGCATCATGGATGAGGAACGCCGCACCACGGTGAACCTGGGCGAGTGCATCCGCGCCGCCAAGAGCCGCGTTGCCTTCATCAACACCGGCTTCCTCGACCGCACCGGCGACGAGATCCATACCTCCATGGAAGCCGGCGCGATGATCCGCAAGAACGACATGCGCGGCACCGCCTGGATCAAGCACTACGAGGACAACAACGTCGATGTCGGCCTGGCCTGCGGCCTGCGCGGCAAGGCGCAGATCGGCAAGGGCATGTGGGCCGCGCCGGACGACATGGCGAAGATGCTGGAGCAGAAGATCGGCCACCCGCGCGCCGGCGCCAACACCGCCTGGGTGCCCAGCCCGACGGCCGCCACGCTGCACGCGCTGCACTACCACCAGGTGAATGTCAGCGCCCGCCAGGATGAGCTGCAGAAGGGCGGCACCCGCGCCGTGCTGGACGAGATCCTGACCGTGCCGCTGGCCGCCAACACCAACTGGTCGCCGGCCGATGTGCAGGCCGAGCTGGACAACAACGCCCAGGGCATCCTGGGCTACGTCGTCCGCTGGGTGGACCAGGGCGTCGGCTGCTCCAAGGTGCCGGACATCAACAATGTCGGGCTGATGGAGGACCGCGCGACGCTGCGGATTTCCGCCCAGCACATCGCCAACTGGCTGCGCCACGGCATCACCACCGAAGCGCAGGTGATGGAGACGATGCAGCGCATGGCCGCCGTGGTGGACAAGCAGAACGCCGGCGACCCGCTGTACACGCCGATGGCGCCGGGCTTCGACGGCCCCGCCTTCAAGGCCGCCTGCGAACTGGTGCTGCAGGGCACCACCCAGCCCAACGGGTACACGGAGTTCATCCTGACCGCGCGGCGTCGCGAGGCCAAGGCCCGGGGCTGAGCCACGCCCCCTCCCCGCCCGCGGGGGAGGGTCCGTTCGGGAGACTGAACCACGGCTGCGGCGTTCCGTCGCAGCCGTACAGCCTCTAGGGTGCCCGCCATGTCACACGCCATCACCACCCGCCGCGTCCTGCTGGGCAGCCTCGCCGCCCCGGCCCTGGCCAGCGCGCAAGCCGCCTGGCCCAACCGCCCGGTCAAGATCGTCGTGCCCTTCCCGCCCGGCGGGTCCAACGACACCATCGCCCGGCCGCTGGCGGAGCGCCTGACCCAGCGGCTCGGCCAGCCCTTCGTCATCGAGAATCGCGGCGGCGCCGGCGGCAGCATCGGCGCCGGCACGGTCGCCCAGGCGCCGGCCGATGGCTACACGCTGATGGTGACCTCCAGTAGCTTCCCGACCAGCGCGGTGCTGCAGAAGACGCCGTGGGACGCCGAGGGCAGCTTCGACGCCGTGGCCGTGCTGGCCCGCGCCCCCTTCTTCCTGATGGTGAATCCCGGCTTCGCCGCGCAGGACGTGCAGGCGCTGGTCAAGCTGAGCAAGGAGCAGCCGGGCAGCGTGGACTACGGCACGTCCGGCGCCGGCGGCATCAACCACTTCATCACCGAATACTTCTGCCTGGCCGCGGGCATCCGCATGAACCACATCCCCTATCGCGGCACCGCGCCGGCGGTGACGGACCTGATGGCCGGCAACATCAAGCTGATGATCACCACGGTCGCCAGCGCCAACGCCGCCATCCGCGAAGGCCGGGTCCGCTGCATCGCCGCCACGGCCGAGGGTGGCGAGTTGCCACCCGGCGTCACCCCCGTTCGCACCGTGAAGCAGCAGGGCGTGGACTACGAGGTCTCGATCTGGTGGGGCCTGTTGACGCCGAAGGGCGTGCCGGAGGCGCTGCGCCGCACCATCCACCAGGCCTGCAACGAGGCCGTGGCCGACGCCAACCTGGCGCGCATCTACGACGCGGAAGGCGCCAAGCCGGCCAACACCAGCTTCGGTGAGTTCCAGCAGGTGCTGCATGCCGACCTGGAACGCTGGCGCCAGGTCAAAACCGCTGCCAACATCCGCGCAGAATGACCCCCGAACGCAAGACCTTCGACCCCCATGCCACCGGCGCGCTGGACGGCGTGCGCGTGGTGGACCTCTCCCGCCTGGTGGCCGGCAACATCCTGACCAAGGTGCTGGCCGACCACGGCGCCGAGGTGGTGAAGGTGGAGCCGCCCGAGGGCGACACGCTGCGCGCCTGGCGCATCAACGGCATCAGCACGGCGTGGAAGACGCTGAGCCGCAACAAGAAGTCGGTCGCGCTGAAGCTGCGCGACCCCGAGGCCATCGCGGTGGTCAAGCAGCTCGCCGCCACCGCCGCGATCTTCGTCGAGAGCTTCCGCGCCGGCGTGCTGGAGCAGATGGGCCTAGGCCCAGATGAGCTGCACGCGATCAACCCAGGCCTTGTCATCGTGCGGGTGTCAGGCTGGGGCCAGACCGGGCCATACCGGCACAAGCCCGGCTTCGGCACGCTGATCGAGGGCTATGCCGGCTACGCCGCCACCTGCGGCTTCGAGGATCGCGAGCCGGTGCTGCCGCCGATGTACATGGCGGATGGCTATGCCGGGCTCTACGGCGCCTCCGCCGCCATGATCGCGCTGCGCGTGGCGGAGCGCGGCGGACCGGGCCAGGTCATCGACCTCTCGCTGTTCGACCCGCTGTTCACCATGCTGGAACCGCAAGTGGCCAATTGGCGCCTGACGCAGAAGCGCAAGCCGCGCACCGGCAGCCGCAGCACCAATGCCGCGCCGCGCAATGCCTACCAGACCAGCGACGGCAAGTGGGTCTGCCTCAGCGCCTCCACCCAGGGGATGACCGAGAAGCTGTTCCGCAGCATCGGGCGGGAGGACATGATCAGCGACCCCCGCTTTGCCACCAACCAGCGGCGGGTGGAGAACGGCGTGGAACTGGACAACGTCATCGCCGGCTATATCCGCGAACGCGACCTGGCCACCAACCTGGCGCATTTCGACAAGGCCGGCGTCACCATCGGCCCGATCATGGAAGCCGAGCAGCTGGACGGCGACCCCTACCTGGTCCAGCACGAAAGCCTGATCGAGGTGCCCGACGACGAGATGCCCGGCGGCTGGCTGCCGATGCATGGCGCGGTGCCCAGGCTTTCCGGCACGCCCGGCATCCTGGCCCGCCCGGCGCCGAAGCTGGGTGAGCACAATGCCGAGATCCTCGGCCCGCTGCTGGGCGAGGCCGCACTGGAACGGCTGCGCGCCGCCGCGGTTGTGGTCGAAGCCGCCTGAAGGAGCCTCGCCATGCGCCTGGATGACCAACGCGAGAGCGACAATGTCGAGGACCGCCGCAGCGGTGGCGGCGGGTTCGGTGGTGGTGGCGGCGGCTTCGGCCGCGGCGGCATGCCGGTGCTGATCGGCGGCGGCGGCCTCGGCACCGTCGCCATCATCGTCGTGGCGCTGCTGTTGGGGGTGGACCCCAGCTTCCTGTTCCAGGGCGGCGACCCCGGCCAGGCGCCGCAGCAACAGCAGAGCTACCCGCAGGGCAAGCCGGCCCCGGCGCCGGCCGGCGGCCAGCATGGCGGCGGCGACGACGACGCCCAGCGCCGCTTCGTCAGCCGCGTGCTGGCCACGACCGAGGACGCCTGGGCCGGCCTGTTCCAGCAGCAGGGCCGGCAGTACGAACAGCCGCGGCTGGTGCTGTTCTCCGGCGGGACCCAGGGCGGCTGCGGCATGGCGCAATCCGCCATGGGGCCGTTCTACTGCCCGCGCGACCATCAGGTTTACCTGGACCTGTCCTTCTTCCGCGAAATGGAGCGCAAGCTCGGCGCCCCCGGCGAGTTCGCCCGCGCCTACGTGATTGCGCATGAGGTCGGCCACCACGTGCAGAACCTGCTGGGCATCATCCCGCGCGTCGACGCCGCCCGCCGCAGCCAGAGCGAGGCGCAGTCCAACGCGCTTTCCGTGCGGCTGGAGTTGCAGGCGGATTGCTTCGCCGGCGTCTGGGCCAACGTGACAGACCGCCAGCGCCACTTCCTGGAACCCGGCGATATCGAAAGCGGGCTGAACGCCGCCGCCGCGGTGGGCGACGACCGGCTACAGCAGCAAAGCGCCGGCCGCGTGGTGCCGGAAAGCTTCACCCATGGCAGCTCGGCGCAGCGCGTGCGCTGGTTCCGCCAGGGCTATGAGAGCGGCGACGTGAAGCGCTGCGATACCTTCAGCGCCGACAGACTCTAGGCCTGCCCGCGCTCCACCAGCCCACGACGGATCCGGCGCCCACGCCGGATGCGGTCCTCGATGAACGCCGACTCGCCCCAGCGCACCGCGCGGCCCAGCGCGTGCGCGTCCTCGGTGAAGCGCGCCAGCATCTCCAGCAGCGCCTCGCGGTTGTTCAGGAACACGTCGCGCCACATGTCCACGTCTGACGCGGCGATGCGGGTGAAGTCGCGGAAGCCTGACGCCGCGAATTTCAGCACCGCCTCGCGGGTCTCCTCCGCCAGGTCGTCGGCGGTGCCGCAGATGGTGAAGGCGATCAGGTGCGGCAGGTGGCTGACGATGGCGACCACCTTGTCATGCGTGGTCGGGTCCAGCGTCTCCACGGTGGAACCGGCGCGGCGCCACAGCTCCTTCACCTTCTCCACGGCGTCCGGGTCGGTCTCCGGCAGCGGCGTGACGATGGTGTAGCGGCCCTTGAACAGGGTGCTGAAGCCGGCATCCGGGCCGCTGTGCTCGGTGCCCGCCATCGGGTGCGCCGGCACCAGGTGCACGCCGGGCGGCAGCAGCGGGCCAAGGTCGCGCACCACGCTGCCCTTGGTGGAGCCCACATCGGTCAGCACGCAGCCGGGCGCCAGGTGCGGCGCCACCTGCGCCATCACCTTGGCATAGGCGCCGACCGGCACGCAGAAGATCACGCAGTCGGCACCGGCCACGGCACGCTCCGCGTCCGGCTCCACCTCGTCGGCAATGCCCAGTTCGCGCACCCGGGCCAGGGTTTCCGCACTGCGCGCGGTGGCCACGATGGTGCCGGCGATATCGCCGCGCTCCTTCGCCAGCCGCGCGATGGAGGACCCGATCAGCCCGATGCCCACCAGGCACAGCCGGTTGAACAGCGGCGCACTCATCCGAGGAACGCCTTCACGGCCTCCAGCACCAGCGTGCATTCCTCGGCGGTGCCGACGGTGATCCGCAGGCAGTTCGGCAGGCTGTAGGCGCCGACCAGCCGCACGATCACGCCACGCGCCCGCAGCGCCGCGTCGCAGGCCTTGGCCCGCGCGGGGTCGCCGAAATCAACCAGCAGGAAGTTGCCCTCGCTGGGATAGACCACCAGGCCCAGCTCGCGCAGCGCGTCGCCCAGCTTGCCGCGCCACAGTGCGTTATGGACCACGGACTTCTCGATCCAGCCCTCTTCCTCCAGCGCGCCGACGCCGGCGGCCAGCGCCTGGGCGTTGACGTTGAACGGCCCGCGCACGCGGTTCAGCACGTCGATCACCTCGGCCCCGGCATAGGCCCAGCCCAACCGCGCGCCGCCCAGGCCGAACACCTTGCTGAAGGTGCGGGTCATGATGGTGTTGGTGCCGGCATCCACCAGTTCCACGCCGGCGTCGTAGTCGGGGTGGCGGACGTATTCCGCGTAGGCGCTGTCCAGCACCAGCAGGATGTCGTCGCGCAGCCCGGCGCGCAGCCTGGTCACCTCGCCGCGCGGCAGCATGCTGCCGGTCGGGTTGTTCGGGTTGGCCAGGAAGACCAGCTTGGTGCGCGGGCCGCAGGCCGCGATCATCGCGTCCACATCGGCCGTCAGGTTCTTCTCCGGCACCTTGATCACGCGGCAGCCGGCATAGCGGCCGGAGATGTCGTACATGACGAAGCCATGCGCGCTCATCACCAGCTCGGTGCCCTCGCCGCCATAGGCCAGGATCAGGTGCTGGATGATCTCGTCGCTGCCATTGCCGCAGACGATCCGCGCGGGGTCCAGCCCGAACTTCCGCCCCAGCGCGGCGCGCAGCGCATTGGCGTGGCCGTCGGGGTAGCGGTGCATCTCGGCCGCGGCGCGCTGCATGGCCGCCACGGCGCCGGGCGGCACGCCGAAGGCGCCCTCGTTGGAGGACAGCTTGATGATGCGGTTGACGCCCTCGACCTTCGATTCGCCACCGACATAGGGCTCGATCGAGAGGATGCTGGGGCGCGGCAAGGGGTGGGCCATGTCTACTCTCCTCTCTCCGGCACGGCATAGAAGCCGAGCGGCTGGGCACGGTCGAAGGGCAGCCCGGCCAGGCGCGGGTCGTCGGCCTGCACCGCGCCGTCCACCTCGACCAGCAGGCGGGTAAAGCCGGCATCGGTCCGCAGTTGCAGCGTCAGGGGCACCAGTCCGGCGGCGTTCAGCGCCTGCGCCACCGCCGCCCGGCTGAGCGACCGGCTGGTCTCCAGCCGCAGCAGGCTGCGGTCATGCCCGGTTTCATCCGGCGGCACCGGCGCCACCGCCAGCATTTCCAGCCCATGCTCGGCGGCGCTGAGGAAGGGCAGCCGCGCCACCACCTGCAGGCGCGGGCTTTCCAGCCGGGTCCACCAGGCGGCCTCGGCCGGCTCGGCCTCCTGCGGCAGGGGCAGCAGCGCCAGGCTGGCCTTGGCGGAGGACACCGCCGCCAGCGCCGCGGCGCTGGACGGGTGCAGCTTCACCGGCGTGCCGGCGCCGAAATGCTCCCGCACCACCCGTTCCTGCTCCGGCTGGCGGATGCAGGCGGCGACCGAGAAATTGCCCTGCATCAGAGTGGAGGAGGCAAAGATCTCCCGCCACAGCCGCACCAGGGCGGCGGTGGGCAGCGGCCCGGCATGGCGCGCCAGCAGGCGGCGCAGGATCAGCGCCTCCCGCCCCGGGCGCAGCGGCGTGCCGGCGCCCTTGGCGCGGCTTTGCGCCAGGCGGGCCACCACGTCGGCCCGTTGCATCAGCAGGTCGTGCAGGGCGTCGTCCAGCCGGTCGATCTCCGCCCGGAGGGCAGGCAGCGACGGGTCTGCAGGGGGTGCGGTCATGGGGTCTGGTACTGCGTTCATTGCCTGGCGTCTTCCAAACCAGCAATAGACGCCAGCGCCCGCCACGCCAAGCCGCGCCGCGCCCAAACCGGCCGCATCATCGCCGCGTTGCGCGGGCGCAACGCCGGCGCCGCCCCGCGAAAGGTTGAAGCAAGGGCGGCGCGGCCTTAATGCTGCGCCACAACGCAACGCCCAGGGCCATGTTACCACCCGTCTCCCCGTTCACGCAGGTTGATCACCAGCGCGCCGTCTTCGCCGAGGAGTTGGCGCTGGACTGCGGCGTCTCGCTGGCGCGCCATGCCGTGGCCTACCGCACCTATGGCAAGCTGAACCAGGCCCGCAGCAATGCGGTGATGGTCTGCCACGCGCTGACCGGCGACCAGTACCTGGCCGAGCAGAACCCGGTGACCGGCAAGCCGGGCTGGTGGAGCAACATCGTCGGCCCCGGCCGCCCGCTGGACACCAACCGCTACTTCATCATCTGCGCCAACGTGCTGGGCGGCTGCATGGGCACCACCGGCCCGCGCGAGGAGATGACGGACGCCGAAGGCCGCGGCATGGGCCGCCCCTGGGGCACCGACTTTCCCAATGTGACGGTCCGCGACATGGTCCGCCAGCAGAAGCGGCTGGTCGAGCACCTGGGCATCGAGCGCCTGCTGGCCGTGGTCGGCGGCTCGCTGGGCGGCATGCAGGCGCTGCAATGGGCCGCCTGCTACCCCGACAGCGTCTTCGCCTGCGTGCCCATCGCCACGGCCGCGCACCACAGCGCGCAGAACATCGCCTTCGACGAGGTCGGCCGCGCCGCGATCCATGCCGACCCCGACTACAAGGGCGGCCGCTACTGGGAGGATGGCCGCGTGCCGGCCCAGGGGCTTTCGGTGGCCCGCATGGTCGCGCACATCACCTACCTGTCCGAGGAGGCGTTGCAGCGGAAGTTCGGCCGCCGGCTGCGCGGCGCGCAGACCCTGACCCTGCTGGAGGACGTGTTCGAGGTGCAGTCCTACCTGCGCTACCAGGGCAGCACCTTCGTCCGCCGGTTCGACGCCAACAGCTACCTGACCATCACCCGCGCCACAGACTACCTGGACATTGCCGCCGAGCATGGCGGCAACCTCGCCAATGCCTTCGCCGGCACCGCCACGCGCTTCTTCGTGGCGTCCTTCAGCACCGACTGGCTGTACCCGACCAGCGAAAGCCGGCACATCGTGCGCGCGTTGAACGCGGCGGCGGCCAATGTCAGCTTCGTGGAGTTCACGACCGACAAGGGCCACGACGCCTTCCTGCTGGAGGAACCGGAATTCCACCGCGCGCTGGGCGGCTTCCTGTCCGGCTGCGCCGCCAGGCTGGGGGTTTGAGGTCCATGCCCGATACCCATGCCCCGATCCAGTACGTCGCCAAGAACATGCGGCTGGACCTCAGGCTGATCGCCGAGATGGTGACGCCCGGCGCCCGCGTGCTGGATATCGGCTGCGGCGACGGCGCGCTGCTGGCCCACCTGACGACGACCAAGGGCGCCGATGCCCGGGGCATCGAGATCGACATGGCCGAGGTGACGGAAGCGGTGGCCAACGGCCTGGCGGTGATCCATGGCGATGCCGACAACGACCTGGCTTTCTACCCGGATGCCGCCTTCGACTACGTCGTGCTGTCCCGCACCCTGCAGGCCGTCGAACGCCCGCGAGAAGTGCTGCGCCAGATGCTGCGCATCGGCCGGCACGCCATCGTCAGCTTCCCGAATTTCGGCCATTGGCAGGTGCGCTGGCAGCTGCTGACCAAGGGCCGCATGCCGATGACCGGCACCTGGCACCGGCCCTGGTTCGAGACGCCGAACATCCACCCCTGCACCATCCGCGACTTCTTCGACCTGTGCGCGCTGGAAGGCTATGTGGTGGAGCAATGGCTGGCCGCGGATGAGAACGGCCTGCGGGCGCCGTGGCGGCGTTCCGCCAGGTTGGCCAACCTGTTCGGCGAACAGGCGCTGTTCCTGCTGCGCCGGGGCTGACCCCCGGGCGCGCCGCGCTCAGTGCAGCCGCAGCCCGCGGCCGCGCTTCGCCTCGGCCGGCGGCGAAACCGGGTTGGCCGGCAGCACGATCTCCGGCAGCAGCCCCGCCGCCAGCGCGGCATGCCGCGCCGCGTCCATCGCCCCCAGCCGCCGGCATTCCGCCTCGACATACGAGAGCATCAGCAGCAGCGCCTGCCGGTCGGTCGTCTCATTCTCGCTCTCAACGGGCAGGGCCGACGGGTTCATCCTGGGGGGCTCCAAAGCACGGTCTACTGCATACACACATACAAGTGAACAGCCACTGAATGCAACACCGGGCGTCCAGGCTGATGACGGCGGGGGCAGCTTCAGCCTAGGGTTTCCGTGGCTATCCACCAGGAGATTAATCATGAGTCGGCTTCTGCAACTGCTGCTTTTTCTAACACTCGCGATTAGTTCAACACCGGCAGGAGCCGGAACGACCTTCGACCAGGTGAAGGCGCGCGGCAGCCTGATCTGCGGCGTCAACACCGGCGTCGCCGGCTTCAGCGCGCCGGACGCGCGCGGCGTGTACCAGGGGTTGGATGCCGACTTCTGCCGCGCCATCGCCGCGGCGCTGTGGGGCGACACCAGCAAGGTCCGCTTCGTCCCCACCACCTACCAGACCCGCTTCGTGGCGCTGCAATCCGGCGAGATCGACGTGCTGGCCCGCAACGTCACCCAGACCCTGCTGCGCGACACCTCGCTGGGCTTCAACATGGCCGGCGTGAACTTCTACGACGGCCAGGGCTTCATGGTGCCGAAGCGCGCCAACATCACCAGCGCGAAGCAGCTGAACGGCGCAACGGTCTGCGTGCTGCCCGGCTCCACCACCGAGTTGAACCTGGCCGACTACGCCCGGCGGGAGAACATCCGCATCTCCCCGGTCGTGCTGTCCTCGATGGATGAGATGACCGCCGCCTACCAGGCCGGCCGGTGCGACGCCATGACCAGCGACGCCAGCCAGCTGGCCGCGCTGCGCGTCTCCGCCCTGCGCGACCCGAACGACCACGTCATCCTGCCGGAACGCGTCTCCAAGGAGCCGCTGGGCCCCATGGTCCGCCATGGCGACGACCAGTGGCTGGACCTGGTGGCCTGGGTGCTGCGGCTGATGGTGGAGGCAGAGGAAATCGGCCTGACCAGCGCCAATGTGGAGCAGATGCGGACCAGCCAGGACCCCAACATCATGCGGATCCTCGGCGTCACCCCGGGCTTCGGCAAGGCGCTGGGGCTGGAGGAGAACTGGGCCTTCAACGTCATCAAGCTGGTCGGCAACTACGGCGAGAGCTTCAACCGCCACCTGGGCGCCGGCAGCCCGATCGGGCTGCCGCGCGGCCTGAACGACCTGTGGACCCGCGGGGGCCTGATGTACGCCCTGCCGCTGCGGTAACCCCTCTGGCCATCCGCTTCACGCTTCCGGGTGCTCGGGCTTCGCCCTGCGCCCTGCGGCTTGCGGATGGCAAGCGGCCTGGCCATCCGCTTCACGCCTCCGGGTGCTCGGGCTTCGCCCTGCGCCCTGCGGCTTGCGGATGGCACAAAAAAATCGCCCGGCAGGTTGCGCCTGCCGGGCCGAGTCGAGGGAGGAAATGTCCAGTCTGGCCCTTCCAAGACTGAGTGCTCTTCCGGGCCGCCACCTTTTTCACGCAATCGAGAGGCGGCGTCCTTGATCCATCTCAAGGTGTACAGGGCGCTTCGCACGCCTTAATTTCGTCACGGGCGTCAATCAGAAGCCCCATTGCTGCACCGCAGCATAAACCAACAGGGAGCCAGGACATGCCTCGGGTAGCATTGGTTACGGGTGGTCAACGCGGCATCGGTGCCGCCATCTCGGAAGCGTTGCAGGCCGCCGGCCGCACGGTGGTTGCCAGCTATGCCGGCAATGACGCCGCGGCCGAGGCCTTCACCAAGCGCACCGGCATTCCCTGCTACAAGTTCGACGTGGCCGACTACGAGCAATGCGCCGCCGCGATCAAGCAGATCAGCACCGAGATCGGCCCGGTCGAGATCCTGGTCAACAACGCCGGCATCACCCGCGACGCCACCATGAAGCGCCTGTCGCGCGAGATGTGGGACCAAGTGATGGATACCAACCTGGGCGGTTGCTACAACACCTGCAAGCTGGTGTGGGACGGCATGACGGCGAAGAAGTTCGGCCGCATCGTCAACATCGGCAGCGTCAACGGCCAGGCCGGCCAGTACGGCCAGGTCAACTACGCCGCCGCCAAGTCCGGCATCCACGGCTTCACCAAGGCCCTGGCCCAGGAAGGCGCGCGCAGCCAGATCACCGTCAACGCCATCGCCCCCGGCTACGTGGACACCGAGATGGTCCGCGCCGTGCCGCCGGACGTGCTGGAGAAGATCGTCGCCCGCATCCCCATGGGCCGCCTGGGCCGCGCCTACGACATCGCCCGCGGCGTGCTGTTCCTGACCGCCGATGACGCCGACTTCGTCACCGGGTCCACGCTGAGCATCAACGGCGGCCAGCACATGTACTGAGGCAGCAGGCCGGGCGCGCCTCGCACGCGCCCGGCCCTTGCTGCCTACTGCCCCTGGACCCGCCGGCTGAAGGAAACCGCGTAGGCCGGGGTCCGCATCTGCAGGATCGGGTCGTCGGACGGCTCGATCCCTTCCGGCAGGGAAACCGGGCTGAACATCTGCCCGGTGCAGGCGTCGGCCGCCGCGATCCGGTTGATCCGCAGCCGCGCCACCTCCACCTTCGCGCGGTCTTCCGGCCAGGCCACGGTGGCGTCGGTCAGCACGTCGCCCGGCTGCGCCGTGGTCAGGAAGACGCGCCATTCCGCCGCGCCACGCCCCAGCCGCGCCGACATCTCGCCGGCCAGGAAGTCCGGCCCCAGCCGCTGGCGGTCCTCCGCCGTCATGCTGCGCCGCCCCTCGACCGGCTCGAAGCTCCAGCGCGCCGGCTGGGTCTGCCCCGCCGCATTGGTGAACATGAAGCTGTGCACGCCGAAATAGGGCGCGCTGGCATAGCTGTCCGACGGCGGGTTGGCGCGGATCCAGGCGGCCTGGCGCGTCACTTCCGGGTTGGCGGCGACGAAGGCCTGGATGCGCGCCTGGTCCGGCTGGCCGGTGGCGGGGTTGGGCCGCCGCACCACCAGGTTGTCGCGGAACTGCTCGGGCGTGCGCACGCCGAACAGCGGCGCCGAGATCACCACGAAGTCGTGCGTCTGCCCGCCCGGCAGGTCCAGCCGCATCGCCAGGCCGCGGACATTGTCCACGTTGTCCGGCGCGCGCGGGTTGCCGCCGGCCAGGGAGAGCCGCGCCAGCAGCGGGGCGCGGGTGCCGGGCGCCAGGGTCGTCGCCTTGCTCAGCGCCGCGCCGGCGCCGGTGGAGGTCCATTCGCCCTCGGCGCAGAAGCCCTTGGGGTGGGCGCGGCGCTGCCCGGCGTTGCGGCCGAACAGGCCTTCCAGCGCATCCACCAGTTGGTCCGGCGTGGCGGGTTCCGGCTGGGTCTGCGCCGGGGCAGCCATCGGCAGGGCAAGCAGCCCGGCCAGGGCGAGGGTGGTGGCAAGACGCATGATGGGGTGATTCCTGTTCGGCCCGTGTCGCGCGGTTGGCCGCGCCGACCCCCTGCACTACGCCCCACGGCCGGCCAGGGTTACGGCCGCCCCGCGATCGCCGCCCTGCCCGCCTTGGCGGCGCCGCCGGTTTCGGCGCATCCTGCCACCCAACCGAGGGAGCCCGTCCATGCACTTCGTCCTGATCGGCGACGACCACACCGACGCCGGCGCCCCGGCGCGCCGCGTCGCCACCCGCCCGGCGCATGTGGAAAACCTCATCCGCTGGACCAGCGCGGGCAAGCTGATCCTCTCCGGCCCACGCATGCCCGACGACGCGACCACCACCGGCAGCCTGCAGTTCTTCGATGTGGCCGACCGCGCGGAGATGGACGGCTACCTGGCGGTGGAGCCGTTCCAGCAGCAGGGCGTCTGGCAGCGGGTGGAGATCCTGCCGTTCCGCGTCGCGCCGCTGCCCTACCCGGCGCCGCCGATGCCGGGGGAGGAGCCCATCTTCACCTGGGCCATCATCGCCATGGACGGCACCGACCCCGGCGCCGAGGCCCGCCGCCTGGCCGCCCGCCCGGGGCACCTGGCCGGGCTGCAGCCGCTGCTGGCGGCAGGGCGCGTCCGCCTGGGCGGCGCCATCCTGGATGCGCCGGAGGGCCGCATGGTCGGCTCCATCATGGCCGTCACGGCGCCGGATGAAGCCGCCGCCCGCGCCCTGGCCGAAGCCGACCCCTACACGCGGGAAGGCGTCTGGCAGTCCATCCGCGTGGAACGCTGGCGGGTTGGCCCGCAGCCCTACAAGAAGCTGCCGGGCCAGCCCTGAAGGCGCGGCTCAGCGCAGCCCGAAGGCCAGCCCGACCACCCAGCTGACCGCGGCAATGACCAGCGCGCCCCAGAAGGCGCTGGCGAAACCGTCCACCGCCATGCCCGGCACGACATAGGCGGTCAGCATCAGCATCAGCGCGTTGATCACCAGCAGGAACAGCCCCAGCGTCAGGAAGGTCAGCGGCAGGGTCAGCACGGTGAAGACCGGCTTCACCAGCGCATTCACCAGGCCGAAGACGATGGCGGCGAAGATCAGGTTCAGCCCCTGTTCCGGCACGGTGATCCCGCTTACCACGCGCGTCGCGGTCCATAGCGCGAAGGCGGTAACCAGGACGTGGATGATGAAGCCCATGCTCGCTCTCCCCGGCGGTTGCGCCCGCCTGCCGCCAAGCATTGCCAGATGAGCGCCGCTCGTTCCATCCCCGCGCGGGACACCAGCGCATGAACCGCGCCACCTGGCTTGGCGCCGCGGCGCTGCTGCTCTGGGCCTTTCTGGCGCCGCTGGCGCGGTTGGCCCAACCCTTGCCGCCGCTGCTGCTGACCGGCCTCGGCTTCGCGGTGGGTGGCGGGCTGGCGCTGCTGCTGGTGGCGGTGCGTGGCCGGCTGGCGCTGCTGCGGCAACCGCCGCTGGCCTGGGCACATGGCGTCGGCGGGCTGGCGGGCTTTCATGCGCTGTACTTCGCCAGCCTGGCCCTGGCGCCGCCGGTGGAGGCCAACCTGCTGAACTACCTGTGGCCGCTGCTGATCGTGCTGCTCTCGGCGCCGATCCTGGGGCTGCGGCTCGGGCCGTGGCGGCTGGCCGGCGTGGCCATGGGCGGCGCCGGCGCGGCGCTGCTGCTGGGGGCGGGCGCGGCCTTCCCGGCCTCGGCCGCGCTCGGCTTCGGCTGCGCGCTGCTCTCCGCCCTGACCTGGGCGCTGTATTCGGTCACCTCCCGCCGCATGGCCGCGGTGCCGACCGAGGCCGTCGCCGGCTTCTGCCTGGCCTCCGCCGCGCTGGCCCTGGCGGCGCATTTGGCGTTCGAGGCATCGCCCGCCGGCTTCACCAGCGGGCAGGCGGTGGCGGTGCTGCTGCTCGGCCTCGGCCCGATGGGCGCGGCCTTCTTCCTGTGGGATGTCGGCATGAAGCAGGGCGACCCGCGGCTGCTGGGCACACTGGCCTATGCCACGCCGGTCGCCTCCACACTGCTGCTGGGCGCCATGGGGGAAGGCGTTCTGGGCTGGCGGGCCTTGGCGGCGACAGCGCTGGTCGCCGGCGGCGGGGTGGTGGCGGCGCGGGCGAGGAGCTAGACCGGCTGCCACCCCGGCGGCGCCATCTCAAACCCGGAAAACTCGAAGGCCGGGCAGACCGTGCAGCCCACCAGCACCCATTCCCCCAGCGGCGCCGCGGCCTGCCACCAGCCGGCGGGTACCAGCGCGAAGGTCGCTTCCCCGGCGCCCAGATCCGGCCCCAGCCGAACCTCCCGCCGCTCGCCATCCGGCCCCGCCATCCGCAACAGCAGCGCGCCACCGGCGTACCAGTGCCAGGCCTCGGCCGCGTCCACCCGATGCCAGTGGCTGCTCTCGCCCGCCGCCAGCAGGTAGTGGATCGCGGTGCCCGCGCCGCGCCCGCCGCCCGGCGGCAGGTCGCGCCACAGTTCCCGGTACCAGCCACCCTCGGGATGCGGCTGCAACCCCAGCGCGGCTATCACCGCGCTGGCCGGCTGGTTCGCATCCCTAAGGTTCATCAGCCGGCCTCAGCCCACCGGCATGGTCTGCGCCAGCGGCGGCAGCTTCAGCACCCGCTCGTACCAGGCGGCCAGCTTCGGCGCGGCCTGGCGCCAGGGCTCGTTGGCGTAGCGGAAGTCCAGGTAGCCCAGCGCGCAGGCGATGGTGATCTCGCCGATCGTGGTCAGCTCGCCCAGCGTGCCGGCCTCGCTTTCCAGCGCCGCGATCGCCTTGTCCACCTTGCCGCGCTGCATGGCGATGTAGGCCACGCGCCCCTCATCCTGCGGCAGGCCGATCTCGCGCCGGCGCGGCTGCGAGGCGTCCAGGATGCCATCGGCCAGGGCCTGCTGGCGCAGCGCGGTCCAGCGGGCCGGGCCCACGGGCGGGAACAGCTTGGGCGCGTCGCCGATGCTGTCCAGGTATTCGCAGATCACCGGGCTGTCGAACAACGACATGCCGTCATCCGTCACCAGCGTCGGGATCTTGTTCAGCGCGTTGAACGGCGTCAGCTCCGGCGAGGCACTGCCGATCTCCCAGCCCTCGAACTTGACGCCGCGCTTGATCGCGCAGGCCACGGCCTTGCGCACATAGGGGCTGGCGCCCGACTTGGTCAGCTTCATTGGACAATCCCTCTTCGGTTGATCCCGGCGCAGCCTAACCCTGCTCGCCTCACTTGGGCAGCAGGGTCAGCGTGGATTCCGCCACCGCCCGCACGGCGTCCGCGCCATAGGCCAGCGGAAAGGTCTCGCCCGCCACCCACATGCCATACAGGTCGGCGTAGTGCGGGCTGCGCGGGTCGCCGGATTGGCCCGGCAGGTTGCTGGCCCGCGCCCGCTCCCAGTCGCCCAGCTCCACCACCATGCGGTAGCTGGCGCCGCCGGTGGTCTGCGGCCGGGCGGCGCTGACCCACCAACGCGCCATCAGCGTCGCGCCATCGCCACCGCTGCGGCCGCCCAGCACATTCGCATCCGGCAGCAGCCCGCCCAGCGCGTGGCGCAACTCCACCCGATGCTGGTCGCCCCAGCGGCGCTCCGCCGCCGGCAGCGCCCGCCAGCGCGTCGCGGCGGCGTGCAGCGCCTGGCTCACCAGGGGCAGCCGGCGCTCGCCCAGCCTCGGGTCCTCGCCGGTCGCCAGCGCCAGCATCACCTGCGGGTGCAGGCTGGGCAGCGCGGCACGCAGCGGTTCCGGCACCATGGCCAGGCGCACCGCCCCGGCCAGCTCCGACCACCAGAAGGCGAAGAGCGCCGCCGCCTCGCTGTCGGCCTCCATCCGCGTGTCCCAGGCGCGCAGCAGCGCCGCCTCGGCCGGCGGGTCCGGCAGGCTGGCCAGCACCGGCAGCAGGGCGCGGGCGCGCAGGCTCACCACGTCCTGCTGCAGGGCCAGCGCCTCGGCCTGGGCGTGCGGCACCTGCACCGCCAGCACCTCGCTGAGGCGCCGATAGCGGTCATCCGGAATCCATTCCCAGCTGGTGCGCCTGGCGTCGGGCCAGCCTTCCGGAAACGGCATCTGGTTGCCGCTGCCGATCCAGCCGCGCGGCGGGTTGAACTCGCCGACCATCTCCTCCAGCGGCAGGAAGCCATCCCAGCCGAAGCCGCCCGCCGCCGGCACCGGCAGCAGCCCGTCATGGCCGCGCCGCCGCGGCATGCGCCCGCCGGTCTGCCAGCCGATGTTGCCCTCGACATCGGCGTAGAAGTAGTTGCTGCCCCAGGAGACGAAGCGCAGCGCCGCCTGGTGCTCCGCCCAGTTCCGCGCGATCGTCACACCGATATATTCCAGCGCGGTCGAGGGCCCCGACTGCAGCTGCGCGCTCCGCAGCACCAGCGCCCGCCGCGCCGCCCGGTCCTCATGAATGACCGGCCCCAGCGGCGTCCCGGCCACCGCCAGCTCGGCCGGCGCCGCGTCCCGCACCGCGATCCGCTCGGTGCTGCGCGTGATCGGCGCCCAGCCGCCGGGGACCCGGTAGGCCGTGCCGGCAGCGTCCAGCTCCAGCAGCACCAGGTCCTCCTGGTCCATCTGAAAGTCGGTGCGCCCGCGCGCCACCCGGTCGTTATGGCCGCCCTGCGTGCCCGGCCGGAACACCCAGCCACTGCCGATGGCATCCAGACCCGGCGCCTTCAGGTGCACCAGGAATTGCGGCCCGGGCACCGAGACCGGCAGATGCGGGTCGGTGGCCAGCAACGCCCGGCCGGTGCCGGTGCGCGCGGGCGAAACCACCCAGGCATTGCTGCCCTGCTGCGAGTCGAGGTCATCGACCAGCGCCAGCGCCGTGCCGGCCGGCCCCAGCGCGCCGGCTCGCCTGGTGCGCGGCCACGGCGCAGGCCCGGCGTTGCGCTCCAGCACCGCCAGCATCTCCGGGCGCAGCGCGCAGGGGTCCAGCCCGGCCGGCACCACCAGCGGATGCGGCGGCTCCAGCTTCTGCGCCAGCCCGTCCAGTTCCAGTGCGCCGGCGCAGGCCAGCACGGCGCGGCGCATCTCGCCCCGCACGTTCGGCGGGCCGCTGCGGCGCATCAGCATCAGGTCGTCCGCCGCCCAGGGTTCCGGCCGCATCTCCATGGCCACGAACTCGGGCGGCAGCAGCGCCGGGTTGGCCAGCACCTCGGCGATGCGGGCATTCACCCCGGCCACCCAGGCCCGCGCCAGCGGCACCGCCGGCGGGTACTGCACCGCCCATTCCGCCTGCAGGTCGCCGCGGAACAGCAGCGTCCGCGCCGCCTGGTCCAGCGGCAGGTACTCGGCGCCGAAGGCCACCGCCATGCGCCCCAGCATGCGGCGCCGGGCGATGTCCATCTGCCACAGCCGGTTGCTGGCCGCCGCGTAGCCCTGGCCGAAGAAGGCATCCGCCTGGCTGGCGGCGGTGATGTGCGGCATGCCCCAGCGATCGGTGACGATCTCGACCGGCGCGGCGATGCCCTGCACCTGCACGGATTGCGCCAGCCCCGGTCCGGCCCACAACGCCAGCAGCACCCACAGCGCACGCATCCCTGCCCCCTGCGGCAACCAGGGGGCGAAGGCTACACCGCGCCGCCGCCGCGTCAGCCGGGTTTCAGCGGGTCGTGGCCCCAGTTCATCAGGCTGTAGCGCCAGCGGGAATGCTCCACGCCCTCTGCCGGCCCCTGGGCGCAGTGCCGCTTCACGTAGCCGACCACCTTGCGCATATGCGCCAGGTCGGCCGCGTCCAGCTGCGCCGCCGGCCGGCGCAGGATCTCCACGATTCGCCGCCCGGAATGGTGCCCGACGCTCTCGTCCTCGCCCGCATGCACCCAACCGACCGAGCGGCTTTCCTCGCTCTCCAGCCAGCGCGCCAGCTCCGCCGCGCCCATGTTGACCGCGGCGCGAAAGGCCTGGCGCAGCTCGGCGTCAGGGTCGGAGGGCATCGCGCAGCTCGGCCTTGGTCATGCGCGACCGCCCGGGCACGCCGCGCCGCCGCGCCTCGGCCAGCAGCGCCGCCTTGCCCTCGGCGCGGAAGGGCGCGGTCTTCGCCGCGACATCGCCGGGCTGGCGGGAGAACTGCCGCCCCTTCGCGGTATCCGCCCGCTTCTTCGCGCTGGTGCGGGCGTAGTCGGCCTGGCTCAGGTGCTCGCGCGCCGCCTGCGGCAGGTAGCGTTCCCCGCTGTCGCGGCTGCGCTTGCCGGAGGCCGTGCCCCAGTCCTGCGCCGTCCATTCCTGCAGGTGGTTGTCGGCCCGCTTCGGCCCGGCATAGCCGCCGCCCGCGGCCTTGTAGCGCTGCACCGCCAGCTGCGCCTTGCGCGCCGACCACTGCCCGGGTTCACCGCCCTTGTCGCCGGCGGTGACCTGCTGCTTCACCCGGTCCCATAGCGCGGGGTCGCTGCGCTTCGCGGTGCTGCCCATGCCGGCGGAAACGTGGCCGCCGGCCGCCTGGTTTCAGCGGAAATTGTCCTTCGCCGTGCGGATTTCCGCCAGCCTGGCGACGCTGCCGGCGCGCAGGAAGGGGTTGGCCGCCAGCTCATCCGCCATGGTCGTCGGCACCGTCGGCCGGCCGGCGCCGCGCTGCACCCGCACCTCCGCGCTGCGCGCCACCAGGCAGGTGTTGTTCTGCTCCACCGTCAGGGCGAAGCGCGCATTGCTCTCGGTATACTCATGCCCGCAGCAGACCAGCGTCTCCCCCGGCAGCGCCGCCAGCTTGCGCAGGCTGTCGAACATCTCGGCCGCCGTGCCTTCCAGCAGGCGGCCGCAGCCCAGGCTGAACAGCGTATCGCCGCACAGCAGCACCCGCGCCGTGGGGAAATGGAAGGCGATATGCCCGCGGGTATGGCCGGGCGTGTCGATCACCACCGCCTCCGACCCGCCCAGCGCCACCTTGTCGCCCTCGGCCAGGGAGATATCCAGCTTCGGCAGCCGGCGCGCATCCGCGGTGGCGCCGACCAGCTTGGCCCCGTACTTCGCCCGCAATTCCTCGGCCCCGGCGATGTGGTCGCCGTGGTGGTGGGTCAGCAGCACCAGGTCCAGCCGGCCGCCATTGGCCTCGACGGCCGCAATCGCCGGGCCGGCCTCGCCGGGGTCGCAGATCGCCACCGCCCCGGTCGCCGCGTCCTTCAGCAGCCAGATGTAGTTGTCCGACAGCGCCGCAACCGGCTCAACCGAAAGTGCCATGTGCCCGAATCTCCCGCGCCATTGTTAGCATCATAGCGAATTTCCATCAGCCCATCCAACCGGGCGCCGGCTGCCCTATATTGGGGGCATGAGCCATGAGGTCCACGGCCTGGGCGACTTCTATTCCTCGCCAGCGGGGCAGGTTGCCGCACGCCTGCTGCGCCGCCGGCTCCGCGCGCTGTGGCCGGAGGCACGCGGCCAGGCGGTGCTGGGGCTGGGCTATGCCAGCCCCTACCTGCGGCTGTGGAAGGACGACGCCACCCGCTGCGTCTGCCTGGTGCCCAGCCACCTGCGGCCCTGGCGGTGGCCGCGCAAGCAGCCCAGCCGCACCGCGATTGCGGATGAGGACGCCCTGCCCTTCCCGGACCTCAGCTTCGACCGGGTGCTGCTGGTGCACGGGCTGGAAGCGGCCGAGAACGCCCGCCGCCTGCTGCGCGAGGCCTGGCGCGTGCTGAAGGATGACGGCCGCCTGCTGGTGGTGGTGCCCAACCGCCTGGGGCTATGGGCGCACCGCGAGGCGACGCCCTTCGGCCATGGCCAGCCCTATTCCGCCGGCCAGCTGGAGGCGCTGCTGCGCCGGCAGATGTTCCGGGTGGAGCGGCGCGACGCCGCGCTGTTCGTGCCGCCCTTCCGCAACCGGCTGCTGCTGCGCGGTGCCGGCGTGTGGGAACGCCTGGGCCAGGCGGTGGCGCCGCGCTTCGCCGGGCTGACGCTGATGGAAGCGCAGAAGGACATGTTCGCCGGGCTGCCGGTGGATGTGGCGAAGGCCCGGCGGCGGCGGGTGCTGGTGGCGGAGAGCGGCGCCTCCACCCGGACCGGCACGCCGGACTAGGCCCGGCCGCGCGGCCCATGGCCGCCCGGCTGGCCCCGGCACGCGCCTTGCAACCGCCCCGGCAACCAACCCCGAGGCACCTGCATGACCTTCTCCCGCCGCGCCCTTCTCGGCGCCTCCGGCTTCGCCGCCATGCCCAGCGATTGGGCAATCGCTCCCGCCAACGCCCAGGCCGAACGCGTGATCCGCTACGGCATCTCGATGAACGACATTCCGCAGACGACCGGCCAGCCGGACCGTGGCGCGGGCGCCTACCAGTTCACCGGCTACACCATCTACGACCCGCTGGTGGCGTGGGAGATGGACGTCGCCAACCGCCCGGGCAAGCTGATGCCCGGCCTGGCCACCCGCTGGGAAGCCGACCCCGCCGACCGCAAGAAGTGGATCTTCCACCTGCGCCCGGGCGTGAAGTTCCACGACGGCAGCGCCTTCGACGCCGACGCCGTGGTCTGGAACTTCGACAAGGTGCTGAACCCGCAGAGCCCGCATTTCGACCAGCGCCAGGCCGCCCAGGTGCGCCCGCGCCTGCCCAGCGTGGCCAGCTGGCGCAAGCTGGACGCGATGACGGTGGAGGTAACCACCAAGGCGGTGGACAGCATCTTCCCGTACCAGATGCTGTGGTTCCTGATCTCCTCCCCGGCGCAGTACGCCAAGCTGGGCAACAGCTGGGAGAAGTTCGCCTTCGAGCCCTCCGGCACCGGCCCGTTCCGCCTGGCCAAGCTGACGCCGCGCGCCAGCGCCGAGCTGGTCCGCAACACCCAGTACTGGGACCCCAAGCGGATGGCCAAGGCCGACCGCGTCATCCTGGTCTGCGCGCCGGAAGCCACCACCCGCAGCAACGCGCTTCTGACCGGACAGGTCGATTTCATCGAGACCCCGGCGCCCGACTTCGTTCCCCGGCTGAAGCAGTCCGGCATGAAGATCGTGGAGAACGTCACGCCGCATGTGTGGAACTACCACCTCAGCACGCTGCCCGGCTCCCCCTGGACCGACATCCGCCTGCGCAAGGCCGCCAACCTGGCGATCAACCGCGACGAGGTGGTGGCGCTGATGAACGGCCTGGCCAAGCCCGCGGTGGGCGTGGTGGACCCGTCCTCGCCCTGGTTCGGCAAGCCGAAATTCGAGGTGAAGTACGACCCCGACCAGGCCCGCCGCCTGGTGCAGCAGGCCGGCTTCAGCCGCGCCAATCCGCTGAAGACCAAGTTCCTGATCGCCACCGGCGGCAGCGGCCAGATGCTGTCCATGCCGATGAACGAGTACATCCAGGCGGCCTACCGCGAAGTGGGCATCGAGCTGGAGTTCCAGGCCGTGGAGCTGGAGGTGCTGTACACCTGCTGGCGCCAAGGCGCGGCCGGCGAGATCGCCCGCCAGGGCAACATCACCGCCAACAACGTGGCCTACGTGACCAGCGACCCGCTGTATGCGCTGATCCGCTTCTTCGGCTCCAACCAGGTGGCGCCCACCGGCGTGAACTGGAGCCACTACAAGGACGCCGAGGTGGACGCCTGGATCAACGAGGCGACCAGCACCTTCGACGACGCCAAGGTGGATGAGCTGATGGCCAAGGTCCACGCCAAGGTGGTGGACGAGGCGCTGCTGGTCTTCGTGGTGCACGACACCAACCCGCACGCGCACAGCAACCGCGTGCGCGGCTACACCCAGGCGCAGCATTGGTTCCAGGACCTGACCACGCTGAGCTGAAGCGCGGCGTCGCCAGGGCTGGTCGCTTCCGGCGGAAGCGCGCCGGCCCTGGTTGGCGCGGCAAGCGCATCATGCGGGCCGGCAGTTGAGCCGGCCCCGGCCGTCGTCCGGGCGGCGACCAGGCGCTAGGTGGCGCGGGCGCCGCTGATCTTCACCAGTTCCTGCCAGAATGGCCGCTCGCGGTCGGCGCGCGCCTTCATCTCGGCCGGCGTGGTGCCGCGCAGCACGGCGGCCTGGGCCGCGAAGCGCGCCTGCAGGCCGCTGTCGGCGGCAATCGCCCGCATGGCGCCGGAGATGGCCGCCACCGCCTCGGCCGGCATCGCCGCCGGGCCGAACAGCCCGCCCCAGATGCCCACGGTGAACTCGGCGCGGCCCAGCTCCGCCATGGTCGGCACCTCCGGGATAAGCGCGTTGCGCTCCGGCGAGGTCATGGCCAGCGCCCGCACCTGGCCGGTGCGGATCAGCGGCAGCCAGGCCGCCAGGTTGTCGATGGCGAATTGCGCGTCGCCGCGCAGGATGGCCGGCACCGCCTCGGCCGAGCCGCGGAACGGGCTGTGCGTGACCCGCAGCGCATTCCGCTGGCCGAACAGCTCCCCCAGCAGGTGCGCGCTGGCGCCGATGCCGGGGCTGGTGAAGACCAGCGGATTGGGCTGCGCCCGACCCCAGGCGATGAACTCGTCCACCGTCTTCGCCGGTACATGCGCGGCCGGCACCAGCAGCACGTTGTACAGGTCCCACGCCATCGAGACCCAGCCGATGTCGGCGGTTTCGAACGGCATGCGCTGGAACAGGAAGGGGTTGATGACCCATTGGCTGACCGTGGCGGCGCCCAGCGTATAGCCGTCCGGCGCCGCCTTCACCGCGGCATCCACGCCGATGTTGCCGGCGGCACCAGGCCGGTTCTCCACGATGAAGGGCTGGCCGAGGCGCGTGGCGAGTTCGGTGGCGAGGATGCGGGTCAGCACATCCGAGGCGCCGCCGGGTGGGTTGGGGACGATGACCCGCACCGGGCGCTGCGGATACCCCTGCGCCAGGGCCGGCACAGCCAGGGCCGAGGCGGCAAGCGCCAGGGCAGCGCGACGCGGAATGGGCTTGGCGTTGCGCATGGCAAAGCGCTCCTGTCGATGATTGAATGGCCGTGCGCGCGTCTTCCCGCCGCGACGCTACCGGCCCGGAGGCAACCCCCGCAATGGCTGATGACGAGATCCCGATCATCGATATCTCCGGTGTGCTGGCCGGCCGGCCCGGCGCGGTGCAGGCGGCGGCGCGGCAGTTGCGGCATGCCTATGAGGAGATCGGCTTCTGGTTCCTCAGCGGCCACCAGGTACCGCAGGCGCTGATCGACGCGACGTTCGCGGAGGCGGTGCGCTTCCACGCGCTGCCGATGGAGACAAAGCTTTCGCTGAAGGCCAACCGGCACAATGTCGGCTACCTGCCGCTGAAGGGCTCCACCACGCGGCACTCCCAGCTGAACGCCAACAACAAGCCGAACCTGCTGGAAGGCTTTCTGGTGAAGCGGGATTTGCCGGCCGACCACCCGGACGTGCTGGCCGGCAAGCTGTACCGCGGCATGAACCAGTGGCCGGAGGGGATGCCCGGTTTCCGCGAGACCTGCGTGGCGTACTGCGATGCGTTGGAGGCGCTGGGGAAATCGCTGCTGCCGATCTACGCGGTGGCTCTGGACCTACCGGAGGATTTCTTCGCGCCGGGTTTCGTGGAGCCGCAATACACGCTGCGCCTGGCGCACTATCCGCAGCAGGACCCCGACGCGGAGAACGAGTTCGGCATTGCGCCGCACACCGACAGCACCTTCATGACGCTGCTGGCGCAGAACCACATCCCCGGGCTGCAACTGCTGACGCAGGCGGGTGAGTGGCTGGATGCGCCGGCGCTGCCGGGCACCTTCCTGGTCAACTCAGGGGAGTTGCTGAAGCGCTGGACGAATGAGCGGTTCCTGGCCACGCCGCATCGGGTGGTGAACCGCAGCGGGCGGGAGCGGTATTCGATACCCTTCTTCTTCGACGCCGGCATCGACTACCGGATGGAGCCGCTGCCGACATGCGTCAGTGCGGAGCGGCCGGCGAAGCATGCGGCGACGACCTATGCGGAATACCAGGCGTGGTTTCAGGGGCAGAACTACGACCACATCCGCGGCGGGGTGAAGGTTTCGGTGGATTGAAACCCACGCCGGTCCAGGGGGCGCTTGCCCCCTGGTGGGGTGTTTGAGGGGCGACGCCCCTCACCTCCTCAAGCGCGCGCCGTTATCCCGCAAACGCTCAAGCGCGCGACGTTACCCCGCGAACGCTCAAGCGCGTTCGACGCACATCGCCACGCCCATGCCGCCGCCGATGCACAGCGTGGCCAGGCCGCGCTTGGCGCCGCGGCGCTGCATCTCGAACAGCAGCGTGTTTAGCACGCGCGCGCCCGAGGCACCGATGGGGTGGCCCAGCGCGATGGCGCCGCCGTTCACGTTGACCTTCTTGGTATCCCAGCCCAGGTCCTTGTTCACCGCGCAGGCCTGGGCGGCGAAGGCTTCGTTGGCTTCCACCAGGTCCAGGCTGTTGGCGTCCCAGCCGGCCTTCTTCAGCGCCTTCTTGCTGGCCGGGATCGGGCCGGTGCCCATGTAGGCGGGGTCGACGCCCGCGGTGGCCCAGGACACGATCTTGGCCATCGGCTTGATGCCGCGGCGGGCGGCCTCGGCGGCGGACATCACCACCAGCGCGGCGGCGCCGTCGTTGATGCCCGAGGCGTTGCCGGCGGTGACGGTGCCGTCCTTGGCGAAGGCCGGGCGCAGCTTGCCGAGGATCTCCATGGAGGTCTCCGGCTTCGGGTATTCATCGGCGCTGACGACCACGTCGCCCTTGCGGCCCTTCACGGTCACGGGCGTGATCTCGTCGGCGAAGCGGCTGGCCTTCTGCGCCTCGCCGGCCTTGTGCTGGCTGGCGGCGGCGAACTCGTCCTGCTCGGTGCGGGTCAGCTGGTACTGGCGGGCGACGTTCTCGGCGGTGTTGCCCATGTGGTAGCCGTGGAAGGCGTCCCACAGGCCGTCCTTCAGCATGGTGTCCACCAGCTCCAGGCTGCCCATCTTGGTGCCGGCGCGCAGCTGCTGGGCGTGCGGCGCCTGGGTCATGCTCTCCTGCCCGCCGGCCACGATGATGTTGGCGTCACCGCAAGCGATCTGCTGGGCGGCCAGGGCCACGGCGCGCAGGCCGGAGCCGCAGAGCTGGTTGATGCCGAAGGCGGTCGCCTCGTTCGGGATGCCCGCGTTGATGGCGGCCTGGCGGGCCGGGTTCTGCCCGGCGCCGGCGGTCAGGATCTGGCCCATGATGACCTCGTCCACCTCGTTCGGCGCCACGCCGGCGCGCTGCAGCGCGGCGGTGATGGCGACGGTGCCCAGCGCATGCGCCGAGAGGCTGGCGAAGGCGCCGTTGAAGCTGCCCACCGGCGTACGCGCGGCGGAAGCGATGACGATATCGGTCATGGTCTGGGTTCTCCCGTTTATTTGCTGCGGCGCAGCATAACGCCAGGCATGCGCGCGCGCCAAGCTTATCCTTAACCTGGGGCCGGGCGCACCTGTTGGCTGTGGCGGCCGGCTCAGCGCGGCGGCAGCGGCAGCGTGGCCAGGCGGCGGAGGCCCTCGGCCAGGTTGTTGCGGGCCGCACCTTCCCAGCACAGCCGCACCCGCTCCACCCCGGCGAAGGTGTCGCTGGTGCGGGCGGTATGGCTGGTCTCGATGGCCTGCTGCCAGACCGGGGTGGGGTCGCCCGGCCGGGTCAGGGTCCAGCCGACCTCGATGGTGCAGCGCATGTCGAAGCCGAACAGCGGCGCATCCACCCGGAAGATCCGCAGCGCCAGGTCGTGGCCGGCGGGTGGCTGGGCCAGCACCTGGGCGAAGAGGCCGCTGTCGCGCAGACCCTGAATGGCCGCGGCCTGCAATTGCGCGGCCGAGAGCCTGGCCTGGCCGGCGGCACAATCCACGCAGCCGCCGCTGGCGGTGACGCTGACACTGCCGGCGTGGCGGGGGCCGTACGCCATGCCTTGCGGCGCCATTAGGGCCGGGCGGCTCTCGCCAGGGCCGCAGCCGGCCAGGGCCAGCAGCAGCGCAACGGCGGCGGGCCGCCTCACGGCCGGGCCGCGCCGTTGTTGCCGCCTGTGGCTGGGGCCACTGCGCCGGCGCGCAGGATGTTGCCGATCACCTCGCCCACCATCTCGGTCGGTGATTGCCGGGTCAGCGAGGTGTGGAGCGAGCGGCCAACCGCCAGCGGGAAGCCGGTGCGGGCGTCGCGCAGCGTGATGTCCAGCGAGAGCATGTACATGGTGATGTCCCAGGCCCAGCGGTCGCTGTAGGTGACCAGGGCATCCACCTCCGGCGGGCGGGCGGCTTCCTCGCCGCTGGTGGCGCTGAGGCCGCGGCGGCGCAGGTCGTCGGCGATGAGACGCTCGATGCCGCGATTGTCGGGCTGGAACTTCACGACGTGGAAGCTGCGCAGCCGGCGCAGGTCGGCGCCCGGCGTCAGGGTGGCGCCCTCCTGGTTGACGCAACCGGCCAGCATCAGGCCCAGGGCGACCAGGGCCAGCAGGCGTTGGGGACGAGGCATGGGCGTTATTCCAATGTATGCAGCCGCATCAATGCACCGGAGTGGGCAAGGCGCACAACCACTGGTGGAGCGGCCGCCACAGTGCCGCCTCCGCGCCGCTGCCCACGACCATGCCGATATGCCCGGCCGCCGCCCGATGCAGCTGCGCGCCCGGCAGCGCGGCGGCCAGCGCCTCGGCCGAAGCCGGGGGCACGATGCGGTCTCGCGCGGGGATGGCGCAAAAGGCGGGCATGGCCAGGCCGGCGGGGTCCACCACCTGGCCGGCGATGCGCCAGGCGCCGCGGGCCGGGCTGTTGCCACCGTACCAGCCGGCCAGCGCCTCCCGCGCCACCGGGGCGGCCAGCGGGATGCCGTCGTTCAACCAGTCCTCCAGCGCCACGAAGCGGCGGGCGGCGGGGGCGTCCGTGGGCAGGCGGGAGAAGCGGCGGAACTTCTCGGTAATGGCGAAGGGGTCCTGCATGGCGAAGAGCATCTGCAGCGCTTCCACCGGCAGGGCGTCCAGCGGGGCCATGGCGGGCTCCAGCACCGGCAGCAGCGCCGCCAGGGCGCGGGCATTGGCCGGGCTTTCGGCGTGGAAGTCCCAGGGCGTGGCCAGCAGCGCCAGGGCGCGCACCCGGTCCGGCCGGCGCTGCGCCGCGGCCAGCGCCAGCAGCCCGCCCATGCAGTAGCCGGCCAGCACCACCGGGCCCAGGGGACGCAGCGGCAGCGCCATCAGCGCGCGCTCCAGCCTGCCCGCCACATAGGCGGTCAGGTCGAAGCGGCGCTCCTCCGGCCCCGGCCAGCCCCAGTCCAGCAGCAGCGGCCGCACCCCCTGCCCGGCCAGCCAGCGCAGCAGGGAGGCGCCTTCGTCCAGGTCCAGCACGCTGGCCTTGTTGACCAGCGAGGGCACGAACAGCACCACCGGGCCGGCGCCGCCTGGGGCGTAGTCCAGCAGGCGGGAGCCGCCCTCCGCCCAGATCACCGGTGGCTCGGGCAGGCGCCGCTGGTGCGGGTGGGTGCGGTAGGCGGCCAGGCCGCGCAGCAGGGCACGGTCTTCCCGCAGCAGGCGGCGCAGCACGGCGGCGCGGAAGGCCTCAGGCGGATGGCCGCCGGCGGCCAGTGCCGCGCCGATGCGGGCGGCTTCCCGGCGGGCGGAGCTCGACCTCGGCCAGCCGGCGTTCCAGCTCGGCCAGGCGCTCGGCCAGGCGTTCGGCGTCGGTGGGCCCGGCGGGGTGCTGGCCAGCGCCAGGCCGCCCCGGCTGGCCGCCAGCATCAGGTGCAGCGGCAGCGGGCGCGGGCCGCGCCGAGGCGGTGGTGGCGGCGTCTGGGTCATCGGCCGGCCGGGGCGGGGCGAAGGGAAAGCCGGGCGCGGCCATGGCGGCGCCGCCCGGCAGCCCGCCCGCCAGGGCGCGCAGCCACGCATTGCCCATGGCCGCCATGGTGCCCCAGGCCGCCGCGAGTTCCGGATCGGCCATCAGGCCGGCGATTTCGCTCTGCCACAGCGCGACCCAGTCCTCGGCCAGTGCATCCAATTCCCGCTCGGCTGCCGCCTTGTTCCGCCTGGCCATGCTGCCCCCAACCCGGGGCAGCATAGCGCGCGGCAGCCCCGGCGTCAGGGGTTTGATGCGCTGCGAAATCCGGCTAGGCCGGGGGCTGGCGGCATGTGCTAGGGTCTTGCCGACCAACAGTTTCAACGAGGGTGCCCATGTCTGATCGCAGCGCGCGGGGCCAAGCCGCCCCCTCCGCCCCGCCCGGCTCCGAACCAGCCGGCGCCCCCGCCAGCCCGCCGGTGGTCGTGAAGAAATACGCCAACCGCCGGCTCTACAACACGGAAGCGTCCAGCTACGTCACGCTGGAGGACCTGGCCAACATGGTGCGGCTGGGCCGCGACTTCGTGGTGTACGATGCCAAGTCGGGCGAGGACATCACCCGGAGCGTGCTGACCCAGATCATCGTCGAGGAAGAGAGCAAGGGCCGCAACCTGCTGCCCGAGAGCTTCCTGCGGCAGCTGATCGGCTTCTACGGCGACAGCCTGCAATCCCTGGTGCCGAAATACCTGGAAAGCGCGATGTCCGGCTTTGCCAAGCAGCAGGAACAGATGCGCAAGTCGGTGGAACAGGCGATGGGCGGGCTGATCCCCTTCCCCGGCACCTTCCCGCCCGGCTTCCCCGCGCCCTTCGGCACGCTGGAGGAATTGGGCAAGCAGAACATGGCCATGATGGAGCGGGCGATGAGCCTGTTCGCCCCCTTCCGGGGCGAGCCGGGTGCCGGCGCCAACGCGCCGTTGCCGCCCGCGCCGGAAGTTGAAGCGATGCGCCAGGAGCTGCTGCTGCTGCGCCGGCAACTGGCGGAGTTGCAGGCAAAGGGCGGCCACAAGGGCTGAAGCGAAAGGGTTCGCCGGCGCATCCGTTTCAACGCCGCGTTTCCCTCACGGCTTTGTCATACGCGCCCTGGTGGAACCTAGGGGGCACCCCCGGCATTCCCCCTGACATAGCGACCCGGTCACGGCACCCGCCGCGGCCGAGCATGTCACCCAGTGACCGAAGGGGAACGGGATGCCGACCACGAGTGAAGACGCGCAGCGGCCAGCGCCGGCCGTACCGGAGAAGCTCGGCCAACGGGCCAATGCGGCGGACCGCCACGTCGGCAGCCGGATCCGCGAACGGCGGATCATGATGGGGCTGTCGCAGCAGCAGCTGGCCCGCATGATCGGCGTGACCTACCAGCAGGCACACAAGTACGAGCGCGGGTTGAACCGGATTTCCGCCGGCCGGCTGTTCGAGATCGCCCAGGTGCTGGGCGTTGCGGTTTCCTGGTTCTTCGACGGGCTGTCGGCCAATGCCGAGCCGCGGCACGAGGTTTCCCAGCGCCAGCGCATGTGCCTGGAGCTGGCCCGCAACTTCGCCCTGATCGACAATGAGAAGCACCAGGAGGCGCTGAGCCAGATGGCCCGCGCCCTGGCGGCGCAGAGCCAGGCGGTGCTGAGCACCGAGACCAATGGCCTGGACGAGGGCGTCGAGCCGCATTGAGCCGGGGCCCGACGGCCCCGGCGCGGCGCCTCCGGCCGGGCCGGGGGCCCCGCCCCTGACCCGCGCACGGGAGCCGCTGACGCAGCGGCCGCGCGATTCCCTCCTGGTGGAGCCACCACGCCGGCTGTGGCGCCTGGTGCTGGGCGGCGCCGTGCTGTTCCTGGCCGGCGGCGTGCTGGGCGTTGTGCTGACGGTGGAACTGCTGGGCGCCGACTTGGCGCCACGACCAGCGGGCACCCTCGTCGCCCGCCCGGTCGATACCGCCCGTAGCGGCACGGAGGCGCCGCCACCGGCCGCGATCTCTCCCGCGCCGGAGCAGTTGCGCCGCGATGCCGAGCGGATGCAGGCCACCGCCGAGCTGGCGGCGCTGCGCCAGGCGACGGCGGCCGAGCGCGCCCGGCTGGAAGCGTTGGGCGACCAGCGCGACGTCGCCGCGGCAGAACTGGCGCGGCTGCGCGAGCAGGCCGCCGAGGCGGCAGTACCACCGGTGGCGACGCCGGCACCGGCCGTGGTGGCGGCACCGCCGCCGATGCCGGCCGCACCCGCCGCGCCGGCCCCCGCGGTGGCTGCGGTGGTGCCGCCCCCGCCACCGCCGCCGCCGGCGGTGCCGCGCCCGCGCAACCGGGCCGAGGCGCGCGCGGAAGGGCGGGTGCAGTTGCACTACCTGGCTGGATCCCCAGCCGCGCAGCAGGCGGCCGAGGAGGCCGCCGCGGTGTTGCGCGACGCCGGGGTGGAAGGCGTGGAGTTGCGCCCGGCGCCCGAGGTGCCCGGCAATCGGCTGGTGCGCTATCACCGGGCGGAGGATGCCGGCATGGCCGCGCGGCTGGCGGGTCGGCTCGGGCGGGGCTGGGCGTTGCAGGACAGTCGCGGCTACGACCCCGGCGGGGCGGCACGCGGGTTGGAGATCTGGCTGCCGGATCGGTGACGGGCGGCGCCGGAACGCGGCGCCGCACCAGCGCTACAGCTTGGGCAGCACCGCCGAGAGCGGCCAGGGCAGCGGTTCGCCCTCGACCAGGAACTCGACCTCGGCCTCGTCCTCGCCACCCCAGGCCCGCGACAGCACCAGCGCCACCACCGGCAGCCAGGCCGAACCACCCAGCGCGGCCGAGACATGGGCCTGCAGGGTGCCGCGCTCGTCATGCAGGCGGGTGACATGGGCGGTCCAGACCGCCTCGCCGACGCTGCTGGGGGAGTCCGCCGCTTCCGGGGAAGCAACGCGGAGCAATTCGCGCACCCGGCCGTCGGTACGGATCAGGCGGGCAATCCGCCAGGGCTCCTCGTCGGCGTCGTAGGCGGTGAAGGCGGGTTCTCTGGGTTCCATGGGGCGTCCCTGTCAGCCCCCGCCAAGGCTGAAATATGGCCAGTCATTGGTTTTGCCAGGGCGAAATGCCGGCCCGAAGGGAATTCCGGGCCGGCGCTCACCCCTCAGGCTGGCGGGGCTGCGTCGAAGTCGTTTGAAAGTATACCACGAGGTGCAATAAATGCATACGGGTTACGTGGCAGGTAACGCGCGGTGCCCGGCTGTGCCTGCACCTTGCCATCGCGCATCACCACCTCGCCCCGGCGCAGCGTGGCCACCGGCCAGCCGGTGACCTGCATCCCCTCATAGGGGGTGTAGTCGATCACGTGCTGCATCAGCGGATTGGTCAGCGTCACCTGCTTCTTCGGATCCCACAGCACCAGGTCGGCATCGGCGCCCACGTTGATGCTGCCCTTGCGCGGCGCCAGGCCCATCAGCCGCGCCGGGTTTGTGGCGGTGATGGCGACGAATTGCTCCAGGCTGATGCGGCCCTTGACCACGCCCTCGCTGAACAGGATCGGCAGGCGCGCGGCCAGGCCGGGGATGCCGTTGGGGATCTGGCTGAAGTTGGCATCGCGCCCGGCCGCCGCCTTGCCGATGCTGTTGTGGAAGCTGGAGCCGGAGTGGTCGGAGGAGACCACGTCCAGCACGCCGCGCTTCAGCATGCCCCACACCTTCTGCTGCTCGGCCTCATCCCGCGGGCTGGGGCTGCACATGAACTTGGCGCCCTCGAACGGTCCGTCCTGCGGGTTGCTGCGGTCCATGTGGGCGGCGGTCAGGGTCAGGTATTGCGGGCAGGTCTCGCCCCAGACCTTCAGGCCGCGCGCCTGGGCCCGAGCGATCTCCTCGGCGGCTTCCTCGCAGGAGACGTGGAAGACCTGGATCGGCTGGTCCACCAGCTCGGCCAGGGCGATGGCGCGGTGGGTGGCCTCACGCTCCACCACCGGCGGGCGCGACCATGAATGGTACTTGGGCGCGGTCAGCCCGGCCTTCAGCAGCGCCTCGGTGCGCCAGTTGATGGCGTGGTAGTTCTCGCAATGCACCGTCACCAGCATGCCGTGCCGGCGGGCGGCGGCCAGCACGCGGATGTACTGCGCGTCGTCCAGGTGCAGCGGGTCGTAGGTCAGGAAGACCTTCAGGCTGCGCAGGCCATCCGCCACCAGCGCCGGCAGCTCCTGCTCCAGCGCCAGGTCGGAGGCATCCGTGATGATCTGGTGGAAGGCGTGGTCCACCATGCCCGTCGCGCCGCGGCGCTTGTGCTCCCAGTAACGTTCCGCGATGCCATGGCCCTTCCATTGCTGCACGAAGCAGACGACGGAGGTGGTGCCGCCGGCGAAGCAGGCGGCGGAGCCGGTCTCGAAGCTTTCCTCGATGACGCTGCCATCCGGCATCTGTTCTTCCAGGTGGCAATGGCTGTCCACGCCGCCCGGCAGCACCAGCAGGCCGCCGGCATCCAGCACGGTGTCGGCATCGGTCAGGCGCTCGGCCAGGGCAACGATGCGGCCATCCTTCACGCCCACATCGCAGCGCGTGGTGCCGAAGGCGCCCACCACCGTGCCGCCGCGCACCACCACATCGTATTCAGCCATTGCCCATCTCCGCCGGAACGGCCGGAGGGTGCCAGACTACGCCGCGGCGGTCACGCCCGGCCGGCGGCCGGGATCGCGTCCAACGCCTGCGGCGAGAGCGCGCGCAGGAAGGCCTCGCCCCAGCCTTCCGGCGAGGCGCCGGCAATGGCGGCCCAGCAGGCGTGCCAGCGCGCCTGGCGCTCGGCCAGCGGCATGTCCAGCGCCTGCACCATAGCCTCGGCCATGGCTTCCACGTCGTGCGGGTTGACCAGCAGGGCATCGCTCAGCTGCGCGGCGGCGCCGGCGAAGCGGGACAGCACCAGCACGCCGGGGTTGGCCGGGTCCTGCGCCGCAACGTATTCCTTGGCCACCAGGTTCATGCCGTCGCGCAGCGGCGTCACCAGGCCCACGCGCGCCAGGCGCATGAAGCCGGCCACCGTGTCGCGCGCCTGCGGGCGGGCAACCAGGCGCAGCGGGGTCCAGTCCGGCTCGCCGAACTCGCTGTTCAGCGCGCCACCGGCGGTGTCCAGCTCCTGCCGCAGGTCGCGGTAGGCGGCGACATCCTCACGCGAGGGCGCGGCGATCTGCAGGAAGGCCAGGTCGCGGCCGGGGCGGCGGGCCAGCACGCGGCCGAAGGCTTCCAGCCGCTCCGGAATGCCCTTGGTCGGGTCCAGCCGGTCCACCCCCAACAGCAGCGCCTGGCCAGGCAGGCTGCGGGCCAGCAAGCGGGCCGGCTCGGCCTGCGCCTGGGTGGCGGCGGTGGCGGCAAAGTCGCGGGCGCTGATCTCGGCGGCGAAGACGCCCAGCCGCACCTGACGGCCGCCCAGGGTCAGGTGGTTGTCGTCATGCCGCCGCGCCGGGGTGAAGGCGGCGGCCGAGGCGGCGAAGTTGTCGCGGTCCGCCGTGGTCTGGAAGCCCAGCAGGTCCGCCGCCATCATATCCGTCAGCAGGCCGCGGATGCCCGGCGCGACGGAAGCTGCCTCCGGCGCCGGGAAGGGCACGTGCAGGAAGAAGCCGGTGGGCAGGCCGACGCCCCTCTCCCGCAGCGCGCCGGGCAGCGGCAGCAGGTGGTAGTCGTGGATCCAGATCAGGTCCTCGGGCTTCAGCAGCGGCACCAGCCGGTCGGCGAAGCGGCGGTTGACCTGGCGGTAGCTCTCCAGGTCCGGCCGGCGGAAGTGCATCAGGTGCGACAGGCCGTGCAGCGAGGGCCACAGCACGCCATTGGCGTAGCCGGTGTAGAAGCCGCGATGCTCGGCCTCCGACAGGTCCAGCGTGGCATAGCCGACCGCGCCGCGCTGGGTGAAGCTGGGCTCCGTCGCCTGGCTGACCGCGCCGGACCAGCCGAACCAGAGGCCGCCGCGCCGGCGCATCAGCCCCAGCAACGCCACCGCCAGGCCGCCCGCCTGCCCGGCATTGCCGGCTGGCGCGGGCACCCGGTTGGAGACGACGACGATCCGGCTCATGTCACCTCCAGCAATGCCACCGGCAGCCGGGAGAGGATGTCGCCGAGCGGCAGGCGATCGCCTTCGGCGGAAAGCCTGCCGCCGCCCAGCGCGTCCAGCCAGCTGCGTGCCTTGCCAACACGCGGCAGCGGGAGCGTGGTTCCCTGCCATGCCGCAGGCGGAACATGCGGCAGCGTGCCCTCCCCCAGCAGGCCAGCGGCCAGCCGGGTGGCGACGGCGACCACCACTTGGCCGCGTTGCCGGCGGGCGAAGGCCAGAACGTGCTGGGCGGCGGGGCCTTCGGCGACCAGGGGCAGGTATTCCCCGGCGGCGAACAGCGCCGGGTTGGCCGCGCGCCGGGCCAGCAGCCGGGCCAGCAGCGCCTGCTTGACGCGCCCGTCGCGCCAGTGTGGCAGCAGCGCCGTGGGCTCCGCGCCATCCAGCGCGGCGGCGCGGGCGGGCCAGTCCACCGGGCGCCGGTTGTCGGGGTCCACCAGGGAGTAGTCCCAGAACTCGGTGCCCTGGTAGAGGTCCGGCACGCCCGGCGCGGTGCAGCGCAGCAGCAGCTGGGCCAAGCTGTTCACCGCCCCGGCCGGGGCCAGCCGATGCGCGAAGGCGGCCATTTCCTCGCGCAGGTGGCTGGCGCGGTCCGGTGCCAGCATGGCGCCGAGGAACTCGCGGCAGGCCTGTTCATAGGGCTGGTTCGGCACCGCCCATTCGCTGCGGCGCTTGGCCTCGCGCACCGCCTTTTCCTGCCAGGCGGCAACGCGCTCCTCCAGCCCGGCAGTGTCCTCGCCCAGCGGCCAGGCGCCCAGCAGGGACTGGTACAGCATGACCTCGTCGGCGGCGTCGGGGGCGGGGGTGCCGTCCACCTCCTTCTTTAGGCTCGCGTTGAGGCGGACCCAGCGGGCCAGGGCGGCGCCCCATTCGGCCGGCACCTCGGACAGCACGGCCAGGCGGGCGCGGGCATCCTCGCCGCGCTTGTGGTCGTGCGTGGCGGTGGCCAGCAGGGCGCCGGGGAAGTCGCGGCCACGGGCGCGAGCGGCAGCGTGGAAGCCGGCGCAGCTCAGGTGGAAATGCGCGGGGTCGCTGCCGACCTCGTTGCGGCTCAGCAGGCGGCCGTAGCGGTAGAAGGCGGTGTCCTCCACGCTCTTGGCCGCCACCGGCGCCGAGAGCTGCTGGAAGCGGACGGCGGCGGCCAGGCGCTCCCGCCGCAGCATCGGCGCCATGCTGCGCGGCGGGTCGCCGCCCAGCCAGCCATCCAGCAGGTCCAGCAGAGGACGCTCGGTGGCACGTACCGTGCGGCGCGCCCCGGCCAGCGCCCAGTCCAGCAGGCGCTTGTCCTCGGCGCTGCGGCCGCCGGGGCCGACATACAGCCGATACACCGGGAAGTGGGCCAGCACCTCCGCCAGGGCACGGCGCAGCGCGGTAAGGGTGAAGTCGCGCGTCACCAGGTCGCGGTTGGCCACGCGCTTCAGCGCGGCGGCGGTGGCGTTCAGCTCGCTGGCCAGGTTGTCGCGCAGGATCTGGCGGCGGGCCTCGCGCGCCTCGTCCTCGAACCGGCCGGCGCGACCGGTGGCGTCCACCCAAAGCTCGGTAAGCGGGGCCTCGCCGGCGGGGTCGTGCAGCACGCCGGCGGCTTCGTCCATGAAGTCGTAGCCGGTGGAGCCATCCACCAGCCAATCGGTGTGCAGCGGCTCGAACGGCGCCAGGATCTTCTCGATCCAGACGATCGGCTCGCTGCCCGGGCGGGCCACCTCCAGCCGGCGGCGCAGCTTGCGGCAATAGGCGCGCGGGTCGGCCAGGCCGTCCACGTGGTCCACCCGCACACCGTCGATGGTGCCCTCGGCGTAGAGCTGTTCCACCAGCGCGTGGGTGGCGTCGAAGACCTCGGGTTCCTCCACCCGCAGGCCGGCCAGGGAGGTGATGTCGAAGAAGCGGCGCCAGTTGATCTCGTCGGCCGCCGCGCGCCACCAGACCAGCTTGTAGTGCTGCCGTTCCAGCAGGCGGTGCAGCCGGTCGCGACCCTCCGCCGTGGCGGGGGAGAAGGCGGCGAGCGCGGCGGCGATGGCGGCCTCGCCTTCCGGCGTGGCGGCGAAGCCGGCCAGGCTGCGCTGGGCGTCCTCGGCGGCGGTGCGGGCGGCGGTGCGGTCGCGCTGCGCCAGCATCACCTGGCCGAAGCCGATGATGAGCGGCTCCAGCGGTTGCGATTCCGCGGCGCGCAGCACGGTCCCGTAGAACTGCGGCGAGATCGGAAAGCGATGCTCGAAGTACTGCGCGTGCAGCTTGCCGGTCGCGGCCTCGAATTGCAGCGTCAGGTCGCCGCTGGCCAGCGCCTCGCCATACGGCGCACCCAGGAAGGGGGCCAGCAGCCGGTTGTGCAGGCTGCGGTCCGGTGGCTCCCAGTCGATGTCGAAGAAGCCGGCGTAGCGGGACTGCCGGCCCCATTCCAGCACGTCCAGCCACCAGGCGTTGTCGGCGCCGCCGACGCCCATGTGGTTGGGCACGATATCCAGGATGAGGCCAAGCCCGGCCTGCTTCAGCGCATCGCTGAGCCGGCGCAGCGCGGGCATCCCGCCCAGTTCGGGGTTGATCTCGTTGTGGTCGACGATGTCGTAGCCATGGGTGGAGCCGGGGCGGGCCTTCAGGATCGGCGAGGCGTAGAGGTGGCTGATGCCGAGGCGGGCCAGGTAGGGCACCACCGCCGCGGCGTCGTCGAGGGTGAAGCCGGCGTGGAATTGCAGCCGGCAGGTGGCGCGGGGCGGGCTCACGAGGCGCGCCTCGGCCGGGCGCGGGCGAAGCTGCCCAGGCGGCGCGCAACCGCGGGGTCGTGCAGCAGGTCCGCCGCCTGGCCCGGCAGGCGGCGCTGCCAGTTGGGGTGGCCTTCCACGGTGCCGGGCATGTTGGGTTGCTCGTCCAGGCCCAGGGCATCCTCCAGCGGCAGGATCGCCAGCGAGCAGCGGGCGCTGGCGACATGCACCAGCGCGGCATCCACCACCGGCTGCGGGTCGTTCGGCGGCGGGCCCTCGGCGGCGCGGCTTTCCCGCATGGCGTCCCACAGCGCGGTGCGGTCCTGCTGGCGCTGCGCCTGTTCCTGCTGCGCGGCCTCATGCGAGGGGAAGCGGCCCAGCTTCTCCCGCCATTCGATGTCGCGGCCGCGCCACCAGCCGGCGACGGTGGGCAGGTCGTGGGTCGTGGTCATGGCCGCGGCTTCCACCGGCCAGTCGCGCGGCGGGCGGAAGCCGCCCTCCTTGTCCTGCTCGAACCACAGCACGCGCATGCCGAGGATGCCGGCCTGCGCCATGCGCTGGTGGAAGCCTTCCGGCAGGGTCCCCAGGTCCTCGCCGATGACGATGCAGCGGTGGCGGTGCGATTCCAGCGCCAGCAGGCGCAGCAGGTCCTGCACGGGGTAGCCCAGATAGGCGCCCTCGGCCGGGCCCATGCCGGTGGGCACCACCCACAGCCGTTGCAGCCCCATGGCGTGGTCCAGCCGCATGCCGCCGGCGTGGCGCATGGTGGCGCGCAGCAGCTCCTGGAAGGCGCGGAAGCCGCCGGCGCGCATCTGCAGCGGCGAGAAGGCTGTCAGCCCCCAGTCCTGGCCAAGCGGCGAGAAGATATCGGGCGGGGCGCCGACGCTGAAGCCGCTGATGACCTCGTCCTGGCGGCTCCAGGCATGGCTGCCGCCGCCATCGGTGCCCACGGCCAGGTCGGCGATCAGCCCGATGCTCATGCCGGACTGCCGCGCGACGCGCTGCGCCTCCGCCAGGGAGGCATCGGCCAGCCACTGGCAGAAGGCGTGGAAGGCAACCTCCCCGGCGTGGTCGCGGACGAAGCGCTGCACGCCCACGGCCTGCGGCGTGCGGTATTCCGCCGGCCAGTCGCGCCAGTGCCACAGCGCGGCATCGCCGCCGTACAGGTGCGCGTGCAGCGCCTCGAACCGGGCGTGTTCCTCCAGCGCCGGGCCGGCCTGGTCGCGGAAGGCGACGAAGCCCGGGTGGTCCTGCGCCTGGTCGTAGAGCGCCCGCAGCCTGGCCAGCTTGCGCGCGGCGGCGGCGGGCCAGTCGATGAAGGCGGCCTCGTCATTCGCCGGCACCGCCTGCGGGCCCAGCGCGGCCGCGGGGTCGGCGTGCAGCACGTTCAGCAGCAGCCGGGTGGAGGGCGCGTAGGGGCCGTACTTGGTCGGGTCGGCGCTGAACTGCGCGTGCACCGGGCTGAGCGCCAGCGCGCCGGCGCCGAGCCGGGCCGCGCTGCGCGCCAGCTGCGCCACGCCGCCGAAATCGCCGATGCCGAGGTCGCCCTGGCGCCTGAGGCCATAGAGCTGCGCGGCCAAGGCCCAGGGGGCGGCGGCGTCATGCCGGGTGGCGCCGGCTTCCAGCAGGCTGAAGCAGCGCGACGGCGCCGCCGCCACCTGGCAATGCGCGCCACCCACCTCCAGCCGGTGGTAGCCGGGGGTGGTCAGGGCGGGCAGCCGCGCCTCGCCGCCCCAGCCCTGTTCCAGGCGGCCCTCGCGCTGCTCGCCTTCCTCCAGCACCAGGCGGTAGCGGTCGCCGGGCTGGCTGCCGGGCACCGCCAGCCCATCCGGCCCGCAGGTCATGGTCAGCAGCGGCGGCAGGCGCTGCGCCGCGGCGGCCAGCAGCGCCACCGCGTCCTGCATGGCGGCGTCGCTGTCCACCGGCAGGCCCAGGGCGGCAAGGACGGCGGCGAGGGTTTCGTCGGCAACCTGCTGCTGCTGGCCGCGCACGTCTTCCCAGCGGCGCTGCACCCCGGCCGCCGCGGCCAGCGCGTGCAATTGGCGTTCGGTCATCCCGGCCCCTTCATCATCGGCCCGTCCGCCGGGCCAGGCTGGCCGGGAGGGTCGAGCAGAACGATGCTGCAACGCGGCAGCAGGCTGCCGGTGCCCAGGGTGGCGGCGGCGCCGGCCAGGCTTTCATAAAGCGGCGTGCCAGTGGCGGCGCAGGCCGCGTGGCGCGGGCCGAGGTTGGTGGCGATGGTCAGCGTGGCGCCATCGCCCAGGCGCCAGCGGGCCAGCACCGCGTCATCCCCCACCGCCCGCGCGCCCAGTGCCTGCGCCCCGGGCAGGCGCGGCACGATGTGCCGGTGGCGCAGCGCCAGCAGGCTCCGATGCAGCGCCAGCGTCTCGGCATGGTGCGGCGCCGCGGCCTCCGCCGGGTCGGGGATTGAGGCCTGGAAGGTGGCGGGGTCGTTCGGGTCCGGGATGGTCTCGCGCCGCGCCGGGTCCTGGAAGGCGGCGAATTTGGCGAATTCGCGGCGCCGGCCGGCCGTCACCAGTGGGGCCAGTTCCGCATTGTGATCGGTGAAGAACAGGAAGGGCGCTGTCGCCGCCCATTCCTCGCCCATGAACAGCAACGGGATCTGCGGGCTGAGCAGCAGCAGCGCGGTGGCGGCGTGCAGCGCCTGCGGGTGGGCCAGCGCGGCCAGGCGTTCACCGAAGGCGCGGTTGCCGACCTGGTCGTGGTTCTGCAGGAACAGCACGAAGGCGGTGGGCGGCAGGTGGCCGCTCGGCTCGCCCCGCGGGGCGCCGAGATGCGCGGAGTGCTGGCCCTGGAACAGGAAGCCCTCGGCCAGCATCGTCGCCAGCTTGGTGGCGCCCTGGTCGTGGAAATCCTCGTAGTAGCCTTCCTTCTCTCCCGTCAGCAGCGGGTGCAGGATGTTGTGGCCGTCGTCGTTCCACTGCGCGTTGAAGTCGCCCCGCGGCATCAGGTGGCGGGCGGCGTTGTGCTCGTTCTCCAGCACCAGGTGGATGTGGCGGCCCGGCGTCTCCCGCCGCAGCCGGCTGGCCAGGCTGTCCAGCCAATCGGCTTCCGCGATGGCGTGGACGGCGTCGAAGCGCAGGCCGTCGAAGCGGTACTCGTTCAGCCAGAGCAGCGCGTTGTCCTCGAAGTAGGCGCGCACCGCCGGCTGGCGGAAGTCGATGGCGGCCCCCCAGGGGGTGTGGATGCCCTCGTTGAAGAACGGCCTGGCGAAGGCGTGCAGGTAGGCGCCATCAGGGCCGAAGTGGTTGTAGACCACGTCCAGGAAGACCAGCAGGCCGAGCCCATGCGCGGCATCGACCAGCGCCTTCAGCTCCTCCGGCGTGCCGTAGGGCGGGTGCGGCGCATAGGGCAGCACGCCGTCGTAGCCCCAGCCGCGCTGGCCGGGAAAGGCACCGATCGGCATCAGCTCGATGGCGGTGACGCCGAGATCGCGCAGCCGTGGCAGCTGCGCCTGCACGCCGGCGAAGCCGCCGAGCGCGCCGACATGCACCTCGTACAGCACCACCTCGTGCCAGGGGCGGCCCTGCCAGTCCGGGTGCTGCCAGGGGTAGGCGGCGGGGTCCACCACCACGGAGGCATCGTGCACGCCGCCGGCCTGTAGCCGAGAGGCGGGGTCCGGCACCAGCAGGTCGGGCGAGACGCGGAAGCGGTAGCGCGCGCCGGCACCGACCGGCGCCTCGGCGGCGTACCAGCCATCGGCCTCCGCCAGCATCGGCTGGGGTGGCCGGCCCTCCACTTCCAGCGCCGGCGCCTCGGCATCCGGTGCCCACAGGCGGAAGCGGGTGCGGCCCGGGGCCAGCAGCGTGGCGCCCCAGGTGGTGGCCTGGGTGAAGCCGCTCATGCCGGCTCCGCCACCAGGACCAGCGTGGCCAGCGGCGGCAGGAACAGGTCCAACGCGTGACCCATGCCGTGGCTGGGCGTGGCCTGCGCCGGCACCAGCCCGCCATTGCCGCTGTTGCTGCCGCCATAGGCGGCGCCGTCGGTGTTCACCACCTCGCGCCAGGTGCCACCCAGCGGCACGCCGATGCGGTAGCCGTGGCGCGGCACGGGCGTGAAGTTGCTGACCACCAGCGCCGGCGGGTCGCCGTCCTGGCCCAGGCGCAGCCAGGCGAAGACGCTGTTGGCACGGTCATCCGCCACCACCCAGCGGAAGCCGTCCGGCGAGGCGTCCTGCCGGTGCAGCGCGGGGTGGCTGCGATAGGCGGCGTTCAGGTCCTGCACCAGGCGCTGCATGCCGCGGTGGCGCGGGTCGTCCAGCAGCGGCCAGCTCAGCTGGATGTCGTGGTTCCATTCGCTGGGCTGGGCGAACTCGCCGCCCATGAACACCAGCTTGCGGCCCGGCATGGTCCACATGAAGCCGAGATAGGCGCGCAGGTTGGCGAAGCGCTGCCACTCGTCGCCCGGCATCTTGTTGATCAGCGAGCCCTTGCCGTAGACCACCTCGTCATGGCTCAGCGGCAGCACGAAGCGCTCGGTCCAGGCATAGACCAGGCCGAAGGTCATGCTGTCGTGGTGCCAGCGCCGGTTGACCGGGTCCTGCTCCATGAAGTGGAGCGTGTCGTGCATCCACCCCATGTTCCATTTGTAGGAAAAGCCCAGGCCACCCTGCTGCGTCGGCTGGGTCACGCCCGGCCAGGCGGTGCTTTCCTCCGCGATCACCATGGCGCCGGCGCAGCGTTCCGCCACCACGGCGTTGAGTTCCTGCACGAAGCGGACGGCTTCCTCGTTCTCCCGCCCGCCATGGCGGTTGGGCACCCATTCGCCGGCCGGGCGGGAGTAGTCGCGGTACAGCATGCTGGCCACGGCATCCACGCGCAGGCCGTCCACATGGTGGTATTCCAGCCAGTGCAGCGCGGAGGCGAGCAGGAAGCCGCGCACCTCGTTGCGGCCGAAATTGTAGATCGCGGTGTTCCAGTCGCGATGGAAGCCCTCGCGCGGGTCGGCATGCTCGTACAGCGCGGTGCCGTCGAAGCGGTACAGGCCGTGCGCGTCGGTCGGGAAATGGGCGGGCACCCAGTCCAGGATGATGCCGAGGCCGGCGGCATGGGCGCGGTCGACGAAGGTGGAGAAGCCCTCCGGCGCGCCGAAGCGGGCGCTGGGCGCGAACATGGACAGCGGCTGGTAGCCCCAGCTGCCGCCGAACGGATGCTCCATCACCGGCAGCAATTCCAGGTGGGTGAAGCCCATGCCCTGGGCATAGGGAATCAGCCGGTCGGCCAGGCCTTCCCAGCTGGGCGAGGCCCCCGCGGCGTCGCGCCACCAGGACGCGGCGTGGACCTCGTAGATCGAGATCGGCGCTTCCGGGGCGTGGCGCTGGGCGCGTTCCGCCATCCAGCGCTCATCGGCCCAGCGATGCGGCCGCGGGTCGGCGACGCGGGAGGCGGTCTCGGGCGGTGCCTCGGTGGCCAGCGCCAGCGGGTCGGCCTTCAGCGGCAGCACATGGCCGTCGCGGTCGAGGATTTCGTACTTGTACAGCGTGCCCGGCGGCAGGCCGGGCATGAACAGCTCCCACACCCCGGCCTCGGCGCGCAGGCGCATGGGGTGGCGGCGGCCATCCCAGCCATTGAACGGGCCGACGACGGAAACGCGACGCGCATTGGGCGCCCAGACCGCAAAGCGCACGCCGGCGATGCCGTCCACCTGCATGGCCTGCGCGCCCAGCACGCGGGCGAGGTCGAAGTGCCGGCCCTCCGCGAACAGGTGCAGGTCAAGCGCGCCCAGCAGCAGGCCGAAGCCGTAGGGGTCGGCGGCTTCCTGCGGCAGGCCTGGCCATTGCACCCGCAGCCGATAGGGGCCGGGCGGCGCCGTGCCGGCGAAGAAGCCGGCGGGGTGCACCCGGGCCAGCTCGGCCACCACTTCGCCGCTGTCGCGCGCCACCACCTGCACGCCGCGCGCGCCGGGCTGGAAGCTGCGGATCTCCCCGCCATGGCGACCGAGCAGCCCGAAGGGATCGCCGTGGCGCCCCTGCACCAGGGCCTCGATGGCGTCCGGCGTCATGCCGTCAGCCTTTCCGCCAGCAGGGACAGACCGCGCAGCGGCACGCCGACCCAGGCCGGACGATTGGCCGCCTCGTAGCGGATTTCATAGGCGGCCTTTTCGACCAGGAAGAGGTCCAGCAGTTCGGGCGCTCCGATGGGGGTGACGGCGGCATAGGCATCCAGGAAGGCGCCGGCGGCCTCGCGCTGCCAACGCTCCAGCAGGGCGGCGCGCCGCTCGTTCGGCGCCGCGGTGGCGGTGGCGGATGCCTCGTTGGTGATGGCGACCGCGGTGGCGTAGTCGAAGCTGCGCAGCAGGCCGGCGACGTCGCGCATCGGGCTGGCCTTGGCGCGGCGTTCCTCCAGCGGGCGGGCCGGCTCGCCCTCGAAATCGACGATGACGGCATCGCCCTGTGCCACCAGCACCTGGCCCAGGTGGAAGTCGCCATGCACCCGCGTCTTCACCGCACCGGCCGCGGCATGCGCCAGGCGATGCACCTCCACACGCAGCGCCTCGGCCCGCGCCAGCAGCGCGGCAGCGTCCTCGCGGTCCTTCACCAGCTCCAGCGCGGGTTCGAGCTGCGCCAGCACGCCCTGCGCCCAGGTCTCGCGGTCGGCTTCGGTCGCCACTTCCGGCTTGAAGGCAGCGTCCTCGGTGGGGGAGGCCAGCGCCGCGTGCAGTTCCGCCAGGCGCTGGCCCAGCGCGGTGGCGAAGGCGACATACCCGGCGAAGACGTCCTCGGCCACCTCGTCGGTCAGCGCCGCCTCGTCCACCGCGCGATGCAGCCAGTCCAGCGTCCACTGCCAGCCATCGCCCTGGTTGCGGACGAAGGCCTGCACCAGCATCAGCGTGCAGGGCTCGCCCTCGGGCGGCACGCGCACCACCTCGCCCAGCAGCGGCGCGATGTTGGCGAAGCCGGCATCGGTCAGGTAGCGCGTCACCTCGGCTTCCGGGTGGATGCCGGGGTTGAGGCGACGGATGATCTTGATCACCACCGCCTCGCCATAGATCAGCGAGGAGTTGGACTGCTCGGCCGAGAGCCGCCGCACCGCCGGGGCTTCCGGCAGCGGCGTTTCCGCCAGGCGCGCGGTGGGGCGGAAGCAGATGTCGCCATCCACCGTCGCCAGCACCAGGCGCGCCTGCAGCGCGGCAATGATCGCGGGCGGCAGCGGGTCGGCGGCGAAGGCGTCGGTCAGGAAGCCGACGCGGCGGCCCTGGCGCAGCCGGGACAGCGCCAGTTGCGAGGCCAGCGGCGGAATGCCGTCCACATCCTCCACGCCGGCCAGCGGCAGGGCGTAGTGCTCCGTGCGGTCGCCCAGTTGGACCTCCACCTCCGCCATCACCACGGAGCCCTGGGACTCCGGCAGCGTGGCGATGGAGCGCAGCTTGACCTGGCGCAGCGTGGCGTCCTTGGCGGCGAACCAACGCCGCTTCGGCAACCAGGCGGGCAGGACATCGCGTTCCAGCTCCCGCCTCACGGCGGTGTCGAGGAAGTCCTTCACCCCCGCGCGCAGTACCAGCGTGCGCAGGTCGGGCAGCGCCTCCGGCGTCGGCACATGCCAGGGCGGCAGCGCCTTCTCGGCCGCCAGCACGAACCAGTAGAAGCCGTAGGGCGGCAGCGTCAGCAGGTAGGGCAGCTGGCCGATCGGCGGGAACGCGGTGCCGCCCAGCATCTCCACCGGCACATGCCCAGCCAGGGCCGAGAGGTCGAGTTCCACCGCCTGCGCGCTGCGGCTGAGGTTGAAGACGCAGAGGATGGTGTCGTCCTCGTGCTCCCGCAGGTAGGCCAGCACCTTGCGGTTGCCGGGGTACAGCAGGCGCATGCTGCCGCGGCCGAAGGCGCGGCTGCGCCGGCGCACCGCCAGCATGCGGCGCATCCAGTTCAGCAGGCTGTGCGGGTCACGCGCCTGGGCTTCCACGTTGACCGCCTGAAAGCCGTAGAGCGCATCCTGGATGGTCGGCAGCACCAGCTGCGCCGGGTCCACCTTGCTGAAACCGCCGTTGCGGTCCGGGCTCCACTGCATCGGCGTGCGCACGCCGTCGCGGTCGCCCAGGAAGATGTTGTCCCCCATACCGATCTCGTCGCCGTAGTAGATGACCGGCGTGCCGGGCATGCTCAGCAACAGGCCGTTCATCAGCTCGATCCGGCGGCGGTCGCGTTCCAGCAGCGGCGCCAGGCGGCGGCGGATGCCCAGGTTGATGCGCGCCCGCTTGTCCGCGGCGTAGGTGGACCAGAGGTAGTCACGCTCCCGGTCGGTCACCATCTCCAGCGTCAGCTCGTCGTGGTTGCGCAGGAAGATCGCCCACTGGCAGCCCTCGGGGATGTCGGGCGTCTGGCGCAGGATGTCGGTGATGGGGAAGCGGTCTTCCTGCGCGATGCTCATGTACATCCGCGGCATCAGCGGGAAGTGGAAGGCCATCTGGCATTCGTCGCCATTGCCGAAATACTGCTGCGTGTCCTCCGGCCATTGGTTGGCCTCGGCCAGCAGCATGCGGCCCTGGTAGTTGGCGTCCAGCTTGGCGCGCAGCAGGCGCAGCACTTCGTGCGTCTCGGGCAGGTTCTCGTTGTTGGTGCCCTCGCGCTCCACCAGGTAGGGCACAGCGTCCAGCCGCAGCCCGTCCACGCCCAGGTCCAGCCAGTAGCGCATGGCGTTCAGCACCTCGCTGACCACGCGCGGATTGTCGAAGTTCAGGTCGGGCTGGTGGCTGTAGAAGCGATGCCAGAAATACGCGCCGGCGACGGGATCCCAGGTCCAGTTGGACTTCTCGGTGTCGAGGAAGATGACGCGGGTGTCCGGGTATTTCTGGTCGCTGTCGGACCACACGTAGTAGTCCCGGTGGCTGCTGCCGGGGCGCGCGGTGCGGGCGCGCTGGAACCAGGGGTGCTGGTCGCTGGTGTGGTTGACCACCAGCTCGGTGATCACCTTCAGGCCGCGGGCATGCGCTTCACGAATGAAGCGGCGCGCGTCCTGCAGGTTGCCGTAGTCCGGGTGCACGCCGCGATAGTCGGCAATGTCGTAGCCGTCATCCCGCCGCGGGCTGGGGTAGAAGGGCAGCAGCCACAGCGTGTCCACGCCCAGCTCGGCGATGTAGTCCAGCTTTTCCAGCAGGCCCGTGAAGTCGCCGACGCCGTCGTTGTTGGCGTCGAAGAAGCTCTTGATATGCAGCTGGTAGACCACGGCATCGCGGTACCAGTGCGGGTCGCGCGGCGTGCTCATGCGTCACCCGTGGGGCGAACGCGCCAGATGCCGAAGGGCATGGCGGCATCGAAGCGCAGCACCTGCTGCTTGCCGTGCCAGGTGAAGCGGTGGCCCTGCATCAGATCCTCGACTTCCAGGCTGGCGCCGTCGGGCAGCCCCCATTCCCACAGCGGCAATTCGACGCTGGCCTGCTGTGGCCGGAACGGGTCGAGGCTGATGCCGATGAGCAGCACGTTGTCGCGGGTCTGGTCCTCGCGGCGGAACCACAGAACCTGGTCATTGAACGCATTGTGGAAGGCGATCCCGGTTTGGCGGTGCAACGCCGGATTGGCCCGGCGGATCGCGTTGAGGCGGCGGATTTCGTCAACGATGTCGCCAGCGGCGCGCTGCGGACGACGGCGGATCTCGTACTTGTCGCTGTCGAGGTATTCCTCGCGCCCCGGCAGCGGCGTGGCGTCGCACAGCTCGAAGCCCTGGAACACGCCCCACAGCGCGCCGGTGGTGGCGGCCAGCGCGGCGCGGATCAGGTGCGCGGCGCGGCCGCCGGTCTGCAGGAAGGGCGGGTTGATGTCCGGCGTGTTGACGAAGAAGTTCGGGCGATAGACCGCCGCGACCTCGGGGGTGGCCAGCTCCTCGAGGTATTCGATGATCTCGGCCTTGGTGTTGCGCCAGGTGAAGTAGCTGTAGCTCTGGGTGAAGCCGAGCTTGCCCAGGCGATACATCACCTTCGGCCGGGTGAAGGCCTCGGCCAGGAAGATTGCGTCGGGGTGCTCGGCGCGGATGTCGCCAATCAGCCATTGCCAGAACGGCAGCGGCTTGGTGTGCGGGTTGTCCACGCGGAAGATGCGGACGCCCTGGCGGCACCAGAACGCCACCACGTCGCGCAGCGCCAGCCACAGGCCGGGCACCGCGCCGTCGCGGTAGAAATCGACGTTGACGATGTCCTGGTATTTCTTCGGCGGGTTCTCGGCGTAACGCAGCGATCCGTCCGGCCGCCAGTCGAACCACTCCGGGTGCTGCTTCAGCCAGGGGTGGTCGGGGCTGCACTGGATGGCAAAGTCGATCGCCAATTCCAGCCCATGCTGGGCCGCGGCTTCGCGCAACGCCGAAAAATCCTCCAGCGTGCCCAGGCCGGGTTCCAGCGCGTCATGCCCGCCCTGCTCGCTGCCGATGGCGTAGGGGCTGCCGGGGTCGTCCGCCGCCGGCTGCAGGCTGTTGTTGCGGCCCTTGCGGTTGCTGCGGCCGATCGGGTGGATCGGCGGGAAGTACAGCACGTCGAAGCCCATGGCGCGGATGTGCGGCAGTTCCGCGACCACGCCGCGGAAGCCGCCATAGTTGCGCGGAAACAGCTCGTACCAGGCGGCGAAGGCGGCGGCGCGGCGCTCGGCCTCCACCGGCACCTCGGCGCTGCGGGCGCGGAACGGGCGGTCATCGGCGGCGTGCATCAAGCGGGCGGTGTCGGGTGCCAGCAGGCAGTGCAGCCGCTCGGCGGTGCCGGCGCCGACCAGGCCCACGGCCAGTTCCTGCAGCGCGCCACCGGCGCGGCCGGCGGCGGCGGCCAGCAGCAGGCGCCCCTCCTCCAGTTCCAGCGTCAGGTCCAGGCCGGCGGCGTGCTTCTTCTCCACCTCATCGCGCCAGGTGGCAAAGGCGTCGCGCCAGGCCTCCACGCGGAACAGGTGCCGCCCCAGCCGTTGCAGCGGAAAGCTGGCGGTCCAGCGGTCGTTGCCGAGCGGGCGCATCGGCACCTCGGCCCACTCATCGGCATCGGCGGCGCGCCAGCACAGCATGGCCGCCAGCTTGTCGTGGCCGTCGCAGACCAGGTCGCAGGCCACGGTGACGCTCTCGCCGACCACGCGCTTCACCGCGAACAGGCCGCCATCCACCGCGGGGGTCACCGCCTCCACGCCGATGCGCGGCTGGTTGGCGGCGGCGATGGCGGTCTCGCCGGCGGTGACGTGCCGCTTGCCCGGCTCCGGCTGGGCCGGGGCGCGCACCGGGCTGGCGGCCTCGGCGCCCAGCACCAGCACCTCGCCGGGCGCCAGTCGAAGTTCGGCGCCGGGGCCGAGCGGCGCGCCCTCGGCCGGCAGCAGCCGGGCCAAGGGCTGGCTGGCCTGCGCCAGCAGCGCCGCCACCGGCACCACCGCCTCGGTCCGCAGGGAGGCATTGGCCACGACCACGCTGGCTTGGCCGGGCTGGGACGCCAGCAAGGCCGTGGCCCGGCCGCCAGGGCCGGTGAGCGGCTGCAGTGCCAGGCGTTCCAGCCCGCGCCGGGCCAGTTGGGCATTGGCGGCGCGCACCGCGTCGCGCAGGTCCAGCGGCGGATGCGCCTGCAGCGCGGCCCAGTCGCCGGGGCGGTCGCGCGTTGCATCCAGCGGGCGCGGCGCGCCGTATTCGCAGCCCATGGGCAACAGCAGCCCGGCGCCGCAGCCGGCCGCCAGGGCCAGGTGGCGGCGGGCATGGCGTTCGGCCAGCAGCGGGGTTGGCTCGGCGGCGGCCAGGCGCGGGCCGAAGGGCACCTCCACCGTGGCCAGCGCCGGCGCCACCGCTTCCAGGCGGCGGGCTTCCTCGGCCAGCCATTCGCCGCGCAGGTCCCACCAGGCCAGGCTGCTGCAGCAGGCGGCAAAGCCCAGCCCGGCCAGGTCCTGCTGCGCCGCCGCGGCCAGGCCCGGGGTCCAGGCGATGAAGCGCGTCTCCGGCAGGGCGGCGGTCAGCGTGCGCCAGAATTCAGGCGGCACCGCCTGGGGGTGCAGGCAGCGGAAGCCGGCGACACCCGCCTGCACCCAGCCCTGCACGCGGCGCAGCCAATCCTGCCGCAGGGCGGGGTCCTTCAGGCGCGCGGTGATGGTGCCGTCCTCTCGGGGCGGCAGGCGCGGGTCGGGCGGTCCGGCAGCGGCGGAGGGGTTGAACCAGGCGGGGTTGCGCGCGGCAAAGCCGCCGGCGCTGGCGGCGCGGTCCAGCACCAGGTCCAGGTACAGCGCCAGGCCGTGGCGGCGGGCGGCCTCGGCCAGCTGCGCCAGCGCGGCGGTCAGGCTGGCGGCTTCCAGGCAGGGGTGCGGCAGGTCCGGGTCGCCCAGGTGGTACAGGTTGCCGGTGGGGCCGGGCTGGGTCGGCGGTGCCAGCAAAACGGCGTTGCAGCCCAGGCCGGCGACATGGGCGAACAGCGCCTCCCACCCCGGCAACGGGCCGACCAGCAGCGGGTTCACCAGGTACAGGCTGGGCGCCGGGGCGGCCGGCAGGTTGGCGTTGGCGGCCGATGCCGGCGGTGGCATGGCCACGGCGCCCGCTGGCGTCGGCACGGCGGCCGCTGCCACCGGCGGCGCCTCGGCCGGTGCCGGCCGCGCGGCCACGCGCTTCGCCCGGGGGCCTCCGCTGCCCTTTCCTGCCATGCAACCCCACCCCCGATGACGACGTGGGGGGCCAACGCGGCCGCTACCGCCGGGGCTGCACCGGGCGCGACTTCACCGCTGCGCGAGCAGGGGGGCTGCTGGGCGGCACGGTTCCAGCATGGCAGGCTGCACGCCACAGGAGAGCCTTGCCGATGCTGGACCCGGAGTTCGACCCCGCCGCGCATGTCGCGGCCGCCGCGCCGATGGTGGGGCTGAAGCTGGACGCGGCGCGCCAGGCCCAGGTGGCCGCGGCGCTGGCCCTGGTGGTCCGCACCGCCGCCCCGGCACTGGCCGTGCCGGTGGCGCCGGCCGACGAACCCGCCCCGGTGTTCCGGCCATGAGCCCGGCGCTGGAGATCGCCAGCCGGATCCGGGCCGGGCAGACCACCGCGGTGGAGGTGGCGCGCACCGCGCTGGCCCGTGCCGAGGCACTGAACCCCCAGGTCAACGCCTTCACCGCGCTGCTGCCGGAACGGGCATTGGCCGAGGCCGCTGCCGTGGATGCGCGCATCGCCCGCGGCGAGGACCCCGGCCCGCTGGCCGGCGTGCCCTATGCGGCGAAGAACCTGTTCGACCTGGAGGGGCTGACCACGCTGGCCGGCAGCAAGGTGCTGCGCGGCCGGCCGCCGGCCACGCGGGACTGCTTCCTGGTGCGGCAGTTGAAGGCCGCGGGCGCGGTGTGCATCGGCGCGCTGAACATGGACGAGTTCGCCTATGGCTTCACCACCGAGAACAGCCATTACGGCCCGGCCCGCAATCCGCACGACCTGACGCGCATCGCCGGCGGGTCGTCGGGTGGCTCGGGCGCCGCCGTCGCGGCCGGGCTGGTGCCGCTGAGCCTGGGTACCGACACCAATGGCAGCATCCGCGTGCCGTCTTCGCTGAACGGGCTGTTCGGGGTCAAGCCGACCTATTCGCGGCTGTCGCGGCACGGCAGCTTTCCCTTCGTCTATTCGCTGGACCATGTCGGGCCGTTTGCCCGCAGCGTGGCCGACCTGGCCGCCTGCTACGACGCGCTGCAGGGGCTGGACGCCGAGGACCCGCACCAGGCGCCGCGCGCGCCGGAGGCGGCGACGCCCGGCCTGGGCGCCGGCCTGGCCGGGCTGCGCGTGGCGCGGCTGGGCGGCTGGTTCGGCAAGCGCCAGTCGGAGGCCGCGCGCCGCGCCGTGGCCGCCGTGGCCGCCGCGCTGGGCGCGAGTGCCGAGGTGGAATGGGCGCTGGCCGAGGCGAGCCGCGCCGCCGCCTTCACCATCACCAGCAGCGAGGGCGCCACGCTGCACCTGCCGACGCTGCGGACCCAGTTGGAGGATTACGAGCCGCTGATCGTCGACCGGCTGCTGGCCGGGGCGATGCTGCCGGCCGCCTGGGTCAACCATGCCCAGCGGGTGCGCGCCCTGGCCGCCACGCAGATGCGCGAGGTGATGGCCGATTGGGACGTGCTGATCGCGCCGGCCACCCCGGTGCCGGCCACGCCGATAGGCCAGGAGACGCTGGAGCTGGATGGCGAGACGCTGCCGCTGCGGCCCTCCATGGGGCTGTTCACCCAGCCGGTCAGCGGCGTGGGCCTGCCGGTGGTGACGGTGCCGGTGCAGCGGGCGGAAGGCGTGATGCCCATTGGCGTGCAGTTGATCGGCAAGCCCTGGACCGAGGCGCTGCTGTTCCGGGCCGCCGCGGCGCTGGAAGCCGCCGGCGTCTGCGCCGCCCCGGTGGCGCCGGCCTTTGCGGCAGGCGCGGTGTGACGGCACCGCGCTTCGGGCGGATCAGCGATGGCCCGGCGGCGGCGCCGGGCGGCGAGAGCTTTACCGAGTTGGCCGCGGCCGGCGGCGCGCGGGTGGAGCGGATCGCTTCCCGCGCGGTGCGGGACGGCGACTGGTACGACCAGGCGCATGCAGAGTTCGTGCTGCTGCTGGCCGGCGCGGCGCGGCTTGCCTTTGCCGATGGCACCGAACGCGCGCTGGCGGCCGGCGACTGGGCGGTGCTGCCGACGGGCTGCCGGCACCGGGTGGCCTGGACCGACCCGGCCGCCGAGACGCTGTGGCTGGCGGTGCACCTGCCGCCGGGTTGATCCGGCGCAAGGCGGCGGCGGCGCGCGCTGCGCTACGCAGGCTGCATGACACCGCCGATCAGCTACGCCCTGGCCAATATCCCCCGCTACACCAGCTACCCGACGGCGCCGCATTTCGGCCCGCTGGAGCCCGCGGCCTATCGCACCTGGCTGGGCCAGGTGCCGGCGCGCACGCCGCTTTCGCTTTACCTGCACGTGCCGTTCTGCAAATCGCTGTGCTGGTATTGCGGCTGCCACACCGCCGTCACCCGCAGCAGCGCCCGGATAGAGGCCTATGCCGCCGCGCTGGAGGCTGAGGCCCGGATGCTGGCCGGCGCGCTGCACGGCCATGGCGGCATTGCCCACCTGCACCTGGGTGGCGGCACGCCGACCGCGCTGGGTGCCTCCGCCCTGGCCAGCGTGCTGCATGTGATCCGCGAGGAATACGGCTTCCGCCCCGGCGCCGAGTTGGCCGCCGAGCTGGATCCGCGCAGCCTGGACGACGCCACCGTGGCGGCGCTGGCCGAGGCCGGGCTGACCCGCGCCTCGCTCGGGGTGCAGGACATCTCGCCGGTGGTGCAGCATCGCATCGGCCGGGTGCAGAGCCAGGATTGCGTGGAGAGCGCGGTGGAGCGGCTGCGCGCGCATGGCATCGGCAGCATCAATGTGGACGTGATGTACGGCCTGCCCGGCCAGGGCGTGGCGGAGGTGCAGGCCACCGCGCGCTTCGCCGCCCAGCTGGGCGCGGACCGGGTGGCGGTGTTCGGCTACGCCCATGTGCCCTGGATGAAGCCGCACCAGAACGCCATCGACAGCGCCAGCCTGCCCGGCGCGCTGGAACGCATCCTGCAGGCCGACGCCGCCGAGGCGGTGCTGGCCCGGGCCGGCTATGTCGCCATCGGGCTGGACCACTTCGCCCGGCCGGAGGACGAGATGGCCATCGCCTGGCGCGACGGCGAGCTGCGCCGCAACTTCCAGGGCTACACCACGGATGCGGCGCCGGCGCTCGTCGGGCTGGGCGCCTCGGCCATCGGCAGCCTGCCGGCGGGCTATGCCCAGAACGAGCCGGATGAGCGCAAGTACGTGGCCGCCGTCCAGGCAGGCGCCCTGCCGGTGAAGCGCGGCCGCGCCCTGACCGAGGACGACCGGCTGCGGCGCGGCGTGATCGAGCGGGTGATGTGCGACTTCGCGCTGGACCTGGGCGCCCTGCCGCCGGTGGTGCTGGACGAGGCGATGCCCGCCCTGGCGCGGCTGGACGCGGATGGCATCATCGCGCTGGAACGCGACTACCTGCGGGTGACGCCGGAAGGGCGCCGCCATGTGCGGCATGTGGCGGCGGCCTTCGACGCCTATCTGGGCACCGGCAGCGGCCGCCACAGCGCGGCGGTGTAGCCTTTCGCAGGGCCGCTTCGCCGGGTGCGGCGAAACGGCCCCGATCCGGCGCTACCCGCGCAGCGCCGGCACCAGGCTGTGATAGGCTTGGCCATCCACCGCCACGTCCAGCAGCACGGGCCCCGGCGTGGCGAAGGCTTCCTGCAGGGCCGGCAGCAGCTGCTCCAGGCTTTCCACCCGCAGCGCCGCGCAGCCGAAGCCGCGCGCCACGGCGGCGAAATCGGCGCCCGGGTAGCGCATGCCATACAGCGGGAATTGCCGGCGGCGCTGCTTCACCTCGATCAGCGCGATCGAGGCGTCGTTGAACACCACCACCTTGACGTTGGCGCCTTCCTGCACGGCGGTGCCGAGTTCGCCCGCGCCCATCATCAGCCCGCCATCGCCGGTGAAGGCCAGCACGGGCTTCGAGGGATCGGCCAGCGCGGCGCCGATGGCGTTGGGCAGCGCATAGGCCATGGTGGCCAGGCCGCGGGTGATGAAGAAATCCAACGCCTGGCGCGAACGCCACAGCGCCACCGCGGGCAGGATATGTGCGCCGGCATCGGCGGTCACGCGCGTGCCCTCCGGCGCCACCTGCATGGCGGCTTCCACCAACTGGTGCGGGGCGATGCCGGTGCTTTCCGTGCGGGCCAGGGCGCGCATCGTCTCGCGTGCCTCGGCCACCTGCTCCACGCTCCAGCCGCCGGGCAGCACAGCGTCCTCCAGCGCCATCGCGGCCTGGGAGAGGTCGCCGACCACCTGGGCCTGCGGCGTCAGGTAGGGCCGGGCATGGGTGTGGGTGGTCAGTTCCACCACCGGCGTTGCGGCATAGGCCCAGGCCTTGGGCATGAACTCGATGGGGTCGGCGCCGTACAGCACGATGCAGTCGGCGGCGCGCAGCATCGGGTCCTCGGCGGCGCCGGAGATGAAGGGGCCGAGCGCCCATTCATGCGTGTCGCTCAACGCGCCCTTGCCCATGCAGGTGGCGAGCACCGGGGCTTCCCACTGGCTGGCCAGCCAGCGCAGCCCGGCGGCGGCGGCCTCGTCGCGCGCCTGCAAGCCCGCGATGATGATCGGGCGCTTCGCCTTGGCCAGCACGGCGCGGGCGGCGGCAAGCGCCTGGTCGTCCGGCACCGGCGGCTGCGGCGGCGCGGGCAGCGGGCGCTCCACGGCGGTGAAGGGCGCCCGCAGGCGCTGGCCGACCATTTCCAGGTAGACCGGACCCGCCGGCCCCGCCATGGCCGTCGCCATCAGCCGGTCCACCTCGGCCACGGGGTCGCCGCTCTCCAGCACGCTGGTGGCCTTCACCAGCGGTGCCATCAGCGCCATCTGGTCGTAGCGCTGGTGGGAGACGTGGCCCATGTCGGTCTCGTGCCCATCCGCCAGCACCAGCAGCGGCACGCGGTCCAGGCTGGCGCAGGCGATGCCGTTGGCGCCGTTGGTCAGGCCGGGGCCACGCGTGGTCAGCAGCACGCCGGGCGCGCCGGTGATCTGCGCGTCGGCCATTGCCATCATCGCGGCGCCGCCTTCCGTGCGGGTCAGCACGTAGTGGATGCCGTGGCGGGCGGCGGCGTCCAGGATATCCAGGCTGCAATCGCCGCCGGGCACGCCCCAGATGCGCTTGACGCCATGCTGGGCCAGCCGCTTGACGACGGCATCGGCGACGTTGGTCATTCTGCTCGAATTCCTGCTTCGCGGGTGATCTGCGCCCAGCGCGCGATCTCGCCCTGGATGTAGCGGCCGAATTCCTCGGGCGGGCCGGTGACGATCTCGGCGCCCTGGGCGGTCAGCCGCTGCACCATCTCCGGCTGGTGCATGATGCCGTTCAGCGCGGTGTTCAGCCTGGTCACGATGGGCCGTGGCGTGCCGCGCGGCGCGACGATGCCAAGCCAGCCGACCACCTCGTAGCCGGGGATGCCGGCCTCGGCCACCGTCGGCACCTCCGGCAGCGCCGCCAGGCGGCGGGTGCCGCTGACCGAGAGCGGGCGCACCAGGCCGGCGCGGATCTGCGGCAGCGTCGCCAGCGGGTCGCTGAACGCACTGGCCAGATTGCCGGCGATGAGGTCGTTCAGCGCCGGCGCGGCGCCGCGATAGGGGATGTGTTCCATCTGGATGCCGGCCATGCGGGCGAAGACCAGCATGCCCAGATGCGGCGAGCCGCCATTGCCCGGGGAGCCATAGCCGAGGCCGGGATGCGCGCGGACGTAGTCGATGAACTGCGCCTGCGTCGTCACCGGCAGGGACGGGTTGACGACGAGGATGTTGGAGAAGCTGACCAGCCGCGCCACCGGGTCGAAGTCGCGGGCGGGGTCGTAGCCGACATCACGGTAGATCGCCGGGTTCACCGCCATGACGCCGATCGTGCCCATCATCAGCGTGTAGCCGTCCGGCGCGCTGCGGGCGGCCGCAAGCGCGGCGACATTGCCATTGGCGCCGGGGCGCGGGTCCACCACCACCGGCTGGCGGAATTGCTCGCCCAGCTTCTCACCGACCTGGCGGGCCAGGATGTCGCTGGCGCCGCCGGCGGCGGTGGCGACGATCAGGCGGATCGGGCGGTCCGGGTATTCCTGCGCCTGGGCCTGGCCCTGGACAGCGCCGCCCAGCAGCAGCAGCGCCGCCAGCCAGCGCTTCACTGCGGCTGTTCCAGCGTGGGCGAGACATCGCCGAGCGTCACGCGCCGCATGTCGCGCGGGTAGCGCTTGTCGGCATAGGGGCGGCCGCGATGCATGGTGCAGCGGTTGTCCCACATCACCAGGTCGCCCACCGACCAGGTATGGCTGTAGACGAATTGCGGCTTGGTCGCCTGCTCGGTCAACTCGCGGATCAGCATCAGCGCCTCCGGCTTCGGCATGCCGTGGATGCCACCGATATGCGCCGAGAGGTAGAGCGACAGCCGGCCGCTGCCCATGTGCCGGCGCACCAGCCGCTGCGGCACCGGCACGCACTTGGCCTGCTCGTCGGGCGTGAAGTCGTCGAAGCCGAGCTGCGCGCGGGAGAACATCAGCGAATGGTCGGTGACCAGCGGCAGCAGCTCGGCCTGGCGCTCCGCCGGCAGCGCGTCCCAGGCGGCGCGCATGTCGGCGAACTCGGTCTCGCCGCCGCTGGGCGGAATGACGCGGGCGTGCAGCATGGAGTACTTGGCCGGCGTGGCCTTGAAGCTGCTGTCGCTGTGCCACAGCGCATTGCCCAGGTTGTACATGCGGCGGCGGTCATCGGCCGCCAGCAGTTGGCCGTCGGCGCCCAGGTTGGAGATGTCGTTGACCTGGTTGTCCGGCAGGCGGCGGCGGGACTGGTCCACCAGGGAGGGGATGGCCTCGACCTCGCCGAAGTTGCGGCCGAAGGCGAGTTGCAGGTCGTCGTCGATCTGCTGGTTGGGGAAGACCATCACGGCGTAGCGATCCATCGCCGCTTCCAGCGCCGTGGCCTGGTCGCGGGTCAGCGGCCGGCGCAGGTCCAGGCCGTCGCACCGGGCGGCGAAGACGGGGTGCAGGGCGGTGATGCGTAGGCCAGGGGCGGGTTGTTCCGCCTTCAGGGCTGCCGACATGCGTCGTTCCTCCGGTTTGTCCGGGCAGCCTAGCCCTGGGCCGGGGCGGCGCCTAGCATGGCGGCCAACAAACCGAGGAAACCCCATGCGGATCAACCGCCGCGCCGCGCTGGCCCTGCCCGCCGTGCTTGCTGCCCCCGCCGTGCACGCCCAGGGGACTGCCACCGTGTTCCCGCAGCGCGGCATCACCATCCTGGTGCCCTCCGCCCCCGGCGGCACGCTGGATGCGCTGGCGCGCTTCTTCGCCCAGGCCATGGCGCCCGGCCTGGGCAAGCCGGTGGTGGTGGAGAATGTCAGCGGCGCCGGCGGGCTGGTCGGCATGCAGCGCCTGGCGCGCAGCGAGCCGGATGGCCACACGCTGGCCTTCGGCAACATGGGCATCATGGCCACCGGCTATACGCTGAACCCCGACAGCGGCTTCGACCCGCGGCGCGACATGGCCCCCGTCTCCCTGGTGGCGGATGTGCCGATGGTGCTGGCAACCAGCCCGCGCGGCACCCTGCGGAGCCTGCCGGAGTTGCTGGCGCATATCCGCGACAAGGGGGAGCGCGCCACCTTCGGCACCGCTGGCGTGGGCACCACCAGCCACCTGGCGCCGGCCTACCTGATGCACCTGGCGGGGCTGAAGGGCACGCTGGTGTCCTATCGCGGGTCCGGCCCGGCGATGAACGACCTGGCCGCCGGGGTGGTGGATGCGGTGATCGACCAGACCGTGACCATGATCCCCGCGCATCGCGGCGGCACCGCGCGGGCGGTGGCGGTCAGTGCCCCCGCGCGGATCCCGCAACTGCCTGACGTGCCGACCTTCGCCGAGGCCGGGCGGCCCGACTTCGACCTGGTGATCTGGAACGGCTTCGCCGCGCCCGCCGCCACCCCGGCGCCGATCCTGGCCCGGCTGCATGAGGCGCTGGAGGCGGCGCTGCGCGACAGCGCGCTGCAGGGCCGCATGGTGGACCTGGCCAGCACCGTGCCGGCGCCGGCGGCGCGCGGCCCGGCCGCGATGCGGCAACGGATCACCGCCGACATCGCCAAGTGGACGGTCATCGTGCGCGAGGCCGGGCTGAACCGGGAGTAGCGCGCCCCGCCGTCAGCCCCGCGTCAGTTCCACAGCCGCGCCAGGGCGGCGGTCAGGTCGGCGGGGTCGTAGGGCTTGGCCAGCACCGGCACATTGGCGTGGCCGGGCGGCAGGCCATCGGCGCCATAGCCGGTGGCGACCACGAAGGGCACGCCGCGCCGGGCGAGTTCGTCAGCCACGGGGGTGGAGGTCTCGCCGGCCAGGTTGAGATCGAGCACGGCGGCCTCGGGCAACTCGCCCTTCAGCAGCAGCAGGGCCTCCGCCACGGTGGCGACCGGGCCGACGACCTCGGCGCCGGCGTCCAGCAGCGCGTCCTCCACCAGCATGGCCACCAGGGCCTCATCCTCAACCACCAGGACCCGACGCCCGGAAAGCCTAGTCATGCCGAAACTCCTTTTCGCCAGGGCCGCCGGGCGCCGCTGCGTCAGCCCGGGTCCTGTCGTTCAACCGCAGGCAATCATATGCCACGGTCCCAGACAGTGGCCGCGCAGCCGGCCAGGGTCCAGAGGCGTTGCCGGGGATTGCATGCCCAAGCAGGTACCGCCGCCGGCCACTTGGCGCTAACCATTGGAAAAGCGCCATGATCCCTGGGCATCATCGCCTATTCGTGATCGGCCGGCCGGCCCTCGGCGGCGGCCGAACCGCCGCTCCGGGGCCGGGTTCGGCCGGGCATCACCCCTGCGCGGCCCGGATCGCCTGCCAGACCCGTTCCGGTGTCGCCGGCATGTCCATGTGCTGGATGCCGTGGACCGAGAGCGCGTCCACCACCGCGTTCATCACCGCCGGCAGGCTGCCGGCACAACCGGCCTCGCCGCAGCCCTTGGCGCCCACCGGGTTGGTCTTGCACGGCACGGCATGCGCCTCGAAGCCGAAGTTGGGCAGATCGCCGGCGCGCGGCAGGGCGTAGTCCTGGTAGCTGGCGGTCAGGATCTGGCCTTCCTCGGAATAGGCCACCTGCTCCATCAGCGCCTGGCCGATGCCCTGGACGATGCCGCCATGCGCCTGGCCCTGCACCAGCAGCGGGTTCACGATGACGCCGAAGTCGTTGACCGTGGTGTACTTCACCACCTCGGTATGGCCGGTGTCGGGGTCGATCTCCACCTCGGCCACATGGCAGCCATTGGGGAAGGCCATCGGCGCGTCCTGGAACACGGTGCGGACGTTCAGCGTGTTCGGCACCTCGGCCGGCAGGGTGCCGGCGGCGCGCAGCTTCTCCGCTAGGTCCATGATGCCGATGCTGCGGTCCGTCCCCGCGATGGTGAAGCGGCCCAGGCCATCGGCGCCCTGCTCGAACTCGATATCGCCGACCGCTGCTTCCAGCATGAAGGCGGCGGCCTGCTTGCCCTTCTCCACCACCTCGGCCGCGGCCTGCATGATCGCGGCGCCGGAGGCCATCATGGACTTGGACCCGCCGGTGCCGCCGCCGGCGATCAGCTGGTCGCTGTCGCCCTGCAGCAGCCGCACCTTCTCGAACGGGACGCCAAGCTGGGTGTGCAGCAGCTGCGCGAAGGGCGACCAATGCCCCTGCCCGTAGTCCAGCGTGCCGGTCACGATGGTGACGCCACCATCGGCCTCGAAGCGGATTTCTCCTTGTTCCTTCTGCGGCGGTGCCGTGCATTCCAGGAAGTTGCCGATGCCGATGCCACGCAGCTTGCCGCGCGCCTTGGCTTCGTCGCGGCGGGCGGGGAAGCCCGCATGGTCGGCGGCGGCCAGCGCCTGGTCCAGGATGGCGGTGAACTCGCCGGTGTCATAGACGCTGCCGGAGGGGGCATCGAACGGGAACTGGTCTTCGCGGATGTGGTTGAGCCGGCGCAGTTCCACCGCGCTGCGGCCCATCTCCTTCGCCGCCTGCTCCACCAGCCGTTCCATGTAGTAGTTGGCTTCCGGCCGGCCGGCGCCACGATAGGCCGAGACCGGCGTGGTGTTGGTGACCACGCACTTGGTGTTCACCTCGATCAGCGGCGTGGCGTAGTTGGACTGGATGTTCTTGACGTAGTTGCCGGTGGCCATGTGCGGGCCGACGGTCGCCAGGTAGGCGCCGATATTGGCGTAGCAGGTCAGCCGCACCGCCATCATCCGGCCGTCGCCGTCGAAGGCGAGTTCGGCATCCACCTCATGGTCGCGGCCGTGCTGGTCACTGACGAAGCTGCCGCTGCGGTCGTCGGTCCACTTCACCGGGCGCCCAAGCAGCTTGGCGGCGTGCAGCACCGGCACGTATTCCGGATAGGCGCTGGCCTTCATGCCGAAGCTGCCGCCGACATTGCCGGTGAGGATGCGGACCTTGTCGGTGGGCACCTTCAGCAGGTCGTTCGCCATCTGCCCGCGCAGGCCGAAGACGCCCTGGCAGCCGACATGCAGCGTGTAGCGGCCATCCGTGGCGTCGTACTCGCCGATGGCGCTGCGCGGCTCCATGGCGCAGACCACCACGCGGTTGTTGCGGATGGAGAGTTTCGTCACATGCGCGGCGTTGGCGAAGGCGGCGGCGACCTTGGCGGGGTCGCCGTACTGGAAGTCCAGCACGGTGTTGCCGGGGATGTGGTCGTAGAGCTGCGGCGCGCCGGGGGCCGCGGCGGCGGAGGCTTCCGTCACCGCGTCCAGGCTCTCGATGTCGAGTTCCACCGCCTCGGCCGCGTCGCGCGCCTGCAGCTTGGTCTCGGCCACGACGAAGGCGACGGGGTCGCCGACGAAGCGCACCTTGTCCGTGGCCAGCGACGGCCGGTTGATGCCGATCAGCGGCGAGCCGTCCTTGCTCTTCACCGGCATGCCGCACTTCATGGCACCGTAATCCGCCAGGTCGGCGCCGGTGTACACGCCCAGCACGCCCGGCATTTCCTTGGCCGCCGCCGTGTCGATGCCCTTGATGATGCCGTGCGCGTAGGGGCTGCGGACCATGACGCACCAGGCCTGGCCCTGCAGGGTGATGTCATCGGTGTAGCGGCCGCGGCCCTGCAGCAGGATGGGGTCTTCCTGCCGCGTCACCGGCTGGCCGACGCCGAACTTCAGCCTGGTGGGGTCGAAATTCAGGTTGGTATCGGGCATGGAAACGGTCCCTCGGTTGCTGCACTGCAAGATAAGCCAGGCTGACGTTTTGCGCGACCCCACCGCACCGGTTGAAAGGCCGGCGTTGTGTGGCGGGGCGTGCTCGGCCAAGTTGGGGGCAATCAGCCGGAGGACAACGCCCATGCTCGAATTGCCCCGCCGTGGCCTGCTGCTGGCCGGGCTGGCGCTGCCGCTTGCCGCGCGGGCCGAGGCCCAGGGGCTGGATTTTCCGAGCCGGCCGCTGAAGCTGGTGGTGCCCTTCGCGCCCGGCGGTGCCTCGGACCAGGTGGGCCGCATGCTGGCGGAAGCGCTGGCGCCGCGCCTGGGGCAGAGCGTGATCGTGGAGAACCGCCCCGGTGCCGGCGCCACGCTGGGGGCCGACATGGTCGCCCGCAGCCCGGCCGATGGCTACACCCTGCTGTACGGCACGCCGGGGCCGCAGATCATCAACCCCAGCCTGATGAAGTCGCTGCCCTACGACCCCGCCAGCGCCTTCGCGCCCATCGTCTCGCTGATCCGGGCGCCGAACCTGCTGGTGGTGAACCCTGCCCTGCCGGCGCGCAGCGTGGCGGAGCTGATTGCGCTGGCGAAGGCCAGGCCGGGGGAGCTGACCTTCGGCAGCAGCGGCATCGGCGCGTCCAGCCACCTGGCCGGCGAGATGCTGAAGCACATGGCCGGGCTGGACATGACCCATGTGCCATTCCGCGGCAGCGGCCCGGCGATACAGGAGCTGCTGGCCGGGCGGATTTCCCTGCTGATCGACACGCTGTCGCTGTACAGCGAGCACATCAAGGCCGGCACGCTGCGGGCGCTGGCTGTCAGCACGCCGGGCCGCAGCTTCCTGATGCCGGAACTGCCGACCATTGCCGAGACGCTGCCGGGGTTCGACGCCAGCGCCTTCAACTACCTGGCCGCGCCGGCCGGCACGCCGCCCGCGGTGGTGCTGCGGCTGAACCGCGAGACCAATGCCGTGCTGGCCGAGGATGGCTTCAAGCGCCGCCTGGCGGCGATCGGGCTGGAAGGCATCGGCGGCACGGCCGAGGACTGCGCGCAGGTGATCAGCACCGAACGCGCCCGCTGGCGGCAGGTCATCACCGCCGCGAACATCAGACCGGAATAACCCCATGCGATTCTACTTTCCCGCCCTGCTGGCGCTGGCCGTTGCCGCGATGATCGAGGCGCGCAGCACCGACCCCGGGATGCGCCCGGCATCGCGCTTCGGCGACCGGCTGTTCCTGGTGCTGGGGCGCGGCGCCTTCCTGCTGTGGCTGGCGATGCTGGGCTGGGGCTTCTGGCAGCTGAACTGGTGGGTGCCGCTGGCCGGGTTGGTCGGCAGCCTGGCAATCAACGCCCTGGTGCTGCGTGCCGGGGTGATGCGGAGCTGGCCGGCGCTGTCAGAGGTGCTCGCCATCGCCGGCGCGGCGATGGCGAGCGTGGTGCTGCTGAGTTAGGCCTTGGGCGCGAGGTGGAGCGCCACCACCTCGCCATTCGTGCCGGGCATGGCGGGGAAGCGTTCCCGCACGATGGGGTCGTGGCCCGCCACCACCAGCGTCTCGTCGCCGCCGGCCAGCTTCTTCGCGGTCTTCCAGCCCTGGGTCATGGCGCCCAGGTCGAAGATGATCGGGAAGGGGTTGTTGCGCTCCACGTTGCCGTAGAAGTGCAGCGCGTCCGACGCCACCACCACCGGCCCGCGCGCGGTCTGCACGCGGACCATCTGCAAGCCGTCCGAGTGCCCGCCAACGCCGTGCACCGTCACGCCAAGCGCCACCTCGCCCTCGCCTGAATGGAAGGTCAGGCGGTCGTTGTAGAGGTGGCGGATCATCTTCACCACATCCTCCACCTCGAACGGCACGCGGATGCAGTGCTGGCACATGTGCCGCCCGGTGGCGAAGGCCATCTCCCGTTCCTGCAAATGGAAGGTGGCGTTCGGGAAGGCGTCCAGGTTGCCGGCGTGGTCGTAGTGCAGGTGGGTGATGATGACGTCGCTGATCTGCTCCGGCTGGGTGCCGAAGTCGATCAGCGCCTGCATCACCGTACGGTGCAGCTTGCGCTCGCGCTTGGCCGCGGTGGCCTCGTCGAAGCCGCAATCCACCAGCACCTGGCGGCCACCGGGGCCGCGCAGCAGCCAGACGAAGTAGTCGAGCGGGTTGTTCTCATGCGGGTCCTCGACCGGCATGAGGTAGCTGCCCTGCTTCGGCCGGTCGTGGTGGGCGTAGCGGATGGCGTAGGCTTCCCAGTGAACGGGCGCGCTCACTTGTTGCCCCCCAGCACATCGCCGGCCAGCTTCTCGGAGAGCAGCGTGACGGCGGTGTGGTTGTGGCCGGGGCCGAGGGCGTTGAGCGCCGAGGCCCACATCTCCCGGCACAGCGCGCTGAACGGCGTCGGCGTGCTGGTGTCGCGGCCGACCTCAAGCGCAATGCCCAGGTCCTTGACCATCAGTTCCAGGCCGAAGCCGTCCTCGAAGCTGCGGTTCAGGACGTACTGCTTGAACTTCTTCTGGCTGGAATTGGTCATGCCGGAGGAAGCGTTCAGCACATCCACCATCTTGGCGGTGTCGAGGCCGAAGCGCTGGCCGATCAGCAGAGCCTCGATCCCCATCAGGAAGCCGCCGGCGCTGACCAGGTTGTTCAGCGCCTTCATCGCCTGCCCGGCACCGATGCCGCCACAACGATGGATGCTGGTGCCCATGGCCTTCAGCACCGCATCGGCGCGGTCCAGGTCCGCATCTGCGCCGCCGACCATGATGGCGAGTTCGCCGGTCTTGGCGCGCGGCACGCCGCCGGAGACCGGCGCGTCGATCATCGCCACGCCGCGCGCTTCCAGCTCGGCCGCGATCTCCCGCGTCTTGCCGGGCTGGCCGCTGGTCATGTCGATGACCATGGCGCCCTTGGCCAGCACCGGCACGATCTGCGCCGCGACCTCGCCCACCTGCTTGGAGGTGGGCACGATGGTGATGACGGCGTCCATGCCGGTGGCGGCTTCCACGGTGGAAGCCGCGGCCTTGCCGCCAACTTCCGCGGCGAACTTCGCGGCGTGGCCCGGGCGGGCGTCACAAACAGAAACGTCGAAGCCGGCCTTCACCAGGTTGGCCGCCATGGGCCAGCCCATGTTGCCGATGCCGATGAAGCCGACCTTCTTGATGGGGCTGCTCATGGCCTACTTCTTCGCCGGAATCGCGCCTTCGCGCACCAGCACCTCATGCGCCGCCTTGAAGGCGTCCAGGCCCGCGGGAATGCCGCAATAGGCGGTGGCGTGCAGCAGCGCGGCCTTGATCTCTTCCACCGTGCAGCCGTTGTTCAGCGCGCCCAGCACGTGCAGCTTGATCTCGGGGGAGCGATTCAGCGCGGTCAGCATCGCCAGGTTGATCAGGCTGCGCGTCTTGCGGTCCAGCGTCGGGTCACCCCAGGCCCAGCCCCAGGCCCAGCTGGTGGTGGCGCGCTGGAAGGTCATCATGAAGTCGTCGGCCTTGGACATGCTGGCATCGACATATTCGGCGCCCAGCACTTCGCGGCGGATCGGCATGCCCTTGTCGAACAGGGCGCTATCTTCGGACATCGGTCTTCTCCCGGGGTTTCGGTGGGTGGCGCAGGCTGGCGCCGCGGCGGCTTGCGGTCAACCGGGTGGGGCGCGCAAAATGGGCGGCAAACGGGAGGCGCGCGCGATGTTCTTCGAAGGCTTCAGCCTTGATACGGTGGAGGTTCGCGGCCAGCGCATCCGCCTGCGTCGCGGCGGCGAGGGGCCGCCGCTGCTGCTGCTGCACGGCAACCCGCAGACCCATGCCATGTGGCACAAGGTGGCGCCCGTCCTGGCCCAGCGCTTCACCTGCTACCTGCCGGATATCCGCGGCTACGGTTTTACCAGCAAGCCGCCGGTGCAGCCGGGCAGCGCGCCGCACGCCAAGCGGGAACACGCCGCCGACCTGGTGGCGCTGATGCAGCACTATGGGCATGAGAGCTTCCGCGTGGTCAGCCACGACCGCGGCGCCCGCGTGGCGCATCGGCTGGCGCTCGACTTCCCGGCCGCGGTCGAGAAGCTCTGCACCATGGACATCATCCCGACGCTGGAACACTTCGAGCGCGCCGACATGGCCTTCGGCATGGGCTACTATCACTGGTTCTGGCTGGCGCAGCCGCATGACCGGCCCGAGCGGATGATCCTGCGCGACATCGAGGACTGGTTCGACCTGCACACGGCGCGGGAACCGAAGGACAAGTCCTTCTTCCACCCAGAGGCACGCGCCGACTACCTGGCGGCGCTGCGGCTGCCCGGCACGGTGAACTCTATCTGCGAGGACTATCGCGCCGCGACCGGCATAGACCTGGACCACGACCGCGAGAGCCGCGCCGCCGGGTTGAAGGTGCAATGCCCGTTGCTGGCGCTGTGGGGGGCCAAGGGCAGCATTCCCAAATGGTACGACGCGCTGGCGATATGGCGCGACTACGCCGCCGGGCCGGTCAGTGGCGGCGCGGTCAACAGCGGCCACTATCTGGCCGAGGAAGCGCCCGAGGAAGTGCTGGCGGCGCTGGAGGGCTTCCTGTGAAGCGCCGCGCGCTGCTGGCCGCGCTGGCCGCCTCCCCGGCGCTGGCGCAGGGGAGCTTCCCCAACCGGCCCATCACCGTGCTGGTGCCCAACCCGCCCGGCGGCGGCACCGACTTCGCCGCGCGGCTGTTCCAGGACACGCTGTCGCGCCTGCTGGGCGTGCAGGTGGTGGTGGACAACCGGCCCGGCGGCAACGGCAACATCGCCATCCTGGCCACCGTGCGCGCGGCACCGGACGGCCATACGCTGCTGATGCAATACAGCGGCTACCACGGCGGCAACCCCGCGCTGATGCACGACATCGGCTGGGACCCGCTGCGCGACCTGGCGGCGGTGGGCATGGCGGACATGGCGCCGCACGGCATCTTCGTGGCGCCGGACCTGCCGGTGACCACGCTGGCGGAGTTCATCGCCTACGCGAAGGCGCGGCCGGGCCAGGTGAACTACGCGTCGTCGGGCCATGGCAGCATCCAGCATATCGGCGGCGCGCGCTTCGCCCAGGCGATCGGGGCTGAGATGGTGCACGTGCCCTATCGGGGCGCGGCGCCGGCCCTGCAGGACGTGGTCGCCGGGCGGGTGCAGTTGTTCGTCACCACGCCGTCCTCCGCCATCTCCCTGGTGCAGGGCGGCCGGCTGAAGGCGCTGGCCATTGCCAGCCAGAACCGGATCACCGCGCTGCCGCAGGTGCCGACCACGGCGGAGGCCGGCATGCCCGGCTTTACCGTTGATGCCTGGTTCGCCTTCTTCGCCCCCGCCGGCACCCCGGCGCCGGTGCTGGAGCGGCTGAATGCGGCGATGCGCCAGGCGGCCCGCGACCCGGATGTGCAGCGCCGCGCCGAGCAGGGCGGCGTGCTGCTGCAGCCGCTGACGGTGGCGGAGATGGACGCGCTGGGCCGGCGCGAGGTGAAGGAGCTGGGCGAGACGATCCGCACCGCCCGCATCACGCTGGAGTAGCGCCCTGCCCTTCGGCGCTGCCGCCGAAGGGCTTCCGCCGCCTCAGGTCAGGTCGCGGCAGAAATCCTGGATGCGCTTGCACGCCTCCACCAGCGTCTCGGTGGAGGTGGCGTAGCTGATCCGCATGTAGGGGCTCATGCCATAGGCGGCGCCGGGCACCGCGGCCACGCGCTGCTCCTCCAGCAGGGCCTCGACGAACTCGCTGTCGGTCTCGATCCGCCGGCCGCCCTTGCTGGTCTTGCCGAGGCAACCCGCCAGGTTCGGGAAGACGTAGAAGGCGCCTTCCGGCCTGTGGCAGCTGATGCCGGGGGCGGCGTTCAGCATTTCCACCACCATGTCGCGGCGCTGCTTGTAGACCGCCTGGCGTTCCTTGATCAACTCCTGCGGGCCATCCAGCGCGGCGGTCGCGGCGGCCTGGCTGATGGTGGAGACGCCGGCCGTGGCCTGGCCCTGCATGTTGAACATGCCCTTGATCAGCTTCACCGGGCCACCGGCGAAGCCGAGGCGCCAGCCGGTCATGGCATAGGTCTTGGAGACGCCGTTGACCGTCAGCGTGCGGTCCTTCAGCGCCGGCTCCACCTCGGCGATCGTGCAGAAGTCGAAGCCGTCGTAGATCATGTGCTCGTACATGTCGTCGGACATGATCCACACATGCGGGTGGCGCAGCAGCACGTCGGCAATGGCGCGCATCTGGTCGCGCGTGCAGGCGGCGCCGGTCGGGTTGGACGGGAAATTCAGCATCACCCACTTGGTGCGCGGCGTGATGGCGGCTTCCAGGTCTTCCGGCCGCACCCGGAAGCCGTTGTTCTGCGGGCAGGTGAACTGCACCGGGGTGCCACCGGCCACCTTGGCCATGTCGGCATAGCTGATCCAGTGCGGCGCCGGGATCACCACCTCGTCGCCCGGGTCCAGCGTGGCCATCAGGGCGTTGAAGATGATCTGCTTGCCGCCATTGCCGACGATGATCTCGTCCAGCGAGTAGTCCAGGTGGTTGTCGCGCTTGAACTTGCGCTGGATCGCCTGCTTCAGCGCCACCGTGCCGCCCTGCGGCGGGTACTTGGTGTCGCCCTTGTTCGCCGCCGCATAGGCTGCCTCGATGGCGTGCGGCGGCGTGGCGAAGTCCGGCTCGCCCGAGGCAAGGCTCAGCACCTCGATGCCTTGCGCGCGCATGTCCCGCGCCCGCGCCGTCATCGCGGCGCTGGCGGAGACCTTTACCTGCGCAAGGCGCTGGGCGAGTTCCGGCATGCTACTTCAGGCCGGTGCAGAAGCGCTGGATGCGCACGCAGGCTTCCTTCAGCGCGGCTTCGCTGGTGGCGTAGCTGATGCGGAAGTAGCCGGGGTACATGAAGGCGGCGCCGTGGACGCAGGCGACGCCCTCCTCCTCCAGCAGCGCGATGCAGAAATCCTCGTCATTACTGATCTTGGCGCCGCCGGCGGTGGTCTTGCCGATGCAGCCCTGCATGGACGGGAAGACGTAGAAGGCGCCTTCCGGCTTGTGGCAGCGCAGGCCGGGGGCCTTGTTCAGCTCCTCCACCATCATGTCGCGGCGGCGCTTGTAGGCGGCGCGCATCATGTCGATGTTTTCCTGCGGGCCGGTCAGGGCCTCCACCGCGGCAGCCTGGCTGATGCTGCTGGTGTTGCTGGTGGACTGGCTCTGCAGCTTGTCCATCTGCTTGATCAGGCCCACCGGAGCACCGGCATAGCCAATGCGCCAGCCGGTCATGGCATAGGCCTTGGAGCAGCCGTTCATCGTCACGGTGCGGTCGCGCAGGCGGGGTTCCACCTCCAGGATCGTCGCCGGGCGGAAGCCGTCGTAGGCCAGCTTCTCGTAGATGTCGTCGGTGAACACCCAGACGTCCGGGTGGCGCATCAGCACGTCGGTCAGCGCCTTCAGCTCTTCCGCGTTGTAGGCGGCGCCCGTGGGGTTGCAGGGGTTGTTCAGCAGGAACCACTTGGTCTTCGGCGTGATCGCCGCTTCAAGCTGCTCCGGGCGCAGCTTGAAGCCGTTGTTCTCGTCGCAGCCGACGATGACGGGCTTGCCCTCGGCCAGTTCGACGATGTCCGGGTAGGAAACCCAGCACGGCGCGGGGATGATCGCCTCGTCGCCCGGGTTGATGGTGGCCAGCAGCGCGTCGAAGATCACCTGCTTGCCGCCGGTGGCGACGATGATCTCCTCCGGCTTGTAGTCCAGGCCGTGGTCGATGCGGAACCGGTCGCAGATCGCCTGGCGCAGCGCCGGGGTACCCGACACGTCGGTGTACTTGGTCTCGCCACGCTCGATGGCGGCAATGGCGGCGTCCTTGACGTTGCGGGGGGTGTCGAAGTCCGGCTCGCCGGAGGAGAGGCCCACCACGTCCTTGCCCGAGGCTTTCAGCGCCCGCGCCTTGGTCGTCATCGCGATGGTCAGCGAGGGCGAGATACGGTCGAGGCGGTCGGCGGTGAGCTTCATGGCGGGCCTGCAATCTTGCGAAGGGGCCGGACCCTAGCGGCGGCCCCCCCCGGTTTCAACCCGCTTTGCCCTGATGGCGGGCAGAACGATGCAGCATGGCAGCCGCCAGGCCCAGCGCCAGCCCGGCCAGGGCCAATATGGCGGCGCCCAGCGCGTTGACCTCCGGCGTCAGGCCCAGCCGCAGGCGGGAGAACAGCAGCATCGGCAGGGTGGTGCCGGCGGGACCGGAGACGAAGCTGGCCACCACCACGTCGTCCAGGGAAAGGGTGAAGGCCAGCAGCCAGGCCGCGGCCAGGGCCGGGGCGATCAGCGGCAGGGTGATGGTGCGGAAGACCTGGGCCGGGGTGGCGCCCAGGTCGGCCGCCGCTTCCTCCAACCCGCGGTCCAGCTGGCTGAGGCGGGACTGCACCACCACGGCGGCATAGGCGGCGCCCAGCGTGGCATGGGCCAGCAGCACCGTGATGGCACCGCGCTCGGCGGGCCAGCCCAGCAGGGCCTGCAGCCCGACAAAGGCCAGCAGCAGGGAAAGGCCGGTGACGACCTCCGGCAGCACCAGCGGCGCGCCGGCCAGGGCGCCGAACAGCACCCGGCCGCGGAACGCCCCCTGCCGCGCCAGCACCCAGCCGACCAGGCCGCCCAGCACGGTGGCCAGGCTGGCGGCCCCGGCGGCGATGCGGAGCGACAGCCAGGCCGCCTCCAGCAGCCGCTCATCGGCGGCCAGGGCGGCGAACCAGCGCAGGCTGAAGCCGCCCCACTGGAAGGGAATCGGGCTGGCGGAGAAGGCGTAGCCGAGCAGCAGCAGGATCGGCAGCCAGAGGAAGCCCAGGCCCAGCGCCAGCGCCACCCGGCTCATGGCCGGTTCTCCAGCCGCTGGAACAGGCGGATCGGCAGCACCAGCACCGCCAGCAACAGCACCGCCAGCAGGCAGGCCAGCGGCCAGTCGCGGTCCTGGAAAAACGCGCCCCACAGCGCCCGGCCGACCAGCTGCGCTTCCGGCGGGCCCAGCATTTCCGGCACCACGTATTCCCCGGCGGCGGGGATGAAGACCAGCAGGAAGGCCGCCGCCGCGCCGGGGGCCGCCAGCGGCAGGGTGATGGTGCGGAACACGGTGAAGGCCGAGGCGCCGAGGTCGGCGGCGGCTTCCTCAAGCCCGCGGTCCAGCCGCAGCAGCGTGGCGTAGAGCGGCAGCACCGCGAAGGGCAGGTAGGCATGCACCATGCCCAGCAGCATGGCCGGGGTGCTGTACAGCATGGGCAGCGGCTCCTCGACCAGCCCCAGCCCCAGCAGCACCCCGTTCAGCCAGCCCTGGTCGCGCAGCAACCCCACCCAGGCGGCCATGCGCAGCAGAAAGCCGGTCCAGAACGGCAGCAGCACCGCCAGCACCAGCGCCGGCTGCCAGCGCGCCGGCGCGCGGGCCAGGGCCAGCGCCATCGGGAAGGCCAGCGCCAGGCACAGCGCGGCGGTGGTGAAGGCCACGCGCAGGCTGCGCAGGAAGGCTTCAAGGTAGAAGCTGTCCTCCGTCAGCGTGGCCCAGGCCTCAAGGCTGAAGCGGCCCCAGGCGAAGGGCGGCACGCCCTCGGCAGTGGCGCTGAAGGCAATGGCCAGCAGCAGCAGGCAGGGCACCGCCACGAAGGCCAGCAGCCAGCCGAAGGGGATGGCGCGCAGCATCACCCGGCCAGCGGGATGTTGGCCGCCGCCGGCCACTGCAGCAGCACCGGCACACCCTCCGGCGGCACGGCGCGGTCGGCCGGCACCTGCACCCGCAGACTTTGCCCGCCGGCCAGCGCCACGGTGCAGAGCCAGCCGGCGCCCTGGTACACCACGCCGCGCAGCACGCCGGTGGCGGCGTTTTCGGCCGGCAACTCGCCCTCGGCGGCCAGCGCAATGCGTTCCGGCCGCAGCGCCACGGCCAGGGCGGTGCCGGGCGCGGGTGGTGCTTCCAGCCGCAGGGCACAGCCGGCGGCGGCGCAGTGCAGCAGGCCGTCGGCGCCCATCACGCCGTCCAGCACATTGGCGCCGCCGAGAAAGCCGGCGACGAAGCGCGTGGCCGGGCGCTCATACAACTCCCGCGGCGGGGCGCATTGCACCAGGCGGCCGGCTTCCAGCACCGCCACGCGGTCGGCCAGGGCCAGCGCCTCCGCCTGGTCATGCGTGACCATGATGAAGGTGGCGCCCGTCGCGCGTTGCAGCGCCCGCAATTCCTGGCCGGTGGCCTCGCGCAGCGCCGCGTCCAGCGCGCCGAGCGGCTCGTCCAGCAGCACCAGCGGCGGGCGCTTCACCAGGGCGCGCACCAGCGCCACGCGCTGGCGCTGGCCGCCGGAAAGCTGGTGCGGCCGGCGCCCGGCCATCGCTTCCAGCCCCACCAGGGCCAGCGCCTGCTGCACCCGGGCGGCGACATCCAGCTGCGGCAGCCCTTCCCGCCGCAGCCCATAGGCCACGTTGTCGAAGACGCTGAGATGGGGGAACAGCGCGTAGTTCTGGAACACCATGGCGCTGGGCCGCGCCTGGGGCGGCACGCCGGCCTGGTCCTGGCCGCGCAGCAGCACCCGCCCGGCATCCGGCGCCTCGAACCCCGCGATGAGCCGCAGCAGCGTGGACTTGCCGGAGCCGGAGCCACCCAGCAGGGCGACGAACTCGCCGCCCGCCACCGCCAGCGAAAGCCCGTCCAGCGCCAGGGTGGCGCCGAAGCGCTTGCTGACCCCCTCGATCGCCAGCAGCACGCTCAGCGCCCGGCCTTGAAGCGGCTCCACAGCCGGTTGCGCGCGCGCTCCGCCGCGGTGGCGGGCGTGCCGGGGACGAAGGCGCGGGCCAGCACCTCCGGCGTCGGGTACACGTTGGGGTCGTCGCGCACCGCCGGCACCACCAGCGCGCGGCTGGCCGGCACCGCATTGGGGTAGCGCACCGTGCTGGTGATGCCGGCCATCACGTCCGGCTGCAGCAGGAAGTTGATGAAGGCCTGCGCGGCCTCGGGGTTCGGCGCGTCGGCGGGTATCGCCAGCATGTCGAAGGACAGGTGCGCGCCGGCCGCCGGGGTGACGTAGTGCAGCACCACGCCGTTGCGGGCGCGGGCGCCGGCCTGGATGACATCGCCGGAATAGGTCAGCGCAGCGCAGATCTCGCCGGTGGCCAGCATGTCCACCAAGGCGCCGCTGCCGGGAATGGCGCGCAGATGCGGGCGGATGGCCAGCAGCGCCTGCTCGGCGGCGCGCAGATCCTCCGCCGTGCCGCTGTCGGGGTCGCGCCCCAGCCAGCGCAGCACGGTGGGCAGCACATCGGTCGCGCTGTCCATCACCGCCAGGCCGCAGCGGGCCAGGCGGCGGGCATTCTCCGGCTTCAGCAGCAGGTCCAGGCCGCTGTCGGCGGCGTCCGGCGCCAGGGCGCGCACCCGGTCCTGCCGCAGGCCCAGCCCCACCGTGCCCCACAGGTAGATCGCGCCGTGCCGGTTGCCCGGGTCAACCGCCGCCATCCGCGCCATCAGCGCCGGGTCCAGGTTGGCCAGGTTGGGCATGCGGGCCGTGTCCAGCGGCCGCAGCGCGCCGGCGCGGACCAGGCGGGCGAAGGTCGGCTCGCTGCTCGGCACCACCACGTCGTAGCCGCTGCGCCCGGCCGAGAGCTTGCCCTCCAGCGTCTCCAGGCTGTCGTACACGTCGTAGCGCACGCGGATGCCGGTTTCGCGCTGGAAGCGCGCGATCGCGGCGGGGTCGATGTAGTCGGTCCAGTTGTACACGTTCAGCACCGGCTGGGCCGCGGCAAGGCCGGGCACCAGCAGGGCAAGCAACAGCAGCAGGCGGCGCATTGTCGATTCCGTCCGGGGCGGGCGGCCAGAATAGCAGCGCCGACGCCGGATGCCGACTAGGCGCATTTTCCCTTGACTATAGGAATTTATACTGGTAGCTCAGCCGGGCCAACGGGCGAACCGCGCCCGCTTCCCCAACCCCCGCAGCCCTACCCGCCGCACCCGCCCCAGCGCGTGCGGCGCCGCGCGTTCGCCCCTCCCCGCTCCCTTCCCCCCTGGCCGCGCCGCACCGGCGGGCCGCAACGCCGAGGCACGCCCATGGCCTTCTCCACCGCCACCTTCGCCGCGCTGATCGAGAGCAACGGCTTCACCATGTGGCACTACGTGACCACGGATACCCGCGCCACGGTCACCGCCGCCGGCTACTTCGCCACCGTCGCCGCCAAGCTGCGCGCCGGCGACCTGATGCTGCTGCAGAGCGCGGACGCCATGGCCATGCTGCCGGTTCGCTCCGGCCCGGTGCTGGGCACCGGCGTCACGCTGGACGGCGTGGTCGGCGCGCTGGCCACGGTGCGCAACGCGCTGTTCAGCTTCACCGTCAACCAGTCCATCAGCGCCATCGTCCGCACCATCGTGCTGGCGCCGCTGGCGGCCGGCATCGTGGTCGGCGGCTCCATCCCGGTCTCGGCGCAGGTGACGGGCGCCATCGGCAGCGTCGTCTTCGGCATCTACGACACCAACGGCACGCTGGTGCCGCCGGCCATCACCGCGCCTGTCATCGGCGGCAGCGCCAGCGCCATCCTGGCCGCCCCGCCGCTGGGCACCAGCTACCGCATCTGCGCCCAGGACGGCAGCGTGCCGACGCTGGTGGCGACCAGCTTCGCCTTCAATGTCGGGCCGGACCTGCAGTTCCTGCTGCAGGAGGACGACAACAACCTGCTGCTGCAGACCGGCAGCGGCCTGAAGCAGTCCTGAGCCCCGCCCGCGGCTGACCGCCGCGGCACCTTCCCCCACCGCCAAAGCCCCAGGCCGGCCGGACCCAGTCCGCGCCGGCCTTTCGCGTTTCGCCCGGAACGGAGCCCCATGCCCGACGCACGCATCAGCGAATTGCCGGCGGCGACCACGCCAGCCGATACCGACCTTACCGCCCTGGTGCAGACCAGCGGCGCCAGCCTGATCACCAACAAGGCCACGGTGGCGCAGCTGCGCGCCGCCGTGCAGGACGGCCGCGCCGCCCATGTGCGCGACTACGGCGCCAAGGGAGACGGCACCACCAACGACGCCCCCGCGATCCAGGCCGCGATCAACGACCTGACGGCGAAGGGCGGCGGCGTGCTGCTGTTCGGCGCGAAGACCTACCGCATCGCCTCGGCCATCACGCTCTCCACCGTGGCGGTGAAGCTGCAGGGCCAGGGCTTCGTCGAAGGCCCCAGCCCGGGCAACGGCACCTGGCTGAAGGTGGACGCCACCGGCTTCACCCCCATCACCTTCAGCGGTACCGCGGCGCGCGGCGGCGGCATTGCCGACATCGCCTTCTTCCAAGCGCATACCGCCACCCAGAACGCCAGCTGGGCACCGACCAACTACGACTACCTGATCCGCATCCAGGACTGCCAGGGCGGCGTGGACATCCACAACGTCTTCCTGTGCTCGATCAACAAGGGCATCTACTGCGACAACTCCGGCCGGCTGGACATCCACCGCCTGCGCGGCCAGGTCTTCACCACCGGCGTCGAGATCGACGACTGCTTCGACGTGCCGCGGCTGCGCAGCATCCACTTCTGGCCGTTCAGCACCACCAACAGCTTCGTCATGGCCTATACCCAGGCCAACTGCGACGCCATGCTGTTCCGCCGCTCCGACGGCGCCTTCATCGACCAGGCCTTCGTCTTCGCCGCGCGCAGCATGTTCCGCTTCTCCGGCGGCACGTCCGGCGTCACCACCAAGTTCTACATCGGCCAGGCCTATGCCGACTTCGTGCAGTACGGCGTGCTGGTGGAAGGCGCCGGCACGGACGGGTTGATCGACAGCCTGACCACGCAGGGTCAGGCCTTCGGCTCCGCCGGCACGCCCATTGCCGGTGCCGCCGGCATCCGCGTCTCGGCGCCCAACTGCCGGCTGCAGATCGGCAACCTGCGCTGCGACATCGCGCAGGACAACGCCATCCGGGTGGAGCAGTACGGCAACCGGCTCGACATCTTCACGCTGCGCTGCGTCAACTTCAACAGCCAGGGCAATGGCTCCGCCGCGATCCACATCGTGGACAGCGGCACCAACCCGGCCAACCTGGTCTATCTGGGCAGCCCGCCGCTGCTGGAGGGCACCACCGGCCCGCTGCAGAACAGCGGCAGCAACGGCGTGCTGGCCACCGGCACGCCGCCGGGCAGCGCGGCGCGCCCGGGCCTGGGCGTGGGCAGCACCAATACCGGGCTGTTCCTGCCCGCCAGCAACACCTTCGCCGCCAGCGCCGGCGGCGTGGAGGTGATGCGCGCCACCAGCACCGGCGGGCTGACCTTCGGCGCCGCCCCGGCCGGCCATGCGCTGGAGGTGGCAACCCCGGTTTCCACCGGCAACCGCGTGCTGATCACCGGAGCGGCCACCGGTGGCGGCGCCAGCATCCAGGCCCAGGGCAGCGATGCCAACGTGGCGCTGCTGCTGGCCGACAAGGGCTCCGGCGGTATCCAGGCCAGCAGCAATGGCGGGCTGACGCTGAAGCTGGACGCCACCGGCGCCAACCCGGTCAACTTCGTCGGCATCCGCGCCGGCACCGGCAGCACCGCGGCGCTGGTCTATGGCGCCGGCAGCGGCACCAATGTGGATCTGCAGCTGGGCGCCCAGGGCAGCGGCCTGGTCCGCGGCGTCACCGCACCCACGGCCGACAACTCGACCGCGCTGGCCACCACCGCCTGGGTGCGGCTGCAGGGCCTGGGCAGCAGCGTCGCCAGTGTCGCCGGCCGCACCGGCGCGGTGACGCTGGCGGTGGCGGATGTCTCCGGCGCCGCGCCATTGGCCTCGCCGGTGTTCAGCGGCGTGGTGCAGGTCAACAATGCCGGCGGCGGCAACCTGGCCCGCATGGCCGGCGCCGCCACCGGCGCGCCGGTGGTGATCGGCGTGGACAGCGGCAGCGCCGACACCAATGTCAGTGTGACGCTGGGCAACCCCAAGGGCACCGGCGCCATCAGCGGGCAGACCGCCGACAGCACCACCGCCGGCGGCAATGCCCGCGGCAGCAACGCGGTGGACTGGCAACTCAGCCGCACCACGGCGGCGCAGGTGGCCAGCGGCAGCAATGCCACCGTGGCCGGCGGCGCCAACAACACCGCGTCGGGCAACTTCAGCCTGGCGGCCGGCTCCGCCTGCACCGCCTCGGCCACCTACGCCGTCGCCCTCGGGCGCGGCAACACGGCGAACGCCATCGCCGCCCTCGCCACCGGCCAGAACGCCAGCGCGCACGCCCTGTACGGCGCCCGGGTGCATGCCGCCGGCAACATCGCCGCCAGTGGCGACTGCCAGCTGGGCGACTACGTGCTGGGCGGCCGCAGCACCGCCGGCGCGGCGGTCAGGCTTACCGCCGACGGCGCCGCAGCCGGCAGCGCGAACATCGCCAACATCCCGAACAACACCGCCTGGTGCGGCACCATCATCGTCGCGGCCCGCGACACCAGCACCGGCAACTGCGCCCGCTGGAGCATCCCGTTCGGCCTCGGCCGGCAGGCCACCGCGGCCAGCACCACGCTGGCAACCGGCACGGTGGAGTTCTTCAACATCATCGGCACCGTCGCCGCCGGCGCCAACCTGGCGCTCAGCGCCGACACCACCAATGGCGGCCTGAACCTGACCTTCACGCCGGCGAACAGCAACACCTGGGACATCGCGGCGGTGATCCGCACCGCCGAGGTCCAGTGAGAGGAACCCAGACATGGCCCTGCTGAAGAGCATCGAGATCCGCAACACCGGGCTGGAGGCCGGCTACTGGCGCCTGACCCATGTGCAGGTGGACCACATCGCCGGCATCGCCGAGTTCCGGCTGCACGGCTACCCCGACCAGGCCGCGCGGGAGGCCGGCAAGGTGCCGCTGCCCGCCATCGACTTCCGCGCCACGGCCGAGGACCTGCAGGCCCCCAGCCTGCACGCGGTGACCACCTCGCAGTTCTACGCCGCCGCCAAGCTGCTGCCGGCCACGGACGGCACGGCCTGGCTGGCCGACGCGACCGACGCCTGAACCCCCGACCCCACCTTCCACGGAGACAGCCATGTCCAACATCACCACCTATGCCCAGGACCTGCTGGGCCGCGCGCTGTGCGGCCGGGCCCCGGCCATGCCGACGCAGGTCTATCTCGGCCTCGGCACCGGCGGCGCCGACGCCACCGGCGTGGTCGGCGAGCCCAGCGGCAATGGCTATGCCCGCCAGCGCGTGATCTTCAGCGGCACCGGCGCGCAGCAGAACAGCAACACCGTCACCTTCACCTTCACGGCCGCGGTGGGCACGCTGGCCTATGCCGGCATGTTCGACGCGGCGACGGGTGGCAATGCGCTGACCTGGTCCGCGCTGGCGCAGTCGGTCACGGTCAGCGGCGCGGGCACCGTCAGCATCAACCCGGCGGGGCTGAGCCTCTCGCCGGGCTGACCCGGCCGGGCGACCGCCCGGCGTTGCCGATGGGGCTCAACGCCCAAGCTTGCGGCATTGCCGGGCGGAATGCCTTGACCTGGCGCAAAAAAAGCGCGCCTTCTGGCTGGCCGTCTTGAGCCGGCATTGCAGGAAGCGCTAGAGTTGCCGGGATTGGAGGGCGCCGTGAACCCGTTTGACAGCACACGTCTTACCGAGACGCTGAGGGACGACGAGGTTTGCTCGACCTGCGGCAGCAGGGTAGCCGGGCTGTGCAAGCCGATGGACGCCGCCTCGCTGGACGAGATCTCCGCCGAGGCGGACCGAATGACCCTGCCGGCCCGCAGCCTGGTGTTCCGGGAAGGCGACAGCGCCACCAAGGTGTTCTCGCTGATGACCGGCATTGCCAAGCTGACAAGGCTGCTGCCGGACGGCAAGCAGCAGGTGGTTGGCTTCCGCTATCCCGGCGATGTCATCGGCTACACCAGCCGGCGCGACTACCCATTCGACGCCGAGTTGCTGACCGGCGCCACGCTGTGCCGGCTGGACCGGCCGAAGCTGGACAAGCTGCTGGGCCGCTTCCCGCAGTTGGAACGCCGGCTGCTGGACCTGTGCGTGCAGGAACTGACCGCCACGCAGGAACAGCTGGTCACCGTGGGCCGCCGCCCGGCGGAAGCACGCGTCGCCGCCTTCCTGCTCTCCCTGGTGGAAGCCCGCCGCCGCCGCGGCAAGGTCGAGCGCACGCTCGAGATGCCGATGACGCGCGCCGACATCGCCGACTTCCTGGGGCTGACGCTGGAAACCGTCAGCCGCAGCTTCACCGCCTTCCGCAAGCGCGGCTGGCTGCGGGAACCGGAGCACCAGAAGGTGGAGCTGCTGGACATCGGCGCGCTCTCGGCCCTGGCCGACGGCACCGACGAAGGCTGACGCCCTCCGCCTATTCCTTCCAGGGCTGGCGCTGCCACATCGCCCGGTAGATCGCGTCCTGCCGGCGGAAATCCGCCAGCCATTCAGCGCCCGAGAGAAACCGCAGCGGCATGCCCTGCTGCGCCGCGCGCGCCTGCACCGCGGGGTCCGCCGCCATCTCCCGCAGCACCGCCTCGAAGGCGGCGCGGATCGGCTCCGGCGTGCCCGGCGGCGCCGAGAAGCCGCGCTGCGAGCTGAACACGATATCCATCCCCTGTTCCCGCGCGGTCGGGATGGTCGGCGCGCCGGACCAGCGCTGCTCCCCCAGCTGCGCGATCGGCCGCACCATCCCCGCCTCCCACTCCGCCCGCGCATCCGTCATGCTGATGCCGGCCACCATGATGTCGCCGCTCAGCAGCGCCTGGCGGATCACCGCGGTGCCGGTGAAGTGGATGGCGTTGGCGCGGATATTCCCCAGCCTTTCCAAGGTCAGCATGGAGAAATGCGCGTAGGTGCCGATGCCCGTGGTGGCGAAGCTGGCGGCGCCGGGGTTGGCGCGGCCATAGGCCACCAGGTCCGCCAGGGTCTTCAGCGGGCTGTCGGCGCGCACGAACATGCCGCCGATATCGTCCACCATGTTGCCGATCAGCGCGAAGTCGGTGAAGTGGTAGGGCTCGGCCCGCTCGATCGGCAGCGTCACCAGGTTGGGGCCGGTGATGGCGCCGATGGTGTAGCCATCCGGCGCCGCGCGCCGCAGCTGGGTGAAGCCGATGCCACCGCCCGCCCCCGGCCGGTTGACGATGACGACGGGCTGGCCAAGCTTTTCCTCCAGCACGCGGCCATAGGCGCGGGACGCCACATCGGCGCCGCCGCCGGGGCCATAGGGCACGATGATGGTGATTGGCCGCTCCGGCCAGGCCGCCTGCGCCATGCCGGCGACAAGCGTGAACATCGCGGCGGCAAGCCAGCGGCGCATCGGCATTTCCTTCCCCACTCTTGCGCGCAGACTGGCACGGCACCGCCCGGCCTGACAAACTGCCGGCATGATAAAGGCAGCAATCATCGGCCTTGGCTGGTGGGGGGAAAGGTTGTTGGACGCGGCGCGTCCGGCAGCCGGGAAAATCCAGTTCATCCACGGCGTCAGCCCACGCCCGGCGCTGCGCCAGGCGTTGGCCGACAAGCACGGGCTGCGGCTGTCCGCGACCATCGCGGAGGCCTTGGCCGACCCGGAGGTGGAGGCCGTGGTGCTGGCCACGCCGCATTCCATGCACGCCGACCAGATCGAGCAGGTCGCCCGCGCTGGCAAGCCGGTGCTGTGCGAAAAGCCCTTCACCCTGAAGCGCGCCGACGCCGTCCGCGCCGTGCGTGCCTGCCAGGATGCCGGCTTGCTGCTGGGCATCGCGCATAACCGCCGCTTCCTGCCCGCGGTCGGCGAACTCAAGCGCGTGGTGCAGTCCGGCGCGCTCGGCCAGCTGCTGCACATCGAGGGGCATCTGAGCAACGAGAACTCGTCCAGCAACTTCGCGCCCTGGCGGCATGACGAGGACGAAAGCCCCGCCGGCGGGCTGACCGGCACCGGCGTGCACATGCTGGACTGCTTCGTGAACCTGGTGGGCCCGGTGCAGCGCGTGACCACGCAGCTGGTGCGCTGGAAGCCGGCGCCGGGCGCACTGGACAGCCTTTCGGTGATGCTGGAATTCGCCAATGGCATGACCGGCACGCTGGCCATGATCCGCGCCACGCCGCGCTATTGGCGGCTGCACGTCTTCGGCACCACGGGCAATGCCGAGAACCACGACGAGAGCCACCTGGCGCTGCGCCTTTCCGGCCAGCCGCATGAACGCCGCAGCCTGCCGGAAGTGGATACCCTGCAACTGGAACTGGAAGCCTTCGCCGATGCGCTGCAGGGCGGCGCGCCCTACCCGATCACCTATGACCAGATGATCGCCACCGTCGCTGCGTTCGAGGCCATCGTGAAATCGGTGCAGGCTGGCGGCGCCACCGTCGAGGTCGAGCAGTAGCGCCGCATGGCCGAGGTCACCGCGCGGATGCGGTGACCCCGCGCCCGCGGTTCACTCCACTTCGTAGGCCGGCACCAGCACTTCCCGCCCGGGCACGAAGTTGCGGTTGTTGATGCTGGGGTTGCGCACCGTGTAGTACCAGCTGCGCGCGTACAGCGGGTTCTTCACGCTGCGCACCTCGTGCTCGATCTTGAACAGCACCTTGCCGGTATCCAGGTCGATGATGTCGACGAAGCGATACTGGAACTCGTTGCTCTCCTCGGTGATCAGCCCGCGCTCCAGCAGCTTGGCGTGCGGGCCGGAGAAATCGACGATGGAGATCTGCACGTGGTGGCCGTCGAACGGCGCCAGCTCCTTGTCGGTCTCGCGGAAGATCATGTCCACGCTGGCGCTGGCCTGCACCCGCGCGGCCGGGGCGCTTTCCACCGTCTCCAGCTTCGCCGGCATCGCCAGCATTTCCTGATAGAAGCGGGCGATGCCCGGCGCCGCGCCGATCGGCACGTCGAACTGCACATAGGGCATGGACTGGTAGACGCGGCCGAACTTCTCCTCGTCCGGGCCATAGACGCGGTAGTGGTTGCCCCAGGGGCACCAAGTGTCCACGTGGGTGCCGTGGTCCTCGAAGCGGAACTGCGTGCCGGCCAGCTCGCCCTTCACCCGGTCCAGCCGCCACAGCAGCTCCTTCAGGTCCGGCACCAGGATGCCGGTATGGCCGCGCAGCACCTGCGGGTTGCCGCGCGGCAGGTGGAACTGCGCGTTGGGCAGGTTGACCCACATGTTGTCGATGCCGGTCATCAGGTACGGGTCGCGCGTCAGCCCCAGGCCGCTGATGTAGAAGGCCGTCGCCGGCAGCTGGCTGGGGATGGTCACGTTCACATGGCCGAACTCGACGCTGTTGCCGAGGTCGCCGGTGCGGCGGTCCCACTGGTTGGTTGGCATGTCCATGGCGTTTGCTCCCCTTTACCGGGCTTCGGTTGCGCCCAGCTTCGCAGGCGTCGGGCGCGGCTTCAAGCCGGCCTTGCCGGCGCGGCGCCCCGGCCGCATGCTCCGGGTAACTCGAAGGGGAGGAATGTTTGCGCGACGCGACCCGCCGCAGCCTGCTGGCTGCCGGCCTTGCCACCATGGCAGGCCCTGCGCTCGGCCCCGCCTTCGCCCCCGCCTTTGCCCAGGCCGACTACCCCAGCCGGCCGGTGCGCGTGCTGGTGCCCTTCCTGGCCGGCGGCATCCTGGACCAGCTGGGCCGCCTGCTGGCGGAACGCCTGGCGCGCCAGACCGGCCAGCCCTTCATCGTGGAGAACCGGCCCGGCGCCGGCGGCAATGTCGGCACGCTGGCCCTGGCCCGCGCGCGAGGCGACGCCTACACGCTGGGCATCGGCAGCAGTGGCCCGCTGGCGATCTCCCCGATCATCGAGACCAACCTGGGCTACGACCCGCTCGCCGACCTGACGCCCATCACCCTGCTGGCGCAGACGCCGCTGGTGCTGGTGGTGCCGGCGGACAGCCCGTGGCGCGACCTGCGGCAGATGATGGCGGCGCTGAAGGTGGGCGGGCCGGAGGTGCTGTACCCCACGCCAGGCGTCGGCAGCCCGCAGCTGCTGGCCGGTGAGGCGTTCCGCCAGCAGGTCGGCTTCGCCGCCGCGCCGGTGCACTACAACGGCAGCGCGCCGGTGGTGCTGGCGATCCTGGCGAAGGAAATGCCCTACACCTTCGAGAACCTGACCCTGGTGCTGCAGCATGTGCGGCAGGGCACGCTGCGCGCCCTGGCGGTGACCAGCCGCACCCGCGCCGCGCTGCTGCCGGAAGTGCCGACCATGGCCGAGGCCGGGCTGCCGGGCTTCGAGGCCGGCGGCTGGTACGGCTTCCTCGGCCCCGCGGGCCTGCCGGAAGCGGTGGTGGCCAAGCTGCATGCCGAGGCGGTGACGGCGCTGCGCGAGCCGGTGGCCATGCAGCGCATCGCCGAGATGGGCAGCCCCAACATCACCACCACGCCGGCCGAGTTCCGCGCCTTCATCGCCGCGGAGATGCAGCGCTGGCGCGGGGTGATGCGGAACGCCACGCCAGCGCGCTAATTCCCTGGGGGCGGCTGATTCACGCCGCCCGCTGATTCCAGCGGCGCCGATCAGACGCCGCGGCCGCCGCCGGGTGGGCGGCGGCCGAACGCCGGCTATTCCGGGTTCAGCGTGAACTTCAGTACCGTCTCGGCGCAGACGATGCCGCCGCGGTTGCCCAGTTCCACGCTGCCATAGCGTTGCGCGTAGACCTGCGGCAGCGGCCGTGCGCCCGGCGCCGCCAGCCACAGCCGCATCAGGTGGCGGTGCCGCTCCGGCTCCGGCCAGTTCACGAAGTCACCGCGCGAATGCAGCATGGTGTGGTTGTGGACGAACTGCATGTCGCCGGGGCGGAACTCCACCTTCAGGTTCACGTCGTCCTCGTTGGCAATGGCGTCCAGCAGGTCGATCGCCTCATGCTCGGCCGCCGAGAGCCGCCGCGCCTGCGGGAAATTCTCCTGCGCGCTGCGGATGTACTGGCCGGAATAGATCGCGCTGAGCTTGCCGGCGTGCCAGTGGAAGACCGGCATGTCGAACCACGGCTTCATCCCCGGCGGAATCTCGCCGCGGCGGTCGGTCGGGAACGGGTTGAACAGCAGCGGCACCAGGTCCGGCCGGCGCTTCAGTACCTCGTTGTACAGCGTGGTGCTGCTGCACAGACGGCTCTCGCCGCCTTCCTTCGCCGTCTTCAGGCAGATCAGCCCGACGATGTCGCAGCTGTCGGTGTGGTATTCCAGCTCCCGCGTCGTCTGGTAGTAGCGCACCTTCGGGTCGGCGATATCCAGCCCCAGATCCTTCACATGGCCCAGCAGGTGGCCCTTGGCGTTCTGGCTGCGGAAGCTGCCCAGGTGGCTGCCGACGCCGAGATAGGCGATCGCCGCGCCCTCGATGTCATTGAGGTCCACCTGGAAGCCGCGCAGCACGATGAAGCCACGCCCATTCAGCAACTCGTCCGAAACCTGCGCCAGCTTGGCCGCCAGCTTCGGCAGCCTGAAGTTGGCCGGGCTGATCTCCCCCAGCGCCTTGCCGCCCGCCCGATGCGCGCGTACCGCGGTATCCAGCTCGGCCAGGTCCTCGGGCGTGAAGGGCACCACCCAGTCGGTGCGGCTCCGCATCTCGCGGCCATGCCAGGCCTGCGGGCCGGTGATGGGGCCCGGCGGCAGCGGCGCTGGGTGAAGGGCGATGGCCTCTGACATAGGTGTTTCCCCGCTATGGCTTTGCCACAAGCCTGGACCGCCGCCGCGCCCGAGTCCAGGCTGCGCCGAATCGAGGAGGGCGACCCATGCGCGCAGGCTATTTCACCGAGTATGGCGCGGCACGCAACGTGCTGCGCGTGGGCGACGTGCCTGACCCCTCCCCCGGCCCCGGCGAGGTGCTGGTGAGGATGATGTTCTCCGGCGTGAACCCTTCCGACGTGAATCGCCGCGGCGGCATCCGCGGGCGCGAGAACTTCCCGCTGGTGATCCCGCACAATGACGGCGCCGGCATCGTCATCGCGGTCGGGCCGGGCGTCGAGGCGTCGCGCGCCGGGGAGCGGGTCTGGGTCTACAACGGCCAGCGCGGCGGCCGCGCCTTCGGCACCTGTTCGGAATACATGGCGGTGGACGCCAACCAGGCGGTGAAGCTGCCGGATGGCGAGGCGCTGGAGGTCGGCGCCTGCCTGGGCGTGCCGGCGATGACCGCCTGGTACAGCCTGTTCGCCGATGGCGACGTGGCGGGGCGGGACGTGCTGGTCACCGGCGGTGCCGGCGCGGTCGGCCACTACGCCATCCAGATGGCACGGCTGGCCGGGGCGAAGACCGTCATCACCACCGTCAGCGGGGCGGAAAAGGCAGCGCATGCCGAAAAGGCCGGGCCGACGCATATCCTCAACTACCGCACCCAGGATGTCGGCGCCGAGGTCATGCGGATCACCGAAGGCCGCGGCGTGACCCGCATCGCCGAGGTGGACCTGGGCGGCAACATGGCCACCACCATGCAGGTGGCCGGCAAGAAATGCGTGATCGGCGCCTATGCCAGCCGCGGCGGGCAGCAACCCGCCCTGCCCTTCTACGACATGCTGGCGAAGGACATGGTGGTCCGCACGGTGTTCTGCAGCTTCATGGACCAGACGCTGCGTGCGGAGGGCACGAGGCGCCTGACCCAATGGATGGCGGCGGGCGACATCACCCACAGCATCGGCCGCATCCTGCCGCTGGAGGAGATCGCCACCGCGCACGAGCTGGTCGAGCGCGGCGAGGTGATCGGCAAGGTGATGCTGCGGTTCTGAGGCCCGTGCCGGGGGCGCCGCCGACGCGGGCCGTGCCGGCTACAGCCGGTACACCCCCGCGGCGGTGTCGTGGAACAGCGCCGCCTTCTCGCTGGGGCTGACGCCAGATGCCAGCTTCTTGCAGGCATTCCAGAACACGCCGTAGCCGTAGCTGCCCTTGTCCACCGGGAAGTTGGACTGGAACATGCAGCGCGCGGCGCCGAAGGCCTCGATGCAGGTTTCGATGTACGGCTTCCACGCCGCTACCAGCTCGTCGCTGGAAGGCGGCAGCGCGCCGGCCTCGAAGCCGAAGCCGCCGATGCGCATGCCCAGCCCGCCCAGCTTCACCGCCACGTTGGGGCAGCGCGCCAGGTCGCGGATGCTGGCCTTCCATTCGGCGAAGACCGCGTCGCGCTGGCCGGCATAGCGGCCGATGCCCAGCGGACCGCCGACATGGTCCAGGATGATCTGCGTGCCCGGGAAGGCCCGCGCCAGCTTGGCCAGGTCCGGGATCTGCCGGTGATACAGCCAGGCGTCGAAGCTGAGGCCGAGCGGCGCCAACTGGGCGAAGCCCTCGCGGAATTCCGGCGTGTGGAACATGTCCCGCGCCGGCTGGTAGGCCGGGTTCAGGATGCTCGGATCCTCATCCCAGGTGGAGATGTGGCGGATGCCGCGGAAGCGCCCGTTGCCGGCGGCGACATGCGCCTCCAGCACGTTGCGCGCCAGCGCGCCGTTCCGCAGGTCCACATGGCCGACGATGCCCAGCGCCACGCGCGCGGGGCCATAGGCGCCGCTCTCGCTCATCGCGGCCTGGCCGACCACGAACTCGGTCTCGCCGACCGGCTTGAAGGCGTCCGGCCCCGTCGCGCGGTGCATGGCGCGGCACTGGATGAAGACGGTGGAGACGATGTTGTGGCCCTGCGCTATGTCGGCTGCCAGGTCGCCCACCAGGTAGCGCCAATCCGGCCGGTCCCACAGGTGGTGGTGCGGGTCGATGATCGGCAGGGCGGGGTCCAGCGCCGGCTCCACCCGTTGCGCCAACCACTCATCCCGCACCGCCAGATAGGGAGAATGCGCGGGTTGGGTGCTGCTCATGGGTCGTTTCCTCCAGGGGTTGCGACAAGGTTCGCATTGGCCGGCGGCTTGCGCTAGCCATCGGCGCATGCGGCTGAGCATCTACCTGGCGGGGCCGGAGGTCTTCCACCCCGCGGCGCGCGAGATCGGCGCGCGGAAACTGGCGCTGTGCGCGGCGCACGGCTTCGCCGGCCTGTTCCCGCTGGAGGAGAACGAGGCGGCGACCGACGCGGCGGTGGCGATCTATCGCCGCAACCTGGCGCGCATGCACGCCGCCGACGTCGTCATCGCCAACCTGACGCCGTTCCGCGGCCCCAGCGCCGACCCGGGCACGGTGTATGAACTCGGCTGGATGATCGGCCGCGGCAAGCGCGCGCTGGGCTACAGCAACGACCCGCGCGACCTGGCGGCGCGCGTGGCGCCGGATGGGCTGGCGGTGGAGGACTTCGGTGAGTTCGACAACCTGATGCTGGCCTGCGGGCTCAGCGAGGGCGGCTTCCCGGTACTGCGCGGGCCGGCGCTGCACGCCGACCCGATGCTCGACTTCTCGATGTTCGAGGCAGCCCTGCGGGCGTTGCGCGGCTAGGCCGCGATCGTCCGAGGGCCGGACGTGAATCGCTGGCCCTGCGTCACGCCATCGCCCCGCGCCCGCCGATCGGCCAGACGCATTCGACGCGGCCCTTGCGGACGCCGACATACCAGTCGTAGCGGTCCACCGTCGGGTCGCAATGGCCGGGCACCAGGCGCAGCTTTTCGCCTAGCGCCGGGGTAGCGCCGTCGCGCACTTCCAGTTTGCCGTGTTCGTCGCTGAAGCTGGTGCAGACCAGGCCGGGGCGCTGCCACACCAGTGGCAGGCCGCTATCCACCGCCACCGCCTTGTGCCCGGCATCCAGCACCGCCACGCCGGCGATGCTGCGGCTCATCACCGTGCCCAGCACGAAAAGCGATTGCTGGAACGGCGGCGCGTCCTGGTTGCGGGCGTAGTCGGCATCCATGAAGGCGTAGCTGCCGGCCTGGATCTCGTTGTAGATGCCGCTGCCCGCCTCATGCAGGAAGGTGCCGGTGCCGCCACCGCCGACGATCGGGCAGTCCAGCCCGCGCTGGCGCAGTTGCTCCACGGTGCGGCGGCACATCTCCGCGGCTTCCGCGATCACCGTGGCGCGCTGCTCCGGCGCGCGCTTGTGCTGCGCGCTGCCGTGATAGGCCTGCAGGCCGCCGAAGATCAGGTGCTTGCTGGCGGCGATCTTCTCGGCCAGCGCCACGGCGGGCGGGCCGGGCGGCACGCCGCAGCGGGCGGCGCCGACATCGATCTCCACCAGCACCGTCAGCCGGATACCCGCGGCCTCGGCCGCCGCGGCGCAGGCCGCCACCTGGCTCTCATCGTCGATGCAGACCGCGACCTTGGCGATCTTCGCCAGTGCCGCCAGCCGCGCCAGCTTCTTCGGGCCAACCACCTCGTTGGAAACCAGGATGTCCGGAATGCCGCCCCAGGCCAACATCTCCGCCTCGCCCACCTTCTGCACGCATTGGCCGATGGCGCCGCGGCGCATCTGCTGGTGCGCCACCACCGCCGATTTGTGCGTCTTGGCATGCGCGCGCAGCTTCGCGCCGGTCGGCGCCAGCAGGGACGCCATCAGGTCCAGGTTATGCTCGAAGGCATCGAGGTCCAGCAGCAACGCGGGGGTCTCGACATCCTCTTCGCGCATGCCGGGTTCGGCGGGCGGGTGTTGCAGCATCGGCGGTGGCTCCTCGTCTGGCGCTCAGACTACCGCAGGCCGCGCCAGCCCGTAATGCCCGCGCAGCGTTTCCGCCGTATACTCCGTGCGGAACAACCCGCGCCGCTGCAGCAGCGGGATCACCTGGCTGGCGAAGACCTCCAGCGAGGCCGGCAGTACCGGCGGCATGACGTTGAAGCCGTCCGCCGCGCCGTCGCTGCACCAATCGGCGATCAGGTCGGCAATCTGCTCCGGCGTGCCGGCCGTGACGTAATGCCCGCGCGCCCCGGCCAGGTAGCTCAGCAACTGCCGCAGCGTCGGCGTTTCCCGCCTGACGAGCCCGACGATCACCTCGGTGCGGCTGCGCGCCGCCTGCACCGTGTCGGGGTCGGGGAAGTCCTCCGGCGACAGCGGCTTGTCCATCGGCAGATGGGAGAAGTCATGCCCGCCGAAGCGCCCGCTGAGCCGCTTGCGGCCGACCTCCGGGTCGGAAAGGTCGTCCAACTCGCGCGCCAGGCGCTGCGCCTCGGCCTCGGTGCCGCCGATGACCGGGGAGAGGCCGGGCAGGATCACAACCTGGCTGGGGTCGCGACCTTCCGCCACCGCCAGCGCCTTCAGCTCCTTGTAGAATTGCTGCGCGGTCAGCTTCTCCATCTGCGCGGTGAACACCGCTTCCGCATGGCGCGCGGCGAAGCGGCGGCCGGTCTCGGACGACCCCGCCTGCACGAAGACCGGCCTACCCTGCGGCCCGCGCGGCATGTTCAGAGGCCCGGCCACCTGGTACTGCGCGCCCGCGTGGTTGGGCGGCCGCAGCGCGCCGTCACGCAGGTAGCGGCCGGCGGCGCGGTCATCCAGCACGGCATCATCCGCCCAAGAGTCCCACAGCCCCTTGACCACGGCCATGAACTCCTCGGCCCGCTCATAGCGGTCGGCATGGCTGACCTGCGCGGCGTCACCGAAGTTGCGCGCCGCCGCCGCCAGCCAACTCGTCACGATGTTCCAGCCGACGCGCCCACCGGTGATGTGGTCCAGCGAGGCGAACTGCCGCGCCAGGTTGAACGGCTCGGTATAGGTGGTGGAGCAGGTGCCGATCAGCCCGATATGCGTCGTCGCCATGCTCAGCGCCGCCAGCGCCGTCACCGGCTCCAGCCAGGTACGCGGGGCGTGGGCCACGTCATCGCCCAGCGCCAGCTGGTCGGCCAGAAAGATGCTGTCGAACCTCGCCGCCTCCGCCATGCGCGCGCAGTCCGCGTAGAAGCGGATATCGGTCAGCGGCAGCGTCGAGGCGCCGGGATGCCGCCACGACGCCTCGTGGTGGCCCCGGCTCTGGATGAACAGGTTCAGGTGGATCATGGCGCTCACCAACTGCCGTCCAGCGGTGCCGAGAGCGGCACGCCTTCGACGCGGATGCCGGCCGGGCGGCCCTTGGCCGTGCTGCCCTGCCAGGCGCGGGTGTACACTTCCGGCAAGGCAGGCCCATCCGTGCAGGCCAGCCACAGCCGGAACAGATGGCGGCGGTTCTCCGGCTCGGGGAAATCCTCATAGGCCGTGCGCGAATGCATGATGGTGTGGTTGCTGACCCACTGCATGTCACCGGGGCGAAAATCCATGTCCAGGTGAATGGCCGGGTCTTCCGCCAGCGCATCCAGCGCGTCGCAGGCGGCTTCCAGCTGCGGCGTCGTGCGCGGCACTTCCGGGAAGCGCTGCGCCTTCCGCATGGCGCTGCGGACATAGGTGGCGACGACGCTGCCATCCGGCATCGGGTTGAACACCGGCACGGCGTACCAGGGCTCGGCGCCATCGGGCACTTCGCCACGGCGGTCGCGATAGGCTGGCTTCAGCAGTTCCGGCAGCAGGTCGGGGTGGCGGGCCAGCATCTCGTTGAACAGGGTGGAGGAGCTGACCAGGCTGGACTTGCCGCCGGCCTTGCTCGGCTTGATGCAGAGCAGCGCGACGATGTCGGAGCTGTCGCAATGGTAGGGCAGCCGCGCCGCCGTCTGGTAGCCGCGATGGTTCGGCTGGGCGTAGTCGGCGCCGATATCCTTCACATGCCCCAGGATATGCCCCATGGCGTTCTGCGACACCGGCTCGCCGATCAGCGTGCCCAGGCCGAAATACGCAATGGCGCATTGCCGGATGGACCAGCGTTCCACCGGCACGCCACGGACCAGGATGAAGCCGCGCCCGCGCAGCGTGGCCTCGCGGATCTCGCTGACCAGCGGCGCCAGACCGGGCACGTCCAGGTGGCTGGCGTCGATGGCGGCGATGTCGATGCCCGTCGCGTCCAGCCTGCTAACGGCGGCGTGCAGCTCCTCGATCTCGGCATCGCGCAGCGGGCGCAGCCAGTCGGTGCGCTGCGCCATCTCGGCGCCGTACCAGGCCTGCGGGCCTTTCACCGGTTGCAGCATGGCCGTCCTCCGTCTTCTTGCGGGGAAGCCTAGGCCCGGCGGCGTCAGCCCGGCAAGCTGGCCAGCAGCGCCGCCTCGATCCGGTCCACATCGGCCATGCCGTTGTAGCCGTGGAAGCTGATGCGGATGCGCCCGCGCCCGCCCCAGGCGAAGACGCCCCTGGCGTACATCGCCTCCACCGCCGCATCGGCGTGTGGATGCTCGATGCAAACGCTGGCGCCATGGCGCGCCGGATCCTGCGGCGTGGTGCTGGCAATGCCCTGCCGCGCCAGTCGCGCCAGCAGGTTCGTGGTCAGCCGCTGCACATGCGCCTGCACGGCGTGGGCATCGTGCTGGCGCAGGTAGTCCATCGCGTCGGTCAGCACGTACAGCGGCAGGTGGGCGGGGTTGCCGCGGGTGAAGCGCATGGCGTCCGGCTTCAGCTGCAGGCCGCCGGCATAGTCCGGCCGGCCGCCACCGATGATGCTGTTGCCGGTGATGTTGAACCACCCCGCCGAGGCCGGTGCCCAACCAGGCTGCCGCGCGCGGTTCCAGTAGGCGATGGCGACGCCGGTGGTGCCCAGCATCCACTTGTAGCAGGCGCTGAAGGCGAAGTCGGTGATGGCGGCGTCGATCGGCATCCACCCCGCGCCCTGGGTGTAGTCCACCACCAGCAGCGCGCCGACCTTGTCGGCCACGCGCCGCAGCGCCTGCAGGTCCGGCCGCTGCGCGTTGAGGTAGGACACGGCGGAGACCACGATCATCCGCGTCCGCGCATCCACCCGCGCGGCGACGGCATCTGGGTCCATCACATCGGCGAACCGCAGTTCCGGCCGGGGGTCGCGCCGCAGCGCCAGCGGGCCGACATCGCTGGGGTATTCGTCGGGGTCCAGCACCACGTTGTCGCCGGGGCGCCAGTCCAGGCTTTCCACCAGCATGGCCACGCCCTCGGCCACGTTGCTGACCAGGCCGATATCGCCGGGCTGCACGCCCCACATGGCCGCGGCGCCTTCGCGGGCGCGCTCGATCCGCGCCTCCTGCGGGGCGCGGCCCTGGTGGCCCAGGCTCTTGTCCCGGGCATAGGCCTCGAAGGCCTGGGCATGGCGCTTCAGGAAGGGCGTCTCGCCGGCGGCGCAGACATGCGTCACGCCCTCCGGCAGGAGGAAATCGGCGGGGTCGAACAGCGGCTTCATGGCCGCAGCCTCACCCCGCGCCGCCGCGCTTGTCCAGCGCTACTCCACCGTCATCTGCAACTCCGCCACCAGCGGCCGCACCTGCGCCACCTGGGCGCGCACCGCGGCGCCGAAGACTTCCGGCGTGTCGCCGCCCGGCTCGGCGCCCAGGTCCAGGATGCGCTGGCGCAGCGCCGGGTGCTGCGCGGCGGCGGCGATCTCGCGATGCAGCCGCGCCAGCACCGGCGCCGGGGTTTGCGCGGGGGCGAAGAAGCCGTTCCAGCCCAGCAATTCCAGGTTGGGGTAGCCCAGTTCCCGCACCGTCGGCACCTCAGGCAGCGCGCTGGCCCGCTGCGCCGCCAGGGTCGCCATCGGCCGCAATTCCCCGGCGCGGATGCGTGCCAGCGAGGAGGAAAGCTGGTCCCCGCCGAACTGGATACGCCCGGCCAGCATCTCCTGCACCAGCGGCGCGGCGCCGCGGAAGGGCACGTGCTCCATGCGGATGCGGGCGTCGCGCTTCAGCACCTCCCCCACCAGGTTCATCGTGCTGCCGGGGCCGGTGCTGCCGTAGAAGGCCTGGGTCGGGTGCGCCTTGGCCCAGTCGACGAAGCCGCGCAGGTCGGTGGCGCCGACGCCCGGAATGGCCAGCAGCATCATCGGCACGTTGGCGCCCATGGAGATCGGGGCGAAGTCGCGCTCGATGCTGTGCGGCGCGCGGCCGAGGCGCTCCAGCGCCGCCGTGGTGGTGCTGAAGGTCAGGTTGTGGAACAGCAGCGTGTAGCCATCCGGCGCCGCCTTGGCGACCACGTCGGCGCCGATGCTGCCGCCGCCGCCGCCGCGGTTCTCCACCAGCACCGGCTGGCCCATGGTCTCGCTCATCCGCTGCGCGAACAGGCGGGCCAGGATGTCCGTGGTGCCGCCGGCCGGGAACGGCACGATCATGCGGATGGGCTTGTTCGGGAAGGCTTCCTGCGCCCGCGCCGCGAAGGGCGAGAGCGAGGCGGCGGCCAGCAGCATGCGACGCGTGGTCATGGCAAGTCTCCTCCGTATTCTTGGAGGAGAGCCTAACCCCGTTCCGCGCCGCTTGTCAGTGCCCGGCGTTCTCGCCGCTGAAGTCGGGTGCCTGCAGCCCGCTGGCGACCAGCTGCTTCACCAGCATGGCCTTCAGCCGCTCCAGCCCGGCATCGGTGCTGGCCTCGCAGCGCGCCACCAGCACCGCCTGGGTGTTGGAGGCACGCAGCAGCCACCAGCCATCCTCGGTCAGCACGCGCACGCCGTCCACCGCCTGCACCTTGGCGCCCTCGGCGGCCAGGCGGGCCTTCACTTCCTCAACCACCACGAATTTGCGCGCCTCGTCGCAGTCGAAGCGCAGTTCCGGCGTGTTGATCACCACCGGCAGGGCGGCGCGCATCTGGCCCAGCGTCTCGGGCGAGCGGGCGATGATGCCCAGCAGGCGAACCGCGGAATAGGGCGCGTCGTCGAAGCCGTACCACTTGTCGGCGAAGAAGATGTGGCCGCTCATCTCGCCGGCCAGCGGGCTGCCGGTCTCGGCCATCTTGCTCTTGATCAGGCTGTGCCCGGTTTTCCACATCAGCGGCGTGCCGCCGGCCTTGGCGATCTCGTCGAACAGCACCTGGCTGGCCTTCACATCGGCGATGATGGTGCCGCCCGGATGCGTCTTCAGCACGTCCCGCGCCAGCACCACCAGCAGCTGGTCGCCGAACAGGATGTTGCCCTCGCCATCCACCACGCCGATCCGGTCGGCGTCGCCGTCGAAGGCGATGCCCAGGTCGGCCTTCTGCTTGGCCACCTCGGCAATCAGCTGCTCCAGGTTCTTCGCCACCGTCGGGTCCGGGTGGTGGTTCGGGAAGGTGCCGTCCACCGTGGCGTTGATGACGAAATGCTCGCCCGGCAGCCGCGCCACCAGCACCTTGGTGATGTCGCAGCCACTGCCATTGCCGGGGTCCCACACCACCGTCAGCTTGCGGTCGCCGCCGTCGTAGTCCTGCATCACCCGGGCGGCGTATTCCTCGGTGACGTCCACCTTGCGGTCGCTGCCGACCGCGCTGGGCACCACGTCGCCCTCGCGCGCCATGCGGCCGATCTCCTGGATCTGCGCACCGAAGAACGGCTTCTTGCCCAGCATCATCTTGAAGCCGTTGTAGTCCGGCGGGTTGTGGCTGCCGGTCACCATCACGCAGCCATCGGCCTCAAGCGCGTAGGTGGCGAAGTAGGTCATCGGCGTGGCCACCAGGCCGATCCGCAGCACTTCCAGGCCGCAGGCGCGCAGCCCGGCCACCAGCTGCGGCTCCAGCTCGGGCGAGGAGACCCGGCCATCCATGCCGACCACGATCTTGCTGCCGCCGGCGCGGGCGATGACGCTGCCGAAGCAGCGGCCGATGGCGAAGGCGTCCTCGGGCTTCAGCGTCTTACCGACGATGCCGCGAATGTCGTATTCGCGCAGCACGGTGCCGTCGAACTGGTGGTTGAAAACCGTCATGGCTGCAATCCTCGTCTCAGGGCCGGCCGATGCTGCCGTAGCGGAAACCCGCCGCCCGCATCGCCTCGGGATCATACACGTTACGCAGGTCCTGCAGAACGTCGCCGCGCATCGCCGCCTTCAGCCGCTCGGGCGACAGGGCGCGGAACTCGTTCCATTCGGTCAGCAGCACCAGGGCGTCGGCGCCCTGCACCGCCTCCATGGCGCTGGCGGTGTACTGCACCGCCGCCGGCAGCAGCGGCCGGGCATTCTCCGCCGCCGCGGGGTCGAAGGCGCGCACCGTGGCGCCGGCGGCGACCAGCTGCGGCACCAGCACCAGCGCGGTGCTGTCGCGCATGTCGTCGGTCTCGGGCTTGAAGGCCAGGCCCAGCACCGCCACCACCTTGCCCTCGACGCTGCCGCCGCAGGCGGCGACGACGCGCGCCGCCATCTGTTCCTTGCGGGCGTCGTTGACCGCGATGGTGGTCTCCACCAGGCGCACCGGCGCCCCGTAGTCCTGCGCGGTGCGGGCCAGGGCCAGCGTGTCCTTGGGAAAGCAGCTGCCGCCATAGCCGGGGCCGGGGTGCAGGAATTTGCGGCCGATCCGGCCATCCAGGCCGATGCCGCGCGCCACGTCATGCACATCGGCGCCGACCTTCTCGCACAGGTCGGCCATCTCGTTGATGAAGGTGATCTTGACCGCCAGGAACGCATTGGCGGCGTACTTGATCAGCTCCGCCGTCTCGATGCTCGTCGCCACGATCGGCGTCTCGAACAGGTACAGCGGCCGGTACAGGCGGCGCAGCACATGCAACGCACGCTCGCCGGCGGCGCCTTCCTCGGTGCCGATGACCACGCGGTCCGGCCGCATGAAGTCGCCGATGGCGTTGCCTTCCCGCAGGAATTCCGGGTTGGAGGCGACGGCGATATCAAGGTCAGGCCTGGCCGCCTGCACCAGCGCCTTCACCCGCGCCCCGGTGCCGACCGGCACGGTGGACTTGGTCACCAGCACAACCGGGCCCTTGGCCGCCTTGGCCACCTGCTCGGCGGCGGCGAAGACATAGGTCAGGTCGGCATGGCCGTCGCCGCGCCGGCTGGGCGTGCCCACCGCCAGGAAGACGGCGTCGGCGCCCTGCACCGCCTCGTCCAGGCTGGTGGTGAAGCTCAGCCGCCCGTCGCGGGCGTTGTCCATCACCAGCTTTTCGAGGCCGGGCTCGTAGATCGGAATGCGGCCGTCGCGCAGCGCCGCCACCTTAGCCGCGTCGGTGTCCACGATGCAGACATCCACGCCGAATTCAGCAAAGCAGGCGCCGGAAACCAGGCCGACATAGCCGGCCCCCACCATGGCGATGCGCAACGGCTGTTCTCCGCGCTCAGGTATACTTCTTCAGGAACTCACGCACCGCCGGCGCCATGTCGTCGCGCTTCAGCGCAAAGGCGATCTGCGCCTCCAGGAAGCCGGTCTTGTCGCCGCAGTCGAAGCGCTTGCCCTCGTACCGCACGCCGTGGAAGGGCTGGTTGCCGATCAGCTTGGCCATGCCGTCGGTCAGCTGCACCTCGCCGCCGGCACCCTTTTCCATCTTGGCCAGGTGGCCGATCACCTCGGGCATCAGCACGTAGCGGCCGATGACGGTAAGGTTGGATGGCGCCTTGTCGATCGGCGGCTTCTCCACCAGGCCCTTCACCAAGACCAGGCGGCCCATGTCCTTGTCCACGTCCAGCACGCCATACTTGTTGACGCGCTCCATCGGCACTTCCTCGATCGCGACGACGTTGCCGCCGGTCTCCAGGTAGGCGTCGGCCAGCTGCTTGGTGCAGCTGACGTCGCACTGCATCAGGTCGTCCGGCAGCAGGATCGCGAAGGGCTCGTCGGCGATGAAGCTGCGGGCGCACCAGATCGCGTGGCCCAGGCCCATCGGCACCTGCTGGCGCACGGTGACCATGCTGCCCGGCTCCATGGCCATGGCGCGCAGCACGTCCAGCTCGGCCTGCTTGTTGCGCTCCGCCAGGGTGCGCTCCAGTTCGTAGGCCACGTCGAAATGCTCGACGATGGCGGTCTTGCCGCGACCGGTGATCAGGCAGAACTGCTCGATCCCGGCCTCGCGCGCCTCGTCGATGGCGTACTGGATCAGCGGCCGGTCCACCACCGGCAGCATCTCCTTGGCCATGGCCTTGGTGGCGGGCAGGAACCTGGTGCCCAGGCCGGCAACCGGCAGGACGGCCTTTTTCAGCGGCTTCAAAGCAGGCAAGGAAATCTCCCTGAGGTCTTCTGAAGGACGAATAGGCGCGTAGCCCTGGGGAAGTACAGGCGCAAGACGGTTACCGTCGTGTTGTGTCGGCGGTGTGGCGGCTCATTGCATAAGATAGTCCCGGGCTTGGTTAACCCTGGCAGCCAGCCAGTCGCTGCCGCCATGGTCCGGGTGCGCCGCCTGCATCAACCTGCGGTGAGCGGCCCGGATCTCCTCCCGCGTCGCGCTTTCGGCCAGGCCCAGCACCGCCAGCGCCTCGGCCCGGTCCATGCCGGTGGCGGGGGTCGGCTGCGCGGGGTCGGGCCCGGCCTCGGCGGTGCGCCAGTCCGGCCGGGCGCGGTCCAGCCAGGCTTCCAACAGGGGTAGGGATTCGGTGTCCTGGGTCCGGCATTCCGCCAGCAGGGCCAGCAGTTCCGGCAGGTCCAGCTCGGCCAGCTCCTGCCCGGCGAAGCGGCCCTGGCGCACCCGGCCGCTCATCTCGCCGCTGGCATGGTCCAGCCGCATCGCCAGCCAGGCGGTCTCCACCGCGGTTTCCTGGCCCGCGGTGCCGGCCGCCGCGCCGCCGCCCGGCCAGAACCGGCCGGAGAAGCCCCGCGCCTTCCACCACCGCCAGATCGCCGGCGCGAACAGCCCGGCCGCCCAGATGGCCTGCATGCCGCGGCCGCTGAACAGCAGGCCCGCGCCCAGCACCACCGCCAGCGTCGCCGCGCCCCAGACCAGCGCCTTGCGGATCGTCTCCACCGGCGCGCTGGCAAACAGCCGCAGCAGCCACAGCCCCAGGGCCAGGGCCGCGCCGCCAAGCAGAAGAGCGGCCATCCGCCGCTACAGCTTCGGCGCGGGCAGCTGCCCGGCAATGCGCTGCGCCGCCGGGCTGGCCAGCCTGGTCAAGGCCGCCCGGCCGCCGGCGGCAAACACCGCCACGGCGCGCAGCAGCTCCGCCAGCGCCCCGGCCGAGGCGGCGTTGAAGGGCGCATAGGCCCCGCCGCTGATCTTGGCCACCTGGCGGAAGGCGGCGCCGGCCTCGGCGTTGTCGCCTTCATGGAAGATGAAGACCGGGGTGCCCTGCAGCCCCAGCTGCCCGGCCAGGTGGCAGAGCGGGTCCACCGCCTCCTCCACCGCATCGCCCACGAAGACCAGGGCATTGACCCGCTCGCGCCGGCTTTCGTCCAGCACATGCCGCAGCAGGCGCTCGATCTGGGTCTGGCCGCCCAGGCAGGAAACACCGCTCATCCGCCGGGTCAGCTCGGCCGCATCGGCCAGGAAGGGGGTCGCCGCCAGTTCCATGAAGCCGCGGTAGTAGGCCAGTTGCACCGCCAGGCCGCCCAGGTCCCGCGTGGCCTGGAACATCTCGCCCTGCAACTGGCAGGCGCGGTCCCAGGTGGGTTGCCGGCTGGCGGTGGCGTCCATGGCGAAGACCAGCCGGCCGCGCCGGCCATTGGCCGGGCGCGCCTGCGGCATCGCCTCCACCTGCTTCAGGAAGGCGCTGACCGCCGCGGAAGCCGGCGGTGCCTTGGGCTTTTCGGGCAGGTTGCTCATGCCGTTGCACATGGTGAAGCCCCGATGGCGGTGCCAGGGTGGCCCGGGGCCGGAGATTGGATCACGAAATCACGCGCCCGTCGCTGGCCGCGGCGGGCCGGGCGCGCTCTACTGTACGGCGCAGCAAGGAGACGGCAATGCGGCACCTGGGGAAACTGGCGATCGCCAGCCTGATGGCGGGCAGCCTGGCCCTTGGCGTGGCCACGCCGGAGGCCGGGGCGCAGAAGCCGCCGCCGCTGGGCACGCCCGCGCCGGCGCCCGCGC
>CANGNF010000005.1 GCA_947455205.1 Acetobacteraceae bacterium | reverse complement strand
GGGCACCGGCATCTGCCACCAGGTGAACCTGGAATACCTGGCCCAGGTGGCCTGGACCACGACCGATGCCGGCGACACCTATGTGTACCCGGACAGCTGCTACGGCACCGACAGCCACACCACCATGGTCAACGGCCTGGGCGTGCTGGGCTGGGGCGTCGGCGGCATCGAGGCCGAGGCCGCCATGCTGGGCCAGCCGATCGCCATGCTGATCCCCGATGTCATCGGCTTCAAGCTGACCGGCAAGCTGCGTGAAGGCGTGACGGCGACCGACCTGGTGCTGACGGTCACGCAGATGCTCCGCAAGAAGGGCGTGGTCGGCAAGTTCGTCGAGTTCTTCGGCGCCGGCCTGAACGACCTGGCCCTGGCCGACCGCGCGACCATCGCCAACATGGCGCCGGAATACGGCGCGACCTGCGGCTTCTTCCCGGTTGACGCGGTGACGCTGGGCTACCTGAACCTGTCCGGCCGCGACGAGCACCGCATCAAGCTGGTGGAAGCCTTCTGCCGCGCCCAGGGCCTGTGGCGCGACGAGAGCACGCCGGACCCGGTGTTCTCCGACACGCTGGAGCTGGACATGGGCACCGTGGTGCCGAGCATGGCCGGCCCGAAGCGCCCGCAGGACCGCGTTTCGCTGGACGGCATCGCCGCCGGCTTCAGCAAGGACCTGGCCGGTGGCGTGATGGGCGTGCCGGGCGACCAGGCCGAGCTGCGCGTGCCGGTGGCCGGCGTGGACTACGACCTGGGCCATGGCGACGTGGTGATCGCGGCGATCACCAGCTGCACCAACACCTCCAACCCCTATGTGCTGGTGGCCGCCGGCCTGGTGGCGAAGAAGGCCAATGCGCTGGGCCTGCAGGCCAAGCCGTGGGTGAAGACCTCCCTGGCGCCCGGCAGCCAGGTGGTGACCGACTACCTGGACGCCGCCAACCTGAGCGTCGAGCTGGACAAGCTGGGCTTCGAGACCGTCGGCTACGGCTGCACCACCTGCATCGGCAACTCCGGCCCGCTGCCGGACGCCATGGTGGACGCCATCGAGGACAACAAGCTGGTGGTCAGCGGCGTGCTCTCGGGCAACCGCAACTTCGAAGGCCGCGTGCATGCCAATGTGCGCGCCAACTACCTGGCTTCCCCGCCGCTGGTGGTGGCCTATGCGCTGGCCGGCAGCGTCAAGATCGACCTGGCGACCCAGGCGATCGGCAAGGGCAGCAACGGGCAGGACGTGTTCCTGAAGGACATCTGGCCGACGCAGCAGGAGGTGAACGACACCGTCCACACCGCGCTGACCCGCAAGATGTTCATGTCGCGCTATGCCGACGTGTTCAAGGGCCCGGCGCAGTGGCAGGCCATTCGGGTTGACGCCGACAGCGACACCTATCGCTGGAACAGCGGCAGCACCTATGTCGCCAACCCGCCCTACTTCGAGGGCATCACGCCGGAAGTCGCCGAGATCCAGCCGATCACCGGCGCGCGCGTGCTGGCCGAGCTGGCCGACAGCATCACCACCGACCACATCAGCCCGGCCGGCAACATCCGCAAGACCAGCCCGGCCGGCGAGTTCCTGCTGGAGCACCAGGTGCGCCAGGCGGACTTCAACAGCTACGGCGCCCGCCGCGGCAACCATGAAGTGATGATGCGCGGCACCTTCGCCAACATCCGCATCAAGAACGAGATGGTGCCGGGCACCGAGGGTGGCGTCTCCAAGCACTACCCCTCGGGCGAGGTGGCGCCGATCTACAACGTGGCGATGAAGTACAAGGCCGAGGGCGTGCCGCTGGTGATCTTCGGCGGCAAGGAATACGGCACGGGTTCGTCGCGTGACTGGGCGGCGAAGGGCACCTTCCTGCTGGGCGTGAAGGCGGTGATCACCGAGAGCTTCGAGCGCATCCACCGCTCGAACCTCGTCGGCATGGGCGTGCTGCCGCTGACCTTCATGAATGGCGAGACCCGCCAGAGCCTGGGGATCAAGGGCGACGAGGTGATCGACATCGTCGGCCTGGAGAACCTGAAGGCGCGCATGACGCTGGACCTGGTGATCACCCGCGCCGACGGCACCAAGCACACCACGCAGGTGCTGTGCCGCGTGGATACGGCCGACGAGGTCGAGTACTACAAGAACGGCGGCATCCTGCACTACGTGCTGCGCGGCATGGCGAAGGCGGCCTGATCCAGCCTCAGGCGCCGGCGCGGGCATCCGCCCGCTTGGCTTGACGAAAATCGGGGCGCGGTCCGCAGGGGCCGCGCCCCTTTTCGTTTGCGGCGGCTGCGGGCTAGGCTGGCCCTGGCGCAACGTCGCCAGGGAGAGAACAGCCATGACCACCTTCACCCGCCGTACGGCGCTGGGTGCGGCCGCCGCGCTGCTGGCCACGCCGGCGCTGGCGCAGCGCGCCACCAGCGTGCCCTTCAGCAGCGGCACCAACCCGCCGCGGCTGCGCGCCCCGGCCTTCGCCACCGACTGCCACTTCCACATCTACGACAACCGCACCCCGCCGGCGCCCGGCGGCCTGCCCGCGCCCAATGCCAGCCCGGACGACTACCGCAAGCTGCAGGCGCGCATCGGCACCACGCGCGGCGTGGTGGTGCAGCCCTCGCTCTACGGCATCGACAACACGCCGACGCTGGAAGGCATCAAGGCGCTGGGCGGCAATTTCCGCGGCGTGGGCGTGACCAACGACAAGGTCACGGATGCCGAGCTGGCCCGCCTGCATGAGGGCGGCATCCGCGGCCTGCGCTTCAACCTGGCCCAGGCCGGCGCCACTTCACCGGAAATGCTGCGGCCGGTCGCCGCGCGCATCAAGGCCATGGACTGGCATATCCAGATCAACGCGCCGGCGGCGAAGATCCTGGAACTGCGGGAGATGTGGCTGGGCATCGACGCCACCTTCGTGTTCGACCACCTAGCGCATGTGCCGCACCCGGATGGCATGGCCCACCCGGTCTTCGCGCTGATGCGCGAGCTGCTGGCCAAGGGCAATACCTGGGTGAAGCTGTCGGGCGCCTATGCCGACACCAAGGTGGGCGCGCCCACCTACAGCGACAGCAGCGCCATCGCCCGCGCCTATGCCGAGCTGCGGCCGGACCGCATGGTGTGGGGCAGCGACTGGCCGCACCCGACCGAGAAGCCGGACAACAAGCCGAACGACGCCACGCTGTTCGACCTGCTGAGCAACTGGGTGCCGGATGCGGCGAAGCGCCAGGCGGTGCTGGTGGACAACCCGGCGCGGCTCTACGACTTCCCGCGCACCTGAGGGACGCGAATTGAAAAAGGGCGCCCCCTCGCAGGGGCGCCCCTTCCATGTCCAGGCCCGAAGGCTTGGGCTCAGTCCTGGGCGGCGGCGCCCAGTTCGGCGCGCAGCTCGTCTTCCAGCGTCACGTCTTCCTCGCGGGCGATTTCCTCGCCGCGAGCCTGCTTGTCGGCTTCCTCGACCGAACGCGCCACGTTGACGCGCACGATGATCCGCACTTCCGGGTGCAGCTCGACGCTCACGTCCTTGACGCCGAGCGTCTTGATCGGCTCGGGCAGGATCACCTGGCTGCGGTTGACGGTCAGGCCGCCATCCTTGCAGGCATCCGCGATGTCACGGCCGCTGACGCTGCCGTACAGGCTGCCGCTTTCGCCGGCCTGGCGGATCAGCACCACGGTCAGGCCCGCCACGCGCTCGCCGATCTTCTCGGCTTCGTCGCGGCGCTTGATGTTCTCGGCTTCCAGCTGGGCGCGCTGGGCCTCGAACTTCGCCAGGTTGGCCTTGTTGGCGCGGATGGCCTTGCCCTGGGGAAGCAGGAAGTTACGGGCGTAGCCCGGCTTCACCTTCACCAGCTCGCCCATCTGGCCGAGCTTGTCCACGCGCTGCATGAGGATCAGGTCGATCATGATCTGTGCCCTCCCGCTCAGTCGTTGATGACGTAGGGCAGCAGCGCCAGGAACCGGGCGCGCTTGATCGCCAGGGCCAGCTCACGCTGCTTCTTGCCGGACACCGCGGTGATGCGGCTCGGCACGATCTTGCCGCGCTCGCTCAGGAAGCGGCTCAGCAGTCGGACGTCCTTGTAGTCGATCTTCGGCGCGTTCGGGCCGGAGAACGGGCAGGACTTGCGGCGACGGTAGAACGGCCGGCGCGCGCCCACGGCGGGGCGGCGGCTGGCGATGTTGACTTCGGTGCTGTCGGACATCGGTGCTTATTCCTCCCCGTTCAGGCCTTCGGGGCCCATCTCGTCGCGCGGGCGGGCGCGGAATTCCTCGCGCTCGTCGCTGCGCTCGCGACCACGGCCGGAGCCGAAGCGACCAGCCGGGCGGGGCCCGCGGAAGCCACGGTCACGCTCGCGCTCCTCGCCACGACGCGACAGGATGGCCGAGGGGGCCTCCTCGATCGTCTCGATGCGCAGCGTCATGGAACGCAGCACGTCCTCGTTCAGGCCCAGCTGACGCTCGACCTCCTGCATCGGCGCCGACGGCGTCTCGATGCCGAGGAGCATGTAGTGCCCCTTGCGGTTCTTCTTGATGCGGTAGGCAAGGCCACGCAGGCCCCAGTATTCCCGCTTCTTCACTTCGCCACCGGCTTCCGTGATGATGGCGGCAACCTGGTCGGCGATGGTCTCGACCTGGGCTTGGGTAATGTCGTTCCGTGCGATGAACACGGTTTCATAATTCGGCATGGGGTCTCCCTATGGCTGGCTCAGCCCGGCCCCGTCGGCGGAATGCGTGGGGGGAAAGGGCATAGCCGGCGCGCGATGCCTCCGCGGCCGGCAGGGAAGCGCGGGCTTAGAGCATGGCAGGCCCGGCGGGGCAAGGGTTGCGCCAGCGCCTAGTCCGCGCGAGCGGCAGCGCCGGAGCGGTGGACCTGCCGTTCGGGCGAAGACCTAGCCCGGCGTCACCCCGGCGGCGCGCACCACCGGCGCCCAGCGGGCGATCTCGGCGGCCAGGTAGGCGGCGAAGTCGGCCGGGCTGCCGCCGGCGGGCACCGCGCCCTGGTCCACCAGCTTCTGCCGCACCCCGGCATCGGCCAGGGCTTCGTTGGTCGCGGCGTTCAGCCGGGCCAGCACGGCGGCGGGGGTGCCGGCGGGCACCATCAGCCCGTGCCAGCTGGCGGCCTCGTACCCCGGCACGGTGGCGGCCACGGTCGGGATCCCCGGCAGCATGGCCAGCGGCTCCCGCGTCGTCACCGCAATGGCGCGCAGGCGGCCGGCGCGGATCTGCTCGATGGAGGAGGGCAGGTTGTCGAACATCACCTGCAGCCGCCCGGCCAGCATGTCCAGGATGGCCGGGGCCGAGCCTCGGTAGGGCACATGCGTCATCCGCACCCCTGCCAGCAGCTCGAACATCGCGGCGCCCAGGTGGACCGAGGTGCCGATGCCGCCGGAGCCGTAGTTCAGCCCGCCCGGGTTGGCCTTGGCCGCCGCGACCAAAGCGGGGATGTCGCGGATCGGGCTGTCGGGCGCCACCACCACCACGCTGGGCAGCCGCGCCACCAGCACCACCGGCACCAGGTCGCGCTTCAGGTCGAAGGGCAGGGTGGGGAAGACCGTCTCGTTGATGGCGTTGGTCGCGGTGGCATAGAGCAGGGAAAGCCCGTCCGGCCGGCTCCGGGCCACGGTCTCGGTGCCTACATTGCCGGAAGCGCCGGTGCGGTTCTCGATCACCACCGGCTGGCCCAGCCGTTCCCCCAGCGCCTGGGCGGTGATCCGCGCCACGCCATCCGTCGCGCCGCCGGGCAGGAAGGGCACCACCAGGCGCAGTGGCCGGTCCGGCCATGCCTGGGCAGGGGCCTGGGCGCGGGCGGGGCTGGCCAGCAGGGCGGGGGCCGCAAGCAGCAGACGACGAAGGATCATGGCGAAATTCCCGTTGTGGTTGCCGCCAGGATGCGCCGGCGGCGCATTGCTGCACATCGCCCTTGGCCGATGACATTGCGGCGCTGGCGCTTTATCTCCCTGCGCGCAACCCTTCCCCGGTGCCTGCCGTGCCCCTGCGCCTTCCGCCTGTCCTGGTCCTGGCCTCCGCCGCGCTGCTGCTTGTCGGCTGCGGCAATGGCTACAGCCCGGACGTCTACGCCACCCGCGCGGTGCAGCAGGCCAACAAGGTCGAGCAGGGGGTCATCGTCGGCGTCCGCCAGATCAACATCTCCGCCGGCGGTGAGACCGGGGCCGCGGCGGGGGCGGCGGCCGGCGGCGTGCTGGGGTCGCAGGCGCCGTCCGGCATCTTCTCGGCGCTGGGTGGCGTCGGCGGGGCGATGATCGGCGGCCTGGCAGGCTCGGCGGCGGAGCATCGCTTCGTCGATACCGTGGCGCATGAGTACATCGTCCGCGTCGCCGGCAAGGCCGACCTGGTCTCGGTGACGCAGCGCGACGACCGGCCGCTGGCGGTGGGGCAGAAGGTGCTGGTGATTGCCGGCAACCAGGCGCGGATCGTGCCGGACTACACGGTGCCGGTGGAGCCGCCGGCGCCGGCCGTGGTGCCCGCCGTGGTGCCAGCGCCCGCGCCGGCCCCGGCGCCCGCCGCCGCCCCCGTCCCGCAGCCGCAGCCGGAGCCGGTGCGTACCGAGCCGGTGCTGCCGATGATGCCGGCCCCGGTGGCCGCGCCGCCCGGGCTGCCGGGCCTGCCGCCGCCGATCCTGGTGCCGCAGCCGGCGCCGCCGCTGCCCAGCGCCGCTGGTTCCTGACCGCATGGCCGGCGGCGCGGGTGGCAAGCCTTCCCGCCGGGCCGGCCGAACGGCCGCGGCCGATGCCGGGCTGGTCGCCTGGCTGCTGGAGGCGCTGGCGCCGCTCGGCGGGGTGGCCGCCAAGCGGATGTTCGGCGGCCACGGCCTGTTCCAGCACGGGTTGATGTTCGCGCTGGTGGCCCGCGATGCCGCTTGGTTCCGGGCCGATGCCGTGACCGAGCCGGAGTACCGGGCCGCGGGCTGCGGGCCGTTCGAGTACCAGCGCGCCGGCCGGACCGTGGCGCTAGCCTATTGGCAGGTGCCGGCCGCGGTGCTGGATGACCCGGAGGCGCTGTGCGCCTGGGCGCGCCTGGCCACCGCGGCGGCGGCGCGGGCGAAGGCGGCCAGGCGGTGACCGCTTCGGGCTGAAGCGGCCCCGCCCGCGCGCGACCTCAGGTGAAGATGAAGTCGCTGGCCGAGAGGTCGTGGAAGTCCACGCCCGTCAGCCGCACGCTCTGCCCGGCGAAGCTCAGCAGCGCATCGGTGCCGACCATGCGCATGCCGACATCGGCCAGGCTGTGCATCGAGCTGATCAAGGTGAAGTCGATGTGGTCCTCGCCAAGGATGAAGTCGACGATGCGGTCCGCCCCGCCCAGGCCGAGCATGAACAGATCGGCGCCGGCGCCACCCTTCAGCACGTCGCTGCCGAGACCGCCGATGAAGGTGTCGTTGCCGTCGGCGCCGATCGCGGTAAAGCCCGCGGTCATGGCCTGGCCGTGCACCTCGATGGTGGCGCCGGGCTTGGCCAGCACCTTCACCGCGCCGCCGGTGAAGGCGGCGGTGGCATTGGCGCCGAGCGAGATGGTCACGGCGCTGCCGGCCATCAGGTCCAACTCGCTGAGGTGGGACAGGCCGGCGAAGTCGCTGTCGAACACCGTGCCAGAGAAGGTCAGCAGCACCTTGTTGGTGCCGCCACCGCCGTTGATCGTGAGGCCAGAGGCGCCCCAACTGGCGTCGTTCATGCGGAAGGTGTCGTTTCCGGCGCCGCCGATGACGTGGCTGACACCGTGGTCCAGCGTGATGATGGTGCTGGCGCTGGCGGACAGCCCGGAGGCGTCGACGTTGAAGCTGGCGGCGTTGGCGCCGCTGCCGAGCTTCACGGCGTTACCGCCGAAGGCGGCCTCGGCCTGGGCGCCGAGGACGTAGGAGAGGTTGCCGGTGCCGCTGTTAGCGACATTGGTCAGGCCGGAGGCACCGGCGAAGGCAGCATCGGCGACCTGGACATCGGCCGCGCTGACCTTGACCACGCCATTGGCGTTGGCCTTTGGCAGCAGCACCGGCGACAGGGTGAACTGCTGCATGGCAATGTCGGTGGCGTTGCCATAGGCCTCGGACGACCAGGTGGCCACCAGCTTGCCATTGGCCAACCGGGTCAGCGCCGGCTCGGTCTGGTAGGCGGTGGTCTGGGCGTCCAGCAGGAAGTTGTCGCCAAGGGCGGTGCCATCGGCGGCGAAGCGCTGGGCGGAGACGGCTGAGCCATCGCCATCGGCGCCACCGGTCCAGGCGATGACGAAGCCGCCATCGGCCAGCGCGGTGATGCTGGGGGTGACGGCGCCGTTCGGCGTGTTGTCCACCCGGACCTCACCGCCCAGCTTGCCGCCATTCGCGGCGAAGTGCTGGAACACGGTGCCGCCGGCGTCGCCGGAATAGTAGGTGACGACGAAGCTGCCATCCTTCAGCGTCGCAACGGCGGGCTGGCCCTGGGCCTGGGCCACGGTCGTGTTCACGCGGAACGGGCTGCCGACCACGCTACCCGAGGTGGTGACGATTTCCGCCCAGACATCGGTGTAGGTGTCGCCGGGCAGGGCCTGGGTCCAGACCGAGACGAGCCGGCCATTGTTCAGTACGGCCAGCGCGGCAGGGTCCTGGGTGTGCACGCCGGAGCCGCCGTAGATGGGGAAGGTGTTGCTGACGGCGAAGGCGCTGCCGAGCGCGTTCCAACTGGCGTCGAAGCGCTGCGCCGTCTCGGTGCGGCCGGCGGCATCATAGAGACCGTAGGAAACGACGAAGCTGCCATCGGCCAGGGCGACGGCGCTGACCCCCTGTTCGTGCAGCGTGGCGCTGTTGGCGATGGCGAACTCGCCGTCCAGCGCGGCGCCGCTGGCGTCGAAGCGCTGCGCCATGATGTCGTTGGTGCCGCCCTGGAAGCTGGTCCAGAGGATGGTGAAGCTGCCGCCCGGGCCGGCCACCGCGGTGGCGCCGGCCTGGTGGTCGCCCAGGGTGGTGTTGACGTGGATCTCGGCGCCGACCTTCGAGCCATCGGCGTTGAAGCGCTGGGCATAGACACCCCAGCCATTGTCGCCCGGCTGGTTCAGGGACTGCCAGGCGACGACGTAGCCACCATTGGCCAGCGCGGTGACGCTGGAGCCTTCCTGGCGGTTGGCGGCGGCGGTGTTGACGAGCGTTTCAGCGCCGCTCCTGGCGGGCGTCAAGTGAGACGAGGGCATCGTGGTGGTTCCGGCTGTGGCAAGGGATGGGGCTGTTACCCGGTACAGGACCGGCGGCCGCGCAGAGGCGCCAGGCTTGGGCCGCGCCGGTCCTCCGCGGCGTTCTGGTTGCTGGTCATCGGATCGCCCGGGCGGCGGTTGGGACGAAGGCGCGCCACCGGCGTGGCCGGAAGGCCAAGCGGCAGCGGCGGAAGTTTTGTAAAAACCAAGTTACCGAGGCAAGCATCTAAATGTTCGATCGCAAAACGTATCGGCCGGGCGGCATGGCCCGCCTTACCCTGCCGCCCGGCGGCACGTTGACAGCGGTGTGACCGGCCGCTACCCCCGCCGGGCAGCCGTCACACACTTGTCGCAAGGAACGCCCGCCATGGCGCTCGCCTTCGTATTCCCCGGCCAGGGCAGCCAGGCCCCCGGCATGGGCCGCGACCTTGCCGCCGCCTTTCCCGCCGCGCGGGAGGTCTTCCAGGAAGTGGACGACGCGCTGAGGCAGAAGCTCTCGGCGCTGATGTTCGAGGGACCGCCCGAAGAGCTGACCCTGACCGCCAACGCCCAGCCGGCGCTGATGGCGCACAGCGTGGCGGTGCTGCGGGTGCTGGAGAGCGAGGGCAAGCTGGACCTGGGCAGCCGGGTGGCGCTGGTGGCCGGGCACAGCCTTGGCGAATACAGCGCGCTGACCGGCGCCCGCGCCTTCAGCCTTTCCACCTGCGCCCGGCTGCTGCGGCTGCGTGGCGAGGCGATGCAGAAGGCGACGCCGCCCGGCACCGGCGCCATGGCCGCGCTGCTGGGTGCCGACCTTGACCAGGCCAATGCCATCTGCGCCGCCGCGAAGGCGAACCCGGAGACGGGCAAGGATGAATGCGTCGAGATCGCCAACGACAATGGTGGTGGCCAGGTGGTGATCTCCGGCGCCAAGGCGGCGGTGGAGCGGGCGGTGGCCGCGGCCGCCGGCCATGGCGTCAAGCGCGCCATGCTGCTGCCGGTCTCGGCGCCGTTCCATTGCGCGCTGATGGCACCGGCCGCCGATGCCATGGCGGAGGCGCTGGATGGCGCCGCCATCGAGTCCCCGGTGGTGCCGGTGGTGGCCAACGTGACCGCCGCCAAGGCCACCGCGCCGGATGAGATCCGCCGCCTGCTGGTGCAGCAGGTGACGGCGACCGTGCGTTGGCGGGAATGCATCGCGGCGATGGCCGGCATGGGCATCGACCGCTTCGTCGAACTCGGCGCCGGCAAGGTGCTGACCGGGCTGATGAAGCGCAACGCGCCTGAGGCCCAGGCCAGCGCCATCGGCACGCCGGCCGATGTCGAAGCCTTCCTGAAGACCATTTGAGGAGCGCGCCGATGTTCGACCTGACCGGAAAAGTGGCCCTGGTGACCGGCGCCACCGGTGGAATCGGGGCCGCCATTGCCCGCGCGCTGCATGCCCAGGGGGCCAGCGTGGCGCTCTCCGGCCGCCGCGCGGCGGAGTTGGAGTCGCTAGCCGCCGAGCTGGGCAGCCGCGTGCTGGTGGCCCCGGCCGACCTGGCCGACCCCGCCGCCGCCCCGGCGCTGGTGGAGACGGTGGAAAAGGGCCTGGGTGGGCTGGACATCCTGATCAACAACGCCGGCTTCACCCGCGACATGCTGGCGCTGCGGATGGGCGACGCCGACTGGGGCGCCGTGCTGGACGTGGATCTCTCGGCGCCGTTCCGGCTTTCCCGCGCGGCCCTGCGCGGCATGATGAAGAAGCGCTGGGGGCGGATCGTCTCGATCGGCTCCATCGTCGGTGCCTCCGGCAATGCCGGCCAGGCCAACTACGCCGCGGCCAAGGCCGGGCTGGTGGGCATGACCAAGGCGCTGGCGCAGGAAGTGGCCAGCCGCAACGTCACCTGCAACGTGGTGGCCCCCGGCTATGTGGAGACCGCCATGACCGACGTGCTGGGCGAGCCGGTGAAGGCGAAGATGGTGGAGCGCATTCCTACCGGGCGGATCGGCCGGCCGGAGGATATCGCCGCGGCGGTGGTCTACCTGGCCTCGCCGGAAGCGGCCTGGGTGACCGGCCAGACCCTGCATGTGAACGGCGGGATGGCCATGTACTAGCGGCCGCCCGGGCCTGAGCCTTGCAACAACTTGGCTGGTGCGGCAGGAAACGCCTTGCCAGGGGGCGAAACACCGCCTAGGCCCGCTCCGGGTTCCGTGTTAATCGGCCGCCCCACCCGCAGGGATACCCCTGCCCAAGGGTACCGAGAATCGGCGCGCTGGCGCCAAGAAGATCGCTTGAAGCAGGAGATTGTCACAGCATGAGCGACACCGCTGACCGGGTTAAGAAGATCGTCGTCGACCACCTGGGCGTGGACGAGGCCAAGGTGACCGACAGCGCGTCGTTCATCGATGACCTGGGCGCCGACAGCCTCGACACCGTCGAACTGGTGATGGCCTTCGAGGAGGAGTTCGGCGTGGAGATCCCCGACGACGCCGCCGAGAAGATCACCACGGTGAAGGATGCCATCGCCTACATCGAGGCGCACAAGAGCTGAATTGTTGATGGTACTGGCTGAACGGAGAGGCTGAACGTGTTCGCGAACAACGGCGCACCGCGCCGGGTCGTCGTTACCGGCATGGGCATCGCCTGCCCGCTGGGGCTCGGCGTGGAGCATGTCTGGAAACGCCTGGTCGCGGGCGAGAGCGGCATTTCCGCCATCCAGTCCTTCGACACCAAGGAACTGCCGGCGAAGATCGCCGGGCAGGTTCCGCCGGGGACCAAGGCCGAGGGCAAGCTCGACCTGGCCGAATGGATCCCGGTGAAGGACCAACGCAAGATGGACCGCTTCATCCAGCTTGCGCTGGTGGCGGCCACCGAGGCGGTGGAGGATTCCGGTTGGAAGCCGGAGTCGGAGGAGGATCGCTGCGCCACCGGCGTGATGATCGGCTCCGGCATCGGCGGCCTGACCACGATCTACGACGCCGCGATGGTGGTGGCTTCCGGCCGCGCCAAGCGGCTGTCGCCCTTCTTCATCCCCTCGGCGCTGATCAACCTGGCTTCCGGCCATGTCTCGATCAACTACGGCTTCAAGGGCCCCAATCACTCGGCGGTGACCGCCTGCGCCACCGGCGTGCATGCCATGGGCGACGCCGCGCGGCTGATCGCGCTGGGTGATGCCGACGTGATGGTGGCCGGCGGGGCCGAGGCGGCGGTGAGCGAGATCGGCATGGCCGGCTTCTGTGCCGCCCGTGCGCTCTCCACCGGCTTCAACGACACCCCGGCCCAGGCCTCGCGGCCCTGGGACGAGAACCGCGACGGCTTCGTCATGGGCGAAGGTGCCGGCGTGGTGGTGCTGGAGGAGCTGGAGCACGCGAAGAAGCGTGGCGCCAAGATCTACGCCGAGGTGATCGGCTACGGCATGTCGGGCGATGCGCATCACATCACCGCGCCGTCCGATACCGGCGATGGCGCCTTCCGCTCCATGCGGGCGGCGCTGCGCAGCGCGCATGTCACGCCGGAGCAGCTGGGCTACGTCAACGCGCACGGTACCAGCACGCCCATGGGCGATGACCTGGAGCTGGGCGCGGTGGAACGCCTGCTGGGCGATGCCGGCCGCAAGGTGGCGATGTCCTCCACCAAGTCCGCCATCGGCCACCTGCTGGGTGCCGCCGGCGCGGTCGAGGGCATCTTCTCGGTGCTGGCGATCCGTGACGGCGTGGCCCCGCCGACGCTGAACCTGGACAAGCCCTCGCGCGACTCGATCATCGACCGGGTGGCCAAGGAGGCCCAGCGGCGGCCGATCAAGATCGCGCTGTCGAACAGCTTCGGCTTCGGCGGCACCAACGCCAGCATCGTCTTCAAGGCGGCGCCGTAACCGGCATGGCCCGGCTGCTGCGCTGGGCGGGCCTGGTCCTGGCCAGCGTGGCCTTGCTGGCCGCGGTGGCGGGGTGGTGGGGGTTGCGGCAGTTTCGCGCCCCCGGGCCGCTGGCGGAGCCACGCAATTACGTGGTGCCGCGCGGCGGTATCGAGGATATCGGCCAGGCGCTCTGGGCCGCCGGCATCGTTTCCAGCAGCCGTGACTTCATGCTCGCCGCCTGGCTGACCAGGCGCGACGGGCCGCTGCATGCCGCCGAACTGACCTTTCCCGCCGCGGCCTCGCTGGAGCAGGTGCTGGATGTGCTGCGCCGCGCCCGGCCGGTGCAGCGGCGCCTGACCATTGCCGAGGGGCTGACCACCGGCCAGGTGGCGGCGCTGCTGGAGCGGGCCGAGGGGCTGACCGGCGCGGTGCCGGCCATGGCCGAAGGCAGCGTGCTGCCGGAAACCTATGCCTACCAATGGGGCGAGACCCGTGCCGCCGTGCTGGCCCGTGCCCAGGCCGCCATGGCCCAGGCGCTGGCGGAGCTATGGGCCGGGCGCGCCGCCAACCTGCCCTTTACCTCCACGTTGCAGGCGGTGACGCTGGCCAGCATCGTGGAGCGCGAGACCGGCCTGGCGGAGGAGCGTCCCCGCGTCGCCGCCGTCTTCGTCAACCGCCTGCGCCGCGGCATGAAGCTGCAATCCGACCCGACCGTGGTGTTTGCCGCCACCGGCGGCGCCGCCAGCATGGACCGGCCGATCAGCCGTGCCGACCTGGACCGCGACCACCCCTACAACACGTATAAAATCCCTGGGCTACCGCCGGGGCCGATCGCCTCGCCGGGGCGGGAGGCGCTGCGGGCCGTGCTGCACCCGCCGGCGACGGAGGAGCTGTTTTTCGTCGCCGATGGCACCGGTGGCCACACCTTCACCCGCACCGAGGAAGAGCATAACCGCGCGGTGCGGCGCTGGCGTGAGATCGAGCGGGCGCGGAGTGGGGCGGCTACAGCGCCTTCGACCAGGTCTCGCTGACCAGGTCCACGCCGAAATCGGTGACCGCCTCGCTGTCCCCCAGGACCCAGCCGCGCCCGGCATAGAGGCGGCGGGCGGCGACCAGGCAGCTTTGGGTCCATAGCGTCATCTGGGTGTAGCCGGCATCGCGGGCGAAGGACTCGGCCGCGGCCACCAGGGTGGCGCCCAGGCCAAGGCCACGGGCGGCGGGTTCCACCAGCAGCAGGCGCAGCTTGGCGGTGCTGGCGTTGACCTGCACGACGGCGACGCTGCCCAGGCGCTCCCCGTCGCGCTCCGCGATCAGGCAGCATTCCCGGCCGGGCTTGAAGGCGCGGATGAACTGCGCGCCGATCTCGGCGACCAATGCTTCGAAGCGGATGTCCCAGCCCCATTCGGCGGCGTAGAGCGCGGCGTGGCGGCTGATGATCCAGCCGATATCGCCGGGCTGGTGGGGACGCAGCGTGATGGAAGGGGTGGCGGGCATGCCCCGCAGGATTTGCCCGCCCCCCGTTCCGGTCAAGCTATTCGGCCTGGATGCCGCCGCGGGTGGCGACGATGTTGCTGGTCTCGCAGATGTTGATGTTGCGCATCTCGGCCTCGGCGCCGCCGGCCCAGACCACGCGGAAGTCGTAGCTGCCGCCGCGGGCCGGGCGGTAGCTGCGCTGGCGGCCATTGGCCAGCACGCCCTCGCCCAGGCGATCCGGACCCCAGTTCGGGTTGCGGGCGGGATTGTAGTAGAACTCGTTGACCGTCTCGCCCGAGCGATTGATCAGGGTGAACTGCGTGTCGCAGCTCTGCGCCTGGGCGCCGACCGCAAAGAAGCTGGCCAGCAGGGGCAGCGCGAGCAGGGAACGACGGAACATCTGTGCCTCATGGGTTTGTAGTTCCGCCGGTCTACCCGCCGGCGATGAACAAACCCGCAAGGCGGCGGAAGGTCAGTGCGCTTCCGCCCAGCTGTGGCCGGTGCCGACTTCCACCGCCAGCGGCACGCGCAGGGTGGCGACGCCCTCCATCACCTGCTTCACCACGGCGGCGGTGGCCTCCACCTCGGCCTCCGGCACCTCGAAGACCAGTTCGTCATGCACCTGCAGCAGCATGCGGGCGGAAAGCCCGGCATCCGCCAGGGCGCGGGGCACGCGGACCATGGCGCGCTTGATCACCTCGGCGGCGCCACCCTGGAAGGGGGCGTTGATGGCCTGGCGCTCGGCCCCCGCGCGGCGGGCCATGTCGCGGGTGCTGATGTCCGGGATCCACAGCCGGCGGCCGAAGCTGGTGGAGACGTAGCCGGTCAGGCGCGCCTCCTCCTTCAGCTTTTCCATCGCGGCGCGGATGCCCGGGTACTGGCCGAAATAGGCGTCGATGATGCCCTTGGCCTCGCCCGGGCCGATGCCGAGGCGGCCGGCCAGGCCGAAGGCGGACATGCCGTAGATGATGCCGAAATTGATGGTCTTGGCGCGGCGCCGGGCTTCCTTGTCCACCGCGCCTGGTTCCAGGTGGAAGATGTCGGCGGCGGTGCGGCTGTGGATGTCCTCGCCATGCAGGAAGGCCTCCACCAGCGCCGGTACTTCCGCCAGGTGGGCCAGCAGGCGCAGCTCGATCTGGCTGTAGTCGGCGCTCATCAGCACATGGCCGGGCTCCGCGACGAAGGCGCGGCGGATGCGCTGGCCTTCCTCGGTCCGCACCGGGATATTTTGTAAGTTTGGCTCGCTGGAGCTGAGCCGCCCCGTGGAGGTCATCGCCATCGCGAAGTCGGTGTGGACCCGGCCGGTGCGGGGGTCGATGGCGTTGGCCAGGGCTTCCACATAGGTGGATTTCAGCTTGGCCAGCTGGCGCCATTCCAGCACCTTGCGGGGCAGCGGAATGCCCTGGTTGGCCAGATCCTCCAGCACCGCGGCGTCGGTGCCCCAGGCGCCGGTCTTGCCCTTTTTGCCGCCGCCCAGCTTCATCTCGTCGAACAGGATCTCGCCGAGCTGCTTGGGCGAGCCGACGTTGAACGGCTTGCCGGCGATCTCGTGGATCTCGCGCTCCAGCACGATCAGGCGCGCCGAAAAGTCCTCGCCGATGCGGGCCAGCTCCGCGCCATCCACCTTGATGCCGTGCAGTTCCATGTCGCGCAGCACCGGCACCATGCGGCGCTCCACCTGCTCGTACAGCGCCAGGGCGCCTTCGGTGCGCAGGCGCGGCTTCAGCAACAGCCAGAGGCGCAGCGTGACGTCGGCATCCTCGGCGGCATAGGCGGTGGCGTCCGGCAGCGCGACGGCGTCGAAGCTGATGCGGGTGCGGCCGGTGCCGATGACCTGGCTGATGGGGGTGCAGGGGTGGTTCAGGTGCAGCTGGGAAAGCTCGTCCATGCCATGGCCGTGGCGCCCGGCCTCCATGGCGTAGGATATCAGCATGGTGTCATCCACCGGATGCACCTTGATGCCGCCATTCTCCGGGCTGCACAGCACTTCCAGGTCGTACTTGGCGTTCTGCAGCACCTTCAGCACGCTGCGGTCTTCCAGCAACGGCTTCAGCAGCGCGATGGCGTCGTCGAACGGCACCTGCTCCGGCGCGGCCTGGCTCTCGCCCAGCATGTCACCCTGGGCGCCGCCGGGGGCGACATGGCGCAGCGGGATGTAGCAGGCGCGGCCCGGCGCGGTGGCGAGCGAAATGCCGACCAACCTGGCCTTCAGCGCGTCCAGGCTGTCGGTCTCGGTATCGAAGCCGACGACGCCCATGGCCTGGGCTTCCGCCACCCAGCGGGCCAGGGCCTCGGTGGTGGTGACGCAGTCATACTGGCCCCAGGGGGCTTCCACGTCCGGCGCCGGCGGCACGGCGGCGCTGCCGGCGATGACGGCGTCCGGCACCGGCGCATGGCCACCGCTGGCGGCCACCAGCGCGGCCGGGCGCGGGCGCGGGGTGCCCATGGCACTGGCATCGCCCAGGCCGACGCGGGCCAGCAGGCTGCGAAAACCCTGGTTGCCCAGGAAGCGCGCCAGTACCGCGTTGTCCGGCGCCTTGGCCAGCAGCGTCTCGATCTCCACCGGCAGGGGTGCGTTCTCGTCCAGCAGCACCAGGCGGCGGCTGATGCGGGCCTGCTCGGCGAAGGTGATCAGGCTCTCGCGGCGCTTCGGCTGCTTGATGCCGGCGGCATTGGCCAGCAGGTTCTCCAGGTCGCCATACTCGGTGATCAGCTGCGCCGCGGTCTTCACGCCAATGCCCGGCACGCCCGGCACGTTGTCGGTGGGGTCGCCGGCCAGCGCCTGCACCTCCACCACCTTGTTGGGCGGCACGCCGAAGCGTTCCAGCACCTCGGGCTCGCGGATCGGCTTCTGCTTGATCGGGTCCAGCATCTGCACCCGCGGGCGCACCAGCTGCATCAGATCCTTGTCGGAGGAGACGATGGTGACCTCGCCGCCGGCCTCGCTGAAGGCCTTGGCGTAGGCGGCGATCAGGTCGTCGGCCTCGAAGCCGTTGAGTTCCACCTTGCAGACGCCGAAGGCTTCCGTCGCCTCCCGGATCAGGCCGAATTGCGGCACCAGGTCCTCCGGCGCTTCCGGCCGGTGCGCCTTGTAGGCGGGGTAGAATTCCTGCCGGAAGGTCGCCCGCGACGTGTCGAACACCACGGCGATATGGCTGCCGGTGTGGTCGAGCAGGAAGCGCGACAGCATCTGGCTGAAGCCGAACACCGCGTTGACCGGCACGCCCGCCGGGTTCGTCATCGGCGGCAGCGCGTGATAGGCGCGGAAGATGTAGCCCGAGCCGTCGATCAGGATCAGGTGGCGGTTTGGATCCGCCACCAGCGCCGTCTCGGCCGCGGGCTGCAGCAGGTCAGTGATGGTCGTTGCCCCCGGCGCCCTCGCGCAGCGCGTAGGTGCGGCTGCAATAGGGGCAGGTGACCTGGTCGTGCTCGATCCGCAGGTACACGGTGGGGTGGCCCAGCGTGCCGCCGCCGCCGTCGCAGGCGACCACGCGGCTTTCCACCATGGTGCGGTCTTCGGGCGTCACGCCGGCGGTGGCCTTGGGGGTATAGCCGGTGATCTGGGGATCGCGCATGGCGCGGCACTCCGTAGGGGCGGTCAGGTGGGGCCAAGCATAAGGCCCCGGCGCCGGCTTGCCCAGCGGGGCCGGGCGGGCCTAGCCTTCGGTCAATTATCCGTTGGAGGAATGGCCATGCCCGTCGCGCAGGTTCGTGGTGTCAAGCTGGTGTACGAGGTGCTGGGCACCACCGGCCCCTGGATCGCCATTTCGCCGGGCGGCCGCCGCGGCATGGTCTCGGTGAAGCCCCTGGGCGAGCTGATCGCCGAGGCCGGCTACCGCGTGCTGATCCATGACCGCCGCAACACCGGCGCCTCCGAGGTGAACCTGGACGGCGAGGGCGAGAGCCGCGAGCAGGCGGAAGACCTGGTGGCGCTGATGGGCCACGTGGGCATCACCAGCCCGGCCTATGTCTGCGGTTGTTCGTCGGGCGCGCGGCTGACGCTGACCCTGGCGCAATATCATCCGGACAAGGTCAAGGCGCTGCTGCTGTGGCGTGTGACCGGTGGCGAGTATGCGGCGAAGAAGCTGGCCTTCAACTACTACGAACAGTTCATCGCCGCCGCTGAGAAGGGTGGCATGGATGCGGTCTGCGAGACCGACCATTTCGGCGCGATGATCAAGGCCAACCCGGCCAACCGCGGCATCCTGCAGGCCATGGGCGCGGAGACGTTCGTGGCCAACATGCGGCGCTGGCTGGCCACCTACCACAAGGGCTCGGCCAACCCGATCAGCGGCATTCCGCCCGAGGCGATGCGCAAGATGACCATGCCGGCGATCGTGGTGCCGGGGAATGACTTCATCCACCCGCGCATTCCCGGCCAGACCGCGCACCGGCTGCTGCCGAACAGCCGCTACGCCGAGATCTTCAGCCACGACGTGGAGGTGGATGTGGACTTCGCCGCCTGGGACGCCAAGGACCCGACGCTGGCGGCGATCTTCATCGACTTCCTGCGCGCCTGCGAGGCAGGGCGGGCCTAAAGCCCGCGTTCCGCCTTCGTCGCCGCCAGGTCGTCGGCGACGAAGTTCCGCACCACCTCCTCCAGCGACTCGTGCGGGGAGAAGCCCAGGCGGCGTGCCCGGTCCGCGGTGAAGCTGGCGGGCCAGCCGCCGACGATGGCTTCCACGCTGGCATCCGGCACGCGCTTGACCAGCGCGCGTGCGGCGGGGCCGCCGACCGCCTCCAGCGCGGCCAGCATCTCGCCCACCCTCACGCAGAGGCCCGGCGGGTTCACGCCGCGGTCCACCCCCAGCGGCGCCGTGTCCATCACCAGCATCTGCAAAAACCACTCCACCGCGCGGCGGGGTGAGCAGACCCAGACCTTGAAGCCGTCGCCCACCGGGCATTCGCTTTCCAGGCCCAGCAGCGGCTCCCGCAGGATGCCGCTGAAGAAGCTGCTGGCCGCCTTGTTGGGCCGGCCGGGGCGGACCACCACGGTGGGCAGGCGGATGCTGATGGCGTCCATCAGCCCGCGCCTTGTGGCGTCCTGCAGCAGCAACTCGCCGATGGCCTTCTGCGCGCCGTAGCTGTTGCCGGGGACCTGGCGGGCCTCGTCCGGCAGGTTGGCGTCCTGGCCGCCGCCGAAGCTGGCGACCGAGGAGGTGAAGATCACCCGCGGCGCCTTGGGCAGCGCCCGGCAGGCGTTCAGCACCGCCAGCGTGCCCTGCACGTTGACCTTCAGGCCCAGATCCAGGTCCGCCTCGGCGGCGGCGGAGACCACGGCGGCCAGGTGGACCACCGCGTCGGTCTCGGGCGGAATCGCAGCCGCCACATCGGCCGCGCTGGTCACGTCGCCGCCCAGGCACCGAACCGGGAAGGCGGCCGCCAGCGGCTTCGGCTGGGCCAGGTCGAACAGGGTGAGGCTGGAGACCGTGCGGCCGGCCACGGCGCCGTCGCGCGCCAGGCGCTCGGCCAGCTTGCGGCCCAAGAATCCGCCGCCGCCCAGGATGGTGATGTGCATGCTGCCGCTCCCTTTTCGCTGCGCAGGTTGCCCGGCCGCGGCGGCCAAGCCAAGGTGCGCGGATGATCCCAGCCCGCCCGTATCGACTGCTGTTGAACCGCAACCACGGCACCCCCGGCATGGTGGTGCTGCCGGATGGCGGCTTCCGCCGCGCCCGCGCCGAGATCACCAGCTGGGAGGGCTATTGCCCGACGCCGCTGCTCTCCCTGCCGGAGGTTGCCGCCGCCGCCAAGGTCAAGGCGGTGTACTACAAGGACGAGGGCGGCCGGTTCGGCCTGGGCAGCTTCAAGGCGCTGGGCGGGGCCTATGCGGTGAAGCACCTGCTGGTGGCGGAACTTTCCAAACGCGGCCTGGCCCCGGCCGCCATTGCGGAGGCGCTGGCCAAGGGCGCGGCGCCCAAGGTGACGGTGTGCTGCGCCACCGATGGCAACCATGGCCGCAGCGTGGCCTGGGGCGCCCGGCGCTTCGGTGCCGCCTGCGTAATCTTCGTGCATGAGACGGTGAGCCAGGGCCGGCGCGACGCCATCGCCGCCTATGGCGCGGAAATCCGCGTGGTGCCCGGCAACTACGACGACGCGGTCCGCGCCGCCCAGGCGACGGCCGAGAAGGAAGGCTGGTTCGTGGTCAGCGACACCAGCTACCCCGGCTATACCGAGGTGCCCCGCGACGTGATGCAGGGCTACCGGCTGATGGCGGAGGAGGCGCTTGCGGCGCTGCCGACCCCGCCGACCCATGCCTTCATCCAGGGTGGCGTCGGCGGCGTGGCGGCGGCGGTGGCGGCGCAGCTGCGGGCTTCCGGCGCCGGCCAGGCCCGGCTGGTGGTGGCGGAGCCGCAGGAGGCCGCCTGCCTGCTGGCCAGCTGCCAGGCCGGCAAGCCCACCACCATCGAGGGCGAGCTGGACACGCTGATGGCCGGCCTGGCCTGCGGCGAGCCCAGCCTGCTGGCCTGGCAGGAGCTGGAGCGCAGCGCCTATGGCTTCATGGCCGTGCCGGATGCCGCCGCGGTGGACTGCATGAAGCTGCTGGCCAGGCGCGAGCCCAAGATAGTGGCCGGCGAAAGCGCGGTGGCCGGGCTGGCGGCGCTGCTGCTGGCGGCGCGGGAGCCCTTTGCCCGCATGGCGCTGGGGCTGGATTCCGAGAGCCAGGTGCTGCTGTTCGGCACCGAGGGCGCCACCGACCCGGAATTGTATGCCCGGCTGGTGGGATGAAACGGCGCTTGCTGCGGCCCCGAGGCTTCATCAAGCTGTCCTTGAACCGGCACAAGCCGGTCATGGTCCGGCCCTAGGCCGGGCCGGCAACAACTGGGAGATTGCGCCCGATGCTTCGTCGTACCCTGGCCGCCGCCGCGCTTGCGGTGCTGGCCTTCACCGCGCCCGCCGTGGCCCAGGCGCCTGCCGCTGCCCCAGGTGGCGCCCCGGTGGAGATCCAGTTCTGGCACGGCCTGCCGCAGCCGCTGGGCGGATTGCTGGAAAAGATCGTCAGCGACTTCAACGCCAGCCAGCCGCGCTACCGCGTGGTGCCGACCTTCCGCGGCAGCTACCCGGAGACGATGGTCGGCGCCGTGGCGGCGTTCCGCTCCTCCTCAGCCCCGCATATCGTGCAGATGTACGAGGTGGGCACCGGCACCATGCTGGCCGCCGGCCGCGCCATTCGCCCGGTGCATGAGCTGCTGACCGCGACCGGCGTGAACATCGACTTCGCCGACTACCTGCCGCCGGTGCGCGGCTACTACCAGTCGGCCGATGGCCGGCAGATGAGCATGCCCTTCAACAGCTCCACCGCCGTCATGTTCTACAACAAGGACATGTTCCAGCGCGCGGGGCTGGACCCCAACGCCCCACCGAAGACCTGGCAGGAGGTGGAGGCCGCCGCCCGCAAGCTGAAGGAAGCCGGCATCGCCTGCCCGATGACCACCAGCTGGCCGGCCTGGATCCAGGTGGAGCAGACCCTGGCGATCCATAACCAGCCGCTGGCGACGCAGGCCAATGGCTTCCGCGGGCTGAACGCGGAGATGCGGCTTTCCGGCGCGCTGATGGTGCGGCACATGCAGAACCTGGTGGAATGGCAGCGCCAGGGCCTGTTCCGCTACGGCGGGCGCGACGCGGCGGCGGATGGCCTGTTCCCGTCCGGCGAATGCGCCATGGCCTTCGCCTCCTCCGGCCTGCGGGCGCGGATTTTGCGGGAAGGCAAGTTCCAGTGGGGCACGGCGATGCTGCCCTACTATGGCGACGTGGCCGGCGCGCCGCGCAACAGCATCATCGGTGGCGCCAGCTTCTGGGTGATGAACAAGGGCCCGAATGCCGGCGCGACCGGCGGCCGCAGCGACGCCGAATGGCGCGGCGTGGCGGAATTCTTCCGCTACGTCTCCAGCGCCGAGGTGGACGCCAAGTGGCACCAGGACACCGGCTACGTGCCGGTGCGCCGCGCCAGCTACGAGGTGACCCGCCGCGCCGGCTACTACGCCGCCAACCCTGGCGCCGACGTGGCCATCGAGGAACTGCTGCGCGGTGGTGCCGCCACCGACAACAGCCGTGGCATCCGCCTGGGTGGCTATGTGGAAATCCGCACCATCATCCAGGAGGAGATGGAGAAGGCGTTCCAGGCCGGGCAGAGCGCGCAGCAGGCCATGCAGGCGGCGGATACCCGCGCCAATGCGGTGCTGCGCAACTTCGAGCGGCAGAACGCCCGCGCCGCGCAGTAGCGCCGGGAAAGGGGGCAGCGCGATGGACCGCAAGGTCATCTTCAAGGGCCGCGCGCTGCCCGCGCTGCTGCTGCTGCCGCAACTGGCCGTCACGCTGGTGTTCTTCATCTGGCCGGCGGCCATGGCGGTGTGGCAGAGCCTGCTGCAGCAGGACGCCTTCGGGCTGTCCACCGAGTTCGTCGGGCTGGAAAACTTCGCCGATGTGGTGGCGGACCCGGCCTGGCGCGGGGCGGCGGCGAATACCGCGGTCTTCGCGTCCTCCGTCGCCATGCTGGCGCTGGGGGTGGCGCTGTTTTTGGCGGTGCAGGCGGACAAGGCCATCCGCGGCCAGCGCTTCTATCGCACCATGCTGATATGGCCCTATGCGGTGGCGCCGGCCATTTCCGCGGTGCTGTGGCTGTTCCTGTTCCACCCGAACATCGGCCTGATCGGCAGGGCGCTGAACGCCGCCGGGGTGATGTGGGACTACCAGCTGAATGGCGGCCAGGCGATGCTGCTGGTGGTCATCGCCAGTGCCTGGAAGCAGGTGAGCTACAACTTCATCTTCTTCCTGGCGGGGTTGCAGAGCATTCCGAAATCCGTGCTGGAAGCCGCCGCCATCGACGGCGCCAGGCCGCTGCGCCGGTTCTGGACCGTGGTGTTCCCGCTGCTGTCGCCGACCACCTTCTTTTTGCTGGTGGTGAACCTGGTCTATGCCTTCTTCGACACCTTCGGCGTGATCCATGCGTTGACCAAGGGCGGCCCGGGCAAGGCGACGGAGACGCTGATCTACAAGGTCTACGTGGACGGCGTGGACAACCTGAACCTCGGTTCCTCCGCCGCGCAGAGCGTGCTGCTGATGGTCTTCGTCATTGCGCTGACGGTGGTGCAGTTCCGCTTCATCGAACGCCGGGTGCATTACTGATGCAGGACGCGGTTCTCGCCCGGCAGGCCATGGCGCGGCAGCGGCGCGGGCGCTGGCTGGCGCATGCGGCGCTGGCGCTGGGCGTGCTGATCTTCGCCTTCCCCATCTGGATCACGCTGGTGGGCAGCACGCATGACGCCGCGACCATCGGCCGTGGCGACGTGCCGTTGCTGCCGGGTGGGCATGGGCTGGAGAATTTCAGCACTGCGCTGGGCGAGGGCGGTGGCCGCATGCACACCACCCCGGCGGCGGGCATGCTGCTGAACAGCGCGATCATGGCGCTGCTGATCGCGGGCGGTAAGATCGCGATCTCCCTGCTTTCCGCCTATGCGGTGGTGTTCTTCCGCTTTCCGCTGCGGATGGCGGCGTTCTGGACCATCTTCATCACGCTGATGCTGCCGGTGGAGGTACGCATCATCCCGACCTACCAGGTGATCGTGAACCTGGACCTGTTCAACAGCTTCACCGGCCTGACCCTGCCGCTGATCGCCAGCGCCACGGCGACGCTGCTGTTCCGGCAATTCTTCCTGACCATCCCGGATGAATACGTGGAAGCCGCGCAGCTGGATGGCGCCGGGCCGCTGCGCTTCTTCCGCGATATCCTGCTGCCGTTGAGCGTGACCAACATCGCGGCGATGGGCGTGATCCTGTTCATCTATGGCTGGAACCAGTACCTCTGGCCGCTGCTGATCATCAACGACCGCTCGATGGAGACCATCGTCGTCGGACTCGCAAAAATGATCGGCAGTGGCGACACGCAGAACGAGTGGAACACCATCATGGCCACCGCCGTGCTGGCGATGACGCCGCCGGTGCTGGTGGTGGTGCTGCTGCAGCGCTGGTTCATCAAGGGGCTGACGGAGACCGAGAAGTAATGGCCACGCTCAACCTCTCCGCCGTCACCAAGAGCTTCGGCGCCACCACGGTGCTGCACGGCATCGATCTCAACGTGGCGGATGGCGAGATGATCGTCATCGTCGGCGCGTCGGGCTGCGGCAAGTCCACGCTGCTGCGGATCGTGGCGGGGTTGGAGACGCCGACGACCGGGCATGTCGCCATCGGTGGGCGGGAGGTGACGCGGCTGGAGCCGGCCGACCGCGACATCGCCATGGTGTTCCAGAACTACGCGCTCTACCCGCACATGACGGTGGCGCAGAACATGGCCTATGGGCTGAAGATCCGCGGCACGCCGAAGGAGGAGATCGCCCGCCGCGTGGATGAGACCGCGGGGTTGCTCGGCATCGGGCCCCTGCTGGGGCGCAAGCCGCGCGAACTTTCCGGCGGCCAGCGGCAGCGCGTGGCCATGGGCCGCGCGATCATCCGCGAGCCCAAGCTGTTCCTGTTCGACGAACCGCTGTCGAACCTGGATGCCAAGCTGCGGGTGCAGATGCGCGGCGAGATCCGGCGGCTGCAGCAGCGGCTGGGCGTCACCTCGCTGTACGTCACGCATGACCAGGTGGAGGCGATGACGCTGGGCGACCGGCTGGTGGTGATGCACCGGGGCCGCGCGGCGCAGGTGGCCTCCCCGATGGAGGTCTGGGCGCGGCCGGCGGATACCTACGTGGCCGGCTTCATCGGCAGCCCGGCGATGAACCTGCTGGCCGGCACCCTGGCCGAGGACGGGGCGGCGGTGCAGCTCAGGGCCGGGCCGCTGCTGCGCTTCACCGATGGCCCGCGCGCCGGGGGCGAGGGCCGGCCGCTGACCATCGGTATCCGCCCCGAACACATGCTGCGGGATGGCGACGCCATCGTGACCGTGGCGCTGGACCTGGTGGAGCCGCTGGGCAGCGAGACGGTGCTGCATGGCACGCTTGCCAGTGGGGAGGTGCTGACCGCGCGGCTGCCGGGCATGGTGCCGGCGGTGGGCAGCAACATGCCATTGGCGATTCCGGCGGAGGCGCTGCACGTCTTCGACGCTGAAACCGGGCGGCGGCTGGACGCCTGACGCCGGCTTGGCCAGGGTGGCCATTGACCCGGCGCCGCCAAGGCACAAGCTTGGGGCGAAGAGAGAACCGGGAATAACGCCATGCATCGCCGCACCCTGTTGACCGCCATCACCGCCGCGCCCCTGGTCGCACCCCTGGCAGGCGCCCGGGCGCAGGCCGCCTGGCCGACGCAGGGGGTGCGCCTGGTGGTGCCCTTCGCCGCCGGCGGGCCGACCGACATTCCCGCCAGGCTCTTCGCCGAGGAACTGGGCAAGGTGCTGCCGCAGCGCGTGGTGGTGGAAAACCGCACCGGCGCCGGCGTGGTGGTGGGCAGCGACATGGTGGCCAAGGCGCCGAAGGACGGCCACACCCTGCTGTACAACACCGTGGCGCACAGCGTGCTGCGCGGGCTGTTCCCGCGGCTGCCCTTCGACCCCATCGCCGACTTCACCCCGGTGGCGCTGCTGGGGCAGATCCCGCTGGTGCTGCTGGTCAACAAGGATGTACCGGCGCAGACCATGCCGGAGCTGCTGGCGCTGCTGCGCGCCAACCCCGGCAAGTACGACTATGCCAGCAGTGGCAATGGGGGCGCGGTCCACTTGGGGACCGAGCTGATGCTGAAGCGCGCTGGCCTCAGGGCGAACCATGTGCCGTATCGGGGCACCGGGGCGGTCATGCCGGACCTGCTGGCCGGCCGGGTGGCGATCTACATGGACGTGGCGGCGACCGGGCTCAGCTATGCCGCGCGTGGCGATGTGCGGGCGCTGGCGATCTCGGCCGGCCAGCGCATTCCGCAGGCGCCGCACCTGCCCACCTTCGCCGAATGCGGCGTGGCCGATGCCGAGAGCTACACCTGGCACATGGTGCTGGCGCCGGCCGGTACGCCGGCCGAGGTGGTGACGGCGGCGAACCATGCCTTCAACCAGGTGGTGAAGCTGCCGGCGGTGCAGCAGAAGCTGTCCGACATGGCCATGCTGCTGCGCAGCGACACCACCCCGGCCAGCGCCCGCGCCTACCTGCTGAGTGAGATCAACAAGTGGGAGACGATCATCCGCGAGGCCGGGATCAAGGTGGAATAGGCACGCACGCCCCTGCAGCGCCGGCTGGGCGCTTGACGCTGGCCGGCGCCGGGCCAAGGCTCGGCGGCAACAAGGCGGGGGAGCGGGCCGATGCGGCGCAGGCAGTTCATCGTGGCGGGACCGACCCTGCTGGCAGCGCCCGCGCTGGCGCAGCAGCCTTGGCCGGAACAGCCGGTGCGGCTGGTGGTGCCCTTCGCGCCCGGCGGGCCGAGCGATATCACCGCACGGCTGTTCGCCGATGAGCTGACGAAGATCCTGCCGCAGCGGGTGGTGGTGGAGAACCGCAGCGGCGCCGGCGTGGTGGTCGGCACCGAACTGGTGGCCAAGGCGCCGAAGGATGGGCTGACGCTGCTCTACACCACCGTGGCCCACGCGGTGCTGCGGCCGCTGTTCCCGCGGCTTGCCTTCGACGCGCTGGCCGACTTCCAGCCGGTGGCGCTGCTGGGCCTGGTGCCGATGGTGCTGCTGGTGAACAAGGACCTGCCGGTGCAGGACCTGGCCGGCTTCGTGCGGCTGCTGCGCGACAACCCCGGGCGCTACAACTACGGCAGCGGCGGCAATGGCAGCGCCGTGCATCTGGCCAGCGAGCTTCTGCTGGCCCGGGCCGGTGGCTTGCGGGCGCAGCACATTCCGTATCGCGGCGGCGCGCCGGCCTATGCCGACCTGCTCTCCGGCCGGCTGGCGATGTACATGGACGTGGCCAGCAGCGGGCTGAAGCCGGCGCTGGATGGGACGGTGCGCGGCCTGGGGGTTTCCGCCGCCGAGCGGGTGCCGCAGGCGCCGGGCTTGCCGACCTTCGCCGAGGGCGGCGTGGCCGGCGCCGAATGCGCCACCTGGCACATGGTGCTCGCGCCGGCCGGGACGCCCGCCGACAAGGTGCAGGCGGCCAATGCCGCGCTGATGCGGGTGACGGCGTTGCCGGAGGTGCGGCGCAAGCTGGGCGAGCAGGCCATGCAGCTGCGCGGCGACAGCACCCCGGCCAGCAGTGCCGCCTTCCTGCGGGCGGAGGAAGCGATGTGGGCCGGGGTGATCCGCCAGGCCGGCATCAGCGTGGATTAGGCGCCGATACCGAGGTTCGCGCGACTGATCTGCGCCAGCGGTGATTCCTCTGGCGACGATCGGACGCTAGGCCCCCAGGCGCCCCTTCACCGCCGCCACCGCGGCGGGCTGCGGCGCCACCGTCAGCAGCCGGCCGCCCTGCCATTGCAGCAGCACCGGCTGGGCGCGGGTGTTCTGGCCCTTGTCGTCGAAGCGCATGCCCCAGCCATTGGCCGTGGCGCCCTCCGCGATATCGGTTGCCAGCAGCGCCGGGCGCAGCCGGTCGCGGTCCAGGGAGCCGGCGCGCTGCATCGCCTCCAGGCAGGCGCGGGCGCCGACCAGGGTGGCCAGGGAATGGCCTGAGCGCGGCTCGCTGCCGTAGCGGCGGCGGTAGTCCTCGACGAAGCGGCGGGCGCCGGGGGCGGCGCGCTCATTCACCTCGAATTGCGGGAAGTCCACGTTCAGCGTGCCGTCGAAGGCCGGGCCGATGTTGCGGGCCGTCTCCGCCAGGCTGTAGCCGGCGCCGGCGCCCACCACCATGCGCGGCAGCCAGCTGGCCTCCTGCATGGCGCGGAAGAACAGCATGATGTCGTTCTGGAAGCCGGTGTGCAGCACCAGCTGGGCGCCGGCGCCGCGCAGCCGCTGCACCATGGCGCCCAGATCCGCCGCGCGCGGGGCGTAGGCCAGCTTTTCCACCTGGCGCAGGTTGCGCGCCTTCAGCTCGGCTTCCTGGCAGGTGGCGACGGTCTGCCCGTACAGCCCTTCCTCATGCAGGATGGCGATGCCGATGCCGCCGGGTTCGCTCTGCCACAGCGGCGCCAGCACGTCGGCCACCGCCGCCACCGAGACGCGGCCGAAATCGCTGGCGCGCGGGCAGGTGCGGAACAGCCCGCGGAAGCCGCGCTCGGTCAGCGTGTCGCTGATGGCGCCGAGTTCCAGGTAGGGCAGGCCCTGCACCTCCACCACCTGGCTGGCCGGCAGCGCCAGCTGGGAGCCATAGCTGCCGAAGATGGCGCCGACCTTCTCGGTGGCCATCAGCCGCCGGGCCTCGGCCACCGCCTGGGCGGGGTCGGCGGCGTCGCCCTTCACCAGGCGGATCGGCCGGCCGAGCAGGCCGCCGGCGGCGTTGCGCTCCTCCGCCGCCAGTTCCAGGCCGCGGAAGCATTCATCGCCCAGCAGGCCGAGGCTGCCGGAGAAGGGGAACAGCGCGCCCAGCCGGGTCTCGTTGCCCTGCGCGCGCGCCGCCGGCGCGGCGAGCGCGGCGGGCAGGGCAAGCAGGGTGCGGCGGCGTGGCTGAGGCAAGGGGGCGCGATGTCCGGCTGGGCCTGGCGGAGTCTCACGATTGCCGGCCGCGCCGCAAGCCCGGCCGAGACGGCTTGACGCCGGCGTGCGCTGGCGCAGAAGGTCGCGCCGCATTTCGGAGGAACCGCCATGGCCGCGCTGCCGCAGAGCATGACCTACATTGCCCATGGCGCCGGTGGCGCGCCGGAGGTGATGACGCCCGCCACCGGCCCGGTGCCGGTGCCGCGGGATGACGAGGTTCTGATCCGCGTCGCCGCCGCCGGGGTGAACCGCCCGGACGTGGCGCAACGCAAGGGCGAGTACCCGCCGCCGCCCGGCGCCAGCCCGTACCTGGGCCTGGAAGTGGCCGGCGAGGTGGTGGCCGTGGGCGCCAAGGCCCAGGGCTGGAAGCTGGGCGACAAGGTCTGCGCCCTGGTCAATGGCGGCGGCTATGCCGAGTACTGCACCGCCCCCGCGGCGCAATGCCTGCCCTGGCCGGCGGGGTATGACGCGGTCAAGGCCGCCAGCCTGCCGGAGACCTTCTTCACCGTCTGGGCCAACCTGTTCGGCCATGGCCAGCTGAAGGCCGGCGAGTGGGTGCTGGTGCATGGCGGCACCAGTGGCATCGGCGTGACCGCGATTCTGCTGGCCAAGGCGTTCGGCGCCAAGGTGGTGGCCACCGCCGGCAGCGCCGACAAATGCGCCGCCATGACGGCGCTGGGCGCCGATGTGGCGGTGGACTACCGCACGCAGGACTTCGTCGAGGAGGTCAAGCGCGCCACCGACGGCAAGCTGTGCAACGTGGTGCTGGACATGGTCGGCGCCGACTACTTCAACCGCAACCTGAAGTGCCTGGGGCTGGATGGCCGGCTGGTCATCATCGCCTTCCTCGGCGGCTTCAGCGTGGACAAGGCCGACCTGCGCCCGATCATGACCCGGCGCATCACCGTCACCGGCAGCACCATGCGGCCGCGCACCACGGCGCAGAAGGGCGCCATTGCCGCCGCGCTGCGGGAGAAGGTGTGGCCGCTGCTGGAAGCCGGCCGCTGCGCGCCGCCGATCTTCAAGGTCTTCCCGCTGGCCGAGGTGGTGGAAGCCCATCGGCTGATGGAGAGCAGCACGCATATCGGCAAGATCATCATGACGGTGCCGTAGCGCGGGTGAGGCATCCGCTCGGCTACCTGGTCCTCTCGGTCCTGCTGTTCGGCGGGGTCTGGCCGATCAGCAAGGACGCGCTGCGCGACGCCACGCCGCTGTGGTTCGCGCTGAACCGTGCCGGCATGGCCGCCGTGGTCAGCGCGCTGGTGCTGGCGGCGCTGGGCCGGCTGCGGTGGCCGAAGCGCGCCGACATGCCGGCGGTGCTGGCGCTGGGGCTGCTGCAGCTCGGCGGCTTCTTCGCGCTGATGCACACCGCGTTGGGGATCTTGCCGGCGGGGCGGTCCTCCATTCTCGGCAATGTCACGCTGTTCTGGCTGATCCCGCTTTCGGTCTGGCTGCTGGGGGAAAAGGTTTCCGCCCGGCGCTGGCTGGCGGCGGGGCTGGGGCTGGCGGGGGTGACCGTGCTGATGGCGCCCTGGGGCTGGGCAGCCGGCGGCGGGCAGGCGATTGGCTACGGCATGCTGCTGCTGTGCAGCCTGATGTGGAGCCTGGCGATCATCGTGACCCGGCGCTTTCCGCCGGCCAGCAGCGTGCTGGAACTGCTGCCCTGGTGCTTCGGCCTGGCGGCGCTGCTGGTGGCGCCGATCGCGCTGTGGCGGGAACCGCTGGGCGGCATCGGGCCGGGCGCCTGGTGGCAGGCGGTGTTCGTCGGCGCGGTGGCCGGGCCGCTGGGCACCTGGTCCACCATCGAGGCCGGGCGCCGGCTGCCGGGGGCGGTGGTGTCGCTGGGCTTCCTGATGGTGCCAGCCATCGGCGTGGTTGTCTCCAGCCTGTGGCTGGGTGAAACCCTGGGCTGGGACGTGCTGTTGGGCGGCGGGTTGATCGCGGTTTCGGTGGCGGTGGCGGTGCGCGGCTGACGCCGCCGCCTGGGCTTCGGAGGATGTCGATGCGGTTGAACGCGGTTGAGGCAGGGCAGGGCGCGCCGGTGGTGCTGCTGCACGGGCTGTTCGGCGCGGCGCAGAACTGGGCGGGCGTGCAGAAGCGCCTGGCCGGGCCGGAGCGCCGGGTGATTGCGCTGGACCTGCGCAACCACGGCGCCAGCGGCAAGGACGCGGCGATGGACTACCCGACCATGGCCGCCGACGTGGCGGAGACGCTGGCCGCGCTGGGTGCCTTTCCGGCGGCGGTGCTGGGGCATTCCATGGGTGGCAAGGTGGCCATGCTGCTGGCCTTGCAGCGGCCGGAGGCGGTGCGCCGGCTCTGCGTGGCCGACATTGCCCCGGTGGCCTATCCGCCGCGGCTGCGGCAGACGGTGGCGGCCATGCAGGCGGTGCCGCTGCGCCCCGGCCTGACCCGGCGAGAGGCCGATGCGGCCTTGGCCCAGGGGCAGGATGACGCCAGCCTGCGCGCCTTCCTGCTGCAGAACCTGCGGTTCGAGACCGACCCGCCGCATTGGCGCATCGGCCTGGACCAGATCGACGCGGCGATGCCGGCGCTGGAGGGCTTCCCCGATATCCAGGGCAGCTATGCCGGGCCGACGCTGCTGGTGAATGGCGGCGCTTCCGACTTCGTGAAACCGGAATACCTGCCGCGCATCCGCGCGCTGTTCCCCACCGCGCGCTTTGCCACCGTGGCCGGCGCCGGGCATTGGCTGCATGCCGAGAAGCCGACGGAGTTCCTGGACCTGGTGGAGCCCTTCCTCGGCGCCTGAGGCCCCGGCCCGGGCGGGCGCGATGATTTGGTCGCCCAGGCGATCATTCAAGCGTAGCCTTCGGCCAGCGGGCGGCGAAACGTCCCGCAGGTCGCGGAACATCCGCGCAGCACCGGGAGGCTCCAACATGATCCGTAGCAGCATCTTCTCCAGCCTGGCGGTGGCCGGCCTGCTGGCCCTGGCGACGCCGGCCCAGGCGCAGGCGCCGTCCAGCCCGGCGGCGCAGCCCAACCCCGCCAACATGACCTTCTTCGTCACCTCGACCAATCCGGGCCGCGGTGCCGACCTGGGCGGCCTGGCCGGCGCCGACGCGCATTGCCAGGCGCTGGCCCAGGCGGCGGGCGCGGGCCGGCGGACCTGGCGCGCCTACCTCTCCACCCAGGGCGCCGGCGCGGTGAACGCGCGCGACCGGATCGGCCGCGGCCCCTGGACCAATGCGCGGGGCGAGGTGATCGCGATGGATCTGGCCCACCTGCACGGCCACAACAACATGAGCCACGCGACGGTGCTGACCGAGGCCGGCTGGCAGATCAACAGCCGCCGCCAGCAGCCCAACGTGCATGACGTGCTGACCGGCAGCCAGGCCGATGGCACCGCCTTCGCCGGGGCCGAGGACCGTACCTGCCGCAACTGGACCAGCGGCACGGATGGCGCGGCCATGCTGGGCCATGCCGACCGCGAGGGGCTGCGGCTGGATGGCGCCTCGGTGTCGTGGAACGCGTCGCACCCCTCGCGCGGGTGCAGCATGGAGCTGCTGCGGCCGACCGGCGGCGCCGGGCTGTACTACTGCTTCGCCATCGACTGAACGGCAGGCCGGGGCGGTCCAGCCGCCCTGGCCGCGCGTTTCAGGGAGCGGGCAGCAGCGCGTTGGTGCGGCCCATGATGCGGTAGGCCAGCAGGCCCAGCCATTCATGCGCCGCCCATTCCGCCTGGTTCAGGCGGGTGCCGAAGGGGGCGTCGTACCAGTCCCGCCAGGTGTGGCCGGTGGTGTAGTTCACCGGCCAGGGGGTCACGTTCCAGCCGGCCTGGCGGAAGATGCCGATCGCGCGCGGCATGTGCCCGGCCGAGGTCACCAGCAGCCAGGTCTCGCCGGGCTTGGGCAGCAGGATCTGCCGGGTCAGCAGCACGTTCTCATAGGTGTTGCGGGCGCGGGTCTCGTACAGCACGCGCTCGGGCGGCAGGCCCAGGCTGGTCCACAGCTCCTTCGCCACATCCGCTTCCGTCACGCCGCCATGCAGCGGGCTGCCCTGGCCCCCGGTGAAGACGATGCGCGCGCCGGGGTAGCGCCGGGCCAGGGCCAGCGGCTCGGTCATCCGCTCGGCGGCGCCGTTCAGGGCAGGGATGCCGCGCGCCTCCGTCAGGTTCTGGTCCACCGCGCCGCCCAACACGATGACGCCGGATATCTGCGCCGGCGCTTCGGCCGGGCGGGGGAAGCGGTCCTCCAGCGGCAGCAGCAGCCATTGGCTGAGGGGCGTCAGCAGCACCAGGGCGTAGTAGCCAAGCCCGGCCAGCATGGGCCAGCGCCCCCAGCGGCTGCCGCGCCAGCCTGCCCACAGGCCAAGGCAGGCCAGTATCAGCGCCAGCGTGTTCGGCCGCAGGAACAGCCAGAACAGCTTCGACGCCACCCAGAGGATCGTATCCATGGTCACCTGATTCCTGGCCGCTTGCGCCGCCTGCCTGCCGGCCTAAGGTAGCCTGCAATTATGGCGGGGGAACGGAAGCGGCATGCCGCAACGCGATATAGCAATTATCGGTGCCAGCGAGGTGAAGATCGAGCTTCGCTCCGGCCGCACCACCTATGAGCTGGCGGGCGAGGCCATGGCCGGCGCCCTGGCCAATGCCGGCATCGACAAGTCCGAGATCGACGGCATGGCGGTGACCAGCTGCTTCTCGGATGCCGGCAACCCGTTCTATTCGCCGATCCTGTCGGCGTATCTGGGCCTGCAGCTGGACTGGTGCCAGACCACGGACCTGGGCGGTGCCGGGGCATCCGGCAGCGTGGCGCGGGCGGCCATGGCCATTCGTGCCGGGCTTTGCCACACCGTGCTGGTCATCAGCGCGGACGCGCAGAGCACGACCAACCGCGGCGACATCCAGGGCTTCCGCGGGGAGTTCCAGTACCCCGTCGGCATCATGGGGCCACCCGGCTATTTCGGCCTGCTGAGCAACCGCTACGACCACCAGTACGGCCTGGACCCCAAGGCGCTGGCCAAGCTGGCGGTGACCCAGCGCGACCATGCGCTGCTGAACCCGCTGGCCTGCGAGAAGCTGCGCAAGCCGCTGACCGAGGCCGAGTATCTGGCCAGCCCGATGATCAGCCACCCGATCCGCATGCTGGATTGCGTGATGGTCGCCGACGGCGCCAGCGCCTGCATCGTCACCACGACGGAGCGTGCCAAGGCCCTGGGGGTGAAGCGCATGGCGCACCCGATAGGCTATGGCGAGCGGGTGAACCACCTGGAAGCCGAGAACTGCCCCGACATCACCAAGGTCGGCCAGGAAGTGGCGGGCGCCCGCGCGCTGGCCCAGGCCGGCATGAAGATTGGCGATATCAAGCAGTTCCACCCGTATGACGACTTCCTCATCGCCATCATCCTGCAGATGGAAGGCCTGGGCTTCTGCAAGCCCGGAGAGGGCTGCAGGTACGTGCTGGACCACGACTTCCACTGGAATGGCGACCTGCCGCTGAACACCGGCGGCGGGCAGATTTCGGCAGGGCAGGCGGGCCTGGCCGGCGGCGCGCACAACCTGACGGAGGCGCTGCGCCAGCTGTTCGGTGAGGCCGAGGGCCGCCAGGTGAAGGACAACTCCAACGCCATGGTCACCGGCATCGGCTGGATCCCCTATGGCCGGAACTGGGGTTCTTCCACCGTGCTGGTGCTGGAGGCAGGCTGATGAGCGAACGTGATCCCCTGGAAGGGCTGCGCCCGGCCCCGGTGAAGCAGGACTTCTCGCAGCCGTTCTGGGACGGTGCGGCACAGGGCAAGTTCCTGCTGCAATACTGCCCGGAGAGCGGGAAGTACCAGTTCTACCCGCGCCCGGTTTCCGTGCAGACCGGCAAGCGCAACCTGGAATGGCGCGAGGTCTCCGGCCGCGGCACGGTGTATTCCCATACCGTGACCTATCGCAGCCCGATCCCGGTGAAGGGCATCAAGCCCTACATCGTGGCGCTGGTGGAGCTGGAGGAAGGCGTCCGCGTGATGGCCAACCTGATCGGCTGCCCGGTGGAGGCGGTGAAGATCGGCATGGCGGTGAAGCTGGCCTGGGTGAAGGCGGGCGAGGACAACTTCCCGGCCTTCGAGCCGGCATGATGATGCCCGGGCGGCGGCGGGGTGCGGGCGGCAGCGGCGGCCAGGCGGCCGAGGCAATGCCGGCGGCTGGCCCGCTCGGCGCCAGGGTTACGCGCCGGCTGGTGCTGGCCGGGCTGGCGCTGCCGGCGGTGGCGCGGGCGCAAGCATGGCCGGACCGGCCGGTGCGGATCGTCTCGCCCTATCCGCCCGGCGGGTCCACGGACGCGCTGGCGCGGCTGGTGGCGGAGGGGCTGCGCGCCCGCTTCGGCCAGCCCTTCGTGGTGGAGAACCGGCCGGGCGCCGGCGGTGCCATCGGCCACAACGTGGTGGCGCAGGCGGCGGCGGATGGCGGCACGCTGCTGTTCAGCGCCGCCGGGCCGCTGGTGGTCACGCCGCATACCACGGCGCGGCTGCCGTACGACGCGCTGCGCGCCTTCCAGCCGGTCAAGCTGGTGGCGTCCTCGCCGCTGGTGCTGATGCTGCGGCCGAATGTGCCGGTGGCGGATGTGCGGGCGCTGGTGGCGCTTTCGCATGAGAAGCCGGGTGGGCTGAGCTATGCCAGCTTCGGCATCGGCAGCAGCGCCCATTTGTGCGGCGAGATGTTCCGTGCCGCGACGGGCGCGAAGCTGGTGCACGTGCCCTACAATGGCAGCGGCCCCGCCGTGGCCGGGCTGCTGGCCGGCGATACCGACTTCATGTTTGAGGTTCTGGCTTCCGGCCTGCCGCATATCCAGGGCGGTCGGGTGCGCGCCATGGCCGTCACCTCCGCCGAGCGTTCGCCCTTTGCGCCCGACGTGCCGACCATGCAGCAGCAGGGCGTGCCGGGGTACGAAGCCGGCACCTGGTTCGGGCTGCTGGCGCCGGCGGGCACGCCCGCAGCGGTGGTCGCGACGCTGGACCAGGCGATGGACGGGGTGATGGCGGAGGCCAGCTTTCAGGCGGCGCTGCGGGCGCAGAGCCTGTTGGCCATCGGCGGCCCGCCGGCGCGGTTCAGCGCCTTCCTGGCCAGCGAATACGCCAAGTGGGGCGCGGCCGCCCGCGCCGCCGGGATTGAACCGAGTTAGCGTCTGATCGTCGCCGGTGGAGACGCCGGCGGCGCGAACCAGCCGCGCAGACAACAGTTGGAGAAACGCCATGCTCTCCGCCGCCGACAACGACCTGCTGTGCCGCACCGGCCCGGCCACGCCGATGGGCGAGTATTTCCGCCACTTCTGGCAACCGGCCGCCCTGGCCAGCGAGGTCGCGGAGCCGGATGGCACGCCGCTGAAGGTCTTCCTGCTCGGCGAGGAATTCCTGCTGTTCCGCGCCACCGACGGCAAGCTGGGGCTGGTGGAGCCGCATTGTCCGCATCGCGGCGCGCACCTGTTTTGGGGCAGGAACGAGGAATGCGGCCTGCGCTGCGTCTATCACGGTTGGAAGTTTGGCGTGGACGGCCAGGCGATGGACCTGCCCAACGTGCCCGCGGGTTCGCCCTACCACCAGAAGATGCGGCTGCGGTCCTGGCCGGTGCGGGAAGCCGGCGGCATCGTCTGGGCCTATCTCGGCCCGCCGGAGGCGCAGCCGGAGCTGCCCGCCTTCGAGTTCGCGGGGTTGCCGGCGGAGCAGCGCTTCGTCACCAAGAAGCTGCAGGAATGCAACTGGGCGCAGACCATCGAGGGCGCGCTGGATACCTCGCACTTCTCCTTCCTGCACATGCCGGCGCCGGGGGTGGATTCCAACGCCAACCCGGACGCCCCGGCCGATGAGAAGCGGCTGCGCTGGATCCGCGAGGACCCGATGCCGCGCTTCGAGGTGCTGGAGCATGAGGTCGGCTTCGTCATCGGCGGCGGGCGGCGGGCCGATGGCAAGCTGTACTGGCGCACCGCGCAGTTCATGCTGCCCAACCACAGCACCACGCCCAGCACGCTGCCGGGGGAGAACTACTTCGGCTACTCCTTCGTGCCCATCAGCGACGAGAAATGCTGGGTCTACACTTATGTCTGGAACCCGGAGCGGCCGCTGACCGCGGATGAGCGCCACAAGCTGGAAACCGGGCATGGCGTGGTGGCCGAAGTCGGCGCCGACTTCATCCCGCTGCGCAACCTGCGCAACGACTACCTGATCGACCGCCAGGCGCAGAAGACCCAGAGCTTCACCGGTGTGCGCGGCGTGGCCGAGCAGGACGCGATGGTGCAGGAAAGCCAGGGGCCGATCGCCGACCGCACGGCCGAGAACCTGACGGCCACCGATGTCGGCGTGGTCGCCTTCCGCCGCAGCGTGATGAACGGCGCGCGGGCGCTGGCCAAGGGCGAGCCGCCGGCCGCGCCACGCCACGCCGCGCTGTACCATCGCCGCAGTGGCAGCTGGTTCGCGGATGACAGCGTGCCGCTGGAGGCGGTGATGCAGGAACGCTTCGGCGAGGCGCGCGGCCTGGTGCCGGCGAAGGGCTAATCCTCGTCCAGCAGGCTGGCCAGCTTCATCGCCACGCCCTTGCTGCCTTCCACCTTCAGCTTGCCGGTGGCGAAGGCGAGCATCGGGTTCAGCTTGCCGGCCATCAGCTTTTCCATGTTGGCGGCGGTGAGCATCAGGATGGTGTCGGCCTCGTCGGCGCTGGTCGCCTCTCGGATGCCCTCGCCGCCGGCGGTGCCATCCACCAGGATGCACTCATCGGTGTCGGTCAGGTCGAAGCGCACCCGGTAGCCCAGGCGCTTCAACTCGCCGGCCTTGGCCTGCATGCGGCTGATCAGCTCCTCGACGGTCGGCATGGCGTGCTCTCCCAATGGTGCTGGCATGCTGCCACATGACCCATGCAGAAACAAGTTGACCTATGCGTCACCCTGTGGCGACATGGCAGGGTTCCATGAACCAAGGCCCAGGGAGACCAGCACATGGACGCCGCCATTGCCGCCCATCCGTGGCTGAACGCCTATCCCCAGGGCGTCGCCTGGGACATGCCGATCCCGACCCAGACGCTGCCGGCGATGTTCGACGCCGCGTTGCAGGCCCATGCGGCGCGGCCCTGCCTGGACCTGCTGGGACGGCGCTGGCGCTATGCCGAGGTGGGCGACCAGATGCTGCGCGTGGCCGAGGGGCTGCGTCGGCTGGGCGTGGGCAAGGGCACGCGGGTGGGGCTGTGCCTGCCGAACACGCCGTTCTACGTCGTCGCCTACTTCGCCGCGCTGCGGCTGGGCGCCGTGGTGGTCAACTTCAACCCGCTCTACACCCAGGCCGAGATGGCGGCCCAGGCCGCCGATGCCGGCGCCGAGCTGATGGTGACGCTGGACCTGGACCCACTGCTGCCGCGCGTGCTGGCCCTGCTGGAGAATGGCAGCGTGCGCCAGGTGGTGGTGTGCCGCTTCACCGATGCCCTGCCGCTGCTGAAGGGCCTGGCCTTCCGGCTGGTGCAGGGCAAGCGCATCCTGTCGCTGCCGCCGGGCGATGCGCGCGTGGTGCCGTGGCGCAGCCTGCTGGCGGCGCCGCCCATGGCCGGGGCGCCGGCGGCGAAACCAGGTGACCTGGCGGTGCTGCAATACACCGGCGGCACCACCGGCACGCCCAAGGCGGCCATGCTCAGCCACGCCAACCTGACCGCCAACCTGTACCAGGTGCATGCCTGGGCGCCGGTCTACCGGCCGGGGCAGGAGCGGGTGATGGCGGTGCTGCCGTTCTTCCACGTCTTCGCGCTGACCACGGTGCTGAATGCCGGGCTGACCTGGGGCGCGGAGCTGGTGCTGCTGCCGCGCTTCGATATCGCCACCCTGCTGGCCACGCTGCGCCGCGCCCGGCCGACCGTGTTCCATGGCGTGCCCACGCTGTTCAAGGCGGTGCTGGATGCCGGGGCCACGCCGGCCGACCTGGCTTCGGTGAAGCTGTGCATCTCCGGCGGGGCGCCGCTGCCGCTGGAGGTGAAGCGCGAATTCGATGCCGCCAGCGGCTGCAGCCTGGTGGAGGGCTATGGCCTGACCGAGGCCAGCCCGGTGGCCTTCTGCAACCCGCTGGAGGGCGGCAACCGCGCCGGCACCATCGGCCTGCCGCTGCCCGGCGTGCGCGCCGAGATCCGCGACCCCGAGGCACCGGAGCAGCCGATGCCGCTGGGTGAGCGTGGCGAGCTGTGCCTGGCCGGGCCGAACATCATGCAGGGCTACTGGCAGCGGCCGGAGGACACGGCGCGCAGCTTCACGCCCGACGGCATGCTGCGCACCGGCGATATCGGCGTGATGGATGCCGACGGCTACGTGACGCTGGTGGACCGGCTGAAGGACCTGATCATCTGCTCGGGCTACAATGTCTATCCGCGGGTGATCGAGGAGGCGCTGTATGAGCACCATGACGTGGTGGCGGCGACGGTGGTGGGCATGAAGGACGCCTACAGGGGCGAAAGCCCGGCGGCCTTCGTGCAGCTGAAGCCCGGCGCCGCGACGACGGTGGCGGAACTGCAGGCGCATCTGAAGGCGCGGCTGAACCCGATAGAGTTGCCGAAGCTGCTGGAGCTGCGCGCCGAGCTGCCGCGCACCGCGGTCGGCAAGCTCTCCAAGAAGGAGCTGAAGGCCGAGTTGGAGGCGCGCGGATGAGCGAGTTGTTCAGCGTGAACCAGCTGGCCGAGGCCCTGGGCGTGACGCCGCGGGCCATTCGCTTCTATGAGGTGAAGGGGCTGATCCATCCACGCCGCGCCGGCACCACGCGGGTGTTCGACCGGCGCGACCGGGCCCGGCTGCTGCTGGTGCTGCGCGGCAAGCGGCTGGGCTTCTCGCTGGCGGAAATCCGCGAGTTCCTGGACCTGTATGACGCCGACCCGACCAAGACCAGCCAGGCGCAGATGCTGCTGGGGCGCGTCCGCAGCCGGATCGATGAGCTGGAGCAGCAGAAGCGCGACCTGGAGCAGACGCTGAAGGAATTGCTGGACGTGGAACGCGAGGCGCAGGCGGCCCTGCGCGAGCGCGGGGCACTGCCGGCCACAACCACCAAGAACGCGGCCGATTGAGCCGGATACGAGAGGATGATGCCATGACCGATGTGGTGATTGCCGGCTACAAGCGCAGCCCGTTCCAGTTCGCCGGCAAGGGCGCGCTGGCCCGGGTGCGCGGCGACGAGATGGCCGCCGCCGTGGTGGCGGCGCTGGTGGCCGAGAGCGGCGTGGACCCCGCGACGCTGGAAGACCTGATCATGGGCTGCGCCTTCCCCGAGGGCGAGCAGGGGTTGAACGTGGCGCGGCTGGTGGGCTTCCTGGCCAAGCTGCCGGAAAGCGTTGCCGGCGTGACCGTCAACCGTTTCTGCGGGTCCTCCATGCAGAGCGTGCACCAGGCGGCCGGTGCCATCCGCATGGGCGCCGGCGAGGCGTTCATCTGCGCGGGCATGGAGAGCATGAGCCGGGTGCCGATGATGGGCTTCAACCCCATGCCGAACCCCAGCTTGGCGCATGATTTCCCGCAGGCCTATATCGGCATGGGCGAGACGGCGGAGAACGTGGCGCTGCGCCACCAGATCAGCCGCGCCGAGCAGGAAGCCTTCGCGGTGCGCAGCCACCACAAGGCGGCGGCGGCGCAGTCGGCCGGCAAGCTTTCCGGAGAGATCGTGGCGGTCGGCGGCGTGGAGCAGGATGGCTGCATTCGCGCGGATTCCAGCGCCGAGGCGCTGGCCGGGCTGAAGCCGGCCTTCCGCGCCGATGGCACCGTGACCGCCGGCACCTCCTCGCCGCTGACCGATGGTGCCTCCGCGGTGCTGGTGTGCAGCCTGGACTATGCCAGGCGCTTCGGCCTGACGCCGCTGGCCAAGGTGCGCAGCATTGCGGTGGCGGGCTGCGCGCCGGAGATCATGGGCATTGGTCCGGTCGGCGCCTCGCGCAAGGCGCTGTCGCGCGCCGGCATCGCGGCTTCCGACGTGGATGTGGTGGAGCTGAACGAGGCCTTCGCGTCGCAGGCGCTGGCCTGCATGCGTGAGCTCGGCATCGACGAGAGCCGCGTGAACAAGGATGGCGGGGCGATTGCGCTGGGGCATCCGCTGGGTGCCACGGGCGCGCGCATCGTCGGCAAGGCGGCGCAGGTGCTGCAGCGCGATGGCGGGCGCTATGCGCTGGCGACGCAGTGCATCGGTGGCGGCCAGGGCATCGCCACGGTCCTGGAGGCCGTCTGATGATCCGCAAGGTAGGCGTCGTCGGCGCCGGCGTCATGGGCGCCGGCATCGCGGCACAGGTGGCCAATGCCGGCGTGCCGGTGGTGCTGCTGGACATCGTGCCCGGCGGCGCGGCGAAGGCGGTGGAACGCATGCTGCGGGCCGACCCCGCGCCCTTCATGGGCAAGGCGCCGGCGCGGTTGGTGACCACCGGCGATGTCGGCACCGACCTGTCGCTGCTGGCCGATTGCGACTGGATCTGCGAGGCGATCATCGAGCGCCCGGACGCCAAGCGCGAGCTGTACGCCAAGCTTGAGGGCGTGCGGAAACCGGGCAGCGTGGTAAGCTCCAACACCTCTACCATTCCGCTGGCTTCGCTGACGGAAGGGTTGGGCGACGGCTTCGCCGCCGACTTCATGATCACCCACTTCTTCAACCCGCCGCGCTACATGCGGCTGCTGGAAGTGGTGCAGGGCCCGCGCACCCGCGCTGATGCCGTCGCCATGGTCAGCGACTTCGGCGACCGCCGCATGGGCAAGACCGTGGTGCGCTGCAAGGACACGCCGGGCTTCATCGCCAACCGCATCGGCGGCATGTGGATGCAGAGCGCGATCAACAACGCGTTCGACCTGGGCCTGACGGTGGAGGAAGCGGATGCGGTGAACGGCCGCCCGATGGGCATTCCGAAGACCGGCGTCTTCGGGCTGATGGACTTGGTCGGCATCGACCTTGGCCCGCATGTGGCGGCCAGCATGAAGGCGACGCTGCCGGCCGATGACGCCTATGTGCTGGGGCTGCGCGAACATGCGGTAGTCACCCGCATGATCGCCGAGGGCCGCACCGGGCGGAAGGGCAAGGGCGGCTTCTACATGCGCGCCAAGGGCGGCAAGCTGGCGATGGAGCTGGGCAGCGGCGACTACCGCGACAGCGTGAAGCCGACGCTGGAAAGCCTGTCGCTGCGCAACCTGCGCGAGCTGGCGGAGCACCAGGACCGCGCCGGCCGCTACGCCAAGGCCGTGCTGCTGGACATGATGGGCTACGCCGCCAGCCTGGTGCCGGAAATTGCCGATACGGTTGCCGATGTGGATGCGGCAATGAGCCTGGGCTACGCCTGGAAGTACGGGCCGTTCGAGCTGATCGACCGTGTCGGCGCGCCCTGGCTGGTGGCGGCGCTGCGCGAGGCCGGGCGGCCGGTGCCGCAGCTGCTGGAGCAGGTGGGCGAGCGCAGCTTCTACCGTGTGCAGGATGGCGTGCTGCAGTTCTTCGGCACCGATGGCGAGTACCACGCGGTGCCGCGCGCCGAGGGCGTGATGCTGCTGGGCGACATCAAGCGCCGCAGCAAGCCCATGGCGAAGAACGGCAGCGCCAGCCTGTGGGATGTCGGCGACGGCGTCGCCTGCCTTGAGTTCCACAGCAAGATGAATGCGCTGGACCCGGAGATCCTCGCACTGATCGGCAAGGCCGTGGCGATGGGGAAGAAGGGCGCCTTCAAGGCGCTGGTGATCCACAACGAGGCCGAGCAGTTCAGCGTCGGCGCCAATATCGGGCTCGCGCTGTTCGCCGCCAACATCGCCGCCTGGGGCGAGATCGAGGGCATGATCGAGGGCGGGCAAAAGGCGATGCGCGCGCTGCGCGAAGCGCCCTTCCCGGTGGTGGGTGCGCCCAGCGGCATGGCGCTGGGGGGCGGCTGCGAGGTGCTGCTGCATTGCGACGCGGTGGAAGCCCATGCCGAGACCTATGTCGGCCTGGTGGAAGTGGGCGTCGGGCTGATCCCCGGCTGGGGCGGCTGCACCACCATGCTGCGCCGCTGGAGCGAGGCACCGAAGCTGCCGAAGGGGCCGATGCCTGCGGTGGCCAAGGCCTTCGAGATGATCAGCACGGCGCAGGTGGCCAAGTCCGCTGCCGAGGCGAAGGAGATGCTGATCCTGCGCCCGACCGATGGCGTGGTGATGAACCGCGACCGCCTGCTGGCCGCGGCCAAGGCGCGCGCGCTGGCGATGCTGGACGGCTATGCGCCGCAACAGCCGGGCAAGCTGCGGCTGCCCGGCGCCACCGGGCGCGCCGCGCTCAGCATGGCGGTGCAGGCGCAGTTGGCGATGGGCCGCGCCACGCCGCATGACGTGGTGGTGTGCGAGCACCTGGCGAACACGCTGACCGGCGGCGACACCGACTTCCTGGTGGAAACCACCGAGGACCAGGTGATGAAGCTGGAACGCCAGGGCTTCATGGCGCTGCTGAGGACCAAGGGCACGCTGGCGCGGGTCGAGCACATGCTCGAAACCGGCCGGCCGCTGCGGAATTAAGGGGAGCGACTGACATGCCGACCTACAAGGCGCCACTGCGCGACATGCGCTTCGTGCTGAACGAACTGGCCGACCCGGAACGCCTGCGCGCGCTGCCGGGCTTCGAGGAGATGACCGCCGACCTGATCGACCCGGTGTTGGAGGAAGCGGCGAAGATCTGCGAGGAAGTGTTGCTGCCGCTGAACCGCAGCGGCGACGAGGAAGGCTGCACGATCGAGAACGGCGTGGTCCGCACGCCGAAGGGTTTCAAGGAAGCCTACCAGGCATTCTCCGACGGTGGCTGGGGCGGCTTGTCGTCCGACCCCGAGGATGGCGGCCAGGGCCTGCCGCAGACCATCGGCATGGTGGTGGAGGAAATGATCTGCTCCGCCAACCTGGCCTTCGGCATGTATCCCGGGCTGACGCATGGCGCCTATGCCGCCATCAAGAAGCACGGCAACGCCGAGCAGAAAGCGCTGTACCTGCCGAAGATGGTCAACGGCGAATGGTCCGGCACCATGTGCCTGACCGAGCCGCAATGCGGCACCGATTTGGGCCTGATCCGCACCAAGGCGGTGCCGAGCGATGACGGCAGCTACCGCATCACCGGCAACAAGATCTTCATCAGTGCCGGCGAGCATGACCTGGCCGCCAACATCATCCATCTCGTGCTGGCGAAGTTGCCGGATGCACCGCCGGGGACGCGCGGCATCTCGCTCTTCATCGTGCCGAAATTCCTGCCGACCGAGGACGGCAAGCCCGGCCAGCGCAATGGTGCTGTCTGCACCGCGCTGGAACACAAGATGGGCATCAAGGCCAGCGCCACCTGCGCCATGAGCTTCGACGACGCCAAGGGCTGGCTGGTGGGCAAGCCGCACCAGGGCCTGCGCGCCATGTTCACCATGATGAACGCGGCGCGGCTGGGCGTGGGCGTGCAGGGCCTCGGCCTGGCGGAGGTGAGCTACCAGAACGCCGTGGCCTATGCGCGCGACCGGCTGCAGGGCCGCGGCATCGATGGCGTGAAGGCGAAGGACAAGCCGGCCGATCCCATCCTGGTGCACCCCGACGTACGCCGCATGCTGCTGACCATGCGCGCCCAGGCGGAAGGCTGCCGCGCGCTGTGCGCCATCACCGCGACGGAACTGGACGTGGCGACGCGCCACCCGGATGCGCAGGTGAAGCAGGATGCGGATGACTTCGTGCAGCTGATGACGCCGATCATCAAGGCGATGTTCACCGACTTCGGCTGGGACGCGACCGCGATGGGGATGCAGGTCTTCGGCGGCCACGGCTACATCCGCGACCACGGCATGGAGCAGTTCGTGCGCGATGCGCGGATCGCGCAGCTGTATGAGGGCACCAACGGCATCCAGGCGCTGGACCTGGTGGGCCGCAAGATGCCGCAGCATGCCGGGCGCTACCTGCGCAGCTTCTTCCACCCGGTGCTGGCGTATATCGAGCAGCATGAGGAGAACGAGGCGATGGCCGAGTTCATCCTGCCACTCTCAAAGGCGTTCGGGCGGTTGCAGCAGGCCACCGCGGAAGTGGCGCGGCGCGGCTTCACCGACCCGTTCGAGGCCGGCGCCGCCGCCACCGAATACCTGCGGTTGTTCGGGCTGACTGCGCTGGCCTGGATGTGGGCGCGCATGGCGGAAGCGGCGCTGAAGCATCCGGACGACGAGACCGGCTTCTACAAGGCCAAGCTTGCCACCGCGCGCTTCTACATGCAGCGTATGCTGCCGCAGACGAGCGCGCTGGTGGCCTGCATCATGGCCGGCGGCGAGACGCTCAAGCAGTTCGAGGACGCCGCCTTCTGATGTCGCTGCCGCTCGCTGGAATCACCGTCCTTGACCTGACGCAGATCTACAACGGCCCCTACGCCGCCTTCCTGCTGGCGCAGGCGGGGGCGGAGGTGGTCAAGGTGGAGCCGCCGGGCGGCGAGCATCTGCGCCGGCGCGCGGCAGGCGGCTTCGCGCTGCCGTTTGCGTCGTTGAATGGCGGCAAGCGGTCGGTGCGGCTGGACCTGAAGCAGCCGCGCGGGCGGGATGTGCTGCGTGACCTGGCGATGCATGCCGATGTGCTGGTGGAGAACTTCGCACCTGGCGTGATGGACCGGCTGGGGCTGGGGGCCGAAGCGCTGCAGCAGCTCAACCCGCGCCTGGTCTATGCCTGCTCCAGCGGGTTCGGCAGCGAGGGGCCGTATCGCGACTACCCCGCCATGGACCTGACGGTGCAGGCCATGGCCGGCTACATGGGCATCACCGGCTTTGCCGATACGCCGCCGACCAAGTGCGGCCCGGCGGTGGCGGATTTCCTCGCCGGCGCGCATCTGTACGGCGCGGTGGTGACGGCGCTGCTGGAACGTGAACGCGGCGGCGTGGCGCGGCGCGTGGAGGTCTCGATGCTGGAGACCGCGTATTTCCCGCTGCTGTCGGCGCTCAGCATGGTGAAGCCGGGGCAGGACGCCGACAGCGTGCGCGTCGGCAACCGGCACAGCGGCCTCTCGCTGGCGCCCTACAGCGTGTACCCCTGCGCCGATGGCCACATCGCCATCATCACCAGCAACGAGGCGCAGTGGCAGGGCCTGTGCCGCGCGCTTGACATGACCGAGCTGCTGGACGACCCGCGCAGCCGGACGGTGAAGGACCGCTGCGCCAACATGGATTGGATGGACGCGACGGTGGGCGAGCGCACCATCCGCTTCACCAAGCAGGCGCTGTTCGACAAGTTGCTGGCGGAACGCGTGCCGAGCGGCCCGGTGCGGACGCTGACCGAGGTGATGCACGACCCGCATCTGCACGCCACCGGTGGACTGCGCTGGCAGGAGCATCCTGAGTTCGGTCGCCTGCCGATCCCCTCGGGGCCGCTGCATTTCTCGGGCGTGGAGCCGCCGCAGGCGCCGCCGACCGGGAAGCTGGGCGCCGAGACGCGCGACGTGCTGCGCGAGAAGCTGGGGCTGGACGATTCCGCGATGGATGCGCTGGCGGCGGATGGGGTGATCTAGCGTCGGCAGCGCCTGGTAGCCCCAGGCTGCCTCGCGCCGCCGCTGTTTCCACCGGCGACGACTGGGCGCTAATCCGCGGTGATCTTCGCCGCCGTTACCACCTGCTGCATCGCCACCTGTTCGTCGCGGATCTTCTGCTGGAACTGCTCAGGCGTCAGCGCACCGGGCGTGGCGGCTTCCTGGGCCAGGATGCTGGCGAAGCCAGGTTCGGCCAGCGCCGCGTTGGTGGCGGCGTTCAACGCCAGGCGCACCTCCGCGGGAATGCCGCGCGGCGCGAACAGCCCCCACCAGATGCCGCCGATATAGTCGATGCCCTGCTCCCGCGCGGTCGGGGCGTCCGGCGTATTCGCCGGGCGGGTTTCGCCGGCATGGGCCAGCACCTTCAGCAGGTTGCCGCGCAGCTGGCCGCCGGTGCTGGCGAAGGTGGTGAACATCACATCCACGCGGCCGGCCACCAGGTCGGTCAGGGCGCCGGCGGTGCCCCGGTACGGAATGTGCTGCATCTGCACGCCGGCCTTCAGGCAGAACAGTTCCGTCATCAGGTGCACCGTGCTGCCGGGGCCGCTGCTGGCATAGGTGACCTCGCCCGGCTTGGCGCGGGCTTCCGCCACCATGGCGCGCAGGCTGGGGAAGCGCGTGGTCATCGGCACGAAGGCGGCCAGCGGCGCGCTGGCCAGCAGCGCGATGCCGTCCAGTTCCCGCCCGGCGTCGAAGCCGATGCGCTGCACCGGTGCGATGGCGGCGACTGAGGAGGTGGTGACCAGCAGCGTATGGCCATCCGGTGCCGCCTGGGCGGCGTATTGCACCCCCACCGCGCTGCCGGCGCCGGGGCGATTCTCGATGACGAAGGGCTGGCCGAAGCGCGCTTGCAACCGCTCCGCCAGCGGCCGGGCCATGGCGTCGTTGGAGCCACCGGGGGTGAAGGGCACCACGATGCGTACCGGCCGGCTCGGCCACGCCTGCGCCCGCGCCACCGCCGGCGCCAGCAGTGCAGCCGCCATCAATCCGCGCCGTGCCAGCATGTGGGTTCCTCCGTGCCGCCACCCTGCACATGGACGCCGCTTCCGGCAACTGGCAGCATCGGCCGCAGAACATCAGGGGGAACGCAGCGCATGCGATCCAAGACCTTCGGCAGCTTCGCCGAGGCGGTGGCCGATATTCCGGACGGCTCGGTCATCGGCATCGGCGGCTTTGCCGCGCCGGGCACGCCGTACAACCTCATCAAGGCGCTGCGCGAACAGGGCGCGAAGGGGCTCACCTGCGTCGGCAACACCACCGGCGGCGCGCATCAGCCGCGCATGCCGGACATTGCCAGCCTGGTGGAGAACGGCCAGGTGAAGAAGGTCATCGCCAGCTTCACCGCGGCGACGCGCCCGACCGACGTGCTGCCCTTCACCAAGTACTATGAGAGCGGCGAGGTCGAGGCCGAGCTGGTGCCGCAGGGCACGCTGGCCGAGCGCATGCGCGCCGCCGGAGCCGGCATCCCGGCCTTCTACACCCCCACCGCCGTGGGCACCGAGCTGGCCGAGGGCCGCGAGACCCGCAAGTTCAATGGGCGGGAGATGCTGCTGGAATACGCCCTGCCGCTGGACTACGCCTTCGTCCGCGCGCATCGGGCGGATGCCAGCGGCAACCTTGTGTTCCGGCTGACCCAGCGGAACTTCTGCCCCTTGATGGCGATGGCGGCGAAGGTCTGCATCGTGGAGGTGGAGGAAGACATCCTGCCCGCCGGCGCGCTGGACCCGGATGCCGTGCATACGTCGGGCATCTTCGTGCAGCGCCTGGTCAAGGTGCCGGCGGCGCCCGAAGGCATCTGGGCGGTGCGGCGTGAGGAGCGCAAGAAATGAGCGATAATTCTGCCCGGCCGATTCACGCCTCCGCGCCCTCCGGCGCTCCAGCGACCGGACCGGTGAAAGGCTGGGACCGCCAGCAGATGGCCGACCGCCTGGCCCGCGAGTTCCAGGATGGTTGGCTGGTGAACCTCGGCGTCGGCATTCCGACGCTTTGCAGCAACACCGATATCGGCGACCGCGAGATCACCTACCATTCCGAGAACGGTCTCATCGGCTATGGCCCGGTGCTGTCGGCGGGGCAAGAGGACCTGCACCTGGTCAATGCCGGCGGGCAGAACGTCTCGCTGAAGCCGGACAGCGTGACGGTGAACCACGCCGACAGCTTCGCCATCATCCGCAGCGGCCGCATCGATGTGACCGTGATGGGCGCCTATGAGGTGGGGGCCAATGGCGACTTCGCCAACTGGAAGGTGGCGGGGCAGAAGGGCGGCGGCATCGGCGGCGCCATGGATTTGGCGGCCTGCGCCAAGCGGGTCTTCATCATCCTGGAACACGTGACCCGCAAGGGCGCGCCGCGGCTGGTGCCGAGCTGCGCCCTGCCGGTGACGGCACGCGGCGTGGTGACGCTGGTGGCGACCAACTACGGGCTCTTTGCCCCCACCGGCCAGGGCTTCCGCGTGGTGGAACTGGCGCCGGGGATGAGCTTCGAGGAAGTCCGCGCCGCCACCGGCGCGCCGTTGGAGGGCTGACTATGCATATCGACTACTATGCGTCCCTGAACTCGCCCTGGACCTACATGGGCGGCGCGCGGATCGAGGCGTTGGCGGCGAAGTACAACGCCACGCTGCGGATCTGGCCGGTGGATTTCGGCACCATCTTCGCCGGCTCCGGCGGGCTGCCGCTGCCCAAGCGCAGCCCGCAGCGCCAGGCCTACCGGTTGCAGGAACTGGCGCGCTGGAAGGCGGAGCTGGGCCTGCCCTTCAACATCAAGCCGAAGCACTTCCCCACCAGCGAGGCGCTGTCCTCCTCCTGCGTCATCGCCCTGCGGGAGACGGCGGGCGATGCCCCGGCGATCCGCCTGGCGCAGCGCGTGCTGAAGGCGCTGTGGGAGGAGGAGCGCGACCCCGGCGACGAGGCCACGCTGGCGGCGCTGGTCGGCGATTGCGGGCTGGACGCGGCCGCGGTGATCGCGCTGGGGCGCGAGCCGCGCTGGGCCGAGATGCGCGAGCGCGACACCGCCGCCGCCCTGGCGCGCGGAGTCTTCGGCGCACCGAGCTGCGTGATCGGCGAGGACATCTTCTGGGGCCAGGACCGGCTGATGTTCGTCGAGAAGCGGTTGGCCCGGGGCGCTGGCAGCCCGCTCTTCGCAGGTGCCGAAAACAACATTTGACTCCGAGTCTCGGCGCGGCCGAGGCTTGGGTCATGGATACTGCCCCTTCGGGCTTCGCCATTGCCCAGGTTGCCTGCCCGGTGCTGGAAAGCGCGCCGGTCGGTGGCCGCTACCACCGCCTGGTGGTGGCGGCGCCTGGGCTGGCGGCGCGCACCAGGCCGGGGCAGTTCTGCCATCTGCTGTGCCGCGATGCCGGCGGCAACGGCCCCTTCCTGCGCCGGCCGATGAGCGTGTGGCGCATTGGCGCCGATGGCACGCTGGGCTTCCTGCTGCATGTGAAGGGGCGTGGCACCGCGGCCTTGGCGCGGCTGCGGCCGGGCAATGCGCTGGATGTGGTCGGCCCGCTCGGCAATGGCTTCAGCCTGCCGGCCGGGGCGCGGCGGGTACTGGTGCTGGCGCGCGGCGTCGGCCTGGCCACGCTGGCGCCCCTCGTCGGCAGCGGCCCCGCCGTGCACGCGGTGCTGTCAGCGCGGGCGCCGGAGGACCTGATGGCCGCCGAGTTCGGCGCCAGCAGCTTCGACGCGGTGTTCGACAGCGATGGCAGCTCTTCGCCCGCAGCCGTGGAGGCGCTGCTGCGCCGCCGCTTCGAGCGCGAGCGGCCGGATGCGGTGTTCACCTGCGGCTCCAACCGGTTGTTCCTGCTGCTGCAACGGCTGGCGGCGGAATACGGCATTCTCGGCCAGGTGGCGCTGGAACAGCAGATGGGCTGCGGCCTGGGCATGTGCTTCTGCTGCGTGCGGGACATCCGTGACGAGGACGGCCACGTCACGCATCAGCGCGTATGCCGCGAAGGCCCGGTCTTCGACCTGCAGCGGGCCATGTCATGGTGAGGCTGGCGACGCGGATCGGTGGCCTCACCCTGGCCAATCCGGTGATGCCGGCCAGCGGCACCTTCGGCCCCGAACTGGCCGAGGTGATGGACCTGGACCGGCTCGGTGCGCTGGTGACCAAATCGGTCACGCCGGAAGCCCGAACCGGCAATGCGCTGCCGCGCCTGGCGGAAACCGAGAACGGGCTGCTCAACAGCATCGGCATCCCCGGCAAGGGGCTGGCGCATTTCGTCGCCCAGGCCATGCCGGAATGGCGCCGCTTCCGGGCGCCGCTGGTGGTCAGCCTCTCGGCGCCATCCGTTGCCGAGTTTGCCCGCGCTGCCGCGGTGCTGGCGGCAACGCCCGGGGTGGCGGCCATCGAGGCCAATATCTCCTGCCCGAACCTGGAGGAGGATGGCCGCGCCTTCGCCATGTTGCCGGAGACGGCGGCGGCCGCCGTGGCGGCGGTGCGCGCGGCCAGTGCGCTGCCGCTGTGGGTCAAGCTCTCGCCCAACACCGCGGATATCGCCGCCGTGGCGCGGGCCTGCGAGGCAGCGGGCGCCGAGGCGCTGGTGGTGGCCAACACCATCCTGGGCCTGGCCATCGATATCGAGACGGCGCGGCCCAGGCTGGGCGCCGGCATGGGTGGCTTCAGCGGCCCGGCCTTCAAGCCCATCGCGCTGCGCCTGGTGTGGCAATGCGCCCAGGCCGTCGGCATCCCCATCATCGGCGTCGGCGGCATCAGCACCGCCGAGGATGCGGTGGAGTTCATGATGGCCGGCGCCTCGGCGGTGCAGGTCGGCACCGCCAGCTTCGTGCAGCCAACGGCGATGCTGGACGTTCTGGAGGGTCTGGTGGCGTTCTGCGCCCGGCGCGGCATTACCGATGTGGCGCAGCTGGTCGGCATGGCGCTGCCGGCGCGCGAAAGGTTGGCGGCGGAATGAACATGCTGGCGCAGCGCTTGGCCATGCCGGTGGACGAGGCGGCGCTGGCGGCGCGGCTGCTGGACGCCTTTCGTGCGCTCTCGCCGGACCCGGCGGGCGGCGTGACGCGCCCGGCCTGGTCGGCGGTGGAAAGCGAATGCCACAGGCTGTGGGCCGAGGCCGGCGCCGCGCATGGCCTGCTGGGGCAGCGCGACGCCGTGGGCAATACCTGGCTGGCCCCGCCCGGCCTGGGCGAGGCGCCGGCCATGGCCGCCGGCTCCCACCTGGACAGCGTGCCGCAGGGTGGCAATTTCGATGGCGCGGCCGGCACGGTGGCCGCGTTGCTCTGCGCCATCAGGGCGGTGCGGGATGGCATGCCGCTGCGCGCGGTGGCGTTGCGGGGCGAGGAATCGCCCTGGTTCGGCGCGCCCTATGTCGGCACCCGCGCGGCCTTCGGTGCGCTGGAGGCCGCCGAGCTGGCGACGCCGCGCCGCGACAGCGGGCTGACGCTGGCCCAGCACATCGCGGAGCAGGGCGGTGACCCCGCAGCAGCCGGCGCCGGCGTGGCGCTGCCGGAGATCGCGCGGACGACGATGTTCTGGGAGTTGCACATCGAACAGGGCCCGGTGCTGCTGGACCGCGACCTGCCGGCTGCCGCCGTCTCGGCCGTGCGCGGCCATATCCGCTTCCCCCGCGCGCTGTGCCGGGGGGAGGCCGGGCATTCCGGCGTGGTGCCGCGCCACCTGCGGCGCGACCCGGCCATGGCGGTGGCGGAGCTGCTGATGGACCTGGACGGCATCTGGGCGCGCAGCCTGCAGGAGGGCAACGACCTGGTGGTGACCGCCGGGCTGATGATGACGGAAGCCGAGGCCAGCACCGCCACGCGCATCCCCGGGGAGGTCCGCTTCGCGCTGGACATCCGCAGCGCCAGTGCCGAGGTGCTGGACGGCATGCGCGGCTTCCTCGCCCGGCGCTGCGCCGATATCGGGCGCTCTCGGGGCGTTGAGTTCACCCTGGGCACTCGGGTGGAGGCGGCGCCGATCGTGCTGGACGTGGCGGGGCATGACGCGATCCAGGCGGCGCTGGCCAAGCCGTACAGCACCGTCTCCGGCGCCGGGCATGATGCCGCCGAATTCGCCCGGCGCGGCACCCCGGCCGCCATGGTCTTCGTCCGCAACGCCCATGGCAGCCACAACCCGCGCGAAGCCATGGAGATTGCCGACTTGATGACGGGGGTTGAGGCGATGCATGCCGCGATCAGGGCGCGGGCATGAAGATCCTGACGCTGACGCTGAACCCGACCATCGACCTGGCGGCGGAAGCCGACCAAGTGCAGCCGGTCCGCAAGGTGCGGACGCGCGGCGACAGCTTCGACCCCGGCGGCGGCGGGGTGAACGTCTCCCGCGTGCTGCGGGAACTGGGCGGCGAAACGCTGGCGATCATCCTGGCCGGCGGGGTCAGCGGCACGCTGCTGGAGGAACTGCTCAGCGAAGGCCAGGTGCCGCATCTGACCGTGCCCATCGCCGGCCGCACCCGCATCAGCCACACGGTGCATGACCTCAAGGCCGGGCTGGAATACCGCTTCGTGCCGGAAGGCCCGACGCTCAGCGAGGCCGAGTGGCAGGCCGGGCTGGCGGCGCTGGAGACCGCGCCCGGCGACTGGCTGGTGGCCAGCGGCAGCCTCTCACCCGGCGTGCCGGCCGACTACTACGCCCGCTGCAAGGCCATCGCGGTGCGGCGCGGCATGCCCTTCGTATTGGATACCTCGGGCGCACCGCTGCAGGCCGCGCTCGGCCCCGGCCTCAAGCTGATCAAGCCCAGCCAGGGCGAGTTCGATACGCTGGTCGGCCGCAAGCTGGCGCCGGGCGAGTTGGCCGAGGCGGCGCAGGGCTTCGTGACCAAGGGCGCCACGGAGCTGCTGGCGGTGACGCTGGGCGGCGACGGCGCGCTGCTGGCCAGTGCGGAGGGCGTGCTGCGCCTGCCGGCGCTGGACGTGCCGGCGCTGGGCGCGGTGGGGGCGGGCGACAGCTTCCTGGCCGCCATGGTGCTGCATCTGGCGCAGGGCGCCACGCCGCGCGATGCCTTTGCCTGGGGCATGGCGGCGGGCGCGGCGGCGGTGATGCGCCCCGGTACCGCCCACCCGAAGCGCGAGGACGTTGCCGCCCTGCGCGCGCGGATCGGGACCGTCTAGGCCGAAGCCCGCTGGCTGACGGCGACCAGCTTCAGACCCCGTACTTCCGGAACCAGGCCAGCATGCGCTGCCAGCCATCCTCGGCCGCCTCGCGGCGGTAGGTCGGCCGGTAGTCGGCGTGGAAGCCGTGCGGCGCCTCCGGATAGACATGGATTTCCACCGTCTTGCCGGCGGCCTTGGCCTTGGCTTCCGCCGCGCGCACGGCGTCCACGGGAATGCCGGTATCGGCGCCACCATACAGGCCCAGCAGCGGGCAGTGCAGGTCGCCGGCCAGGTCGGTCGCGGTCTTCGGCTGAATCTCGGTGGTGGCGCCGCCGACCGGGCCGTACCAGGCCACCGCCGCCTTCACGTCGCGGTTGGTCGCCGCCGTCAGCCAGGTGTTGCGGCCCCCGCGGCAGAAGCCGGTCACCGCCAGCCGGGTCGCATGCGCCCGGCCGCTGGACCGCGCCCAGGCCACGGCGGCGGCGAAGTCGGACTGCACGGTCGCGTCCGGCGCCTTGCTGATGACATCCCGGATGATCGTCGGCACGTCGGTCATCTTCGAGAGGTCGCCGAGCCGGGCGTAGTATTCCGGCGCCACGGCGGTGTAGCCCAGCTTGGCCAGGCGGCGGCAGGTGTCCTTGATGTACTCGTGCACGCCGAAGATTTCCTCGTGCACCATCACCAGCGGGTGCGCCCCGCCGGCGGCGGGGGAGGCGACATAGGCCGGGATCTGCCCGCCCTGGACGGGGATCTGCACCTCGCCGGCGGTCAGGCCGGTGCTGTCGGTGTGGATCGGCGCCGCCTGGCCATGCGCGGTGGCCATGGTGAAGCCCGCCATCAGCGTGCCCATGACGAAGCCGCGCCGGGCCGGTGGCGGGAAGTGCAGGCCGTTCAGTCCCAGCAAGCCGTCCATCGTCGTCTCCCTTGGTTCGATCCAGGGGGTTCGCCAGGCGGGCCGGGCGTGGTTACCTGCGCCCGGCGGAACGGAGGAAACGAGCATGCAGCCCATCGGCGCCGGCACCCGGCCGGAATGGAACGCGGCGCAACTGGCGGCCGACCCCGGCTGGCTGTTCACCCTGCCGGAGCAGGCCGGGCGCGACCTGCTGGGCACCACCCGCAAGGCGATGCGGGACGGCCGCTCGCTGCTGGACTATCGGCGCGACGAGTTCGACCTGGGCGCCGCCCTGCCGACGCTGCGCGCCGCCTTCGAGGAACAGCGCAGCGGGCGGGGTCTCTCCGTGGTGCGCGGCCTGCCGCGCGAAGGTGTTTCCCAGGCCGAGTTCGAGCTGATGACCTGGGGCATCGGCCTGCATTTCGGCGTCGCCCGGCCGCAGGGCAAGCAGACCCACTATGTCAGCCGGGTGGAGAATGCCGGCAACGCGTATCGAACCGGCACCGGGCGTGGCTACAACAGCAATGCCGACCTGGATTTCCACACCGACACCGCGGATATCGTGCTGCTGGCCTGCTACAACGACGCGCTTTCCGGCGGCATGAGCATGGCGACCAGCACCCTGGCCGCGCACAACACCATGGCGCGCGAACGCCCGGACCTGGCGGAGCGGCTGCACGACACCTTCTGCTTCTCTCGCCAGGGGGAACAGGCGGCCGACGAGGGCGCCTTCCTGACCTGCCCGGTGGTGGCGGAGCAAGATGGCCGGGTCTTCGGCCGCTGGAACCGCAACCGGCTGAAGCACGCCCAGGGCATGGATGGCGTGCCGGACCTGACCCCGGCCCAGGCCGAGGCGCTGGCGCTGCTGGACGCGCTGATGCGGCGCGACGACCTGATGTTCAGCACCTGGCTGCGGCCGGGCGACCTGCAGCTGATGAACAACCACGCCTGCGTCCACAGCCGCACCGAGTTCGAGGACCACGCCGACCCCGAGCGCCGCCGCCTGCTGTTCCGCCTGTGGCTGGCGCCGCCGGACAGCTACCGCCTGCCGGATGGCTTCCGCGATGCCTTCAAGCGGGTGGAGCCGGGCACGGTGCGCGGCGGCTTCATCGGCCAGCACCATGGCGAGGCATGCCGCGCCTTCGAGGCTCGGGCGGCGGCGGATCTGGGGATGCAGTAGCCGGCAACCGGCCGGATTGACGCCTGCGGGCCATCCGGCCCTGCGGCGATCCGGAACCTGTTGTCGGTCGGATTCACGCCTACGCGCCTTGCGGCTCTCCGGCGATCCGGCCGAGAGACGCCGCCTCCGCCGCCAGCATGCCGCGCAGCCACTGGTGGGCGGGGTCGTGCTGGTGGCGCTGGTGCCAGGCCATGAACATCGGCAGCTCGCCCCATTCCTCGCCCAGCGGCAGCGCCACGCTGGCGAAGCCGCGCATCGGCCCGCCGCGCAGCAGGCTGGGCAGGCTGGCCAGCATGGTGGAGCCGCGCAGGAAGGCGGGCACCGCGGCAAAGCTGGGCACCGCGATGCCGACCCGGCGCTCCACGCCGCTGGCGCGCAGCTGCTTGTCGAAGTTCAGCGGGGCGTTGTCGGCATGCACCACCACCAGGTGCTCGGCCGCCAGGTAGTCCGCCCGCGTCCGGGGCGCCGGGCGCGCCGCCGGGTCGTACCAGCAGGCGTAGTGGTCGCCGAGCAGCCGGCGCTGCAGGATGTCGGTGCCCGCGGGCGGGAAGGGCGTCACCAGCAGCGCGCAGCGTTCGTCGCGCAGCAGTTCCGGCCCCGGCAGGTTGCTCGGGATCACCCGCAGGCCGAAGCCGGGCATCTCCGCCCGCACCCGGGCGAAGAAGCCGGGCAGCAGCAGGTCGCGCTGCAGGTCGTTGGCGGCCACCGTCAGGGTCAGCCGGGCGGTGGCGGGCTCGAAGGCCGCCTGGCTGGCCATGCCGCGCAGCCCCTCCAGCAGCGCCGCCGCCTGGTCCGCCAGCAGGCGGGCGCGCTCGGTCGGCGCAATGCCGCGGCCGGACTTGACGAAGAGCGGGTCGCCCAGGATCACCCGCAGCCGGTCCAGCGCGTGGGAGACGGCGGATTGCGTCAGCTCCAGCCGGCGCGCGGCGGCGGTGACGGAGCCGGTTTCCAGCACGGTCAGCAGCAGCCGAAGGGCGTGGCCGTCCAGCGCCAGGTGGGCCATGTCATGCATGCGCGGCATGGTAGTGCAGCGGCGCGGATCGGCAACGCAGCCCATTGCTTGGGCATTCGGCGCGCATCCGGGCGCTGGGGCCGGGGCTGCGCTGCCCCAGCCATGCGCCAGCGTCAAGGCCAGGGCGGCGATTGGCGTGGACTTGTTGCGCGCGCTGCCCTATCCGCCGGCTCTCCATCCCTTTGGGGCCTCGGGTGCGCTTCTTGCTTGCCCATGGCTGTCCGCCCGCCCACCGCCCGCACGACCGAACCGCATCCAGGCCCTCATGTCCCTGCACGTCGCCCTGCATCACCGCACCTCCTACAAGTATGAGCGCGCCGTCTCGCTGGGGCCGCAGACCATCCGGCTGCGCCCGGCACCGCATGCGCGCACGCCCATCATCAGCTACGCGCTGAAGATCGAACCCCAGCCGCATTTCCTGAACTGGATGCAGGACCCGCAGGGCAACTTCCTCGCCCGCGTGGTCTTCCCGGAACGGGTGACCCATTTCGATGTCACGGTGGACCTGGTGGCCGACATGGCCACGATCAACCCGTTCGACTTCTTCCTGGAGCCGGAAGCCGAGACCTTCCCCTTCACCTACGACCCGGTGCTGGAGGAGGAGCTGGCGCCCTTCCGCAAGTGTGCGGATGTGGGGCCGCTGCTGAAGGGCTTCCTGGCCGGGATTCCGCGTGAGCCGAAGCGCACGATCGACGTGCTGATCGACCTGAACCGGCAGATCCAGGAGCGCACCGAATACGTCGTGCGGCTGGAACCCGGCGTCTGGACGCCCGAGGAAGTACTGGGCAAGCAGAAGGGCAGCTGCCGCGACAGCGCCTGGCTGCTGGTGCAGGTGCTGCGCAACCTGGGCTTCGCCGCGCGCTTCGTCAGCGGCTACCTGATCCAGCTGGTGCCGGACGTGAAGCCGGTGCAGGGCGCCGAGGGGCCGAGCAGCGACTTCACCGACCTGCATGCCTGGGCGGAGGTCTACCTGCCCGGCGCCGGCTGGATCGGCTTGGACGCGACCAGCGGCCTGCTGACCGGCGAGGGCCATATCCCGCTGGCCGCCAGCCCGGAGCCGGCCTCGGCGGCCGCCATCACGGGCATGGCGGAGCCCGCCGAGACCGAGTTCGACTTCGCCATGACGGTGACGCGGGTGAAGGAAACCCCGCGCGTCACCAAGCCGTACACGGAACGGCAATGGCAGGACATCCTGGCCACCGGTCAGCGCGTGGACATGGCGCTGAAGGCGGGCGATGTGCGCCTGACCATGGGCGGCGAGCCAACCTTCATCGCCGCCGACGACATGGACGCGGCGGAATGGAACACCGACGCGCTGGGGCCGACCAAGCGCGGCTATGCCGGCCGGCTGCTGCGCCGCCTGGTGCCGAAGTGGTCGCCGGGTGCCGCGCTGCAATACGCCATGGGCAAGCACTACCCCGGCGAGCAGCTGCCGCGCTGGGCGCTGTATTCCCACTGGCGGACGGATGGCGAGCCGGTGTGGCGCAACCCCGAGCTGCTGGCCAGCGACGACGACAAGGACACGGCCACGGCCACCGAGGCCGCCCGCTTCGCCGGCCTGCTGGCCGAGCGGCTGCAGGTGGACCCGTCCCTGGTCAACCCGGCCTATGAGGACATCCACTACTACCTGTGGAAGGAGCATCGTCTCCCGGCCAATGTGGTGGTGGAGGATGCCCGCCTGCGCGACCCGCTGGAGCGGGAGCGGATGGCCAAGGTCTTCGCCCAGGGGCTGGCCAGCCCGGTCGGCAGCGTGCTGCCGCTGCGCCGGGTGTTCCAGGACGGCAACCGCCGCTGGCAGTCGGGCAAGTGGTTCTTCCGCGGCGACCACATGTTCCTGATCCCCGGCGACAGCCCGGTGGGCCTGCGCCTGCCGCTGGAAAGCCTGCCCTGGGCCGACCCCGCGAGCATCCAGGCGGAATGGGAGCGCGACCCCTTCGAGGCGCTGCCCGCCCTGCCGCCGCGCCAGGCCTTCCGCCGCGTGCCGGTGCCGGGCGGCGAGGGCGAGAACCCCTACGCCCGCGCCCATGCCCGCGCCGCCGGCCAGCCCGGTGCGATGGGCGAGGGGCTCGACGCCTTCCGCCCGCGCCATCAGGAACTCCCGGTGGTTGGCCGGGGCGAGCCGGAGCTGGTCCGCACCGCCCTGGCGGTGGAGGCCCGCGGCGGCCTGCTGCATGTGTTCTTCCCGCCGCTGATGCAGGCCGAGGACTGGCTGGACCTGACCGCCGCGGTGGAGGACACCGCCCAGGAGATGGGCCGCAAGGTGATCCTGGAAGGCTACCTGCCGCCACGCGACCCGCGCCTGACCCACTTCTCTGTCACGCCGGACCCCGGCGTCATTGAGGTCAACATCCACCCCTCGGCCAGCTGGGCCGAGCATGTGGACCGCACCGAGACGCTGTACGAGGAAGCCCGCCAGGTCGGGCTGGCGGCCGAGAAGTTCATGCTGGATGGTCGCCACGTCGGCACCGGCGGCGGCAACCACATCGTGATGGGCGCGGCGCAGGCCAGCGACAGCCCCTTCCTGCGGCGGCCGGACCTGCTGAAGAGCCTGCTCGGCTTCTGGCACAACCACCCGAGCATGTCGTACCTGTTCAGCGGCCTGTTCATCGGGCCATCCAGCCAGCACCCGCGCATCGACGAGGCGCGGATGGACAGCGTGGGCGAGCTGGAATTCGCCTTCACCCAGATCCGCCGCGACCAGCCTTCGCCGCCCTGGCTGGTGGACCGGGTGTTCCGCAACATCCTGGCGGATGTGACCGGCAACACCCACCGCACCGAGTTCTGCATCGACAAGCTGTACTCGCCGGACAGCAGCAGCGGGCGCCTTGGCCTGGTGGAATACCGCGCGGCAGAAATGCCGCCGCATGCCCGCATGTCCGCCGCGCAGACGCTGCTGATGCGCGCCGCCATCGCCGCCTTCTGGCAGCGGCCGTATGAGCGGAAGCTGGTGCGCTGGGGCACGCGCATCCATGACGACTTCCTGATGCCGCACTGGAACAACCAGGACTTCCAGGACGTGCTGGCGGAACTCGGCGCCAACGGCTTCCCGCTGGACCCCGCCTGGTTCGTGCCGCACCAGGAGTTCCGCTTCCCCAAGATCGGCGAGACCATGGTGCGCGGCACCGGGCTGGAACTGCGCCACGCGCTGGAGCCCTGGCACGTGCTGGGCGAGGAAGCCACCGGCGGCGGCACCGCGCGCTACGTGGACAGCTCCTGCGAGCGGGTCCAGGCGAAAGTCTCCGGCTGGGTGGAGGAACGCTACATCCTGGCCTGCAACGGCCAGGCGGTGCCGATGACCCGGACCGAGCGCGAGGGCGAGTTCGTCGGTGGCGTGCGCTTCAAGGCCTGGGCGCCGCCCTCGGCCCTGCACCCGACGGTGCCGGCGCAGACGCCGCTGGTGTTCGACATCTACGACCGCTGGACCGGGCGCAGCCTGGGCGGGTTGGCCCACCACGTGGCCCACCCCGGCGGCCGCAACTACGAGACGCTGCCGGTGAACGCCAACGAGGCCGAGGCGCGCCGGCGCATCCGCTTCTTCGCCTTCGGCCACACGCCGGGGCCGATGGAGCCGCCGGAGCCGGTGGTCTCGCTGGAGACACCGCGCACGCTGGACCTGCGCCGCGGGGTTTGAAGCTGGGTCGACTCGCAGCGGCCCCTGCAACAAGGAAAGGCAAATGCCCGCGGATGATTCCATCGGCGGGGAGATTGCTTTAAGCATCCGACCCGAATGAACGAACCCCGGGATGAAATGGTGGACGGCAGCGGCGGGCTGCGTCCACCCTGGCGCCTGCTGCACGCGACGCTGACCGGATTGGGTCGTGACGTGCTGGCGGAGCGTGGCCAGCAGCTTGACCGCATCTTCCAGGATGAAGGGCTGACCAGCCTGCTGCCCGGCGCGGCGCCGGTCGGCTGGCGCTGCGACCCCATTCCGCTGCCGCTGGGCGCCGCCGAATTCGCCGGCCTGGTGGAGGGCCTGGCCCAACGTGCCCGGCTGCTGGACGCGGTGCTGGCCGATGTCTACGGCCCGCAGCGGCTGCTGGCCGACGGGCTGCTGCCGCCGGCGCTGGTCTACGCCAACCCCGCCTTCCTGCGGCCCTGCCGGCATACCGAAGGCCCGGCGCCGGGGCCGCGCCTGCAGCTCTATTCCGCCGAGGTCATGCGCCACGCCGACGGCCACTGGCAGGTGCTGGCCGACCGCACCGCGGATGCCGCCGGCGTGGCCTATGCGCTGGAGAATCGCCGCGCCCTGGCCCGCGTGGTGCCGGAGCTGTTCCGCTCGGCCCAGCTGCGCCGGCTGCGGCCCTTCTTCGAGACCTGGCAGGACGCCATGCAGCGCCTGGCGCCGCACCCCGGCGGCAACCCCGGCCTGGCGCTGCTGACCGCCGGCCCGGCGGACAAGCTGTGGTTCGAGCATGTGGTGTTGGCGCGGGAGCTGAGTTGCAGCCTGGTGGAAGGCGGCGACCTGACGGTGCGCGACGGCCTGCTGTTCCTGAAGACGCTGAAGGGCCTGCAGCGGGTGGACGTGCTGCTGCGCCGGCAGGATGGCCGCACGCTGGACCCGCTGGAGTTGGAATCCGGCGTCGCCGATGGCATCCCCGGCCTGCTGGACGCCATGCGGGAAGGCAATGTCCGCGTGGTCAACGACCCCGGCGCCGGCTTTGCCGAGGCGCCGGCGCTGGCCGCCTTCCTGCCCGCCCTGGCCCGCCACCTGCTGGGCGAGGAACTGCTGCTGCCCAGCCTGCCGGTACGCTGGCTGGGCGACGCGGCGGCGCGCGCGGCGGTGCTGGCGGACCTGCCGGCCTGGCGCATCCGCTCCGCCTTTGACGGCACCGAGAACCCGGTGGCGGCCCGGCAGCTGGACCTGGCGGCGCGGGCCGAGCTGGCGACGCGCATCGCCGCTTCCGGCGAGGAGCATGTGGCGCTGCCGCCGATCCAGCCCTCGGTGGCGCCCTGCGCCGGGCCGGATGGCATGGTGCCGCGCCCGGTGGTGGTGCGGCTGTTCCTGGTGTTCGACGGCACCAACTGGCATGCCATGCCGGGCGGGCTGGCGCGGGTGCTGAGCGAGCAGGACGTCGCCACCGGCCGCCTGCCGCTGCATGCCCTGTCCAAGGACGTGTGGGTGGCGGCCGAGGAGGAGACCGAGTTGCTGGGCCCGGCGCATCTGGGCGTGGCGGCGCTGCCGATCAGGCGCACCACCGGCGACCTGCCCAGCCGGGTCGGCGACAACTTCTTCTGGCTGGGCCGCTACCTGGAGCGGCTGGAGGGCAATGCCCGGCTGCTGCGGCTGGCCATCGCCTGGATCGAGCGGCCGACGCCGACGCCGCGCGAGGTGGCCGAGTTGCAGAGCCTGACCGCCTGCCTGGTGATCGCCCGGCTGGTGAAGGCCGAGGCGGTGCAGGGCCTGGGCCCGGCCGCGCTGGCGACCGAGCTGCGCCAGGTGGCCGCCCCGGGCGGCCCGCTGGCCGGGCTGCTGGAGGAGGTGCACCGGCTGGCCGAACTGCTGCGCGACCGCCTGACCGGCGAGGTGCATGGCACGCTGAACCATTCGCTGCGGACGCTCTCGGCCGCGCTCAACCGGGTGCGGGAGACGCCGGCCACCGCCAAGGGGCTGGAGACGCTGTCCCAGGCGATGACCGGGGTGCTGCAGTTCAGCGCCACCCTGGCCGGGCTGGCGGCCGAGAACATGGTGCGCGGCGGTGGCCGGCTGTTCCTGGACCTGGGCCGCCGGGTGGAACGCGCCCGCGCCATCGCCAACGAGTTGGCCTGCGTGCTGGACCAGCCCGGCGCCATGGTGCGGCCGAGCCGGCTGGAGCCGGGGCTGCGGCTGGCGCTGGAGCTGCGCGACTCCGTGATTACCTACCGCACCCGCTACCTGTCCGTGCTGCAGGCCGGGCCGGTGCTGGACCTGGTGATGGCGGATGAGAGCAACCCGCGCGGCCTGGCCTTCCAGCTGGCCGCGACCCGCGACCTGCTGGCGGAGCTGGGCGGCCGGGCGGACAGCCCGCTGGCGGCGCTGGCGGCGCAGATGCTGGACCAGGTGCAGGCCATGACACGCGACGTGCTGGCCGCGCCGCAGCAGGCCGGCGCCGCGGTGGTGCTGGCGCCGCGGCTGAAGGCGCTGGCGGAGGCGATCGCCGACCTGTCGGACCGCATCACCCGGCGCTACTTCGCGCTGCTGCCGGCGGTGCGCAGCCTGGGGGTGGAGGCCGAGGGCCGGCGCCTGCGGGGCATGGCCTGATGATCTACAAGGTAAGGCACACCACCCGGTACAGCTACGCCTCCCCGGTGGATCTGGCGGCGCACATGGTCCACCTGCGCCCGCGTGCGCTGCCCTGGCAGCGGGTGCTGGCCGCCGGGCTGAGCGTGACGCCCAAGGTGGCGCGGCGGCGCGACGGCGTGGACCACTTCGGCAACCTGGTCACCTGGCTGTTCCTGGACCTGCCGCACCCGGAATTCGAGGTGACGACCGAGGCGGTGGTCGAGGTCCGCTTCCCCGCGGCGCCCGAGGCCGCGGCGACGCCGGCCTGGGAGCAGGTGGCGGCGCAGGCGCGGCGCGGCGGGCCGGGCGCCTGGCAGGCGGCGGAATACTGCTTCGGCAGCCGGATGGCGCCGGCGCATGCCGGGGCCGGCGCCTATGCCGCCAAGTGCTTTCCGCCCGGGCGACCGGTGCTGGAGGGGCTGCTGGAGCTGAACCACCGCATCCGCACCGAATTCCGCTTCCGCGCCGGGGTGACCACGCTGAGCACGCCGATCTCGGAGGTGCTGGAGCGGCGCGAGGGCGTCTGCCAGGACTTCACCCACCTGATGATCGGCGCGCTGCGCCACCTTGGCCTGCCGGCGCGCTACACCAGCGGCTATATCCGCACCCGGCCGCCGCCGGGGCAGGAACGCCGGCGCGGCGCGGACCAGAGCCACGCCTGGGTGGGCTGCTGGCTGGGCGCCGAGCATGGCTGGGTGGACCTGGACCCAACCAACGGGATTGTGGTGAAGGACGAGCATGTCGTGCTCGGCTGGGGCCGGGACTATGCCGATGTCAGCCCGGTGCTGGGGGTGATCCTGGGCGGCGGCGCGCATCGGCTGGAAGTGGGCGTTGACCTGGAGCCGCAAGGCGAGGGGTAGAAGCTCGCCGCAAGGCGAGGGGTAGAAGCTCGCCGCAAGGCGAGGGGTAGCAGCGCGCCGCAGGGCGGTAGCGGGTCACCGCGACGCTGACGCGTTTGTGCGTCAGCCGCCGGCGTTGGGCCGCGTTGCCCCGGCCATGAAGCTCTTCCGTTGCCAGGCCTGCGGCCAGCTCCTCTACTTCGAGAACACGATCTGCGAGCGGTGCCGCCACCAGCTCGGCTATCGCGCCGACCTGGCCCGGCTCTGCGCGCTGGAGCCGGACGGCGAGGCCTTCCGCACCCTGGGGCATGAGGGGCAGTGGCGGTTCTGCGACAACGCCACGCATGAGGCCTGCAACTGGCTGGTGCCGGCCGACAGCGACAACCGGTTCTGCCAGGCCTGCAGCCATAACCACCTGGTGCCGGACCTGACCGTGCCGGCCAACCTGCCGCCCTGGCGGCTGATCGAAACCGCCAAGCGCCGGCTGATGTACTCGCTGCTGCAACTGCGCCTGCCGGTACCGACCCGGGCCGAGCAGCCGGAGACCGGCCTGGCCTTCGACATCCTGGCCGACCCGCCGGTGCAGGGCGGCCCCAAGGTGATGACCGGGCATGACAACGGGCTGATCACCATTGCCCTGGCCGAGGCCGATGATGCCGAGCGCGAGCAGCGCCGCGCCGCGATGGGCGAGCCGTACCGCACCCTGCTGGGCCATTTCCGGCATGAGAGCGGGCACTACTACTGGGACCGCCTGGTGCGGGATGGCGGCCAGCTGGAGGCCTGCCGCGCCGTCTTCGGCGATGAGAGTCTGGACTACAACGCCGCCCTGCAGACCCACTATGCCCAGGGCGCGCCGGCCGACTGGCAGGAGAACTTCGTCTCCAGCTACGCCACCGCCCACCCGTGGGAGGATTTTGCCGAGACCTGGGCGCACTACCTGCACATCGTCGACACGCTGGAGATGGCGGCGGCCTTCGGCATGAGCCTGCAGCCGCGGCTGGACCGGCGCGACGAGATGTCGGCCGAGATTGACCTGGACAGCTACGCGGCGCCGGATATCGAGACGCTGATGGCGGCCTGGCTGCCGCTGACCTCGGCGATGAATGCGCTGAGCCGGAGCATGGGGGCGCGGGACCTCTACCCGTTCATCCTCAGCCCCGGGGTGATCACCAAGCTGGGGTTCATCCATGGCCTGGTGCGCGACGCTGGGGAGTGCAGGTTTCGGACAAATAGCCGGGGCGGCGCCGCTTGATGTGGGAAGTATAGCTATTTCAGTGGCTTAAGTCAATCCTGGCGACGCGGCCTGGCGGGGTTGCCCAGTACCGTGCTGCCGGCCGGGACATCCCGGGTGACCACGCTGCCGGCGCCGACCACGGCATCCTCACCGATGCTGATGCCGGGCAGGATGATGGCGCCGCCGCCGATCCAGGCATGCGGGCCGATGCGGATGGGGCGGCCTGACTCGCCGCCGGCGCGGCGCTCCGCGGCATCGCGCGGGTGGTCGGCAGTGAGGATCTGCACGCCGGGACCGATGCGGGTGCCGTCGCCGATGCTGACGGCGACAACATCCAGGATGATGCAGTTGAAGTTGATGAAGACGCCACGGCCCAGCGTGATGTTGCCGCCGTAATCACAATGAAAGGGCGGGCGGACGACGCTGTCGTCGCCGACCGCGCCCAGTCCCTCCCGCAGCAGCGCCAGGCGTTCGGCCGGGGAGGTCGGCAGGCCGGCGTTGTAGCGCGCCATCCAACGCTCCGCGGTGGCGGCCAGGGCCTGCAGTTCTGGGTCCAGCGGCCAGTAGGACAGGCCGGCCAGCATCTTCTCGCGCTCGGTCAGCGGGGCCGGGGCGGGGCGGGGCGTGGCGCGGCGGGGCTTGGGCTGGGCCGGCTTGGTCATGGCGGGGCTCCTGGCGGGCGGCCGCGCAGGGTAGTCCCGGCACCGCCCGGCGCGGAACGCCGAAGCGGCCGGTGCCGCGAAGGTGCAGCCGGCCAGCGTTCAGCCAGGGGCGGCGCTCAGCCGGCGCGGCGGTCCAGGTGCAGGACCTGGTAGGCGGCTAGCCGGCTGAAGTCCGGCGTGAAGCCCAGGCCCGCGCCGGTCGGCAGCGCCACCTTGCCGTCCTGCACCGCCAGCACGTCGTCCAGCAGCGCCTCGCGCAGCGGGTTGGGGTTGGCGTCCCATTCCAGCAGGCCCGCCTTCCCCTGGGGTCCGCGCACGGCGGCCAGCAGGTGCAGGCTGTGCATCAGGCCGACCGCGCCGCCGAGGAAGTGCGGGCAGTATATCTTGCCGGCGCCGACGATCGCCTTGGCCACCGGCAGGGTGGCGGTGTGGCCGCCCCACTTGGCGCAGTCCGGCTGCATCACGCCGAAATGCCCATCCGCGATGGCCTGGGCGAAGGCGAGGGAGCCGCGGATGTTCTCGCCGGCGGCGATCGGGCTGCGGGCGGCGGCGCGCACGGCGGCCCATTCCCAGGCCGGGCGGTCGCAGGTCAGCGGCTCCTCGATCCAGGCCAGCGGGAACTGCCGCAGGACTTCGACCATGCGGACGGCACTGTCAAAATCCCAGCCCTGGTTGATGTCCACCATGCAGCGCTCGCCGGGCTGCAGGCCCGCGAAGACCGGGGCCAGGGTGGCGACGTCGCGCTTCTCGCCAAAGCCGATCTTGATCTTGAAGGCGCGGTAGCCCTTGGCCCGGGCGGCCGTCACCTGGGCCAGCGCCTGCTCGTCCGGGTTCAGCCCGCTGGCGTAGCAGGGCAGGGCGGAGGCATCGGTGCCGCCGAGGTACTGCCACAGCGGCAGCCCTGCCTTGCGCGCGGCCAGGTCGTGCAGCGCCAGGTCGGCGCCGGCGAGCGTCGCGGCATAGGCGCCGGGCTCCCCGGCCTGCAGGCCCCAGACGTGCAGGCGGCGGTCCATCTCGTGCCAGAAGGCGTTGATGTCCGTGATCGGCCCGGCCAGTAGGCGCGGGGCGATGAAGGCGTCGAACAGCCGGGCGCGGTGGTCGGCGGTCAGCGTCGGGAAATTGCCCCAGACCTCGGCGAAGCCCTCGGTGCCGTCGGCGTCGGTCAGCTTCAGGTACAGCGCCACGCGCTCGGTCATGGCGCCGAAGGCGTTGACCACCGGCACGGCGATGGGGGCGCGGAAGACGAAGGCCTCGGCGCGGATGACGTTGATGGCCATCGGGCTCATTCCTTCCACGGGTGCTGCGCCCACAGGCGGCTGTAGTTGGTCCGCAGCGCCTGCAATTCCGCGGTGTATTCGGCCGGGCCGAGGAAGCGCAGCGGCAGCAATTGCTGCTGCGCGCCGGCGAGGAATTCCGGCGTGGCCACGGCGCGGCGCACCGCCAGGGCCAGGCGGGCCAGCACATCCGGCGCCAGCCCGGCAGGGGCGGCGACGCCGCGCATGCTGCCTTCCACCACGTCATGACCCAGTTCGCGCAGCGTCGGCACCTCGGCCGCCACCTCCCACCGGCTGGTGGCCAACTGGCCCAGCGGGCGGACCACGCCCTGGCGCATGTCGGTGATGCCCTCGCCCATGTTCACCACGGCCAGGTCGATGGTGCGGCCGAACAGCGCGGTGCGGACCTGCGAGGAGCCGCCGAAGGGCACGTGCAGGAACTGCGTGCCGGTCGCGCGTTCCAGCGCCAGCATGGCCAGGTGGTCGTCGCTGCCGATGCCGGTGGTGCCGTAGCTGACCTGTCCCGGCCGGCGGCGGGCCTCGGCCAGCAGGTCGTCCAGCGACTTGATCGGGCTGGCCGTCAGCACCCACAGCCCGCCGGGGTCGTCCACGATGTTGGCGATGAAGCTGAAGCTTTCCAGCGAGAAGCGGGCCTGCCGCTCGATCGGCACCGTCACGATGGTGGGGGTGTTGGTGAAGCCGATGGTGTAGCCATCCGGCCGGGCGCGGGCCAGTTCGGTGAAGCCGATTTCGCCACCGGCGCCGGCGCGGTTGACCACCACCACGGGCTGGCCCAGGTCCTTTTCCAGCACGCGGGCCAGCAGGCGGGCGGCGGTGTCGGTGCCGCCACCGGCGGCATAGGCGACGATCATGCTGAGCGGGCGGTCGGGTTCCCAGGCGCGGGCCGGGCGGGCGGCAAGCGGCGAGATGGCGGCGGCGGCCAGCAGGCTGCGGCGCGTGGGCATGGACGTTTCCCCAAAGGCTGAGTTGGCCGCAGACCAGCACGCCGGATGGCGCCGGGCAAGGCGGCGCCTGCAGCCGCGCGGGTGCTCTACCCAGGAGACGCCGGCGCTACACGCCCAGGCTGGTCTGCTCGCTTTCCCGCGCCAGCAGCCCGGCCAGCTCCGCCGGGGGGCAGGGGCGGCTGAGCAGGAAGCCCTGCGCCTCGGTGCAGCCAAGCTGGCGCAGCGCCTGGTACTGCGCCTCGGTCTCCACGCCCTCGGCGATGGTGGCCATGCCCAGCGCGCGGCACAGCTCGGTCACGGCGCGGACGATGGCGACGCTGACCTGGGAGACTTCCAGGTTGCGGATGAAGCCACCATCCACCTTCACCGTGTCGAACGGAAAGCGCTGCAGGTAGCTGAGCGAGGAATAGCCGGTGCCGAAGTCATCCAGCGCGATGGAGACGCCGAGCGCCTTCAGCTGGTGCAGCGTGGCCAGCGTCGCCTCGGTATTCTGCAGCATCACCGTCTCGGTGATCTCCAGCTCCAGCCGGGCCGGGTCCAGGCCGGATTGCGCCAGGGCGGCGGCGACGGCGCCGACCAGCCGGCTGGAGGCGAACTGCACCGGGGAAAGGTTGACCGCCACCCTCCAGAGGCCGGGCCAGGCGGCGGCGGTGCGGCAGGCCTCGTGCAGCACCCATTCGCCCAGCGGGACGATCAGCCCCATCTCCTCGGCCTGCGGGATGAAGCGGTCCGGCGGCACCAGGCCGCGGTCCGGGTGGCGCCAGCGCAGCAGCGCCTCGAAGCCCGCGAGCCGGCGGGTCTCGACCACGAATTGCGCCTGGTAGAACAGCTCGAACTCCTCGGTGGCCAGGGCGCGCTGCAGGTCCAGCTGCAGGCTGCGGCGCAGCAGGGCGCGGGCGTTCATCTCGGTCTCATAGAAGCGGACGCAGCCGCGGCCATCCGCCTTGCCGCGGTACAGCGCCAAGTCGGCGTTGCGCAGCAGCTGGTCGGCGTCCAGCCCGTCATCCGGTGCCAGTGAGACGCCGATGCTGGCGCCGATGCTGACATTGTGGCCGTCCAGTTCGTAGGCGGCGCCCAGCGCCTCCACCAGGCGCTGCGCCAGGGCGCTGGCGTCGGACGGCCAGGTGACGTTGGTCTGCACCACCGCGAACTCGTCGCCGCCCAGCCGGGCGATGGTATCGGTCTCCCGCACCGCGGCGCGCAGGCGCTGCGTCACCGCCTGCAGCAGCAGGTCGCCGACCGGGTGGCCCAAGCTGTCGTTGACGTCCTTGAAGTGGTCCAGGTCGATGCACAGCACGGCGAAGCCCTCGCCCCGGCGGGCGCGGGCGACGGCGTCGTCCAGCCGGGTGCGGAACAGGATGCGGTTGGCCAGGCCGGTCAGCGCGTCGTGATGCGCCAAGTGGGCGATCTGCGCGGCGGCGCGGTGCTGTTCCTCCAGGATCCGCATTTCGGTGCGGGAGTGGTCCAGCGCGGCACGATGCTGGACCTGGCGGATGCCGAGGCGGACCGCGCCGGCCACCAGCAGCGCCAGCAGCAGCACGCCGGCGGCGGCATAGGCGGCCTGCTGGCGCCACAGCGCCAGGATGTCGTCGGACTGGCGGGTGACGACGATGGCGGCGGGGTAGCCGGCCAGGGCGCGGGCGGCGAAGCGGCGGTGCAGGTGGTCCACCACGTTGATGCCGTCGCCGGTGCCGGCATCGGCGTGTTCCAGCACACGCTGGAACGGCAGCGGCGTGCCCTGCGGCGGCCGGCCGATGATCTCCGGCGCGGCGGGGTAGCGGGCCATCAGGATGCCGTCGCGCCGCCACAGCGCGATGGAGCTGCCGCTGCCCAGCGCGATGCGGGAGAGGAACTCCTCGAAGTAGGTCATGCTGAGGCCGACGCCGACGATGCCGAGGAAGCGGCCATCCGCGGTGGCCAGGCGGCGGGTCAGGTAGATGTTCCAGGTGCCGGTCTGCACGTTGCGGGCCGGCGGCGCCAGGTAGCTGTCCAGGCTGGGGTCGTCGCGCAGCACGGCGAAGTGCGGCCGGTCGGCGATGGAGAAGGCCCGCGTCGGGTGGGCGCGGGTGGAGGTGATGGTGATGCCATCCGCATTGGTCAGGAACACCGCTTCAACCTGCGGCAGCGGGGTGATCCGGCCGACCAGGTCGCGGTAGACCGCGGCGGTGGCCAGCCGGTCGTTGAACTCCTCGGTGGAGGAGAGGTGCAGGCTGTCGACCAGCTCGGCGATGCCGGATTGCAGCAGCGCCACCGCGTGGAAGCTGTTCTGCACGTCGCTGGCCAGCACCAGCGCCAGGTTGGCCAGCTCGCGCTCGGCATTGCGCAGGGTCTGCCGGTGCAGCTGCGCCATGACCAGCGCGGCGACCAGCATGGCCAGCAGGATGAAGCCGCTGCCGGCCAGCAGCAGCGCCCGTTCGTTGCGGCCAAGCCGGTGGCGGCCGGGCCGGCCAGGGGACACGACGACGGCGGCGGCCTTGGCGGCGGCCGGGGCGGGGGCGCTTGGGGGCGGGGATGGTGGCATGGGCGCGCCCGTTAAAGCGCAAAGAAGCTAACCATCCCCTGCCGGCAGGCTCCGTTCCGCGCCGGCGCAACAAAAAAGGGCGGCGAGGTTGCCCCCGCCGCCCTGGCTTTGCGCCGACCGGGGGCGGTTCAGTCGGCGGCCAGCGCCATGCGGCTGCCGTTCAGCTTGGTCATCACATGGTCCTCGGCCGCGTCCACCACGCGTTCGGTTTCCTCGGGCGTGAAGACATGGCCGGCGCCGGGCATGACGCGGTAGTCGATGGTGATGCCCTTCTGGGTGTTCAGCTTGTCCACCAGCTTGCGGACGCTGCCCTCGGGCACCAGCTCGTCCTCGGCGCCGTGCAGGATCAGGCCGTTGCACGGGCAGGGGGCGAGGAAGCCGAAGTCGTAGTGGCTGGCCGGCGCGCTGATGGAGACGAAGCCGCCCATTTCGGGGCGACGCATCAGCACCTGCATGCCGACATAGCTGCCGAAGGAGTAGCCGGCGGCCCACAGGCTGTGGGCGCTGGGGTTCACCGCCTGCAGGAAGTCCAGGGCCGAACAGGCGTCGGCGATCTCACCGATGCCGCCGTCGTAGCGGCCCTGGCTGCGGCCCACGCCGCGGAAGTTGAACCGGAGGATGGAAAAACCCAGCGACTGAAAGCGCTGATAAAGCGAATATACCACACGGTTGTTCATGGTGCCGCCGTGCAACGGATGGGGATGCAGCAGCAGCATCACCGGCGCGTTCGGCTTTTTGGAGTGGTGGTAGCGGCCTTCAAGCCGGCCGTCGGGGCCGGCAAACATGACCTCAGGCATCTTCCCGTGGGTCCAATTCGTGCTGTGCCGTGCACGCCAGGCTTGCCGGGGAACCCCCCTTGCGGAGGATGCTGCCGACACGCCAAGCGCGCACTGTCGCCTGGTGGGGGTGTCCTTCGGCTCGCCCTGGCTGGTTCCCAGGGATCGCCGAGGCTCAGGAAAGGATCGTATACACGACTTCCCAAAGGTTGACTGGGAAAGTCGGGTAAAATAGCCTTGTTCCACGACGCCCGCTGCCGGGGCTGCCTGTCGTCGGTTCTCCGCTTTGATCCTGCCATGGGCGCCCCCGGACGGGCTCCCGGTTCCGGGGGTGCCTGAATATAGGCACTTGGCTATGGGTTTTCATAACGGATTCACGGTACGGCCCCCATGTCCTCAGGTATGATCCGCCATGCTGGCCCCGCGTGGCAGTCGTCACCGAAATGCTTGCGAACCGCCGTAGGCCACGGCGCATGAGGCTTTCCACCCGTGGTCGATACGCCGTGATGGCGATGGTGGAGATGGCCGTCCGCCAGCGCGGCGGCGACCTGACCAGCCTGCAGGAGCGGCCGGTCAGCCTGGCCGACATCGCCGGCGCCCAGCAGCTCTCCCTGGCCTATCTGGAACAGTTATTCGGGCGGCTGCGGCGGGCCGGGCTGGTGGCCTCCGCCCGCGGCCCGGGCGGCGGCTACCGCCTGGCGCGGGCGCCGGAGCTGATCGCGGTGTCCGAGATCGTCGATGCGGTGGACGAGCCGATCCGGGCGACCAGGTGCGAGGAAGGCTCGCCGGGCTGCCTGGCGGCGGGCGGCAAGTGCGTCACCCATGACCTGTGGTCGGAACTGGGCGAGCAGATCCGGCTGTTCCTGGCGCACATGACCCTGGCCGACATTGTCGGCGGCCGGGTGCGCGGCCGGGCGGCGCGGCCGCTGGCCGAGGTTTCCCAGGCAGCGGAATGAGCGCGCCGCTGTACCTGGACGCCAACGCGACCGAGCCGCTGCGCCCGGCGGCACGGGCGGCGGTGCTGGCGGCGATGGACACCGGCGGCAACCCGTCTAGCGTGCATGCCGCCGGCCGCGCGGCGCGTCGGCTGCTGGAGGAGGCGCGCGAGGCGGTGGCGGCGCGATTCGGCGCCCGGCCGCAGGACGTGGTCTTCACCGGCGGCGGCACCGAGGCGAATGCGCTGGCGCTGCGCGGGCTGAGCGCGGGGCGTCGGCTGCTGGTGGGCGCCACCGAGCACCCCGCGGTGCTGGCGGCGGCGCCGGGGGCCGGGGTGCTGCCGGTGCTGGCCGATGGCAGGCTGGACCCGGCGGCGCTGGAAGGGGCGCTGGCCCAGGGCGGCCCGGCGCTGGTGGCGCTGATGGCGGCCAACAACGAAACCGGCGTGCTGCACCCGCTGGAGGCCGCGGCCGAGCTGTGCCGCCGCCATGGCGCGCTGCTGCATGTGGACGCGGTACAGGCCGCCGGGCGGGTGGCGGTGCCCGCCGTCTGGGATTCGCTGGCGATCTCCGGCCACAAGCTGGGCGGGCCGCCGGGCGCCGGGGCGCTGCTGCTGCGGGCCGGCATGGATGTGGCGCCGCTGATCGCCGGCGGCGGGCAGGAACGTGGCCGGCGCGGCGGCACCGAGCCGCTGCCCGCCATTGCCGGCATGGCCGCCGCCCTGGCCGAGGCGACGCCGGAAGCCGCTAGCCGGCTGGCGGCGCTGCGCGATGCGATCGAGGCCGGGGCGACGGGTGCCGTGGTGGCCGGCGCCGGGGCTGCGCGGCTGCCGAACACCAGCTGCCTGGTGCTGCCGGGGGTGGCGGCCGAGACCCAGGTGATTGCGCTGGATATCGCGGGCTTCAGGGTTTCCGCAGGCGCCGCCTGTTCCTCCGGCAAGGTGGCGCGCAGCCCGGTGCTGCAGGCCATGGGCCTGGGCGAGGCCGCCGGTTGCGGCATCCGCGTCTCCCTGCCGTGGAATGCGCCTGATGATGCGGCGGAGCGTTTCCTGCTGGCCTGGGCTGCCATGCGGGATCGCCTCTCGCGCCGGGCGGCGTAACGCCCCATCTTCGGCGCGATGACCCGCCCGAACCGACCGATCTACCTGGACAACCACGCCACCACGCCGCTGGACCCGCGCGTGCTGGCGGCCATGCGGCCGTGGTGGGAGGAGAATTTCGCCAACCCTCATAGCGTCGAGCACGCCATGGGGCGGGAGGCCGAGGCGGCGGTGGAGACGGCGCGCGGGCATGTGTCGGAGCTGATCGGGGCCAGTGCCTCCGAGATCATCCTGACCTCCGGCGCGACCGAGGCGAACAACCTGGCGATCAAGGGCGCCGCGCGCTTCGCCGCCGGGCAGGGCAGCGAGCGGCGGCGGATCATCACGGTCGCGACCGAGCATAAATGCGTGCTGGAAAGCGTGCGCGACCTGGCGGCCGAGGGGTTCGAGCCGGTGGTGCTGCCGGTGCGGCCGGATGGGCTGCTGGACCTGGACGTGCTGCGCCACGCGCTGGAGGTGCCGACGCTGCTGGTCAGCGTGATGGCGGTGAACAACGAGATCGGCGTGGTGCAGGACCTAGCGGCCATCGGCGCCCTGGTGAAGGCCGCGGGCGCCCTGTTCCATAGCGATGCGGCGCAGGGCTGCGGCCGGATACCGCTGGATGTGGAGGAACTGCGGCTCGACCTGCTGAGCATCAGTGGCCACAAGATCTACGGGCCGAAGGGCATCGGCGCGCTGTACGTGCGGCGGCGGCCGCGGGTGCGCCTGGCGCCGCTGTTCTCGGGCGGCGGGCAGGAGCGGGGGCTGCGCAGCGGCACGCTGGCGACGCCGCTGATCGTGGGCTTCGGCGAGGCGGCGCGGATCGCGGGGATCGAGGGGCTGCTTGATGCCGGGCGGATCGCCGGGCAGCGGGAGGTGTTCCTGACGCGGCTCAGGGCCGAGGTGCCGGGTATCAGGGTGAATGCGAGCCAGGAGCATCGGGTGGCCGGGAATACCAACCTGACCTTCCCCGGCGGGGTGGACGCCCAGGCGCTGATGGCGGCGGCGCCGGAGGTCTGCGTCTCCACCGGCTCGGCCTGTTCCTCGGCCGCGGTGGAGCCTTCCTATGTGCTGGCGGCCATTGGCCTGCCGGAGGCCGAGGCGCGATCCACCTTGCGTGTGGGGATTGGGCGCTTTACCTCCCCGGCCGAAGCCGAACAGGGGGCCGCCTTGCTGGCCGCCGCCTGGCAGCGCCTTGTGGAACAGGATTGAGCGATGCCCAGCATGACCTTCGTCGAGCGTGACGGTAACCGGAAGACGGTGGACGCGCCGCTCGGGCTTTCGGTGCTGGAGATTGCCCACAAGCATGGCGTGGACATCGAGGGCGCCTGCGAGGGCTCGCTGGCGTGCTCCACCTGCCATGTGATCGTGGATGGCAGCTGGTTCGAGAAGCTGGCGGCGCCGACCGAGGACGAGGAGGACATGCTGGACCTGGCCTTCGACCTGCAGGAGACGTCGCGCCTGGGCTGCCAGCTGATCATGACCGAGGCGCTGGACGGGCTGGTGGTGAAGCTGCCGGCCGGCAGCCGGAATGCCGGGTCGTGAGCGAGCGCTGGGAGACGGATTTCGGCGCCGAGGGCGGGCTGTTCCGCAAGCTGCGGGCGGCCTGCGCGCAGGACTGGGCCGACTATACCTGGCATGAGTTCTGCCGCCGGCTCAGCGATGGCTCGCTGCCGCTGGAGGCGTTCCGCCGCTACCTGGTGCAGGACTACCTGTTCCTGATCCACTTCGCCCGGGCCAAGGCGCTGGCGGTGTTCAAGGCCGAGAGCATCCAGGCGATGGTGGACAAGACCAACGCCATCAGCGCGATCCTGGCCGAGACCAGCATGCACCTGAAGTATTGCGAGGGCTGGGGCCTGTCGCAGGCCAAGGTGCTGGGCACGCCGGAGAGCGCGGAGACGGTGAGCTACACCCGCTACGTGATCGACCGCGGCCTGGCCGGTGACATCCTGGACCTGGAAGTGGCGCTGGTGCCGTGCAGCGTGGGCTACGCGGAAGTGGCGCTGCGCGTGCTGGCGGACCCGAACCGCATGGTGGTGGGCAACCCCTACCAGAGCTGGATCGATACCTACGGCGCCGAGGGCTACCAGAAGCTGGCGCGGGCCGCGGCGCTGCGGATCGACGCGCTGGGCGTCTCCCACGGCGGGGAAGCGCGCTTCCCGATCCTCAGTGCGACCTTCAGCGAGGCGGCGCGGCTGGAGCAGCGCTTCTGGCAGCAGGGGCTGGACGCGGCCTGATGACCGGGGGCGGCGCATGCGGTCGCGTCGCCGCGTCGAGGAGCGGAGCGTGAATCGCATGCGCATACTGGTTGCCATGAGCGGTGGCGTGGACAGCTCCGTGGTGGCGGGGCTGCTGGCCGAGCAGGGCCATGAGGTGATCGGCGCCACGCTGCAGCTGTACGACCACGGCGCCGCCATTCAGAAAAAGGGCGCCTGTTGCGCCGGCCAGGACATCATGGATGCGCGCCGCGTGGCCGACCGGCTGGGCATTGCGCACTACGTGCTGGACCGCGAGCAGCGCTTCCGCGACGCGGTCATCAACGACTTCGCCAGCCAGTACGCCGCCGGCGAGACCCCGGTGCCCTGCGTGCGCTGCAACCAGACCGTGAAGTTCCAGGACCTGGTGGCGCTGGCGCAGGACCTGGGCTGCGAAGCCATGGCCACCGGCCACTACGTGCAGCGGGTGGACGGCGCCGAGGGGCCGGAGCTGCACCGCGCCGCCGACCCGCAGCGGGACCAGAGCTGGTTCCTATTCGCCACCACGCGGGCGCAGCTGGCGTTCAGCCGGTTTCCGCTCGGACATTATCCGGACAAGGCGGCGGTGCGGGCCGAGGCGGCGCGGCTGGGCCTGGCGGTGGCGGAGAAGCCGGACAGCCAGGACATCTGCTTCGTGCCCGAGGGGCAGTACCACCAGGTGGTGGCCAAGCTGCGGCCGGAGGCGGCCGAGCCCGGCGAGATCGTGGACGAGGCCGGCCGGGTGCTGGGCCGGCATCAGGGGATCGGGCGCTACACCATCGGCCAGGGGCGCGGGCTGGGGCTGGCGCTGCGGGAAGGCGAGCAGCCGCTGTACGTGGCTGCGCTGGATGCGCCGCGCCGCCGCGTGGTGGTGGCCCACAGGCAGGCGCTGCCGCAGGCCGAGGTGGTGGCTGGCGAGGTGAACTGGCTGTGGACGCCGCCCCCTGGCCGCTTCAGCGCCGAGGTGAAGCTGCGCGCCCGCGAGCAGCCGCAGCCCTGCACGGCGGAATGGGACGCTGCCGCGGGCCTGCTGCGGGTGCGGCCGGAAGCGCCGGCGATTGCCGCGCCGGGCCAGGGTTGCGTGCTCTATGCCGGCAATCGGGTGCTCGGCGGCGGTTTCATCCGGCGGGCGGTTGACTTGGGCGCCGCCGCGGCTTAATCCCGCGCCCTCCCGGACGGCGCTTGGCGCAGGGCCCGGGAGACGCATGGTATGGCGACGTAGCTCAGCTGGTTAGAGCACGGCACTCATAATGCCGGGGTCGGCGGTTCAAGTCCGCCCGTCGCTACCATTGCCCCCTCACACCGCCATCAGCCCGCCATCCACCGGCAGGATATGCCCGGTCACCGCCGTGGCGTCCGGCCCGGCCAGGTAGCGGATCGCCGCGGCGATGTCCTCGGCGGTCGGGAAGCGGCCCTGCGGCAGGCGGTTCAGCATCATCTCCAGCCGCGCCGGTTCGGCCGAAAGCGAGGCGTGGCGGGAAGGCGTCAGCACCGTCGCCGGGGCCACGGCATTCACGCGGATGCCCTGGCGCGCCCATTCCACCGCCAGCATCCGCGTCATCTGGATGATCCCGCCCTTGGCGATGCCGTAGACGCTCTGCATCGGCAGGCCGGTCAGGCCGTGGGTGGAGGCAGTGCTGACGATGCTGCCCTGCTTGCCGTTGGCGATGCACCAGCGGCCATAGGCGGTGGACATGAAGTAGTGGCCCTTCAGGTTCACGCTCATCAGCCCGTCCCAGTCGGCCCAGGTCACTTCCGTGGCCAGGCGGCGCAGCGTGGTGGCGGCGTTGTTCACCAGCACGTCCATGCTGCCGAAGGCCGCCGCCACCGTGGCGACGCAGGCGTTGATGCTGCCTTCCTCGCGCAGGTCCAGCTCCACCGGCAGCATGCGGCGGCCGGCGGCATCGGCGTGGTTGGCCACTTCCGCCACGGAGACGCCGGGCAGGTCGCACAGCGCGATGTCGTAGCCATGGCGGGCCAGGTCCAGCGCGGTGGCGCGGCCAATGCCGGTGGAGGCGCCGGTGACGATGGCGACGGGCATGCGGAATCCTCGGGGCTGATGGGGCGGGGGACTGTTTTCCCAGGGGCGGTGGGTGTCAAGCGACGCTGGCGGCCGGGCGGTTGCCACCGCTATCGTTGCGCCTGATGGGGCGGGGGCTGGGCGATGCGCGTGCTGCTGGTGCTGGTACTGCTGTTGCTTTCGGCCGCGCCGGCCTGGGCGGAGAAGCGCGTGGCGCTGGTCATCGGCGCCTCGGCCTACCGGCAGGCGCCGGCGCTGCCCAACCCGGTGAACGACGCGGTGGACGTGGCCGCGGCGCTGGTCGCCACCGGCTTCACCGTGGTGGATGCCTACGACCCCGACTTCGCCGCCATGCAGCGCGCGGTGCGCGACTTCGGCCGGGCGCTGGAAGGCGCCGATGTCGCGCTGGTGTTCTATGCCGGGCATGGCGTGCAGGTGGATGGCCGCAACTACCTGCTGCCGGTGGATGTCGCGCTGGCCGACGACGGCGCGGTGCAGCGGGAGGCGCTGGACGTGGCGCAGCTGCTGGCGCTGCTGGGCAATGTGCCGCGCGTCTCCCTGGTGTTCCTGGACGCCTGCCGCGACAACCCGCTGGCTGCCAACCTGGCCCGGCGGGCCACGGCGGCGCGGTCGCTGGCGGTAACGCAGGGGTTGGCGCAGATCGGCGCCACGGCGGCGAATACGCTGATCGCCTACTCGACCCAGCCGGGCAACACCGCCAGCGACGGGCGCGGCCGCAACAGCCCGTTCAGCGCGGCGCTGCTGCACAACATCGGCACGCCGGGGCTGGACGTGCAGGAGATGATGCGCCGGGTGCGCGCGGCGGTGGTGAAGAACACCAATGGCGTGCAGGTACCCTGGGACAATTCCTCGCTGACCCAGGGCTTCCACTTCGTCGCCGCGCCGCCCGGCAGCCAGGTGCCGAGTGCCGAGGCCTGGGTGCCGCCGGCGCGCGAGCCGACGCCGCGCCAGCTGGACCTGGCGCTGTGGGAGGGCGTGCGCAACGGCCAGGCGGAGGAACTGCAGAACTACCTGCGCCAGTACCCGCAGGGCATCTTCGCCGAGGCCGCGCGGGCCCGGCTGGCGGCGCTGACCCGCCAGGCCGGGGCGCAGCGGGAGCAGGCGCGCGACATGGCGCAGGTGATCGCCCAGGAGTTTGCCCGGCTGGCCGGCAGCGGCGCCTTGATCGCCGACCCCAAGGAGCCGCACGAGTTCTACGCCAATGCGCGGCTGTATGAGCAGCGCGGCGACTTCGGCAATGCGCGCCGGGCCTATCTGCGCTTCTTCCAGTTCGGCACCGCGTATGTGGACCCGCACTACCGCTTCCAGGCCTTCCTGCGGGTGCAGGAGGGCCGGGCCGGCGCGCGGGAGATCTATGCCGACATGCTGGAGGCGCGGCGCGGCGACGAGACGCTGCGCTACGCCGCGGCGCTGCTGCAGGAGGCCGAGGCGCGCAAGGCGCAGCTGGAGGCGGTGATCGGCAACCGGCCGGAATTCGCGCCGGCCTATTTCGAGCTGGCGCGCAACTTCTCGGACGCCGTGCTGGGCAGCCAGACCAATGCCGACAAGGAACGCGAGCGGACGCTGCTGGCGCGCTTCGTGGAACTGGCGGAGCGCGGGCGCTACCTTGGCTGGTTCATCGACCAGCAGGTGGCGGCGGAGCAGCTGGAGGATGCGCGGCGGCGATTGGCCTCGTTGAATGCGCGGGCGCCCAGCACCAACGTGGCGCTGCGGGCCTTGAACACCAGCGGGGGTTGGCTGCTGGTCTTCGTGGTCACCGAGCCGACGCAGGAGATATTGGTGGCGCAGCAGGGCCAGGCGCCGGTGGGGCTGGGCATCAGCGCCAACATCAACCTGCAGACCGGGCGGCCGATGGCCAATACCGTGCTGAACCTGCCGCAGAACGCGCCGAAGCAGGTGCTGCAGGTCAGCTACCGCGACGCCAGCGGCGCGCTGCGCGGCCCCTTCCCGATCAGCTTCGACCCCGAGACGGCGCTGTTCGCCGCGATGAAGGAGGCGCTGGAGGCGACCTCGACCAGCTGGTTCGCCTTCCATGACCATGACGGCCGCCGGCTGATGTACTGGTCGCAGCTGGCCAGCTTCCGCTGCGGCGTGGCCGAGGCGCGCTACGGCCTGAATGCCGCGGCGCCCAACCAGGTGCTGGCCATGCCGCCCTGCAACCGGGCGGAACCGGCTTCCATGGCGGGGGTGGACCCGTTTCGCGAGGTGCCGCGCGACACCCGCTTCGCCACCGTGCAGCTGCGCTACCTGGATGGCACGCAGAGCCGGGTGATGCGGTTCGAGGTGCCGTAGGGTCCGATGCACGCCGCCGGTGCTGCTACCGGCGACGACCGGACGCTGGCGGCTACTTCCGTTCCCGCGCCGGGCGGCCTTCCAGCCCCATGCTCAGGCTGCCGGCGCCGCTGCCATGCGGCGGCATGGTGAAGACCTCGGTCACGCTGGTGTAGTCCATGTAGCCCATGCGGGCGAGCGGCCGCATCTTCAGCACGTCCAGCTTGCCATCCGGGGTGATGAACTCGTCCTTGATGTGGACGCCGACGACCTCCCCCACCACGACGCAGTTGGTGTCGCCGGGTTCGCGCCCGGGCAGCACCAGGGTGCAGTGGTAGCGGCATTCCATGTTGACCGGGCTGGCGGCAACGCGGGGCGGCGCGACCATGCTGCTCGGCAGCATCTCCAGCCCGGCCAGCTCGGCCTCGTTGACGCCGGGCGGGACCTTCTGCGCGGTGATGTTGACCGCCTCGCGCAGGTCGTAGGTGGCCATGTTGACGACGAAGGCGCCGGTGTCCTGCGCGTTGCGCGGGCTGTCGGTGCCGCCGGCGGCGGCGAACATGACATAGGGCGGGTCGAAGCCGAGGTTCTGGAACTGGCTGAAGGGCGCCAGGTTCAGCCGGCCCTGCGTGTCCAGCGTGGAGATCCAGCCGATCGGCCGCGGCACGGTGATGGACTTGAACGGGTTGAACTTCAGCCCGTGGTTGCCCTTGCGGGGTTCGTAGAACATGCGGGGTCCTTGGTTGGGAAGGCCGGGGAGGCGCCGGGCGGTGGAGCCGCGCTCAGCCGGCGGTGGCGCCGGATTGGCTGACGATGGGGCGCCAGCGCGCGGTTTCCGCCGCGACATAGCCGGCGGGGATCTGGTGGAAGGGCAGCGCGGCCGGCAGGAAGGAGAGCTGCTCGATCCGGGCGCGGCCCGCCGGCGTATCGACCACCGCCATGGCGTCGGCGGAAAGCCGCGCGGCGATGCCGGCCGGCAGGTTGGCCGGCGCCATCAGCCCGATCCAGCTGGGGGTGGCGAAGCCCTGGTGGCCGAGTTCCCCCAGCGTCGCGGTGTCCGGCAGCGTGGCGATGCGCCGGCTGGAGGCGACGGCGAGCGCACGCAGCCGGCCGTCCTGCAGCAGGCCGACCGCGGGGCCGAGGGTGCTGAACACGCTGGTGACGCGGCCGCCGGCCAGGTCCGCCAGCGCCGGGCCGGCGCCGCGATAGGGCACGTGCACCGCCTCCACCCCGGCCTGCTGCGCCAGCAGCGCGCCGCAGAGGTGGTGCGGCGAGCCCATGCCGGCGGAACCGAAGCTCCATTGCCCGCCGCGCCGGGCCAGGGCGAACAACTCCGCCAGGTTGGCCGGGCCTTGCGCGTTGACCAGCAGCACCAGCGGGCTTTCCACCAGCCGGCAGAGCAGGGTGAAATCGCGCTCGCCATCATAGCCGACCGTGGGGTTCAGCAGCGGCGCGATGCACAGCGTGGAGGCGCCGCCCAGCATCACCGTGTAGCCATCGGCCGGGGCGCGCTTCAGCGCCAGGGCGGCCACGCTGGTGCCGCCGCCGGGCATGTTCTCCACCACCACCGGCTGGCCGAGGCGAGGGCGCAGCATCTCCGCCAGGCTGCGGCCCAGCACGTCCGGGCCATCGCCGGCGGGGTAGGGCACCAGCAGCTTCACCGGGCGGTCTGGGAAACCTGGGGGTGTCCCTTGGGCGTGGACGCTGGGGCTGAGGAGGCTGGCCGCCCCCAGCAGGGTCGCGCGTCTGCCTGGCTGGCGCATGTCGCTTGCCTCCCGTGATTGCGGCGATGCTGGCGCATCGGCATGGCGGCGGCAATGGCAAGGCGGGCGGCGGCGTGCGACACAGCGCCGATGGACAACCCCGATGTGATCATCCTGGGCGCCGGCGCTGCCGGGTTGATGTGCGCGATCAGCGCCGGCCGGCGCGGGCGGCGCGTGCTGCTGCTGGACCACATGGCGCAGCCGGGCGGCAAGATCTTGATCAGCGGCGGCGGCCGCTGCAACTTCACCAACCGGGACTGCCGGGCGGACCGCTTCCTGTCGGCCAATCCGCACTTCGCCAAGTCGGCGCTGGCGGCGTACCGGCCGGCGGATTTCATCGCGCTGGTGGAAAGCCACGGCATCGCCTTCCACGAAAAGACGCTGGGGCAGTTGTTCTGCGACGGCTCGGCACGGCAGATCCTGGCGATGCTGCTGGCGGAATGCGAGGCGGTGGGCGTGGAGCTGCGGCTGGGCTGCCGGGTGGCGGAGGTGGCGCGCGACACCGGCTTCCGCGTGGAGACCAGCCAGGGCGTGTTCGCGGCGCCGGCGCTGGTGCTGGCGACGGGCGGGCTTTCCATCCCCAAGCTGGGGGCGACGGGCATGTCGTACGACATCGCCCGGCATTTCGGCCTGGAGGTGGTGCCGCCGCGGCCCGGCCTGGTGCCGCTGACCTTCGGCGGCGACGACCTGGCGCTGATGCAGCCGCTGGCCGGCGTGGCGCTGGAGGTGCAGGCGCAAGCCGGCAAGCGTGGCTTCCGCGAGGGCATGCTGTTCACGCATCGGGGGCTGTCCGGGCCGGCGGTGCTGCAGGCGTCCTCCTACTGGCAGCCCGGCGAGGCGCTGACGGTGAACCTGCTGCCGGGGCAGGATGCGCGGGCGGCGCTGCTGGAGCGCAAGCGGGCGCGGCCAAAGGCGGAGGGCAAGACGGTGCTGGCGGAGCTGCTGCCGAACCGGCTGGCGGCGGCGCTGGCGGAGCGGCATCTGCCGCCGCGGATCATGGCGGAGGTGCCGGACAAGGCGCTGAACACGCTGGGCGCATTGCTCAACCACTGGCAGTTGCTGCCCGACGGCACCGAGGGCTTCTTCAAGGCCGAGGTGACGCTGGGCGGCGTGGACACCGCCGGGCTGCAGCAGAAGGACATGCAGGCCAAGGCGGTGCCGGGGCTGTTCGTGATCGGCGAGGCGGTGGACGTGACGGGCTGGTTGGGCGGCTACAACTTCCAGTGGGCCTGGTCGTCCGGCTGGGTGGCCGGGCAGGCGGTTTAGCGCGTGGTCGCCGCGGGTGGCTTCACCGGAGGCGTCAATCAAGCCGCTCGATCAACCGGCTTGAGCCGGCGCAGCGACCAGAACGCCGCCGACCCCGCGACATAGGCGATGATCGAGAGCCAGAACGCCGTCTTGTAGCTGCCGCTGAAATCGAAGATCCAGCCCGCCGCCCAGCTGCCGATGCCGGCGCCCAGGCCGGAGCCGATGGTGATGACGCCGAGGATGGTGCCCAGCCGCGGCCCCGGGAACAGGTCTGCCGTCTTGGCGGTGATGGCCGGGCCGCGTGCCCCCCAGGTGAGGCCGAAGAACAGCGCATGCGCCCATAGCAACAGGTGCTGGTCGGCGCTGGTGATCAGCAGCGCGAAGACCACGCCGATGATGGAGACGCCATAGGTCAGCACCGCCGCGCGTTCCCGGCCGATGTAGTCCGACAGCGTGCCGGTCAGGATGACGCCGGGCAGCGCCAGGAAGGCGCCCATGCCCAGCACGCCGGCGGCATAGAGCGGGTCGAAGCCGATATCCACGGCGAAGGCGATCTGGTGCAGGGAGACCAGGAAGCTGCCGATGCTGGTGAGCATGTAGACCAGGCCCAGCAGCCAGAACTGCCGGGTACGGATCGCCTCGTGCAGGGTCCAGTGGCGCGGCGGCAGCGCGCCGGCGGCGGGGGTCGCGGCATCGGCCTGGGGCTTGCGGCGGAACAGCGCGGCCAGCGGCAGCACCACCACCGCCATGGCCGCGGCCTCCACCAGGTAGGCGTTGCGCCAGCCGACGCCGCTGATCAGCAACTGGCTGATCGGCGCCGAGAGCGCGCGGCCGAAGGCGTTGCCGGATTGCAGCACGGCGATGGCGGTGCCGCGCTGGCGGGTGAACAGGCCCGACAGCAGCGGTACGAAGACCAGCAGGCCGATGCAGTTGGCGCCCAGCGTGATGACCACGCCGTACAGCAGCACCATCTGCCACAGCTGCGTCGCCATGGCGCTGCCGATGAGGCCGGCGATGAGCAGCGCGCCGCCCAGCAGTACCATGCGCGTGGGGCCGATGCGGTCCACCATGGCGCCGACCAGCGGCGAGCTGAGCCCGCCCACCAGCTGGCCGACCGAATAGGCCAGCGAGGCCTGGGCGCGGGTCCAGGCGAACTCGGCGATGAAGGCCAGCAGGAACACGGTGTAGGCGTGCATCAGGCTGGCGCCGAGGGTGAAGGTGAGGAAGGCACCGCCGAGCAGGATCCAGGCCTGGCGGGACACGGCGGGTGCTGGCCCGGCAGGGGGAATGGACATGGCCCCGATTCTACCGGCGCGGCGCCGCATCCGGCAAATCGGCGCCGTCGCGCGCTGCTACATCGGCAGCTGCGGCAGGCTGGGCGGCGCGCGCAGCGGCACGGTCAGGGTGCAGGCCAGGCCCTCCGGCGGCCAGGCCAGCGCGACGCTGCCGCCCAGCTGCTGGCGGATGGTGGCGTCCAGCACGCGGGAGCCGAAGCCGCGCCGCGTCGGCGGGGCCGCCAGCGGGGTGGCCAGGCGTTCGGTCCAGCACAGCTGCAGCGTGGGGGCCTCGGCCGACCTGTCCACCCGCCAGGTGACGGTGACGCCGCCGCTGGGGGAGGCGAGGCCGCCATGCTTGACCGCATTCGTCGCCAGTTCATGCACTGCCATGGCCAGTGGCTGCGCCGCGCCGGCGGGCAGGGTCAGCGCCGGCCCCTGCATCCGCACGCGCGGGCTGCCGGCGCTGAGGAAGGGTTCCAGCTCCCCGGTCAGCAGGGCGCGCAGGTCGGCGCCGGTCCAACGGTCCTCGGCCAGCAGGGTCTGGGCGCGGGCCAGGGCGGCGACGCGGCCTTCCACCGCCTGCATGTAGCTGGGCACGTCGGGCGCGCGGGTCAGCCGCAGCGCCGCCTGCACCACCGCCAGCGCGTTCTTGGCGCGGTGGTCCACCTCCCGCGCCAGCAGGGTCTGCCGCTCGGCCGCCAGGCGGCGTTCGGTCACGTTCAGGAACAGCGCGGCGAAGGTATTGGCGCCGGTGCGATAGGCCGAGACCTCGAACCAGCGGTTGAGGCTGGCGACCCCATACTCGAAATGCGCCGGCTGGCCGGTGCGGGTGACCTGGTCGAAGGTTTCGACCCAGACCGGCTCCAGGCCGGGGATGGCGACGGTGGCCAACTGGCCGACCATCGCCTCCGGCGGGATGCCGCTGAGCCGCCGCACCGCGGGGTTCACCTCCAGGAAGCGGTAGTCGATGGCGCGGCCGGCGGCGTCGCGCACCATCTCGCACAGCACCACGCCTTCCTGCATGTTGTGGAACAGGCCGCGCCAATGCGCCTCGCTGGCGCGCAGCGCCTCGCGCGTCTGGTGTTCCTGGGTGACGTCGTTGCACACCACCAGCACGCCGCCCACGCGGGCGCCGTCGTCGATGGGGCTGTAGCTGTAGGTCCACCAGACATCCTCCCGCCGGCCGTGGCGGGTAACGGGCAGCAGCTGGTCCTCGTGCCAGGTGGCGCCCTGGCCGGACATCACCAGCGCGATCTGCGGCCCGATCGCGTCCCAGATCTCCACCCAGCAATCCTGCCCGCGCTGGCCCAGCGCGGCGGGGTGGCGCTCCGGCCCCATCGTGGCGCGGTAGGCGTCGTTGTAGAATTGCAGCAGCTCCGGCCCCCAGAAGATGAACATCGGGTGGCGCGTGTTGAGCATCAGCCGGACGGCGGTGCGCAGGCTCTGCGGCCACTGCCCCGGCGGGCCGAGCGAGGTGGCGGACCAGTCATGCGCCCTGGTCAGGGCGCCCATTTCGCCGCCACCGGCCAAAAAGTCGGGCGAGGTCTGGGGCAATGGACTGCGCGCCGTCGGCGCGTCAGGGATGCTGCTCATCCCCCCATTCAGCACGGAAGCGGGCCGCGGCGAAGCGAAACCGCCCCGCCGCCTCAATCAATCCGTTGCAACTTGCCGCGTGCCACCAGGTCTGCCCACAGCGCGGCGTTGGCGCGGAAGTAGGTGGCGAAGCCGGCGGCGTCCTCCGGGATCGGCTGGGCCGCGGCCTGGCGCAGCCTTTCCTGCACCTGCGGCGCGTGCAGCGCGTGGCGGTGCGCCGCTTCCAGCCGGGCCAGGATCTCGGGCGGCGTGCCGCTGCGGACGAAGAAGCCGAGCCAGAGCGAGAACTCGAAGCCCGGCGCGCCTTGCTCCGCGATGGTGGGCACCTGCGGCAGCGTGTCGCTGCGCGTGGTGGAGGAGATGCCGATGGCGCGTACCGCGCCGGACTGCACCTGGCCGATGGCGCTGCCCATGCCGTCCAGCAGCAGGCTGATCCGCTGGGCGATCAGGTCGGGGTAGACCGCGCCGGAACCGCGATACGGCACGTGCAGCAGGTCAACCCCGGCGGTGGCGGCCAGCAGCTCCCCGGCCAGGTGGCTGCCGGTGCCCAGGCCGGAGGAGCCGTAGCTGATGCTGCCGGGCCGGGCGCGGGCGGCGGCCAGCACCTCGGCCAGGGAGCGGTAAGGCGAGGTGGGCGAGACCACCGCCAGGTTGGGGACCGCGCCGATGCCGCCCATGGGCACCAGGTCGCGCAGCGGGTCGAAGGTGAGGGTGGAGATGGCCGGGCCGGTGGCCAGCGAGACCGAGCCGAGCAGGAAGGTATGGCCATCCGCGCGGGAGGATTGGGCGACATGCGCGGCGCCGATGTTGCCGCCGGCACCGGGGCGCAGTTCCACCACCACGGGCTGGCCGAGCTGGCTGGCCATTTCCGGCGCCATGACCCGGGCCAGCACGTCGGCCGAGCCGCCGGCGGCATAGGGCACCACCATGGTGATGGGCCGGTCCGGCCAGGCCGCCCCCGCGCCATGCGCGAACAGCACGCCTGCCAGCAGGAGAATCGAGCGTAGGGGCTTCATGCGGGGCCTTTCGGAGCAGCGCGGCAAGAGCTGTGGGCCGATGCCGCTGGCGGCAAGGGGCCTAGCAAGCGCCAGGCCGCGTGTCGCCGCCCTTACCGCCGGCGCGGCGGATGGCCCGCCGGTCGCGCCCGCGGGCCGGGTTTCGGCCGGCGCTAGCCCAGGTTGCGGCGATACAGCGCGATCAGCCGCTCCCAATGGCGTTCCGCGGCCGGCTGGTCGTAGCACCAGCGCTGCGGGAAGGCGAAGCCGTGGTGGACATGCGGGCTGATCTCCAGCTCGCCGCGATTGCCGGAGGCGGTGAACAGCGCCTTCAGCTCCGCCACCATCGGCAGCGGCGCCAACTCGTCATGCTCGGCGCAGGAGATGTAGAGCTCCGCCTTGCCCTGGCTCAGCGTCAGGTGCGGGCTTTCCACCGCGTCCGAGACCAGCCAGGTGCCGTAGAAGGAGGCAGCGGCGGCGATGCGGCCCGGAAAGCGGGCGGCGGCGGCAAGCGAATAGGGGCCGCTCATGCAGTAGCCATGGGTGCCGACCGGGCCGGGCTTCACCTCGGGCTGCGTGTCCAGGAAGGACAGCATGTCGGCGACGTCCTGCATCACCGGCGGGATGGTCATCCTGGTGCGGATCGCACGCATGCGGTCGCGCTCGGGGTCGTCCTTCACCAGCACGCCGGGGCCGAACATGCTGTCCCGCCCGGCGCGGTAGTACAGGTTGGGCAGCATGACGTAGTAGCCCACGCTGGCCAGGCGGCGTGCCATGTCGCGCAGTTCCTCGCGGATGCCCGGCGCGTCCATCAGCATCAGCACCGCCGGGTGCGGGCCGTGGCGTTCCGGCCGGACGATGAAGGTCTCCATCGCGCCGTCGCGGGTGATGATGTCGCGGGTGGTTTCAAGCATGGCGTTTCTCCCTGGTGGGCAAGGCTAGCAGCGGTTGCGGCGCGGCGCCAAACCGCCCGGCCGAATTCGCGATGCGGCGGGAACCGAACCCCGGGCGTGGCTGTTGGTCGGCGAACACGCAATCGGACAAGTCGCATGACCGCACCCGCTGAGAGCGGCGGGCTGGAGCGTCGGTTCCTGCTGGGCGGCGGCGCCATGCTGCCGTTGCTGGCCGGCACCGCAACTGCCCAGCCCACCCCCGCAACCCCCGCGCATGAAGGCCGCAGCATGGAGATGACCTTGCAGGTGAATGGCCAGGCGCATCGTCTGGCGCTGGACTCGCGGACCACGCTGCTGGACGCGCTGCGCGAGCACATGGGCCTGACCGGCAGCAAGAAGGGCTGCGACCAGGGCCAGTGCGGCGCCTGCACCGTGCTGCTGGACGGCCGGCCGGTGCTGGCCTGCCTGACGCTGGCCGCCGGCGTGGGCACGCGGCCGGTGATCACCATCGAGGGGCTGCACGGCAGGGATGGCGGGCTGCACCCGATGCAGCAGGCCTTCCTGGACCAGGATGCCTTCCAGTGCGGCTACTGCACGCCGGGGCAGATCATCTCCGCCGTGGCCTGCGTGCGCCAAGGCCATGCCGGCAGCGCCGAGGAGATCCGCGAGTTCATGTCCGGCAACCTCTGTCGCTGCGCCGCCTATCCGCAGATCGTCGCCGCCGTGCAGCAGGCGGCGCCGCTGGTGGAGCAGGGCTGATGCGGCCATTCAGCTACGACCGCGCCGCCGGCGCGCCGGGGGATGCGGGCACGACCTGGCTGGCCGGCGGCACCACGCTGCTGGACCTGATGAAGCTGGACGTGATGCGGCCAGAGCGGCTGGCCGACATCAACGGGCTGGGGCTTGCCGAGGTGCGGTTGGACGCGCAGGGGCTGCACCTGGGCGCGCTGGCGCGGATGGCGGAGGTGGCCGGCAACGCCGAGGTGCAGCGCCATTTCCCGGTGGTGGCGCAGAGCCTGGCGCTGGCGGCCAGCCAGCAGCTGCGCAACATGGCCAGCCTGGGCGGCAACGTGCTGCAACGCACGCGCTGCCCGTATTTTCGCGACCCGAGCCACGCCGCCTGCAACAAGCGCAACCCCGGCAGCGGCTGCGGCGCGATGGACGGCGCCAACCGGCTGCAGGCGGTGCTGGGCACCAGCGATGCCTGCATCGCCGCCTATCCCGGCGACTTCGCTCAGGCGCTGGTGGCGCTGGATGCCGAAGTGACGCTGCGCGGCGCGGCGGGCGAACGGCGCATGCGCTTCGCCGACCTGCACGTACAGCCCGGCACGACGCCGGAGCGCGAGACCACGCTGCGGCCGGGCGAACTCATCACCGGCTTCACCGTGCCGGCGGGGCCATGGGCGGCGCGGTCGCTGTACCTGAAGGTGCGCGACCGCGAGAGCTACGCCTTCGCGCTGGCCTCCGCCGCCGTGGCGCTGGACCTGGACGGCAAGGTGGTGCGCGAGGCGCGGATTGCGCTGGGCGGCGTGGCGACGGTGCCGTGGCGCGCGGCCGAGGCCGAGGCGGACCTGCGCGGCAAGGTGCTGGACGAGGCGAGCGCGACACGCGCCGCCGAGGCCGCCTTCGCCGCCGCCCGCACCCATGGCGAGAACGCGTTCAAGCCGGAGCTGGGCCGCCGCACGCTGGTGCGCGCGCTGCTGCTGGCCAAGCGGATGGAGGCCTGAGATGCCCGACGGTTTCGGCACCGACCACCAGCGGATAGACGGCCGCGCCAAGGTGACGGGCGGCGCGCGCTACGCGTCGGACGTGGTGGTAGGCAATGTCGCGCATGCCTGGTTGGTCACCAGCGCCATCGCGCGTGGGCGGATCACCGGCTTCGAGGATGCCGAGGCGCGGGCGGTGCCGGGCGTGCTGGAGGTGTTCACCCACCGCAACATGCAGGGCGCGGTGGCGGAGACGGAATTCTTCGCCAAGGGCGGCTATGTCGGCAGCACCATCCGGCCGCTGGAGAGCGACCAGGTCTGGCATGCCGGGCAGATCGTGGCGCTGGTGGTGGCGGATACGCTGGAGGCGGCGCGCGAGGCGGCGCAGCGCCTGCGGGTGCGCTATGCGGAGGAGGCGCCGGCGGCCGGCTTCGATGCCGCGGGCGTCGAGGTGGTGGCGGCCAGCGATGCCGGCTTCGAGGATGCCGGGGTCGGCGATGCCGACAGCGCCTTCGCCGCCGCCGCGGTGAAGGTGGAGGCCAGCTACAGCACGCCGACGCAGCACCACAACCCGATCGAGCTGTTCACCACCACCGCAAGCTGGGCGGGCGGCAAATTGACGCTGCACGAGGGCAGCCAGTTCGTGCACGGGCTGAAGCACGGCATTGCCGCGCAGCTGCGGATCGACCCCGCCGATGTGCATGTGGTGTCGCCCTTCATCGGCGGCGCCTTCGGCGCGCGTGGTTCCATCACCCAGCGCACCGCGCTGGTGGCGGAGGCGGCGCGGCGGCTGGGGCGGCCGGTGAAGCTGGTGCCGACCCGGGCGCAGGGCTTCACCATCGCCACCTATCGGGCGGAGACGCGGCAGCAGGTGAAGCTGGCGGCCAGCCGCGACGGCCGGCTGCAGGCGCTGGTGCATGAGGGCTGGGAGGTGACCAGCCGGCCCGACGCCTACAAGGTGGGCGGCACGGCGACGACATCGCGGATCTACGCCTGCCCGAATGTCCGCACCAAGGTCCACATGGTGCATGCCGACCGCAACACGCCGGGCTTCATGCGCAGTCCGCCGGAGCTGCCCTACATGTTCGCGCTGGAAAGCGCGATGGACGAGTTGGCCTATGCGCTGGACATGGACCCGGTGCAGCTGCGCCGGATCAACGACACGCAGCGCGAGCCGATCAAGGGCTTGCCCTACAGCAGCCGCAACCTGGTGGGGTGCCTGGATGCCGGCGCGCGCGCCTTCGGCTGGGAGCGCCGCAGCCCGGCGCCGCGCAGCATGCGCGATGGCGAGTGGCAGGTCGGCTGGGGCGTGGCGACCAGCATCTATCCCGCGCATATCGGCACCGCCACCGCGCGCGTCACGCTGCTGCCGGACGGGCGGGCGCGGGTGCAGACCGCGGCACACGACGTGGGCACCGGCGCCTATACCGCCATCGGCCTGGCCGCGGCCGAGGGGCTGGGCCTGGCGCTGGAGCGGATCGTCGTCGAGCTCGGCGACAGCGACCTGCCGCCGGCGCCGGTGGCGGGCGGCAGCAACACCACCGCCAGCGTCTGCAACGTGGTGATCAAGGCCTGCGAGGAAATCCGCGCCCGCCGGGCGCAGGGCCAGCAGGGCGCGATCGAGGTCTATGCCGAGAACGTGCCGGAGGGGCTGCCACCGGACTCGATCGGCAAGCTGTACCAGGGCCGCAACGCGCTGGGCGGCGGGCTGGAGGGCGGCAAGCAGGCGATGGCGGCGTTCGGCGCGATCTTCCTGGAGGTGCGGGTGCATGACCGCACGCGGGAGGTGCGGGTGCCGCGCGTGCTGGGTGCCTTCGCCGCCGGGCGCATCGTCAGCCCGCGCCAGGCGCGCAGCCAGCTGACCGGCGGGCTGATCTGGGGCATCGGCGCGGCGCTGCATGAGCAGACCGAGATCGACCCGCGCAGCGCGCGCTACATGAACGACAACATGGCCGAGTACCTAGTGCCGGTGAATGCGGATATCCGGCAGGTGGAGGTGCTGCTGCTGGACGAGCAGGACACCCAGGCCAACCCGTTGGGCATCAAGGGCATTGGCGAGCTGGGCAATGTCGGCACCAACGCCGCGCTGGCCAATGCGGTGTTCCACGCCACCGGCACCCGCCCGCGCGACCTGCCGGTGCGGATCGAGCATCTCATGGCTTAACCAGTGCGGGATTATCCCGGGAGTATTTCTATGTAAATGGCGAATGGGCGTAAAATGTTTCGAATAGAAGAAACATTCCAGGAAAAATAAATCAACTTTCCCTGATCTGCCGGAAGTCGGACTATTCCCCGCCGCAATTCTCGCGAGATACCCGCTCCCGCATCAGCGGGAGCCCCGGGGCCATGGCGGTCAACAGCAGCATCTTCGTCGGCGAGACCGAGATTTCGGTTGCCGAGACAGCCGGCCAGGTGGTCGAGCGGGTGGAGCGGACCGGTTCGCTCGTGGGCGATGTCACCATCACCTACAACATCACCGGGGATACCGCGACCGGCGGGCTCGACTTCAAGAGCGGCTTCGGCACGGTGGTGATGCCGAGCGGCGCCAGCCAGGTTTCGGTGCCGATCCAGCTCTACGACGACACGCTGGGCGAGCCGACCGAGACCTTCGCCTTCTCCATCGTCAACGTCTCCGCCGGCACCTTGTGGGCGCCGCGCACCTCGCGCATCAGCATCCTGGATGACGAGACGCCGGCGCCGAAGCAGGCGCCGGAGCCGCCGCTGAGTTCCGCCTATGTGGTCAACCCGGTCACGGTGGCGAGCGGGCTGGACCAGCCGATCCGCATGGTGGTCTCCCCGGTGGACGCCAACAAGCTGTACGTCGCCGAGAAGACCGGCGCGATCCTGCTGACCGACATCACCACCGGGCAGTCCCGCACCGTGCTGGATATCCGCGGCCAGGTGAACGAGCACGGCGACCGCGGCCTGTTGAGCATCGCGCTGCACCCGGACTTCACGCACAACCCGTACATCTACGCCTATGTGGTGGTGGACCCGGCGGATGGCGCGGGGCTGACGGCCAATGCCGGGCCGGATGGCGCCGGCAACCGCTACGCGCAGCTGCTGCGCTTCACCGCCGATGCCGCGACCAACTACACCACCCTGGTGCAGGGCAGTACCAAGGTGATGCTGGGTGCGGCCGGCAAGTCGCTGAACGACATCAGCGGCGGCGGCTGGCTGGATTACACCGAGCCGAGCCAGGCCAACCAGGTGGCGTCCGACCGCCTGATCAACAGCGGGGCGACGCCGCAGCCGGTGGTGGTAAACGGGATCAAGCAGGATTACCTGAAGGTCGATTCCGCCTCCCATGCCGGTGGGGCGCTGGCCTTCGGGCCGGATGGCGCGCTGTACGTCTCCACCGGCGATGGCACCTCCTTCGACTTCGCCGACCCGCGCACGCTGGATGTGCAGTCGCTCGACGGGCTGTCGGGCAAGATCCTGCGGATCGACCCGCTGACCGGGCAGGGGCTGGCGACCAACCCCTTCGTCACCGATGGGCTGTCGCTGGACAGCGACCGCGCCAAGATCTTCCAGTACGGGCTGCGCAACCCCTTCAGCATCACCTTCGACCAGGAAGGCAAGCTGATGATCACCGATACCGGCTGGAACAACTGGGAGGAGCTGAACAACGGCGGTCCCGGCGCGAATTTCGGCTGGCCGTATTTCGAGGGCGAGGATGGCGGCACCTCGCGCCAGACGCCCGGCTACCAGGACACCTCGGCGGCCAAGGCGTTCTACGCCGCCGTGGCCAATGGCACGGCCAAGGTGATGGCGCCGTTCCGCGCCTTCTCGCACGACAGCGGCGACCCCGGCTTCAAGCTGCAGGCGGTGACCGGCAGCGAGATGATCTATTCCGGCGGCGTCTACCCGGCCAGCTTCAACAACCAATGGATCTTCGAGGATTTCGCCGCGGGCAACATCTTCGCGGTGGATGTGAACGACCGCAGCAAGGTGCAGTACCTGTACAGCGCGCCCAGCGGCTACGCGCCGGTGGATTTCGTGCAGGCGCCGAATGGGTACATCTATGCCGCCGACATCGCGCTGGGGCGGATCGAGCGGTTGGAGATCAGCGCGGCGCCGGCCGGTGGCAATGGCCCTGGCGACTTCGAGCCCGTCAGCTTCACCCTGGGCAGTGGCGCGCATGCGCTGGTGCTGAAGATCAGCCAGGACGCGTACCAGGGCAGCGCGCAGTACACGGTGGCGGTGGACGGCGTGCAGGTCGGCGGCACGCAGACCGCCTCGGCCCTGCGTGGCAGGGGCCAGGACGACACGGTGACGGTGAAGGGCGACTGGGGTGGCGGCAACCACACGGTCACCGTGACCTACCTCAGCGACGCCTATGGCGGCACGCCGAACACCGACCGCAACCTGTACGTGGATGGCGTCAGCTATGATGGCACCGCGCTGGCCATTGGCACTTCGGCGCTGACCTGGGCGCGGGCGCAGGATTTCGGCTTCAGCGTGGCGGGGGCGCCGCCGAGCGCGCCGGCCAGCGTCACGCTGGGTAGCGGCGCGCATGCGCTGGTGCTGAAGCTGAGCCAGGACGCCTACCTGGGCGCGGCGCAATACACGGTCAGCGTGGATGGCGTGCAGCTGGGCGGCACGCAGTCCGCGGTGGCGCTGCACGGCAGCGGCCAGGACGACACGGTGACGCTGCGGGGCGACTGGGCGGCGGGCAACCACACCGTCACGGTGAACTTCCTGAACGACGCCTATGGCGGCACGCCCACGACCGACCGCAACCTGTACGTGGACGGCGTCAGCTACGACGGCGCGGCGCTGGCCAACGGCACCGCGGCGCTGCTCTCCTCGGGCCCGCAAGGCTTCGGCTTCAGCGTGGCCGGCACGCCGCCCAGCGGGCCGGCCAGCGTAACCCTGGGCAGCGGCGCGCATGCCCTGGTGCTGAAGATCAGCCAGGACGCCTACCTGGGCAGCGCGCAATACACCGTCAGCGTGGATGGCGCGCAGCTGGGCGGCACGCAGACCGCCGCCGCGCTGCATGGCAGCGGCCAGGACGACACGGTGACGCTGCGCGGCGACTGGGCCGCCGGCAACCACAGCGTCGCGGTGACCTTCCTGAACGACGCCTATGGCGGCACGCCCTCGACCGACCGCAACCTGTACGTGGACGGCATCAGCCTGGACGGCGCGGCGCTGGCGAATGGCACGGCGGCGCTGCTCTCGGCGGGGACGCAGCCCTTCGGCTTCAGCGTGGCCGCCGCGCCGCCCAGCGGGTCGGGCGTGACGCTGGGCAGCGGCGCGCATGCGGTGGCGCTGCGGATCAGCCAGGATGCCTGGCAGGGCAACGCGCAATACACGCTGAGCGTGGATGGCGTGCAGCTGGGCGGCACGCAGACCGCGGCGGCGGCGCATGGCGGCGGTAGCTCTGACCTGGTGACGCTGCGCGGCGACTGGGGCGCCGGGCCGCATGCGGTGACCGTGAACTTCCTGAACGATGCCTATGGCGGCACGCCGGCGACCGACCGCAACCTGTATGTGGACGGCGCCAGCTATGACGGCGCGGCGCTGCCGGGCGCGGCCAAGGCGCTGCTCTCGGGCGGGCCGCAGGACGTGCTGTTCAGCGGTGGCGGCTTCAGCACCACGCTGGGCAGCGGGCCGCGCAGCCTGGTGCTGCAGATGAGCCAGGACGTCTACCAGGGCAGCGCGCAGTTCACCGTGAAGGTGGATGGCGTGCAACTGGGCGGCACGCTGACCGCCGGCGCGCTGCACGGCTTCGGCCAGGAGGATATGTTGACGCTGAAGGGCAGCTGGGGCGCCGGGCCGCATGTGGTGACCGTGACCTTCCTCAACGACGCCTACGGCAACTCGGCGGACACCGACCGCAACCTGTACGTGGATGGCCTGGCCTATGACGGCGTGGCGCAGGCGGGCGGCCAGGCGGCGCTGATGAGCGCGGGGGCGCACGACTTCGCCTTTGCCTGAGGCGGGGTGCCGCAACCGCTGATTGCCGCCGCCTGGCGCTGCCGGTAGAGGTTGCCGGGCAGCGTCGGGGGTTGGCGGCATGGATGGCAGCGGGGGCCGGGCGACGGTGGCGGCCAGGCGCGGCACCCTGGCGGGCGGGGCCGGGCAATGGCTGGCGGCGCTGCTGCGGCGCCGCCTGGTCAAGGCGCTGATGGTCGCCAACCTGGTGGCGCTGGCGCTGCTGCCGGCGCGGGAGGCCGGCTGGCTGCAGGGGCTGGAGCTTTCGGCCTACGACACGCTGCTGACCTGGCAGGAGGCTGGCGAGCGGAGCGACCGCGTGGTGCTGGTGACCACGACGGAATCCGACATCAACCGCTTCAGCTACCCGATCAAGGATGAGGACCTGGCCGCGGTGCTGGCGCGGGTGTTCTCGGCCGCGCCGAAGGCGGTGGGGGTGGACCTTTACCGCGACCTGCCGATGCCGCCGGGGCATGAGGCGCTGCAGGCGATCCAGCGGGCGCAGGACAACTTGTACTGGGTGTTCAAGCTGCCGGATGAGGGCAATAGCGGCGTGCCGGCGCCGACCGCGCTGCGCGACACCGGGCGAGAGGTGCTGGCCGACAACGTCACCGATGCCGGCGGCGTGGTACGGCGGGCGCTGCTGCTGGCGGCGGATGAGCGCAGCGGCCGCAACTGGCGCACCATGGGGGTGACGCTGGCGGAGCGCTTCACCGGCCAGCGGCTGCGGCCGGATGGCGAGGACCTGGCCATCGGCGCCGGGCGGATCCCGCTGGTGGACCAGCCCTATGGCCCCTACGCCCGGGTGGATGCCGCCGGCTACCAGATGCTGTTCGACTATCGCGGCGGGCATCGGCGGTTCCGCGAGATCAGCTTCGCCGAGATCCTGGACAACCCGGCGCTGGCCGAGGGGCTGCGCGACCGGGTGGTGCTGGTGGGCACGGCGGCGCTGAGCATCAAGGACCACTTCGCCACGCCGTTCAGCACCGGCTGGGGCGGCGAGGGGCCGCTGATGGGGATAGCGCTGCACGCGCACATCGCCGACCAGCTGATCCGCCTGGCCAATGGCGAGGCGCGCAACCCGGTGCCGCCGCCGCGCTGGGTGGACCATGCGGCGATCTGGGGCGGCGCCATGGCCGGGGCGGTGCTGGCGCTGCTGGTTTCCCGCGTGCTGCTGGTGCTGGCCGGGCTGGTGCTGGGGCTGGCGGTCATCGGCGGTGCCACCGGCTTCGGCTTCGCCAGCCTGGCGCTGCTGCTGCCCGGGCTGCCGGTGGCGCTGGCCTGGGTGCTGAGCGCGGCCGGCGGCACCTTTGTGATGAACGCCGCCGGCGCGCGGGAGCGGACCCAGCTGCGCCGCAGCTTCGAGAGCTACCTGGACCCGCGGATCATCAGCCAGATGATGCAGGGCGACACGCTGCCGAGCTTCGGCGGCGAGCACCGCGAGATCACCGCGATCTTCACCGACATCGCCGGCTTCACCACCACGGCGGAGACGATGGACGCCGCGACGGTGGCGGGCTTGCTGGGCGAGTATTTCGGCGTGCTGACGGATGCCGTGGTTAGCCATGGCGGGCTGGTCAACGACTTCATCGGCGACGGGCTGCTGGTGCTGTTCGGCGCGCCGATGCACCAGCCGGACCATGCCGACCGCGCCGTGGCGGCGGCGCTGGCGATGGACGACGCGGCGCAGGCCTTCAATGCCGAGCTGGCGCTGCGTGGCATCAAGTGGGGGCATACGCGGATCGGCGTGCATACCGGCATGGCGCTGGTGGGCAACATAGGCACCCGCGGCAAGCTGAAATACGGCGCGCTGGGCGACACGCTGAACACCGCGTCCCGCGTGGAGGGGCTGAACAAGTACCTGGGCAGCCGCGTGGCGGTGACCGGGGACACGGCATCCCAGTGCCGGCGCCAGGCGTTCCGGCCGGTTGCTGACGTGATCGTGAAGGGCCGCAAGAACGCGATGCCGGTGCTGGCGCCGGTGACGCCGACCGACCCGCCGGCGCTGCTGGAAGGTTATGCCGCCGCCCATGCGGCCCTGGCGGCCGGTTTGCCTGAGGCGGCGGAACGTTTCGAGGCGCTGCACCGGGCGTTTCCGGCGGATGCGCCGGCGGCCTTCCACGCCGCCCGGCTGGCGGCGGGCGAAACGGGCGTGCTGGTGGTGATGCAGGAGAAATGATAGGCTGTGCCGATTGCAACCCTGAGACAGGGAGTTCACGCCATGCTGTCATCCCGTCGTTTCCTGGCCCTGGCGGTGCTTGGGGTGGCTGGCGCGGTGCCCACGCTGGGCCAGGCGCAGTCCGACCCGGGCGCCGATGACCTGATGCGGCGCCTGCGCGGCGCCCCCGGCAGCCGGGTGGGCGGGGCGACCCGCGGCGTGAAGCGCGACCACCCGACCGCAACCGGGGTGACGGCGCCCGCCGCCGCTCCTTCCCCCACCAGCCCCGCCCCGGCCCGAGTGGCCACCACCACCGGCGGCTGATGTCGGACGGCACCGCGGGGGCGATGAGCCTGCGTTTCTGGGGTGTTCGCGGCAGCCTGCCGTCACCCGGTGCCGGCACCCAGGTCTTCGGAGGCAATACCTGCTGCGTTGAGCTGCGCTGCGGCCCGCACCTGCTGGTGCTGGATGCCGGGACCGGCGCGCGCGCGCTGGGCGATGCGCTGGCGGCCGAAGCCGCCCCGGTCAGCGCCGATATCTTCCTCAGCCACACCCACCTGGACCATGTCGGCGGCCTGCCCTTCTTCGCGCCGATCTACCAGAACGGCACCAGCCTGCGGTTCTGGGGCGGGCACCTGGCGCGCGGCGGGCTGGAGGCGGCGCTGGACCGCAGCTGGGGCGCGCCGCTGATGCCGGACCTGCGCCGGATATTCAGGGCCCAGCTGCGCTTCGAGGAGTTTCGGCAAGGCAGCGTGGTGCAACCGCAGCCCGGCCTAAAGGTGGCGACAGCGGCCCTGCGCCACCCCGGCGGCTGCACCGGCTACCGGGTGGAATGGCAGGGCAGGGCGGTGGCCTACTGCACGGATACCGAGCACAAGCCCGGCGACCTGGACCCCAACGTGCTGCACCTGGCGCGCGATGCCGATGTGCTGGTCTACGACGCCAGCTACGAGGAGGCGGAGTTCGCCTCGCATCTCGGCTGGGGGCATTCCACCTGGCAGCACGCGCTGCGCCTGGCGGAAGTGGCGGGCGTGCGCCGGCTGGTGCTGTACCACCACGAACCCAGCCGCGACGACGCGGCGCTGGGGCGCATAGAGGAACAGGCGGCGGCGCGCCGGCCGGGCACGCTGGCGGCGCGCGAGGGCATGCTGATCGAGCTGTAGGCGGTGGGGGCCGGAGCGGCTCTGCCGTCACCGCCCGCTTCGGGCGCCTTGGCGTCAGCCGCGCGTGCGAAGTCCCGGCGTCAGCCGCGCGCTTCGGCCAGCGTGCGGAGCAGGCGGTCGAAGCGGTCGCCGGCCAGCGAGACGGTGTCCAGCAGCATGTCGTCCAGCTCATCGGCCTGGGCCTTGTCGCCGGTCTGCAGCGCGACCTTGCCGCCGCTGGCCTTGCGCTGCTGCGCGGTACGCAGGCGGTCCGCCAGGAACAGCGCGATGGCCCGGTAGAAGCGCATGCCGAAGCCGGCATCCTCGGCGATCTTCTCGTTCAGCGCGTCCTTCGGCACCTCCAGCACCAGGGCCGGGCCTTCGGCCAGCACGGTGGCGCTGGGCGGGGCGCTGTCGACGAAGCTCATCTCGCCCAGCATCTCGCCCTGCTGCAGCAGGGCGACGCGGCCGATGCCGCTGACCTCCACCGCCAGGTTGCCCTCGATCAGGATGAACAGGTAGGCGCTGCGCTCGTCCTGGCGGATGATCGCCTCGCCATGCGCGACGCGGCGCTTGGCGCCGACGCGGGAGAGCCACTGCACGTCCAGGTCGTCCAGCTGGCCGAGCATGTAGAGTACCTTGCGCATGCGTTTCCCTCAGGCCATCTGGCGGCGGGCCAGGTCCTGGAACAGGCCCGGCGTGGTGGAAAGGTCGGCGAAGCTGCCCTGCTGCACCAGGCGGCCCTGGTCCAGCACCAGCACGCGGTCAACGCGCTCGATGGTGGAGAGCCGGTGGGCGATGATGACCCGCGTCAGCGCCAGCCCGGCCACGGCATCCGTGACGATCGACTGGGTGCGGTTGTCCAGCGCGCTGGTGGCTTCGTCCAGCAGCAGCACGCGGGGGCGGCGGGCCAGGGCGCGGGCGATCATCAGCCGTTGGCGCTGGCCGCCGGAAAAGCTGGTGCCGCCATCCGTCAGCATGGTGTGCATGCCCATCGGCATGGCCTTCACATCGGCTTCCAGCCCGGCCAGGCGCACCGCGTGCCAGGCTTCCTGCAGGCTGATCGGGCGGCCGCCGCCGATGTTCTCGATGATGCTGCCGGGCTGCACCCGACCGTGCTGCAGCACCACGCCGATCTGCCGGCGCAGCGCCACCGTGTCCAGCGTGGCCAGGCTGCGGCTGTCGTACAGGATCTCGCCTTCCTGCGGCTCCTCGAAGCCCAGCAGCAGGCGCATGACGGTGGACTTGCCGCAGCCGGAAGGGCCGACGATGGCGACGAACTCGCCGGGGCGGATGCTGAAGGAGAGCTGGCTCAGCGCCGGCGGCGCGTCCTTGGCGTAGCTGAAGGTGACGCTGTTGAACTCGATGGCGCCGGAGACGGTGCCGGGTGGCTCGCGCTGCTGGCCGGTCTCGGGCACCGCCTCCAGCAGCGGGCGGGCGCGTTCATACAGCGGCATCAGACCCAGCATCTGGGTGATGGCCTGCACCAGGGCGGCCAGCCCGGCGGTCAGCTGGCCGAAGGCGCTGCTGAAGGCGACCCAGGCGCCGAGGCCAAGGTCCATCGGCTCCGGCGTGGGCGCCAGCGGGTCCAGCGGCACGGCGGCCTGCGGCAGCGGCAGGGCCAGCCCGGCGCCCAGCACGAAGAGCAGCGCCATGCCGGCCGGCAGCAGCACCGCCAGCACCACGCTCTGCAGCACGGTGGCGCGGCGGACGCCCAGGAAGGCATCGCGCTGGGCGCCGAACAGCCGGGCCCAGAGCGCGAAGGCGCGGTCGGTCGCCGCCGCCACCTTCAGCTTGGCCACGCCGGAGATGGTCTGCAGCACGAAGCCCTCGGCCTGGCCGCGGCGGTTGGCCAGCAGGCGTTCGCGGTGCAGCTGCACCAGCGCCAGCCCGGCGCCGACCAGGGTCTGCAGCACCGCGATGCCGAGCCCGGCCAGCGCCAACTCGCGCGAGCAGAACAGCATGACGCCGAGGTTGACCAGCGACAGCAGCCCGGCGAACAGCGCGGTCAGCGTGGTGCCGGTCAGCATCCGGCGCATTTCCTGCACCGCCATGGCGCGGTCGGCCAGGTCGCCGGCGGTGAAGCGCTTGAAGAAGCTGGCATGCAGCCGCAGCAGCCGGTCGAACAGCGCCGGCTGGGTGTTGAGGTCGAAGCGGGCCTCCAGCCGCAGCAGCAGCAGCGCCCGCACCACGTTGACCGCGGCGGCGCCCAGCGCGGCGGCGACCAGGCCCAGGCCCAGCACCGCGATCTGCGCGGTGGCGGAAGCGGGGATGACCTTGTCCACCAGCACGCCGGTGGCCAGCGGCACGCCGAGCCCGAGCAGCGAGCCGACCAGCGAGGCCCACATCAGCTGGCGCGGCAGCGGGCCGCCGCCCTCCAGGGCAAAGCGCATCAGCCGCAGCGGGCCAGGGGCCACGTCCGGCAGGGTGCGGTAGAGCATCCAGGCGGTGGTGGAGTACTCGGCGGCCTCCGCGGCATCCACCAGGCGGGACTGGTCGGTGCGCGGGTCCCAGACCCGGTAGCGGCCATGGCCCACCGGCAGCAGCGCCACCGCGGTGGCATCCGCCTGGCGCAGGCCGACCAGCGGGCCGTGGTTGCCGCGCCACCAATCCTCGCGCAGCAGCACGCGGCGGCCGCGCAGCCCGGCCTCGTCGATCAGCGCATCCATCCGCGGCGGGCCGGGCGGCAGGGCGGACAGCGCGCGGGTCAGCGTCAGGGGCGCCTGGCCGATGGCATGGGCAACGCGGGCAATGGCGCGCAGGTCGGCATCCTCGCCGACATGGTGCAGGTCCGGCTCCAGCCCGGCGAAGCCGGCCAGGCGCGCCAGGCCGCTGGTCAGGGTGCGGCGGGTGGCGGCGGCGCTCTGCCGCAGTTGGTCCGACAGCGCGGCGACACGGCGGCCGACCAGGGCGGCGGTGCGGTCCAGCAGGCCCTGGTGCCAGGCTTCCAGCGCGGCGTGCAGCGCCGGGGTGCCCAGCAGCGCCTGCGTCGTCTCCAGCCGCAGCCGGCAGTCCAGCACCACCTGCGGCGGGGCGGAGGCGCTGACCGGCAGGGGCGGCGTGCCCGGTGCGGCCTGCTGTCCAGCGGCGCCCTGCAGCAGCCCTTCCTGCACACTGGCCCACAGCACCTGCTGGCCATGCGCCGCCAGGGTGTTGCCGGCCTTCAGCGTCAGCATGCCCGGCAAGGCCAGCTGCACGTCGCCCCAGCTCAGCTCGGGGTCGCGGAACACCTCGTCGCAGGCGGCGATCCAGCCCTCTATCGCGTCCGCCATGGGCTTGCCGGGCGGCACCGGCGCGGCCGAGCTGTTCAGCCCGCCGACCGCCAGCAGGGTCCAGCCGGCCTCCGCCACCGGCTGGCCGAGGCCGCCGAAATGCTGGCCCGGCGCCAGGCGCAGCAGGAAGTGGCGGCGGCCGGCGGCGCGACCCTGGCGCAGCTGCACCGCGAAGATGTCGACATGGCCGGCCTGCACCCGCCAGAGGCCATCCAGGTCGTGCAGGGTGCGCGGCGCATCGGCGGCCAGGTGCAGCGCAGCGTCGCTCATCGCCCGGCCTTCTCGAACAGGCCGGCATAGGTGCCGTCGGCTGCCATCAGGCTGGCATGGGTGCCGCGCTCCACCACCAGGCCGCGGTTCAGCACCACGATCTCATCGGCGTCGCGCACGGTGGACAGCCGGTGGGCGATGATCAGCGCGGTGCAGCCGCGGCGGCGGATGCCCTCGTCGATGCGTTGTTCGGTGACGGGGTCGAGCGCGGCGGTGGCTTCGTCCAGCACCAGCGCGGCGGGGCTGCCGACCAGGGCGCGGGCAATTTCCAGCCGCTGGCGCTGGCCGCCGGAGAAGTTCACGCCGCCCTCGGCCACCAGGCTGTCCAGCCCGCCGGGGCGGGTGGCGACCTCGGCGTGGATCTCGGCGTCCTTCAGCGCCTCGACGAGGGCGGATTCCGGCTGGGTGCGGTCCCACAGCGTCAGGTTGTCCCGCACGCTGCCGGCGAACAGGAAGATGTCCTGGTCGACATAGGCCAGCGATGCCGCACGCAGCGCCGGCGGCAGGCTGGCCAGCGGGCGGCCATCCACCAGGATCTGCCCGGTCCAAGGCTCCAGCAGACCGCACATCAGCCGGCCGATGGTGGACTTGCCGCTGCCGGAGCCGCCGACCAGCGCGACGCGCATCCCCGGTTCCAGCACCAGGTTGAAGTCGCGGATCAGCGGCGGGTCGGCCGGGCTGTAGCCGAAGGAGATGTCGCGGAACTCGATGCGGCCTTCCAGCCGGGGCGCGGCCAGCGCCGGGCTGGCGGGCGGCGGCGGGGCGGGGGCGCCGGCCAGCAGGTCGTTGATCCGGTTCAGGTCGCCCTGGGCCTGGCGGGCGCGTTCCACCAGCGCGACCAGCTGGTTGAACGGGCCGATGAAGCTGGCCATCAGCAATTGCAGCGCCAGCAGGGAGCCGATGGTCAACTCGCCATCGATGACGCGGTAGCCGCCCACCACCAGCACCGCGCCGCTGCCGATGGCACCCAGCAGCGAGGGCGCCACGCCCACCACGCCGTTGAGCAGGCCGAGCGCCTGCTGCCCGGCCATGGTGCGGGCGTGGTAGCCGGCCCAGCGGGCGAAGGCCTCGCCCTCGCCGCCGGAGACCTTGATGGTCTCGATGCCGACGATGGCGCCGATGGCGGCGCCGGTCATGCGGCCCTGGTCCAGCGAGATGGCGCGGTTCAGCTCCACCGCCCGGCGGCGCAGCACGCGCAGCAGCAGCACGTTGGACAGCGGCACCAGCAGCGCCACGCTGGCGACGATGGGGTCGAACACCGCCATGGCGACCGCATAGACCAGCACCGCGATCATGTTGAAGGCGGTGGTGGCCACCTCCCCGGACAGCAGGGAGGAGACGCGGTCGGCGCAGGCGACGCGGGTGGCGAGTTCCCCGGCGTAGCGCTGGTTGAAGAAGGCGAGGGACTGCGCCATCAGGCTGCCCATGACCCGGGCGGAAAGCACCGCGGCCAGCTTGCCCTCCAGCCGCAGCAGGTACTTCTGCTGCAGGTGGACCATCAGGGCGCGCAGCACGCCGGTGGCCAGCACCACCAGGCAGAGCGGCAGCAGCCAGTCGTTCAGCCGCTGCAGCAGCACCTTGTCCACGAACAGCTTGGACAGGCCGGGCAGCAGCAGGCCGGGCACCACCAGCATCAGGCTGAACGACGCGATCAGCCATACCGCCGGGCGCGAGCGCTGCAGCAGCCGGGCGATCTCCCGCAGCGGCTGCGGCCGGCGGCCGCCCGGCTTGAAGCCGGCATCCGGGGTCAGCGCCAGCACCACGCCGGTGAAGTGCTGGCTGAACTCGGACCTGCGGTAGCGGCGGCGGCCACGCGCGGGGTCGTTGATGATGGCGTAGTCGCCGCGAAACCCCTCGAAGACGACGTAGTGGTTGAAGTTCCAGTGGATGATCGAGGGCAGCGGCAGGTCGGGCAGCCCCTCCGGTTCCTTGCGGAAGCCCTTGGCCACCATGCCGAGGGAGCGGGCCGCCTTGAGGATGTTGGAGGCCTTGGAGCCGTCGCGGCTGACCCCGCAGAGGATCCGCAGCTCCTCCAGCGGCACCCAGCGGCCGTGGAAGGCCAGCACCATGGCCAGCGCCGCGGCGCCGCATTCCACTGCGGCCATCTGCAATATGGTGGGGGTACGGCGGCGGCGCAGCAGGTAGCGCAGCCAGCGCGGCGCCCTCATGGCCGGGCGCCGGCCCGGGGTGGCGGGCTACTCACCCGCGCGCGACCCCCACGGCAGCGAGGGCGCCAGCCGCTGGGCGAAGGGCAGGATCAGGTTGAACGGCGCTTCCTCCCGCACCGTGATCCAGGCGCGCACCGTGGTGCCGCTGGTCAGGTCCAGCACCGGGCCGTCGCCGGAGGTCCAGGCATAGCCGGTGGAGGTGCGCGCCGGCGTCAGGTCGATCCGGGTTTCATACGGCGCGCCGGCGCCGGCGAAGGCGTTGACCAGGTTCTGGTTCTGCAACTGGGCCAGCATGCCCTGCGGGCTGGAAGGGAAGGCCGAGACATCGGCGACGGTGCCGAGCATGGTGCCGTATTCCTCCTTCCGCACGGTGGAGGGGGCGAGGCGGGCGGCCAGGCCGCCATTGACCTTCTTGCCGTGCTCGGTGGGCACGTAGACCACGGCCTGCAGCCGCTGGCCCTCGGTTTCCACGTTCAGCACCAGGGCATTGGCGGCCAGCAGCTGGCCCTCGGCCACCGCCAGTTCCGTCACCCGGCCGGTGGTCGGCGCCAACACCTGCTGGGCGCTCTCCAGCGTCAGCTTCAGCTCGGCCACCAGGCGCTCCGCCGCGGCCACGGCGCGGCGGGCATCGGCCAAGTCGCGTTCCGCCTGGGCGCGGAATTGCAGCAGGGTGGTGTCCAGCTCGACCAGCTTGGCCTGGTTCTCGCTGATGTCCTGGCGGCCCTGGGCGATGTTGACGCGGACCTCCTCGACCTGGTCCTCGGCCACGAGGTTCTCCCGCCGCAGCCCCTCGCGACCACGCAGCTGCACCGCCAGCCGGGCCAGCCGCTCGCGGTTCAGGGTGATGATCTCGCGGTAGGCGTGGCGGCGCTCCTCGGTGTTGCTCTCCATCGCGCTGTCCTGCTGGGCGATGTCGGCCACCCGGCGGGCCAGCTCGGCGCGCTGCTCCTCGGCCGCGGCCTCGGCGTTGCGCAGCTTCAGCTCGGCCTCGTCCTGGTTCAGCGTGGCGATGACCTGGCCGCGGGTGACGCGGTCGCCGGGCTTGACCTTCAGGTCGTCCACCGTGCCGGCGGCCGGGGCCAGCGCGCCGATGACCCGCCCGCTCTCGCTGACCAGGATGCCCGCGGCCTCGACCTCGGTGCGGATGGAGCCGAGGAAGCCCCAGGCGAGGAAGGCAGCCAGCACGACGCCCAGGCCCAGCGCGGCCAGCCAGCCCTGCACGTCGGCGACGGTGACCAACTCGTCCAACTGCTCGGGCGAGGCGAGCTTGTCGAGGGCGGTCTGCCGGTAGAGGCGCGGGGCTTCGGCCGGCGCGCTCATGCCGTCGTGCCGGTGGGGGAGCCGGTGGGGGCGGCATCCGGCAGGCGGGCGGCGCGGGCCAGCGCGTCGCGCACGCACATCGCCTTCATCCGGTGGTAGAATTCCTGCGGGTCCATATCGCCGTTGTCTATCACGACATTGGCGAAGAACTGATACTCGAAGAACACCACCCGCTTGCGCAGCAGCGCGTAGTCGTAGGGCCGGGCCAGCAGGTCCATTTCGGTGGCGCCCAGGTCGACGCAGAAGAAGCTGAAGTCGCGGCCGCACTTCGCGGCCATCTCGGCGCGCACCCGGCTCATGAAGCGGTCCAGGTTGGCGGTCTCGGTCGCGGTCAGGCCGATGTATTCGGCGCCCTGGGCCATGTTGCCGCTGAGCGCCACGAACAGCTTCTCCCCGGCCGGGATCGGCTCGAAGCTGCGGTGGCGGTAGCGGTCGCGCAGCGAGGCCAGGCCGCGCGGGCCAAGCTCTGCCTTGCGTTCCATCACCTGCTGGTACAGCGGCCTTCCGTCTGAGATGAAGGAGGGGCAGCGCTTGTCGTAGACGCTGCGCCACTGCCGGCCGGCCACATCGGTATACACCATGTAGCGGAAGTCCCGCAGGATCGGCAGGCTGGGCTGCACCAGGTAGTCCTGCGCGGTGTAGACCAGATGCTCCAGCACCTCCTCCACCCGGGTGGTACGCAGCAGGCCCTTGCCCTTGGAGCCGTCCTTCGGCTTCAGCAGCCAGCCGCCCTGGCCCAGCTTGAGCAATTGCTGCTTCAGCGCCGCGGGGTCGAAGGGTTCCGCCGGCACATGGATGGTAGGCGGCGCGTTGTAGCCCAGCGCCTGCATGAACTCGACGAAGGCGACCTTGTCGTTCAGCAGCGCCACCCGCGGGTCGGACCACAGGTCCAGCACGCGGGCGAAGCGCACCATCAGCCGGACCGTCAGCGGGTGCCAGTCGCGCCAGTTGGTGGAGCCGGTGGTCGCCTCTGCCCGCGCCACCTGACGGCTGCCCAGCCGGCGCATGGCGGCGATCAGCCCATCGACCTCGGCTTCATTCACCGACGCCTGGGGCAGCAGGTGGGCATGCTCATGCGGGGTCAGCAGCGGGCCGGCCATGCTCAGGCGCCCCCGAGGGGCCGTGCCGGCCGCCCAGGTGGCGCGCAGGCGCCGGCCGCAGCCGGGGCACTGCCGGGCAGGTTCCGCCCAGGCATGGCGATGCCGGCGCCGCGCCGGTGGGCCGGAAGCGACAGTCGCTGATCCCGATGGCAGCCTGCCGTCGGATTCATCCTGTGGTTGAGAAGGCTCACGCGCGCGCCAAGACCAGTCCGGCAGACCTAATCGATGATGCTGGTGGGGTCGAAGATCGGGATGACCTCGAGGTCCTCGACCTCGTGGGTCTCGTCGTCGTTGCCCTTCTTCGCGCCGCCGGAGACCTGGTCCAGGATGCTGTCGTCGATCTGGTCCAGCTCGTTCTCGGACTTGATCTTACGGACCTGGGTGTTGTCCTCGTCCTTGCGGTCATCGGGCATGCTGCTCTCCTTCATCCGGTTGGGCGGCATCGGCTGGGGCTGCAGGACATTCATCTTGACGGTTCCGGCCTGGCTGGTTGCGGCGGTCGGGTTGCCGTCCACCGTATTTGGAACCCGCCCGCCGGGGCGTCAATCCGTTGCCGGGCCCGATAAAACATAATGCAACATATCTGATGACGACGGGGGCGGGGACTCCGGCCCCGGCCGGCCGGAAGCGCCGCTCAGGCCGGTTCGCGCTCGCGCTCCGCCATCATCCGCCGGAAGGCCGGCCTGGCGTGGCAGGCGGTGAGCCAGGCGGACAGCGCCGGCAGCCCCTCGAACAGCTCCGGCGCCGGCAGGGCGTAGCGGATCACCTCCGAGGTGTTGATGTCGGCCACGGTGAAGCGCCCGCCGACCAGCCAGCCGGTGCCGGCCAGCGCCTGGTCCAGCACCGCGAAGGGGGCGCGCAGCGCGGCGATGGCGGCTTCGGCCACCGCCGGGTCGCGTTCCGCCGGCGGCTTGCCGACGCGGTGGTACAGCACCTGGATGCTATGCGGCTCGGCCTCGGTGGCGGCCCACAGCGCCCACATGCCGAACAGCGCGTCCTCCGCCGCCGTGCCCGGGCCGAGGGCGCCGCCATATTGCCGGGCCAGGTACAGGTTGATCGCCAGGCTCTCATGCAGCACCAGCTCGCCATCCATCAGGCTGGGGACATGGCCATTCGGGTTCACCGCCAGGAAGGCGGGGGAGCGGGTGTTCAGCGGCGCGTCGGCGGCCAGCGGGTCGGCCAGCCGGTAGGCCTGGATGACGTCCACCCGCCGCAGCGGCAGGTCCAGCTCCTGCGCCAGCCAGGCATTGCGTGAGGCCCGGCTGCGGAGCACGCCGTAGAGGGTGAGCATGGGACTGGCCTTCCGTTCTGCGGGGGAGGGATCATCGGCCAGCGGGGCGCGGCCGGGAAGCATTACGGCGCGGCGGCGACATCGGTGGCGCCCAGCAGCGGCCCGGCGGCGGCGATCTCGCGTTCCAACAGGGCGTAGAAGCGGTGGTAGGTGATGGCGAAGTGCTCGCGTTCCGGGATGCCCGGCTGCTGCAGCCACCAGTCCAGCGGCTTGCGGCGGGCCAGCGCCAGGCGCTGCTGGGCATGCGCCCAGGCCAGGTTGCGGCGCGGGTCGTGCTGGGTGGGGTCGGCCTGGATGCTGTCGAACCAGCCCTGGTAGGGGCCGACCCATTCGGCGTCGTAGAACACCAGCTTCAGGTCGGTCTCATAGGCCTCGTTCGGGGTCTGCGGCGGGCGGCTTTCCATCAGCGCGCCGGCACGGATCGGCAACTGGTTGAACTCCAGCAGGCCGCGGCGTACCGCCGGGTCGGCGTGGATCTCGAAGGGGTCGAGCATGCCGGCATCGCCGACCCGCTGCATCAGGTTGACGAACTCGTTCCGCGGCACCGGGAAGTCCAGCACCGAGACCAGGAAGTGCCGATGGGTCCGCCATTCCCGCCACAGCCCGGCGGCCGCCAGGGCGTTGTGCGCCAGGTGGATGCAGTTGTCCTTGAACAGGTTCCAGCGGAAGGTCTGGCCGCGCTCGGTATAGGGCGCGTTCTCGGCGTTGAGGAAGCGCACCATGGCGGCCATCTGCGCCCGGTTCACCGGCACCTTGGCGCAGAACCGCCCGCGGCCCAGGCTGATGCCGTAGTCGGTGGCGACCGAGACCTCCTGCACCCAGTCCTCCCGCGCCATGCCGGCGGGCATGCCGTCGAAGACCTCCGGGTGGAAGGTGACGCCGTCATACAGGCGCAGGCGCCTGGCCTCGGCCATCACCGCCTGGCGGCCGGCCAGGGTCAGCGGGGCGCCGGCGGGCAGGTTGCCGTTCAGGAAGAAGTCGCGGCCCGGGGTGGCCACCCACTTGGTGCTGGCGAAGTGGGCGTTCATGCTCAGGCCGACGCCATCGGCCGGCTCGGCGCCGGGTTCGTCGCACAGCTGGATGCGGGTCTGGCCGTGCTGGCCGGCGCGGCAGGCGCCGTTCAGGTAGAAGACGGAGTGGCCGCCGATATCGCCCCGTACGGTGACGACGCCGCCCGGCTTCTGCAGGATCTGCGAGACGGCGCAGAATTCGGCAAAGTAGCTGTCCAGCGAGGCGACCGGCCCCGATGGCGTGCCGGGGCGGCTGAAATCCACGATGGCGCAGCCGGTGAGCCACAATCCAAGCCATGGCGCGACCAGGCGGCCAAACCCCATGCAACTCCCCCTCGCCCTTCGGCCACCTTGCCGTCCCGGCATTGTTAGGGATGCTTGCGACGGACCGCCAGGGGGTTCAGCCGTAGCGGTTGCGCGGCACGGCAATGCCCAGGTTCTCGCGCAGCGTCCGCCCCTCGTATTCGGTGCGGAAGATGCCGCGGCGCTGCAGTTCCGGCACCACGTAGGTGACGAAGTCCTCCAGCGGCTTGGAGTAGAACGGGAACATCAGGGTGAAGCCGTCGCAGGCGCCGGCCTCCAGCCATTCCTGCATCACATCGGCCACGCGGGTGGCGTCGCCGATGATGAGCTGGTGGCCGAGCGAGGTGCCCATGTAGCGGGCGACCTGGCGGATGCTGAGGTTCTCCCGCTTGGCCTTGGCCACCAGATGGGCCTGGCGTGCCTTGGCGGCGTTGCTGATGGGCAGCGGCGGCAGCGGGCCGTCGATGGGGTAGGCGTAGATGTCGAGGTCACCGCACAGCCGGGCCAGCAGGCGCAGCGCGGTGGCGTCGTCGATCAGCTCGGCCAGTTCGTCGTAGGTGCGCTGGGCGCTGGCCTGGTCCGGGCCGGTGATGGCCATGAAGCCGGGCATGATCTTCACGTCGTCCGGCTGGCGGCCATGCGCCACGGCGCGGGCCTTCACGTCGCGGTAGAAGGCCTGGCCTTCGGCGAGGTCGGACTGCGCGGTGAAGATCATGTCGGCGCAGCGGGAGGCGAGCTGCTTGCCCACTTCCGAGGAGCCGGCCTGGGAGATGACCGGGCGGCCCTGCGGCGCGCGCGGCAGGTTCAGCGGGCCGCGGACGCGGAAGAACTCGCCATGGTGGTCCAGGATATGGGCCTTGCTGGGGTCCAGGTATTGCCCGCTGGCCTTGTCGCGCGGGAAGGCGCCGTCCTCGAAACTGTCCCAGAGGCCGGCGCAGACGTCGAAGAACTCCTCGGCGCGGCGGTAGCGTTCGTCGTGGTCCGGATGGCGGTCCATGCCGAAGTTCAGCGCCTCGTCCTCGATCTGCGAGGTCACGAGGTTCCAGCCGGCGCGGCCGCCGCTGATGTGGTCCACGCTGCCGAAGCGCCGGGCGATGGTGTAGGGGTCGCCATAGGTGGTGGTGGCGGTGGCGACCAGGCCGAGATGCGTCGTCACCGGCGCCAGCGCCGCGATCAGCGTGGCCGGTTCCGGGAAGACCTGGCGGCCCATGGCCGGGCGCCAGGGGCTGGGGGCGCCATCCAGCATGGCGCTGCCATTCACCGCCGCGGTGTCCTGGAAGAAGATGCAGTCCAGCTTCCCCGCCTCCGCCACCTGCGCCATGCGGACGTAGTGGGCGAAGGACATGTCGGTTTCCGGAATGGCGTCCGGGTGGCGCCAGCCGGCGGAATGGCTGCCGGGCGTGAAGAAGAAGGCGCCCAGCTTCAGCTGCCGGCTGGTCATCTGCCCGTCAGCCCCGGCCGGCGCGCTTGGCCACGGCATCCGCCAGCGCGCGGTCCAGCACCTCGATCAGCGTGTCGCATTCGCTGCGGGTGATGACGAGGGGCGGCGACAGCGCGATGGTGTTGGAATGCCGTAGGCCGCCGCCGGAGCGGCCGACGATGACGCCATTGGCCTTGCAGAACTCCACCACGCCGGCGATGAGGCCGCCTTCCAGCTGGGTCTTGCTCTCGCGGTCGGTGACCAGCTCGATGCCGATCAGCAAGCCCTTGCCGCGGACGTCGCCGCAGATGGCGTGCTTGAACAGCGTGGCCTTGAGGCCGTCCATCAGATAGGCGCCCATGGTGGCGGCGCGCTGAGGGAGTTCTTCCTCCAGCATGATCTCAATGTTGCGGACGGCGACGGCCGCCGCCACTGGGTGGCCGCCATAGGTGTTGACCTGCATCACCTGCCGCGCATCGGCGACCTCGCCGAGGAAACTCTCAAAAACGTGGTTCTTCACCACGGTGGCGGCGATGGGCAGGTAGGCGCTGACGATGCCCTTGGCCACGGCCATGATGTCGGGGCTGATGCCCCAATGCTGGTGGCCGAACATCTTGCCGGTGCGGCCGAAGCCGTTGATCACCTCGTCCACGTGCAGCAGCACATCGTACCTGCGGCAGATGGCTTCGACCATCGGCAGGTACTCATCCGGCGGCACGGCGATGCCGACACCAGACATGATCGGTTCCACGATGACCTCGGCCACGCTCTGCGGGCCTTCGCCGAGGATGGAGTTCTCGATCGCCTGGGCGCAGGCGACCTTGCAGCTGGGGTATTCCAGGCCCAGCGGGCAGCGGTAGCAGGTGGGCGCCGGCACGTGGACGAACTCGCCGGCATAGGGCTCGAACTTGCCCTTGCGGTCGCCCATGCCGCCGGCCGCCAGCGTCGCCAGCGTGGTGCCGTGATAGGCGTAGTAGCGGCTGATGGTCTTGAAGCGGAATTCGCCGGGGTATTCGTGCTTCACATACTGCCGGGCGATCTTGAAGCCGGCCTCGTTCGCCTCGGACCCCGAGTTGACGAAGTAGCTGTGGTAGCCGCCGCCCATCAGCGTGTTCAGCTGCTCGGCCAGCTGCGCCGCCGGCAGGTTCATGCCGGTATGCGGGTAGTAGGCGATCTGCTGCATCTGCTCGGCCGCCACCTGGGCCAGCTCGGTGCGGCCATAGCCGATGTTGACGCACCACAGGCCCGCCATGGCGTCCAGGTAGGTCGTGCCGTCGGCATCCACGATGGTGCTGCCCTGGCCGCCGGTGACGACCATCTGCTTTTCTTCCAGTGCCTTGTGCTGCACCAGCGGGTGCAACACGTTGGCCAGGTCCTGCTCGACCACCTTGCGGCGGATCTCGGGGTCGGGCTGGTTGGTCTGGGACATCGGGGCCTCGGCTTCTGCTGGAGGATGGGGAGGGTAGGGCGGTTACGTTGCCCTTGTCACGCCGCGCAGATTTGCGGCAGGGCGGCCAGCAGCACGGCCAGCGCGGCGTTGAAGTCGGCCAGTTCCATCGCCTCCTCCGGGTTGTGGCTGCCGCCGGTGTTGCGGATGAACAGCATGGCGCAGTCCACGCCCTGCTGGCCGAAGATCAGCGCGTCATGCCCGGCGCCCGACGCCATCTCCAGCACCGGCACCTGGGCCGCCACGGCCCCGGCGTTCAGCGCGGCGCGCAGCCAGGGCGCCATCCGCAGCGGCTCCACCCGCATGCCGGCGCCGTAGCTGAGCGTGACGCCACGCTGGGCGGCGATGCTCTCGGCGCGGGCGGCGAGCAGTGCGGCGGCGGCGTCCAGCACTGCCCGGTCCTCGCTGCGGATGTCCAGGCTGAAGCGCAGTTCGCCCGGGATCTTGGTGGGGCCGTGCATCGCCGTGGGCGTGTGGAACTCGCCCAGCGTCAGCACCAGGTCGCGGCCGGCGGCTTCCTCGGCCTGCCAGAAGCTGTCCAGCGCGGAGGCCAGTTCGGCGGCGGCCAGCACGGCATCGGCGCGGTTGGCGCGGGGTTCGGCCCCGGCATGGCCCCAGCGGCCCTGCGCCAGGCAGCGCGGGTGGCGCAGGCTGCCGCGGATGCCGGTGACGACCGCCACCGGGATGCCGGCGGCGGCGAGTTGCGGACCCTGCTCGATATGCGGCTCGATGAAGCAGTGGATGCGGGCGGGGTCCAGGCTGGCGCGGCCCTGGCGCAGGAAGTCGGGGTCCAGGCCCTGCTCGGCCATATGCTCGGCCAGGGTGCGGCCGCTGTCGCTGCGGCGCACCTCGTCCGGCAGGTGCGCGGGGATCAGGCCGAAGGCGGCGCGGCTGCCCAGGTAGAAGGCGGGGAACCAGCACATCTCCTCCGCCCTGACCGCCATGATGGTGAGGTCGCGCGGCAGGGTGGTGCCAGCGGCGCGGAGTTCGGCGCAGGCGGCCAGGCCCATCAGCACCCCGGCGGCGCCATCGAAATTGCCGCCATGCGGCACCGCGTCCAGGTGGCTGCCGATGAAGGTGGCGGGCAGGTCACGGTCGGCGCCGGGCAGGGTCATGAACAGGTTGCCGGCGGGGTCGGCGTTGCATTCCAGGCCCAGCGCCTCGGCCTCGGCGCGGGCCAGGGCGTGGGCGGCGGCCTCACCCTCGCCATAGCTGGCGCGGCTGACGCCGGGCGGGTCCAGCGACGCCTGGCGCAGCGCGTCGAACAGGCGGGCGGCCAGGGCGGGGCCGGGGCTTGGTGGCGTCATTTCGGGCAACATGCCGGTTGTCTGGCCTTCGGCGTCGTGGTGCCGGCCATTATGCCCCGCTGGCACGCAAAGTGAATGTACTCCAGCACGTTCGGGCTGACGCAGGAGCATCCGCATGACCTTCACCCCCTCTCGCCGTGGCCTGCTGGGTGGCGCCGTCGCCGCGGCCGCGCTGCCCTGGGATTTGGCGCTGGCCCAGGCGCCCGCCGGTGGCGGCACGCTGCGTGTCGGCATGACCGCCGCCGCCGTGCCGCTGACCAACGGCGTGCCGGACCAAGGGGCGGAGGGGCACCGCTTCATGGGCATCACGCTGTACGACCACCTGGTGACCTGGGACCTGGGCCATGCCGACCGCCCTGCAACGCTGCGCCCGGGCCTGGCCACCGAATGGCATGTGGACCCGACCAACCCGAAGCGCTGGACCTTCAAGGTGCGCGAGGGCGTGACCTTCCACGACGGCCACAAGCTGACCGCGCACGACATCGCCTTCAGCTTCGACCGCGCGCTGAAGAGCGACCACCCCGCCTTCGACAGCCGCGCCAGCGCCTTCGCCCGCGCCCGTGTGCCGACCGTGGTCAGCTGGGCGGCGCCCGACGACCGCACCTTCACGCTGGAAACCCGCACGGTGGACAGCACCATCCCCTATGGCGTGGCCTGGATCGGCATTGTCCACCAGGGCGCCTGGGAGGCGGCGGGGCGCAGCTGGGACAACTACCTGGCCAAGGCGGTCGGCTCCGGCCCCTGGAAGCTGGAGAGCTTTTCCCTGCGCGAGCGCGCCGTGCTGGTCCGCAACACCGCCTACTGGGATGCCGCGCGCATCCCGAAATGCGAGAAGCTGCTGCTGCTGCCGCTGAGCGAGCCGAACACCCGCGTGGCCGCGCTGCGCTCCGGCCAGGTGGATTTCATCGAGGCGCCGCCCTCCGACACCGTGCCGGCACTGCGCCAGGCGGGGTTCGAGATTGTCACCAACCAGTACCCGCACAACTGGACCTGGCAGTTCGCCACCGCGGAGGGCAGCACCTGGCACGATGCGCGCGTGCGCCGCGCCGCCAACCTGGCGATCGACCGCAAGGCAATGAAGGACATGCTGGGCGGGCTGATGGACGAGGGCGCCGGCCTGCTGCCGATGGGCGACAAGTGGAACCCGGTGCGCAGCTTCAAATGGGCCTACAACCCCACCGAGGCGAAGAAGCTGCTGGCCGAGGCCGGCTTCAGTACCCGCAACCCGCTGCGCACCAAGGTCGGCATCTCCACCAGCGGCTCCGGCCAGATGCAGCCGATGGCGATGAACGAGGCGGTGCAGCAGATGCTGAAGGAGATCGGCATCGAGGTGACCTTCGAGGTCTTCGAGTGGAACACGCTGCTGACGATCTGGCGCGACGGCTTCCGCGCGCCGAGCAACCGCGGCATCCACGCCATCAACATCAGCCTGACCGCGATCGACCCCTTCACCGCGCTGATCCGCTTCCTCCGCAGCGACCTGGTGCCGCCGGCCGGCAACAACTGGGGCTACCTGAACCGGCCCGACTACGAAGCGCTGATCGAGCGCGTGCTGAACGAGTTCGACCCGGCGAAGCAGGATGCGCTGGTGGCGGAGCTGCATGCCAAGGTGGTGGACGACGCGCTGCACCTGTTCGTGGCGCATGACCTGAACCCGCGGGCGATGACGAAAAAAGTAAAAGGCTTCGTGCAGGCGCGGTCGTGGTTCCAGGACCTGACGCCGGTTCGGATGGAATAGCCCGGCGCCTGGGCGGTTTGCCTGGGGACTGGGCAGTTCCGGTCCCGGGGCCGGGGGTGGGGCTGGCATATGGCTTGCTGCGCCCTCACCGCTTCGGGAGGACCGCGCATGTCTCATTTCGCCCTCAACCGCCGTGCCCTGCTGGGTGCCGGCCTGGCCGCCGGGCTGCTGCCGCGCATGGCCGGCGCCACCACGCTTGCCGAGCTGAAGGCCACCGGCAAGCTGCGGATCGGGGTGGAGGCGACCTACCCGCCCTTCACCATGCGCGAGAGCGGCGTCATCACCGGGCATGACGTGGAGCTGGGCACGCTGATGTGCCGCAGCCTGGGCGTGACGCCGGAGTTCGTGGACGTGGTGTGGTCAGGCGTGATCCCGGCGCTGTATGCCGGGCGCTTCGACATGATCATGTCCGGCATGAGCTACACCAAGGCGCGGATGGAGCGCGTCGCCTTCTCGATCCCCTATGCCGAGGCTGGGCAGTCCCTGCTGATCCGCTCGCGCGATGCGGCGACGATCAAGGGCATTGAGGACATGTCCGGCAAGGTGCTGGGCATCAAGCTGGGCAGCCCCGGCGAGACGCTGCACCCGCGGCTGGCAGCGCGGCTGCAGGCGGCGAAGGGCAAGGGCTTCGGCGATGTGAAGACCTATGACGACCACCCCGCCGCTTACCTGGCGCTGCTGCAGGGCACGGTGGATGGCGTGCTGAACACACTGCCGACGCTGGCCTATGTGATGAAGAGCCAGCCCGGCCGCTTCGGCGTGATCCGCGAAGTGGGCGCCGACAATTGGGCCGGCTTCGCCTGCCGCAAGGAAGACACCGAGATCCAGGGCTGGATGAACACCGAGCTGCGGCGGCTGAAGGCCGATGGCACGCTGAAGGCGTTGCAGCTGAAGTATTTCGGCCTGGAGTTCAACCTGCCCGATACGATCCCCGAACCGGCCGCGTAAGGGCTGGCGTTGGCGCGATGATCTTCGACTGGAACGTGGTGTGGTACGCCATGCCGCTGCTGGCGCATGGCGTGGTGATGACGCTGCAGGTCAGCATCGTCGCGGGGTTGCTGGGGCTGGCCATCGGCCTGGTGGCTGGGCTGGCCTCGTTGAGCAGCTTCCGCGTGCTCCGCGGCGTTGTGCGCGGCTATGTCGATTTCATCCGCGGTACGCCGCTGCTGATCCAGATCTTCCTGGTGTTCTTCGCGCTGCCGGTGGTGGGCGTGCGGCTGCCGGAATACTGGGCCGGGGTGGTGGCGCTGGCGGTCAACTCCGGCGCCTATATCAGCGAGATCGTGCGCGGCTCGGTCGGCAGCGTGGAGAAGGGCCAGGCCGAGGCGGCGCTGTCCATCGGCATGACGCGGTCTGGCGTGCTGTGGTGGGTGCTGCTGCCGCAGGCCTGGCGGCCGATGGTGCCGCCGCTGACCAACGACCTGATCACGCTGACCAAGAACAGCAGCCTGCTCTCGGCGATCTCGGTCTATGAGCTGACGCGGGCGGGGCAGGCGATCATCGCCACGCATTTCGCGCCGTTCGAGATCTATCTGCTGCTGGCGCTGTACTACTACCTGCTGATCAGCGTGCTCAGCTGGGCGTCGCGGCGGCTGGAGCGGAGTTTGCCGCAATGGTGATCCCGCCAGCGATCCTCTCCGCGCGAGGCGTTCGAAAGGCCTATGCCGGCAAGGTGGTGCTTGATGGCATCGACCTGGACGTGCGGCAGGGCGAGGCGGTGACGATCATCGGCGCCAGCGGCAGTGGCAAGACCACCTTCCTGCGCTGCCTGAACTGGCTGGAACGGCCGGACGCCGGCGATATCCGCATCGACACGCAGGTGATGGGCCGCACCGGCAGCGTGGTCGCGACCGAACGCGTGCTGGCGGCGCAGCGGCGGTTGTTCGGCTTCGTGTTCCAGCGCTTCAACCTGTTCCCGCACCTGACCGCCTTGCAGAACGTGGCGCTGGGGCCGCGCCGCGTGCTGGGCCAGGGCCGCGAGGCCGCCGATGCCCGGGCCGAGCGCGAACTGCGCCGGGTGCAACTGGCCGAGCACATGCACAAGCGCCCGAGCCAGCTTTCCGGCGGCCAGCAGCAGCGCGTGGCCATCGCGCGCGCGCTGGCGATGGAACCGCGGGTGATCCTGTTCGACGAGCCGACCAGCGCGCTGGACCCCGAACTGGTGCAGGAAGTGCTGGACACCATGCGCGCCCTGGCCAGCGAGGGCATGACCATGCTGGTGGTGACGCATGAGATGCGCTTCGCCCGCCATGTGGCGGACCGCGTGGTGTTCATGGCCGATGGCGTCATCGCCGAACACGGACCGCCGGAGGCGCTGTTCGGCGCGCCGGCGGACCCGCGACTGCAACGCTTCCTGCGGCATCTGGAGCCGAGCGCATGATGTACGACCTGCTGGTTACCGGCTGCACGCTGATCGCCGAGGCCTTCGCCACGCCCATCGAGGATGCCGCCATCGGCATCAGCGGCGGGCGCTTCGTCTTCGTCGGGCCGCGCAGCGCGTTGCCGGTGGGCGCGACGGCCAAGGAGACGCTGGAGGCGCGTGGCAAACTGTGCATCCCCGGCCTGGTCAACGTGCATACCCATACCATCCTGTGCATGGTGCGCGGCGTGGCCGAGGATATGGGCTTCGCGCCCGCGTACACCCCCGGCGTGCCGCAGGGCCAGATGGTGACGGAGGAGGAAGCCGTCGCCCTGGCGCGGCTGGGCGCGCTGGAGGCGATGCTGTTCGGCAGCACGCTGATCAACGACACCTATGTGCATACCGCGCTGACCCTGCCGGCGATGGCGGATCTCGGGCTGCGCGTGTTCTCCTGCAACCGCATCCACGATGTCAGCTTCTCCGGCATCGCGCATGGTCGCTGGGAGGTGGACGCCAAGGGCGGCGAGGCGCGGCTGGCCGAGGCGGAGGCGCTGGTGCAGCGCTTCCATGGCCGCAGCGACGCGCGCACCGGCGTGCAACTGGCGGCGCATGCACCGGATACCTGCACGCCGGACTACCTGCGCCGCATCGGCGAGATGTCGCGCCGGCTGAACGTGCCGGTGCAGGCGCATCTGTCGCAGTCCAAGGTGGAGGTCGCGCATATCCGCGAGCGCGACGGCATGACGCCGCCGGAGCTGCTGGACAGCGTGGGCTTGCTGGACAACCGCCTGGTGGCCGCGCACTGCATCCACCTGACCGAGAGCGACATCGCTCGCGTTGGCGCCGCCGGCGTGCATGTCGCGCATATCCCCAAGGGCAACGCCACCGGCGGCACCTTCGCGCCGACGCGCGCGCTGGTGCGGGCCGGCGCCAAGCTGTGCCTGGCCACCGACAACATGCATGCCGACATGGTGGAGGTGATGCGCTGGGGCCTCAACATGGGTCGCATCCAGCACGGCCGCGTCGAGGATGACTGGCAGCCGGAACACATGCTGGCCGCCGCGACGCTGAACGGCGCCGATGCCATGGGCATGGGCGGCGAGCTGGGCGCCATCCGCGAGGGCTATCGTGCCGACCTGGTGCTGCTGGGGCTGCAGCGCCCGCACCTGGTGCCGCACCCTGACCCGTTGGGCACAGTTGTTCACAACGCGCACGGCCGTGACGTTGTTCATGTGGTGGTGGAAGGCGAGGTCGTGGTGCGCGACGGCCGGCCGACGCGCTGCGACATGGAGCAGGTCTGCGCCGAAGGGGCCAAGGCCGCCGCGGCGCTGTGGGCTCGGGCGCGGGCCGGCGCCTGATCGGCCGAGGCGCTTGCGCCGCTGGCCGTGAATCAGCCGCCCACCATCATCTAACCCCGCCAGCCCGGCGCTTCGCGGTCCAGCTTGCGCAGCAGCGCGGCCCATTCGCGTTCGCCCTGCGCCATCGGCTGGTTCTCGAACTGCTGCGCCGTGGTCTCGCAGACCTCCGGCGGCGGCAGCGGCAGGGCGCGGCCATCCGCCATGGCCTGCAACTGCACCTTGGCCGCCTGCTCGAAGTAGTAGGCCAGCACGAAGGCCTCCGGAATGGTGCGGCCGCAGGTCAGCACGCCGTGGTAGCGCAGCAGCAGCGTGTGGTAGTTGCCCAGGTCGGCCACAAGGCGGTCGCGCTCCCCCAGGTTCAGCGCCAGGCCTTCATAGTCATGCGTCGCCATGCGGTTGAAGAAGCGCATGGCGAATTGGGAGAGCGGCAGCAGCCCCTCCGGCCGCGCGGCGATGGCGGTGGAGGCCGGCGCGTGCGTGTGCAGCACGCAATCCACCTCCGGCCTGCCCATATGAATGGCAGAATGGATGACGAAGCCGGCGGCATTGGCGTCGTAGATGTTCGGCTCCAGCTTGCGGCCCTCATGGTCGATCTTGACCAGGCTGGCCGGGGTCACCTCGTCGAAGCCGAGGCCGAAGGGGTTGATCAGGAAGTGGTGCGGCTCCCCGGGCACGCGGGCGGAGATGTGGGTGAAGATCAGGTCGTCCATGCCGAACAGCGCCAGCAGCCGATAGGCCGCGGCCAGGTGCAGCCGGGCCTCGGCCTCCGTGCTGGCGGCCTGGCTGGCGGTGCCGGCCAGGCTGTCGCGGATATGGCCGGCGGAATCGGCGGTGAACATGGCGGATCTCCCTGGCGTCGGCGCAACGCCGTCCCGGCATGCTGCTTGCTAACCCCGTGCCAGTGAGAACGCGTGGCTGCGACCGCGCGATGGCGACAGCCGGAGGCCCTGCGATGGCGCTGGAGATGACCCCCCTGCACCCAGGTTTCGGGCTGGAGGTTCGTGGGCTGGAACTGGACAACGAGGCCCACTGGGCCGAGGTGACCGCGGCCTTCCACCGCGCCGGCGTGCTGGCCATCCGGGGCCTGGAGCTGGACGAGGCCGGCCACGTCGCGCTCAGCCGCCGCCTGGGTGCACTACAGGTCCATGTGCTGACGCAGTTCCTGACCACGCCGTTTCCGGAGATCTACGTGCTCTCCAACGTGGTGCGGCAGGGCAAGCCCATCGGCAACCACAAGGAAGGGCTGAACTGGCATTCCGACTGGTCCTACAAGGAGGAGCCGGCGGTCGGGTCCATCCTGCACGCGCGCGTCTGTCCGGCGGAGGGCGCGGATACGCTCTTCGCCTGCATGCACCAGGCCTACGAGGCGCTGGACGCGGCGACGCAGCAGAAGATCGACGGGCTGTTCGCGGTGCACAGCTACGCCACCTATTACGGCCGCGCCTTTGCCGACCGCACGCCGCTGAGTGACGCGCAGCGCGCGGCGACGCCGGATGTGGTGCATCCGCTGGTGCGGCTGCATGCGAATGGCCGCAAGGCGCTGTTCATCGGCCGCGAGGTGGTGAAGGAAGTGCTGGGCGTGCCACCGGAGGAAGGCGCCGCGCTGCTGGACATGCTGAACACGCATGCGGTCAGCGCGCCCTTCATCTACCGGCACAAGTGGCAGGCGGGCGACGTGGTGGCCTGGGACAACCGCAACACCATGCACCAGGCCACCGACTACGACGACACCAAGTACAGCCGGATCATGCATCGCACCACGCTGGCCGGTGAAAAGCCGGTGCCGGTGCGGCCGCTTTCGGTCGCGGCGTAACCGAGATGGAGACGAAGACCATGATGCAACGCCGTACCCTGCTGGCCACCGGTGCGGCGCTGCTCGCCGCGCCGCGCATCGGCACCGCGCAGGCGCTGACCAAGGCGACGCTGCGGCTGAAGTGGTTGCCGCAGACGCAGTTCGCGGGCTTCTACCTGGCGCTGGAACGCGGCTACTACCGCGAGGCCGGGCTGGACCTGACCATCAACCCGGGCGGGCCGAACCTGCTGACCGAGAACCTCGTCGCCTCCGGTGGCGAGCAGTTCGGCGTCTCCGGCGGCACCGACAGCGTGTTCTCCGCGCGCGAAAAGGGCCTGCCGATCGTCTGCGTCGGCGTCACGCATCAAGTGACGCCCTTCGTCTTCGCCGCCAAGGCAGATGGTGCGGTGAAGACGCTGGAGGATATGCGCGGCCGCAAGGCCACGGCGTGGTTCACCGGCGCGCACCTGGTGCTGTACGGCATGCTGGCCAGCCGCGGCATTGCGAAGGAAGCGGTGAACATCAGCCCGCAACAGGTCTCGGTCACGCCCTTCGTCAATGGCGAGGTCGATGTCGTCGCCGCCACCTGGTACAATGAGCTGAACGTGCTGAAGGCGCGGCTGGGCGGTGTGGACAAGCTCAAGCTCTTCGTCGCCGAGGACTACGGCATCACCGTGCCGCGCGACACCGTCATCGCCAACGAGGCCTTCGCCACCGCCAACCCCGGCGCGGTGCAGGCCTTCCTGCGCGCCAGCATCCGCGGCTGGAAGGCGGCGGCGGCCACCCCGGTGGCAGGCGTGGAGGCGGTGATGAAGATCGCGCCGACCATCGACCGCGCGCACCAGGAAGCGATGCTGCCGGAATGCCTGCGGCTGATGAAGGCCGGCGCCGCAGCGCAGCAGGGGCTGTTCGCGATCGACCCGGTTGCGGTGAAGAAGGCGCATGACTTCTTCGTCGCGCAGAAGGTGCTGGCGGCGCCGATCGACCTGGCCGCCGCCTACCAGGGCAAGTACCTGGAGGCGATTCCGCTGGCCGAGCGCATGGCTTGACCGACGCGGCCGACCAGCTTGACCAGTTGCTGACTGTCGGCGAAGCGCCGGCGGCACGGGCCAAGCTGCAACTCAACGGCGTGTCGCGCCGGTTCGGTGCGGTGCAGGCGTTGGCGAAGGTGGACCTTGGCATTGCCGAGGGCGAGTTCGTCACGCTGATCGGGCCTTCCGGCTGCGGCAAGTCCACGCTCTTCAACATCGTGGCCGGCTTGCTGGAGGCCGATACGGGCGGCGAGGTGCTGCTGGATGGCGCGGCGACCAGCCTGCTCGGCAAGGTCGCCTTCATGCCGCAGCGCGACCTGCTGCTGCCCTGGCGCAACGTGCTGGACAACGCGATCCTCGCCGCCGAGGTCGAGGGACGGCCGAAGCGCGCGGCGCGCGAGACGGCGCGGGCGATGGCCGCCGATTTCGGCCTGAAGGGGTTCGAGGATCATTACCCGCAGCAGCTTTCCGGCGGCATGCGCCAACGGGTGGCGTTGATGCGAACCTTCATGTTCGACCGCGACCTGATGCTGCTGGACGAGCCTTTCGGTGCGCTGGACGCGCTGACGCGGGCGATGATGCAGCGCTGGCTGCTGGACATCTGGTCGCGCTACCGCCGTACCATCCTGTTCATCACGCACGACATTGACGAGGCGATCTTCCTGGGCGACCGCGTGGTGGTGATGAGCGCGCGCCCCGGTAGCATCAAGCTGGAACGGCGGGTCGAACTGCCGCGTCCGCGCGACCCGGCGCTGCTGACCACCCCGGCCTTCAACGCCATCAAGCGCGAATTGCTGGATGCCGTGGAGGAGGAGAGCATGAAGACCTTCGCGGCCGGCGCGGCGTGATGGCGCTGCTTCGCCTGGTGTTGCCGCTGCTGCTGCTGGCCGCGCTGTGGGAAGGCGCGGTGGCGCTGCTGCAGATCAGCCCGTTCTACCTGCCGCCGCTGCGCCAGGTGCTGGGCGCCATCTGGGCGCTGGGCCCGGCCTATGCACAGGCCTTCATGGTCACGCTGGGCGAGGCGGTGGCGGGCTTCGTCGTCGGCGGGCTGGTCGGCGTGGTCAGCGCCACGGCCTTCCATCACCAGCGCTGGCTGCGCGACATGCTGTTCCCGTTGTTCGTTGCGTCGCAGACCGTGCCGGTCATCGCCTTCGGCGCCATCGTCGTGCTGTGGTTCGGCAATACGCTGCTGGCCAAGGCGGCCATCGCCTTCTACCTGACTTTCTTCCCGGTCACGGTGAACGCCCTTGCGGGGTTCGAGGCGGTGGATCCGCGCCAGGTGGCGCTGCTGCGCAGCTTCGGCGCCTCGCGGCGCGATATCTGGTGGAAGCTGCTGCTGCCCAGCGCGCTGCCGCGCATCTTCACCGCGCTGCGGCTTTCCGCTGGCCTGGCGCTGGCAGGCGCCATCGTCGGCGAGTGGTTCGGCGCCAGCATCGGGGTTGGCGCCATGCTGCTGGCGGCGCTGTTCAATGAGCAGGTGGTGGCAATGTGGGCCGCGATCCTGACCGCGGCGGCGGTGGGCGGTGCGATCTTCGGCGTGGTCGCGCTGGTGGAGGCGCGGCTGGTGTTCTGGCGGGACGAGCTGTGAACGCGGCGCTGGCGCGGGGCCTGGGCGGCGGCGTGCTGCTGCTGGTGCTGTGGGAGGCGGTGGTGCGCCTGGCCGCGATACCGCCCTGGATATTGCCGCCGCCGAGCGGGATCGTCGCCACCACCTGGTCGGCGCGCGGGCCGCTGCTGGATGCCGGCGCGATGACCTTGTTCGAGGCGGTGACCGGCTATGGCATCGGCGCCGTGCTGGGGCTGGTGCTGGCCATGCTGCTGGCGCTGGCGACCCCGGTGCGCAAGCTGGTGCTGCCGATGGTGGTGGTGGTGAACTCCGTGCCCGTCGCGGCGTACGCGCCGCTGGCGCTGCTGTGGTTCGGCACCGGGGCGCTGTCCAAGGTGGTGATGGTCGCCTTCATCGTCGGCTTCACCGTCTTCCTGAATGCGCTGGACGGGTTGCTGCGGGTGGACCCTGCCGCCGTGGCTTTGCTGCGCAGTTTCGGTGCCGGGCCGCTCGGTGTGCTGTGGCGGTTGCGGCTGCCGACCGCGCTGCCGGCGATCATGGTGGGGATGCGGGTTTCCACGGTGCGCAGCATGATCGTCGCCATCGTGACGGAGATGCTGGGCAGCCAGAAGGGCCTCGGCTGGACGATCTTCGAGGCGGTGCTGCAGATTGACTTCCTGCGGGTCTGGGCCGCCATTCTTGTAGCTTCGCTGATCTCGCTCGGCTGCTTCGCCGCGGTCAGCGCGCTGGAACGCCGCGTGGTGTTCTGGCGCTAGTAGGGGAGGATTGAACCATGGACATGCGGATGCGCGGCAAGGCCGTGCTGATCACCGGGGCGTCGAAGGGCATCGGCTTGGCCTGCGCCGAGGCCTTTGCCGCCGAGGGCTGCACGCTGCACCTGGCGGCGCGTTCCGCCGACCTGATGGCGGCGGCGAAGAGGCAGCTGGAAGCGGCGCATGGCGTGGCCGTGCACACCTATGCGCGCGACCTTTCGGATGACGCCGCCATGCGCGCGCTGGCCGCCGAGGTGGGTGACGTGGACGTGCTGGTGAACAATGCCGGCGACATTCCGGCGGGTCCGCTGGATGTGGTGGACGACGCCGCCTGGCGGCGTGGCTGGGACCTCAAGGTGTTCGGCTACATCAGCCTGACGCGCGCCTACTATGAGCGGATGCGTGCGCGCGGCGAGGGCGTGATCGTCAACGATATCGGCAACTCCGGTGAGAATTTCGACGCGCGCTACATCGCGGGATCTTCCGGCAATGCGTCGCTGATGGCCTTCACCCGCGCGCTCGGCGGCGCCAGCCTGGACCATGGCGTGCGCGTGGTGGGCGTGAACCCGGGGCCGGTCGCGACCGACCGCATGCTGAAGCTGATGAAGCGCCGCGCGGTGGACTGGTACGGCGATGAATCCCGCTGGGAGGAGCTGTACGACAAATACCCCGGCAAGCGCCCGGCAACGGCGGAGGAAGTGGCGGACCTGATCCTCTTCCTCGCCAGCCCGCGCGCCGGCTACATCACCGGCACCATCGTCACCATCGATGGCGGCATCGCCTCGCGCGGGAGCATTATCTGATGGGCACGCACATCACCACGCCGGATGGCGTGAAGCTGTGGGTCGAGGAAGCCGGCACCGGCACGCCGATCCTGTTCATCCACGAATTCGGCGGCGACCATCGGGCGTGGGAACCGCAGCTGCGCGCCTTCGCCCGGCGGCATCGCTGCATCACCTATGCGGCGCGCGGCTATCCGCCCTCCGACGTGCCGGCGGATTGGCAGCACTACAGCCAGGCGCTGGCGGTGGCGGATGCCGTGGCGGTGCTGGATGCGCTGGGGGTGGCGAAGGCGCACATCGTCGGGCTTTCCATGGGCGGGTTCTGCGCGCTGCATTTCGGGCTGAACCATCCGGACCGCGCGCTGTCCATCCTGGCGGCCGGCGCCGGCTATGGCGCGGAGAAGCACCTGGAGGAGTATTTCCGCGGCGTCTCGCTCGCCGTGGCGGATGGTTTCGAGAAGCAGGGCGCCGAGGCCTTCGCGCGGACCTATTCCATCGGCGCCTCGCGCGTGCAGTTCCAGAACAAGGACCCCCGCGGCTGGCAGGAATTCGCCACGCAACTGGGCGAGCATTCCGCCGTGGGCGCGGCGGCGACCATGCGCGGGCTGCAGGCGCGGCGGCCATCGCTGTACGACCTGGAAGCCGGCTTCCGCGCCATGGACCTGCCGGTGCTGGTGATGACCGGCGACGAGGATGATCACTGCCTGATGCCGGCCTTCTTCCTCAAGCGCGTGATTCCGCGCGCGGCGCTGGCGGTGTTCCCGAAGACCGGCCACACGCTGAACCTGGAGGAGCCGGAGTTGTTCAACCGCCACCTGGCGGAGTTCATCGCCACGGTGGAAGCCGGGCGCTGGGACCGGCGCGACCCCCGCGCCAACCCGGACGAGGTGATGAAGACGGACTGAGCGGTTTCCGGGTTGCCGGGCGGGTGGGGCCGATGCCAGCCTGCCGGCAACGACGGGAGAGAAACCATGCGCTGGATCCGCTTCACCACCGAGGGGCGTACCGCCTACGGCATTCTGGAAGGCGACCGCATCGCCGAGGTGGCGGGCGACCCCTTCGCCGGCTGGCAGAGCACGACGCGGCGGCATGACTTGGCCACGGTGAAGCTGGAGATTCCGGTGGTGCCGCGCACCTTCTACTGCGCCGGGCTGAACTATGTGGAGCACGTGATCGAGGGCGCCAAGAAGCGCGGCGAGACGCCGAACATTCCAGCCCGGCCGGAGATTGGCTACCGGGCCAACAACGCGCTGATCGCGCATGGCGAGACGGTGATCATCCCCGCCGACGCCACCGAGAAGATCCACTACGAGGGCGAGCTGGTCGCGGTCATCGGCAAGCAGGCGAAGAACCTGAGCGAGGCCGAGGCGCTGTCCTGCGTCATGGGCTGGACCATCGGCAATGATGTCAGCGAACGCAGCTGGCAGCGCGCCGACCGCACCTTCTGGCGCAGCAAGAACACCGACACCTTCAAGCCGATGGGCCCCTATATCCAGACCGAGTTCGACATGGACGCGGCGCAGACCAATGTGCGGCTGAACGGCGAGGTCCGCACCAGCTTCGCCACCGGGCACATGCTGTTCAGCTGCGCCACCTTCATCGCGGCGATGACGAAGTACATCACGCTCTACCCCGGCGACGTGATCTGGCTGGGCACCGATGGGCAGTCGCCGGACGTGAAGTCGGGCGATGTGGTGGAGGTGGAGATCACCGGCCTCGGCACGCTGCGCAACCCCTTCCTGCGGGCCTCCGAGTGATGCGGAACTTCGATTTCCCCACGCGCTACGGCCGCATCTACCCGCCCAACCAGGCCTGGCTGGCGCAGCGCCCGGTGGAGCCGGCGCTGGAGCCGGAGCTGCCGATCATCGACGCGCATCACCACCTGTGGGACCGCAAGGACCAGCGGTATCTGCTGGATGATTTCCTGGCCGACCTGAACACCGGCCACAACATCATCGGCACCGTCTTCATCCAGTGCCACACCATGTACAAGGCGGACGGGCCGGAGGAGCTGCGCCCGATCGGCGAGACCGAGTTCGTCAACGGCATCGCCGCCATGAGCGCGAGTGGCGGCTACGGCCCGACGAAGATCGCCGCCGGCATCGTCGGCTATGCCGACCTGGCGCTGGGCGAGGCTGCCGGCGCCGTGCTGGACGCGCAGATCCGCGCCGGCGGCGGGCGCTTCCGCGGCGTGCGGCACTCGGCGGCCTGGGACGCGGACCCGGTGGTCGGCAATGGCGGCCCGGTGCCGGGGCTGCTGGCGCAGCCGGCCTTCCGCGCCGGCTTGCGCGAACTGACGAAGCGCGAGCTGGCCTTCGACCTCTGGTGCTTCCACACGCAACTGCATGAGGCGCTGGACCTGGTGCGGGCGATGCCGGAAACCAGCTTCGTGCTGGGCCATTGCGGCGGGCCGCTGGGCTACGGCCCCTATGCCGGCAAGCGCGACGAGGTCTTCGCGCAGTGGAAGGCGGCGATGCAACCGCTGGCGCAATGCCCCAACGTGGTGGTGAAGCTGGGCGGCATGATGATGCGCCTAGCCGCCTACGACTACGGCGCGCTGGAACTGCCGCCGAGTTCCGCCGACCTGGCGGAATGGTGGAAGCCGTACATCCTCGCCTGCATTGAGCTGTTCGGCGCCGAACGCTGCCTGTTCGAGAGCAACTTCCCGGTGGAGAAGATGGGCATCGGCTTCAGCGAGATCTGGAACGCCTTCAAGCTGCTCGCGGCCGGTGCTTCGGCCACCGAGAAGCTGGCGCTGTTCTCCGGCACGGCGGCGCGGGTGTACCGGCTGTAGCGCGGCGCCGCGGCTTCGGCCATTCTGGCGCCAACTAAGACCGAGGAAGCGCCCATGTTGTTGTTCCGAATGCTGGCCATGTTGTTGCTGTGCGTCGCCTTGCCGGTGGTGGCGCAAGCGCAGACCTTCCCGGAGCGGCAGCTGCGGGTGATCGTGCCCTTCGCGCCTGGTGGCAGCACGGATGTCACCGCGCGGGTGCTGGCGCAGTCGTTGGGCGATCTGCTGGGCACGCCGGTGCTGGTGGAGAACCGCACCGGTGCCGGCATTGTGGTGGGCACCGAGGTGGCGGCCAAGGCGGAGCCGGATGGGCATACGCTGATCGTCACCTCCAACTCGCATTCCGTGGTGCCGTCGCTGGTGGCGCGCTTGCCCTTCGACCCCGTGAATGATTTTGCCGGCGTGTTCTTGGCCGGCGCGCTGCCGCAGGTGCTGGTGGTGAATGAGCGCCTGCCGGTGCGCGACCTGCGGGGCTACATCGCGCTGCTGAAGGCTGAACCCGGCAAGTACGCCTTCGCCAGTGGTGGCATCGGCAGCGCGATCCACCTGGGCACCATCAACTTCCTCGCCGCCGCGGGCGTGGAGATGCTGCACGTGCCGTATCGCGGTGGCGGGCCGGCGATGCAGTCCGTCATCACCGGTGAAACCGCGATGATGATCGACCCGGTGGCGTCCTCGGCGCCGCATATCCGCAACGGCACGGTGCGGGCGCTGGCCATCGGCGCGGCGCAGCGCAGCCCGATTTTGCCGGAAGTACCGACGGCGGCCGAGGCCGGGCTGCCTGCCTTCCGCGCGGAGGCGTGGATTGCCGTGCTGGCGCCGGTCCGTACGCCACCGGCGCGGCTGGAGCGGCTGAATGCGCTGTTCCGCGAGGCTTCCGTGCGTGGTGCCGCGCGGCTGGCTGCCATAGGCCTGCAGCCGATGCCTGAGGTGGCGACGCCGGCGCAGGTGACGCAGTTCTTCCGCGACGACATCGCCCGGCTGGGGCCGGTGCTGCGCGCCGCCGGCGTGCGGCCGGAGTAGCGGCTAGTCGACGATCTGGTAATGCGCCTCGGTGATTTTGCAGGCGGTGCCGTTGATGGGCAGGATGTCCTGCGGGCAGCAGGACATCGCCACGATGCAGTCCAACTCCGCCCGCAGCGTCACGAAGTCGCCGGGCTTCGTCGTCGGCGGGTCGAAGGAGAGACCACCCAGCGGCGTCCAGGGGATGTTCATGAACAGGTTCAGCGGGCTGGGGCATTCCGGCGGCGTCAGGCCCAGGCCCTGCATGGCGGCGAACAGGTTGTCGGTGCAGTTGTCGTGGTATTCCTTCACGCCCAGCAGGATGTAGCGTTCGCTGTCGCAGGCGGCCATCAGCGTGTCGTGGTCGCCCTTGGAACTGTCCTCGGTCATCGTCAGGATCTTGCGGCGGCGATTGGTGTAGAGTCCATCTCCGACGCGCGGCACCAGCTTGGTCAGGCTGGCGCGGGTGTGCTCCATGGACATGAACTCGGTCAGCATGTGCGCGGTGAAGGCCCAGGTGTCCACCACCTGCGTGCCATGCGTGTTGATGATGCGGATGGACTGGCCCTGCGTCAGATAGGTGGCCTTGCCGCGGCGGGCGGGGACGGTCTGCATGGCGCTCTCAATCCTGGATCTGCACGCGGATCGGCGTGGGGTTGAAGTTGTTGCAGGGGTTGTTGACCTGCGGACAGTTGCTGATGACGACCAGCGCGTCCATCTCCGCCCGCAGCGCCACCTGGCAGCCGGGCGGCGAGACGCCGAGGGCGATGGCGGCGCGGCCATCCGCGTTCACCGGCACGCGCATGAACCAGTTGATGTTGGGCACAATGTCGCGCCGCCCCAGGCCGTGGCAGGCCAGGCCGGCGAGGAAGTTCTCGCGGCAACCCGGGCAATTCTGCACGCCGTAGAGCATGGCGTTGGACGGCGCGCTGCAGCAGCCGCCGATGGTGTCGTGGCCACCGAACTGGTCTTCCTCGATGGTGAAGATCGGTCGTGCGATGTCGGAATACAGCTTGTGGCCAGTGGTCAGGAACACGCTGCCGGCGGCCTTCATGGTGTTGGGCGCGTGGTAGCGTTCCAGCGGGTCGGCGGCGTTGTAGCAGAGGAAGTCCACCGCCTGCTGGCCTTCCAGGTCGGTGATGCGCAGCAGCTTGCCGCGCGGCACCACGCCATTCCACGGCGCGCCGGCGGGGACGATCTGGTCCAGCATCACGGCGCGTCCAGCACCTGGTCCAGTACCCAGTTGTCGATGGTGTGGACCAGAGGTTCGCGGTGGCTGAAGCGGCCGGGCAGGCAGTAGGGCGAGGCGACGCCCTTCTGCTGCCGGTCGGAAGCGACGATGTCTTCCTCGATGGTGATGTCCCAGCGCTTGTAGTAGTTCGCCGCCAGTTGCGCGAAGTCTGGCCGCTGCATGCGGCTGCGTGGGAACAGCGCGCCATGCACCAGCCGTGTGCGGTTAGGGCCGAGCGGATGCAGTTCCAGGTACCAGGCGCAGTCGATGGTGCAGGCCAGGTAGGTGCTGGGGTAGAGCAGCGGCGCATAGGTGCCGCTGGCCTCGCGCCGGCCGGCCAGCGTCTCTATCGGCGGGAAGCCGGCATCGCCCTGCAGCAGCGCCATGCTGTTCTCATGCTGGGCGAAGGTGATGACGTATTCGCCGGTGGGTTCCTCCACCCAATAGCCGGCGCTGCGGGCGCTGGCGTATTTGTTGATGGTGGCCTTGTGCACCGTGCCGATGTGGTAGGATTCCTTGGCGTTCTCGACGAAGATCTTCCAGTTGCACTCCATGTCGAAGACCTTGCGGCGCGCCAGCACCATGTCGTCCAGCGCGTAGCAGTCCAGCTTTTCCGGCAGGCCCCCGAGCCACGTCGCCAGCGGCGGCGCCGCGTTGTCGAAGCAGACGAACAGGAAGCCGCCCCAGCTGCCGAAGCGCAGCTCCACCAAGCCGTTCTCGGCGGGCTTGAAGCCTTCGGTCTTGTGCATTTCCGGCGCGCCCAGCAGCGTGCCGTCCAGCCCGTAGCTCCAAGAATGGTAGGGGCAGACGATGGTGCTGCAATGCCCGGCGCCGTCGTCGAGCAACGTGCTGCCACGGTGGCGGCAGGCATTGGCGAAGGCGCGCACGACGTTGTCCTTGCCGCGCACGATGATGAGCGGGACGCCGGCGAATTCCATGGCCAGGTAGTCGCCCGGCTTGGCCACCTGATCGACATGGCCGACGAAGTTCCACGCCTTGCGCCAGATGCGTTCCACTTCTCGCTGGTAGAAGGCGTCCGAGGTGTAGCACCAGGTCGGCAGCGTCTCCGCCTGCAGCAGCGGCTTGCGTACCGCCGCGTAGTGGCGCGGGTGGAACAGGTCGGCCGGAAGCTGCATGACGTAGGCTCCTTCAGTAGCCGGTGGCGGGGTCGACCGCGTTCTTCAGCTTCTTGCCCTCGCGCAACCGCGCCAGGTTGAGGAACACCAGGTCCAGCGTCAGCGGCAGGTAGTGGTCCAGGTCGTCCGAGGAGCAGTGCGGCGTGATGATCAGGTTGGGCACCTGCCACAGCGGCGAACTCGCGGGCAGCGGCTCGGGGTCGAATACGTCCAGCACCGCGCCGGAGAGCTGCCCGCTGACCAGCGCCTGGGTCAGCGCGGCGTAGTCCACCACGGCGGCGCGGCCAACATTGACCAGCCCCGCCCCGGGCTTCATCGCGGCAATCGCGGCAGCGTCGATCAGGTGATGTGTCGCCGGGGTCAGCGGCGTGGCGATCAGCACGAAGTCCGCCTTGGCCAGGCCCTTGTGCAACTGGCTCAGCGGCAGCATCGCGTCGGCGTAGCGGTGCGGCTTGGGGTTGCGGCGCATGCCCAGCACGGTCATGCCCAGCTTCTTCGCGGATTTCGCCGCGGCGCCACCCATGTCTCCCATGCCGACGACCAGCAGCGTCTTGCCGGCGATGCTGGGGGTGAAGATCTGCTGCCACCTGCCTTCGCGCTGGTTGGTCATCAGCTGCGGCAGGCGTGTGCACAGCGCCAGCAGCGCCATGGTGGCGAACTCGCCGACCTTCTGCACATGCACGCCGCTGTTGTTGGTCAGCGTCACGCCGGGTGGCAACCAGTCCAGCGGCAGCAGCGGCTCGATGCCCGCGCCGGTGATGTGGATCCAGCGCAGCCTCGGCGCGGCTTCCGCCAGCGTCTGCAGCGGAAAGGCCGGGTCGGTCAGCATGTCGTTGCTGGCGACCAGGCCTTCCGCGGTCTTCAGCCAGGCAAGGTCGAGCAGGTCCTCACTGACGGTCCAGCGCAGGCCGCGGGCCGGCTTGGCGCGGCGCGATGCCGCCTTCACCAGCTCGGGCGTGATGCGGAAGACGCTCGGTTTGTCGGCGCGGGTGGCGAAGTGCAGATGGGTCATCGAGGCTCCGTCGGGCCGGATTGGCCGACCTTGGGCTGGGTGATGATGCTGCCGAGCGTGGCGTAGTTCGGCCCGCCCAGCCGCGCGATGGGGCGGAAGCGGTCGATGGCGATGCGGTTGCCGTTCAGCAGCGCTTCGTCGACATGGAAGGCCAGGACTTCGCCGATGACCAGGCCGCTGCGCTGCTCGCCGAGTTCGACGATGCGTTCCAGCCGGCATTCCATGGCGATGGGCGAGCAGGCCAGGCGCGGCGGCGCGACATGTGTGCTGGCCACCGTCTCCAGCCCCAGCGCCGCGACCTCGCTTTCGCCCGGCGGATACTCGGCGGAACTGGCGTGCATGGCCACCAGCGTATCCTCCGTCGCCACGTTGACGGTGAACTCGCCATTCGCCGTGATGTTGGCGGCGGTGTCCTTCAGCGTCTCGCCGCGGCGGCCAATGTTCACCGCCAGCATCGGCGGCTTGTTGCAGACGAAGGTGTAGCAGGAGAAGGGCGCGGCGTTGACGATGCCGGCGGCATCCACCGTCGTCACCCAGGCGACCGGGCGCGGCACGACGATGCCGACCAGCAGCGCATAGGCCTCGGCGGCCGAGAGATCGGCGGGGGCGAAGCTGCGGATCATGCGACGAAGATCGGCGCGGCTGGCGCAAGGCGGCTCATGCATCCCCCGGTGCTGCGTGGCGTGCCAGCGAAGCGCAGCTTGTCGCCGCATGCAACCGGCATTCGTGATCACAGCAGGCATTGCCGCGCTGCTGGGCAGCGCGAATGCGTGGTTGCTTGCGGCGCGCGCAACCTGTGGCCAGGGCCACATTTGCCGCGTGTTTCCCGCTTGTGGCGGCTCGGCCGGCCTGCTTCGCTTTTGTGATCGCGCAGGAGTTCGCATCATGCTCGACGCCGTCATCGCGACCGACGACCAGGCCCTGTTCAGGCCCGAGACCTATGCCGGCGTGCGCAAGCCGCTGCTGGAAGCCTCGACGCTGCCGCCGGTCTGCTACACCTCGCCCGCCTTCTACAAGCGGGAGGTGCAGACCATCTTCATGAAGGTCTGGAACTTCATCGGCCGGGGCGACCGCATCCCGAATGCCGGCGACTACTTCACCATCGAGTTCACCGGCGTGCCGGTCATCGTGGTGCGTGGCAAGGACGGCGTGGTGCGCGCCTTCGCCAATACCTGCCGCCACCGCGGCGCGCTGCTGGCGCAGGGCGAGGGCAATTGCCGCGCCTTCCGCTGCCCCTATCATTCCTGGACCTTCGATATCGACGGCAGCCTGATGGTGGCGCCGGAGATGGAGCAGACGCTGGATTTCAAGCCGGAGGATTGGCACCTGACGCCGATCCGGCTGGAGAGCTGGGGCGGCTTCATCTTCATCAACTTCGACAGCAACGCCGCGCCGCTGCTGGACTACCTGGGCGACCTGCCGGGCAAGTTGGCGAGCTATCGCTTCGACGACATGGTCTGCGTGCGCCGCAAGGAATACGAGCTGGCGTGCAACTGGAAGATCTATGTCGAGAATGCGATGGAGGCGTATCACATCGCCACCGTGCATCGCAGCACGCTGAGCCGGCAGAAGGGCAAGCCTTCCGAGGCGCAGCCTTCGGCCGGCGAATATTGCGGCCTGTTCAAGGAGCACAAGGGCAGCCGCGCGCTGCTGGCCGGCGACACCGGCTTTCCGGAAATGGACCACCTGAAAGGCCTGCCGGCGACCGGCAGCTGGTATCCGCTGCTCTACCCCAGCACCATGTTCGGCTGCACCTATGACTGCATGTGGTGGCTGGAACTGCACCCGATGGGGCCGGACAAGACGAAGCTGATCGTCGGCTCCTGCTTCCCGCGCAGCACGGCGGAGCGCGCCGACTTCGAGGAAGTGGTGCAGCGCTACTACAAGCGCTGGGACATCAGCATCCCCGAGGACAACGAGATCTCCGAGCTGCAGCAGCGCGGCCTGGCCTCCCCCTTCGCGCGGCAGGGTCGGCTGGCGGCGGCGGAGCCGCTGGTGCACACCTTCGGCAATTGGGTGCTGGACCGCGTTCTGGGCGTGGCGGGCTGAACCCGGCGCATGGACTACATCTGGCAATGGAACCAGATCTGGGATTATCGCCAGGTCTTCGTGCGCGGCATGCAGGTCACGGTCATCCTGACCTGCTGGGCGCTGCTGATCGGCATGGTGCTGGGCCTGGGGCTGGGGCTGATGCGGTCGTCGCGCCTGCTGGTGCTGCGGCTGCCGGCGGCCATCTACATCGACATCTTCCGCGCCACGCCCATTCTCGTGCAACTGGTGTGGATCTACTACGCGCTGCCGATCCTGTCGGGCGTGCAGATGGGCAACATCGCCTCGGCCAGCGTCGGCATCGGGCTGCACGCGGCGGCCTATATCGCCGAGATCTTCCGCGCCGGTATCGCCAGCATCGACCGCGGCCAGTCGGACGCCGCCAAGTCGCTGGGCATGGGCTATGGCCAGGCGATGCGGCGCATCATCCTGCCGCAGGCCATTCGCCGCATGGTGCCGCCCTTCATCAATGAATTCGCCACGCTGATGAAGCTGACCACGCTGGGCTCCGTGCTGGCGGTGAACGAGCTGCTGCACGAGGCGGAGAACCTGATCAACAACACCTACCGCCCGCTGGAGACCTATACCGCGGTCGCCGTGCTGTTCGGCCTGATGATCTATCCGTTCATCTGGCTGTCGCAGCGGCTTGAGCAACGCTGGAAGGTGCGCGGATGAGCGACGCCCCCATCATCCGCGTGCAGGGCCTGCACAAGAGCTTCGGCAAGCTGGAAGTGCTGCGCGGCCTCGACTTCGAGGTGAAGCGCGGCGAGGTGCTGGCCATCATCGGCCCCAGCGGTTCCGGCAAGTCCACGCTGCTGCGCTGCCTGAACTTCCTGGAGGAATACCAGGCCGGCGAGGTGCGCTTCGACGACCAGCTGGTCGGCTATCGCCGCAGCGGCGCCGGCAAGTTGAAGCTGGACAGCGAGAACAATGTCCGCCGCATCCGCGCCCGCATGGGCATGGTGTTCCAGAGCTTCAACCTGTTCCCGCACAAGACGGTGCTGGAGAACGTGATGGAAGGCCCGCTGGTGGTGCAGCGCGTCTCCCGGACCGAGGCCGAGCAGCGCGGCCGTACCCTGCTGCAGCGGGTCGGCCTCATCGACAAGATCGGCGCCTATCCGGCGCAGCTTTCCGGCGGTCAGCAGCAGCGCGCCGCCATTGCCCGGGCGCTGGCCATGCAGCCGGACGCCATGCTGTTCGACGAGCCCACCAGCGCGCTGGACCCCGAACTGGTCGGCGAGGTGCTGGAGGTGATGCAGTCCCTCGCCGCCGAGGGCATGACCATGGTGGTGGTGACGCATGAGATGGGCTTCGCCCGCCAGGTCGCCGACCGCGTCATGGTGATGGACCGCGGCGAGATCATCGAACTGGCGCCGCCCGCCCAGGTCTTCGGCGCCCCGAAATCGCCGCGCACGGCGGAGTTCCTGCGCCGCGTCCTGCACTGACCCCGACCGCATCCAAGGAGAGCCCGCATGACCGACTGGAGCATCCCCCGCCGCCTCGGCTTCGCCAGCCTGGGCGCTGCCGGCCTGGCACCGCTGATCGCCGGCGCGGCGCAGGCCCAGGGCGCCGGTGGCGTCATGGACAAGATCATCCGTGAGAAGCAGTTCAAGATCGGCTACATCCCGTCGCCGCCCTCCACCATCAAGGACCCCGCCAGCGGCGACCTGAAGGGCTTCGGCGTGGACGGCATGCGCTTCATCTGCACCACGCTGGGGGTGCAGCCGGTCTTCGTGGAAACCACCTGGGCCAACTTCGTCTCCGGCCTCAATTCCGGCCAGTTCGACCTCTCCATCGCCGGCACCTTCGCCACCATCCTGCGCGCCGGCGCGGTGCAGTTCACCAAGCCGATCTGGTACCTGGGCTACAGCGCCGTGGCCAAGCGCGGCGACACGCGCTTCACCAAGCCGGCCGACCTGAACCGCGAGGGCATCAAGATCGCGCTGATCCAGGGCGGCGCCAGCGTGGAGTATGCGCGGGAGAATTGGCCGAAGGCGCAGCATATCCTGCTGGCCACCGGCAACCTCACCGCGCCCTTCGTGGAAGTGGCCGCGGGCCGTGCCGATGTCGGCGTGGAGGATGCCTGGCAGGCGCGGCGCTTCGCCGCGGCGCAGCCGGCCGTCACCGACCTGTTCGGCAACGAGCCGTACAACGTGCTGCCGATCAACTGGGCCATCAAGCGCGGCAACCAGGACCTGGTGGAGTTCATGAACATCGCCATCGACTTCCTGATGACCACCGGCCGCTGGGAGCGGATGGCGGAACCCTATGGCCCTTCCGGCCGCTACTTCGTGAAGCCCAGCCTTTCGGTCTTCGGCCCCGCCGCCTGACAGCCCGCCCCGCACGCCGACAACCCAGGCCGGGTCGGCCGCGTTGTCGGCGCGGACGGAGGGGGTCGGGCGATGCATGTGCTGCTGGTTGAAGACGACGCGCTGCTGCGCATGGCGCTGACCGATACGCTCGATGCCGAGGGCATCCTGGTCAGCGGCCTGGCCAATGCCGAGGATGCCCTGATTTTGCTTGGCGCCGGGCAGATCCCGGACGTGCTGGTCACCGATATCGGCCTGGGCCACGGGCTGAACGGCTTCGACTTGGCCGACATGGCGCGGTCCCGCCATCCGGGCGTCGAGGTCATCCTGATCAGCGGCTCCACTCCGGATGCGCGCAGCCGCCCCCTGCGCGCGCATGAGCGCTTCCTGCAGAAGCCGTTCGACACCGCGACCCTTTCGGCCGCCATCCGCGCGGCCGGCGCCGGCACGCCGCCTGGCTGAACCTCGCGCGTTGTTTACCCGCTGGCGCGGCCGTTCCTCGGCAGTATCGGGTCTCGCCTTCTGCAACGCATGGCGGATCTGAAACCTGCGGGCCCGGGCCCGGCGGCGTGCCGGCACGTCGGCGGCCGGGCCTGTTGCCGCCGGGGGGCGCGATGGCCTTGGTAAAGACGACCGTACTGGGTGCCAGGGGGCCGGCCGTGGCGCCGCCGCTGCCGCAGCGCGCGCCCGTGCCGCCGCGGCGCAGCGAGGAGCGCAGCCGGGCCCGGCGCGAGAAGGCGGCCGAGCGCATCGGCGCCGCGACCGAGGAACTCGCCGCCGGCATCACCCAGGCCTCCGCCGCCGCCGAGGAGTTGCGGCGCGCCCTGTTGCAGATCGCCTCGGCCAGCGAGGACGCCGCCGGCGCGGCACAGGAGTCGCGCGCCGGCATCGGCAACCTGGCCGTCGTGTTCACCCAGGCCAGCGACCGGGCCCGGCTGTCCAACCAGCGCAGCGACGAGGTGCAGGCGCTTCTGCTGGAGTTGGGCGGGCAGATCGACGCCGCCATCGCCTGGGTGCGGGAGACCGCGGCGCGGCAGTTGCGCGCGGTGGAGGTGGTGACGCGGCTGGAAGCCCAGGCGGCCCAGATCGGGGAGGTCACCGGCACCGTCACCGACATTGCCGACCAGACCAACCTGCTGGCGCTGAACGCGGCCATCGAGGCAGCGCGCGCCGGCGAGCATGGCCTCGGCTTCGCCGTGGTGGCGGATGAGGTGCGCGCCTTTGCCGAGGTGTCGGATCGGGGCGCCCGGGATGTGCAGGAACTGGCCGAGGGCATCGGCGATGCGGTGCGTCAGGTGGCCGGCCGCATCCGCGCCGCCGCCGAGCAGGCGCAGCGCGAGGCGCGGAACGGCGCCGAGGTGGCGGCGACGCTGGATGCGGTGCGCGGCGGCATGGCGGCACTGGCGTCCGGCGCGCGGGAGATCCTGCTGGCGGCGCGGCAGGCGGATGCCGGGGCGCGCGAGGCGTTGCGCGGCGCCGAGCAGGTGGCCAGCGCCGCCGAGCAGCAGGCCGCCGCGGTCAGCCAGGCGCAGCGCGCGGTGGCGCAGCAGGCCACCGCGCTGGACCAGAGCCAGCGCACCGCCCAGGACCTGGCCGGGCTGGCGGACGCGTTGCAGGGTAGCGCTACCCTGGCGAGCGCGGCGGAGCAGGTGGCCTCGGCGGCGGAGGAGCTTTCCTCCACGGTGCAGCAGCTTTCGGGCGCCGCCGCCGAGATCACCGCCTCGCTCGGCCAGGTCAGCCAGGGCGCGCAGTCCCAGGCGGCGGCGACGCAGCAATCCGCCAGCGCCATGGAGCGGATCGAGCAGGCGGCGGTGGCGACCCGCGTGGCCACGGTGCAGGCGGTGGCGCAGCTGGCCGAGATCGGTCCCCGGCTGCAGCAGGCCAGCGAGGCCGTGCTGGCGCTGGGGCGCGGCGTGGCGGCGGGGGTGGCCGAGCTTGCGGCGGTTGGCGACATGGTGGCGACGCTGGGCGCCGCCGGCCGGCGGATCGAGAAGATCGTGGACAGCATCACGCTGGTGGCGGTGCAGACCAACATGCTGGCGGTCAGCGGCGCGGTGGAGGCGGCGCGCAGCGGCGAGCACGGCCGGGGCTTCGCCGTGGTCTCCGGCGATATCCGCGCCCTGGCGCGCGACAGCGGCGACAATGCCGGGCGCATGCGCGACATGGTGCGCGACGTGCTGGACCAGGTGGCGCAGGTGCGGCGGGAGTTGGAGGTGATCGGGGCGGCGGCCGAGGGCGAGTTGGGCCGCAACCAGGGCATCGGCGCCAGGCTGGGCGCCATGGAGGCCGACATGGCTGCGCTGCGGGGCGGCCATGAGGAGATCCTGGCCGGCGCCGAGACCGTGCTGGCGACGACGCGTGAGGTCGCCATCGGCACGCGGCTGATCGCGCAGGCGGCCGAGGCGACCAGCGGCGCGGCGGCCCAGGCGGCCACGGCGGCGCGCCAGCAGGCGCGGGGTGCCGAGGACCTGGCCGCGGCGGTGGAGGAGATCGCCAGCCTGGCCGATGAGCTGCGCATCACGGATGGCTGAACCGGGCCTGGGCACGGCCGCGGCGGGGGCGCTGCTCTGCCGCGTGGGGGGCGCCAGCCTGGCGCTGCCGGCGGCGCAGGTGGCAGAGCTGGTGCGGCCCCGACCCTTCACCCGCGTGCCGCACGCGCCGGCGGCGCTGCTGGGGGTGATGAACCTGCGCGGCCAGGTGCTGCCGGTGCTGTCGCTGGCGCTGCTGCGGGGTGAGGCGGCGGAGCCGCCGGGGCCGGCGGCGCGCGTGGTGGTGCTGGCGCGGCAGCCGCCGCTGGGGCTGCTGGTGGCGGGCGTGACGGCGCTGGGCGCGGCGCCCGGCGTGCCGATACTGGACATCGAGGCGTTGCTGGCGGGCCTGCCGCAAGGGGCGGCGCCGCTGCGCGCGGCCATGGCGCCCGCTGCCGTGGCTGCCCCCGCCGGCAAGGTCGCGCTGCGGGCGTTGGTGGTGTTCGGCATCGCCGGCCAGGAATACGCGCTGCCGCTGGACCAGGTGGCGCAGGTGGCGCCGCCGCCACGCCAGGTTGCCGCGCTGCCGGGGGCCGACCCGGCCATGCTCGGGTCGGTCGCCTGGCGCGGCGGGCTGCTGCCGCTGGTGTCCCTGCGCGTGCTGCTGGGGCTGGCGGCGGCGGCGCCCGCGGCGGCGGCGCGGGTGGTGGTGGCCCGGCTGGGCGCCGGCCTGGTCGGGCTGCTGGTGGACGACCTGCGCGCGATCCTGCGGGTGCCGGAGGCGGCGCTGGACCCCGTACCGGCGCTGCTGACGCGCGGCCAGGGCGAGGCCCGGGTGGCCGCGATCTGCCGGCTGGAGGATGGCCGCCGCCTGGTCTCCGTGCTGGCGGCGGAGGCGCTGTTCAGGGACGGCACGCTGGCCCGGCTGGGCGCGGTGGCCGAGCGGGAGGAGCAGCCGATGAGCGGGTCCCGGCAGGGCGACAGCGCGCAGTACCTCGTCTTCCGCCTGGGGGAGGAGCAGTACGGCCTGCCGCTGGCGGCGGTGGACGAGGTGGTGCGCCACCCCGGCACGCTGGCGCGGTTGCCACGGGCGCCGGGCTTCGTCGCCGGGTTGCTCAGCCTACGGGGCCGGGCGGTGCCGGTGGTGGACCAGCGGCAGCGCTTCGCCGTGCCGGGCGCACCGCCGCCGCGCGGCCGGCGCATCATCGTGGTCACGCTGGGCGAGGTTCAGGTCGGCTTCGCGGTGGATTCGGTGACCGAGGTGCTGGCGCTGCCCGACGCGGCGCTGCAGCCCGCGCCGGCCCTGGCCGGGGAGGCCGGTGGCGTCAGCCATGTCGCCAGCCCGGCGGGCGACGACCGCATGGTGCTGCTGGTGCAGCCGCAGGCGCTGCTGGACCGGGTGGAGCGCGACCTGCTGGCGGCGCTGGCGGCGGCGCCGTGACCAGGCTGCTGGTGATCGACGATTCTCCGCTGATGCGGCGGCTGGTCGGCGCCGCCTTTGCCGGCCAGCCCGACTTCACCCTGGCCTTTGCCGCCGATGGGGCGGCGGCGCTGGAACAGGCGCGCCACTTCCTGCCGGACGTGATCACCCTGGATGTCAACATGCCCGGGCTGGACGGGCTGGCCTGCCTGGACCGGCTGATGCTGGAGCGGCCCTGCCCGGTGGTGATGCTCTCGGCGCTGACCGAGGCGGGTGCCGACGCGACGCTGGCGGCGATGCAGCTGGGCGCGGTGGATGTCATCGCCAAGCCGGCGGGGGCGATCTCCCTGGCCATGGAGGAGTTCGGCCCGCTGCTGGTGGAGCGGGTGCGCGCGGCGTCGCGGGCGCGGGTGCGGCGCAGCCTGCGGCTGGCGGAACGGGTGCGGCTGCAGGTGGGCACGGTGGCGGCGCAGCCGGCGCCGACGCCGCTGCTGGCCGGGCGGGCACCGGCCGATGCGGTGGTGCTGGTGGGCTGTTCCACCGGCGGGCCGCCGGCGCTGGATGCCTTGCTTTCCGCCTTGCCGGCGGGGTTTCCCTGGCCGGTGCTGGTGGCGCAGCACATGCCCGCCAGCTTCACCGCCGCGCTGGCCCGCCGGCTGGACCGGCTCTGCGCGCTGGAGGTGGTCGAGGTGACCCGGCCGCTGGTGCTGCGGCCCGGGCTGGTCTGCATCGGCCGTGGGGATGCCGACCTGGTGCTGGCGCCGCGCCCCGGCGGCCCGGTGGCCATGGCGGTGCCGGCGGACCCGGCCTACCGCTGGCACCCCAGCGTGGACCGCCTGGTGGAGAGCGCGCTGCGCTGCCTGCCGGCGCCGCGCCTGCTGGGCGTGCTGATGACCGGCATGGGCGATGACGGCGCCGCGACGATGACGCGCCTGCTGCAGGCCGGCGGCCGCACCATCGCCGAGGCCGAGAGCAGCGCCGTGGTCTGGGGCATGCCGGGCGAGCTGGTGCGCGCCGGCGGTGCCGGGGTGGTGCTGCCGCTGGGCCGGATCGGCGCGCAATTGCGGGCCTGGGCGGCATGAACCGCGAGGTGCCCGCGCCCAGCGAGGAGGAGTTGCGCCGGCTGGCTGTCTTTCTGCACGAGCGCACCGGCATGGCGCATGGCGAGAGCCGGCGCGGCTATGTCGAACGCCGGCTGGTGGAGCGGATGCAGCGCTGCGCCGTGCCGAGCTTCGGCGCCTACATGGCGCTGCTGCGCGGCAGCGCGGCGGAGCTGGAGGCGCTGGTCAACAGCTTCACCGTCAACGAGACCTATTTCTACCGCGAGGAAGCGCAGCTGGCCTGCATGAGCCAGGCGCTGCTGCCCGAGATCGTCAGCCGGCGCGGGCCCGGCGACCTGGTGCGGATCTGGTCGGTGCCGTGCTCCACCGGCGACGAGGCCTATTCCATCGCGCTGTGGCTGCTGGAGAATTGGCGCCTGGTGGATGCCTACAACATCGAGATCGTCGGCTCCGACATCGACACCCGGGCGCTGGCCGAGGCGGTGCAGGGCTGGTACGGCGCGCGGGCGTTGCAGCGGCTGCCGCCGGAGCTGGTCGGCCGCTACTTCGAGGCCGCGGCGGAGGGCCGCTGGCGGATCATCCAGGACCTGCGGGAGTCGGTCCGCTTCACCCGGGTGAACCTGGTGGATGCCGGCAGCATGGCGGCGCAGGGCAGGTTCGACCTGATATTCTGCCGCAACGTGCTGATCTACTTCGACGACGCCTCACGCGCGACGGCGGCGTGGCACCTGCATGAGGCGCTGAACCCCGGCGGCTTCCTCTGCCTTGGCCATTCGGAATCCATGGCGCGGATCTCCGCCCGCTTCGTGGCGCGCCACCTGGCGGATGCCGTGGTCTACCAGCGGCCGCTGGCGTGATGGACGAGCTGGTCGGGCAGTTCCTGCTGGAGGGGCGCGAGCTGCTGCAGCAGGCGACCGAGGATTTGCTGGCGCTGGAACGCGACCCGCGCGACGCGGCGCGGCTGGCCGAGGCTTTCCGCGCGGTCCACACGCTGAAGGGCTCGACCGGGCTGTTCGACCTGGCGCCGATGGGCCGCGCGCTGCACGCCGCCGAGGATGTGCTGGCGGCGCTGCGGGCCGGCACCCGCCAGCCGGATGCGGCGGGCTTCGCCGTGCTGCTGCGCTGCCTTGCCGCCTGCGCCGCCTGGCTGGAGGCATTCGCCAGCCATGGCGCCCTGCCGGAGGGCGCCTCGGCGGAAAGCGCGGCGCTGGTGGCGGCGCTGCTGCGGGCGACGCCGGAGGCGGCTGTGGATTGGGTGGCGCCGCTGCTGGCCGGCGCGGCGCCGGCGGTGGCGGCGGCGCGGGCCGCCGGCCAGCGTGTGGTGGCGCTGCGCTACGTGCCGCGGCCGGATTGCTTCTTCCTGGGCGACGACCCGATGGCGCTGGCGCGCGACGTGCCCGGCCTGCTGGCGCTGGAACTGCGGGACCAGCAGGACTGGGCCGCGCTGGGCGACGACCCCTATCGCTGCAACCTGGTGCTGGAGATGCTCAGCACCGCCGCGCCGGAGGAATTGCGCCGGCTGTTCCGCTTCGTCGCCGACCAGGTGGAGGTGCTGGAGCCGGCCGTGGCGCCGGCCGCCACCGCGCCGGATGCGGCGGCCGCGCCGACGACGCTGCGGGTGGAGGCGGCGCGGGTGGACACGCTGGTGGAGTTGGTGGGCGAGCTGACGGTGGCGAAGAACGCGCTGGCGCATCTGGTGGCGGGGGCCGCGGCGGGCACCCCGGCAGCGCAGGCGCTGGCGGCGGAGCAGCTGGCGCTGGACGGGCTGGTGGGCCGGCTGCATCGCGCCGCCATGGCGCTGCGGCTGACACCGCTGCGCCGCGTGTTCCGCCGGTTTCCGCTGCTGGTGCGCGACATGGCGGCCCAACTGGGGAAGCAGGTGGCGTTCACGCTGGAAGGCGACCAGCTGGAGGCCGACCGCGTGGTGGTGGATGGCCTGGCCGAGCCGCTGCTGCACCTGCTGCGCAACGCGCTGGACCACGGTATCGAGGCGCCGGCGCAACGCCTGGCCGCCGGCAAGCCCGCGGCCGGCACGCTGGTGCTGGCGGCGCGCCAGCAGGGGGAGCAACTGCTGGTGACGCTGGCCGACGACGGCGCCGGCCTGGACCCGGCCCGGCTGCGCCGCCTGGCGCGCGAACGCGGCGTGCTGGGCGCCGCCGAACTGGCCGGGCTGGACGACGCGGCCAGCCGCGAGCTGATCTTCCTGCCGGGCTTCTCCACGGCGGCGGCGGTGACGGAGATCTCCGGCCGTGGCGTTGGCATGCAGGCGGTGCGGGCGGCGGTGCGGGCGCTGGGCGGGCAGGTTTCGGTGGCCAGCACCCTGGGCCAGGGCACGCTGTTCACGCTCGCGCTGCCGCTCTCGGTCAGCCTGACCACCGTGGTCACCGTCGGCGCCGGTGGCGAGGTGCATGGCGTTCCGCTGGCCGCGGTGGTCGAGACGCTGACCCTGCCGGCGGCGCGCATCCTCCCGCTCGGCGCCGGCGAGGCTTTCGCCTGGCGCGACCGCACGCTGCCGCTGCTGCGGCTGGACGCGCTGCTGGGCGGCGTGGCGGCGCCCCGTTGCGGCACCGCGCGGCTGCTGGTGGTGCAGGCCGGGGGCCAGCTGCTGGGGCTGGAGGTGGACGCGGTGCTGCGCCGGCTGGAACTGGCGATGCGCCCGCCATCCGGCCTGCTGGCGCGGATGCCCGGCCTGCTCGGCACCGGGCTGCAGGGCGACGGCCGCGTGCTGCTGGTGCTGAACCTGGAGGAGCTGCTGGCATGAGCGTGCTGCACGAGGGCGGGATGCTGCGCCTGCTGGGCAACTGCCCGGTGGAGGATGCCGAAGCCTTGATGGCCGGGCTGCGCGCCGCGCCGGATTGCCCGGTGGACCTTGCCGCCGCCGGCGCGTTGCATGCGGCGGTGGTGCAGGTGCTGATCGCGCTGCGGCCGCGCCTGTTGAACCAACCGGAAGACGGCTTCGCCCGCGCCTGGGTGCTGCCGGCGGTGCGCCGTGCCGTTGCTCACCACTCCGTTACGACGTGATTTCACGGTAACGGCGCTTGCGCTTGCGCGCCTATATGGAATGTCCCCTCGCGCCAGCGGGGCCGAAGCAGGAGAAATGCATGGCGACGACCGTGCTGATCGTGGACGACAGCAAGCTTGCCCGCATCGTTGCCGGCAAGGCGCTGCGGTCGCTCCAGCCGGAATGGGAACGGCTGGAGGCCGGCAACGCCGACGAGGCGATGGTGCTGTTCGACAGCCAGCGCGTGGACGTGGCGCTGCTGGACTACAACATGCCCGGCCGCAACGGGCTGGAACTGGCGGCCGAGCTTCGCGCCCGCTTCCCCGGCATGCCGATGGCGCTGCTGACCGCCAATGTGCAGGACGAGATCATTGCCCGCGCCAGGGCCAGCAACATCGCCTTCGTCGCCAAGCCGGTGACGGAGGAAGGCCTGCGCGGCTTCCTCAGCGGCGCCGCGCTGCGGCTGCGGCTTGGTGCCGCATGACGCTGGCCGACCGCATGCTTTCGCCGCTGGAGCATGACGCGCTGACCGAGCTGGTCAACATCGGCGTCAGCCGCGCCGCCTCCGGGTTGCGGCAGATGGTGGGCGGCGAGGTGCTGCTCTCGGTGCCCTCGATCGAGGTGGTCAGCCACAAGGCGGCGGCGGCGCTGATCGGAGAGCGCGAGGGCAGCGACCTGGTGGCGGTGCGGCAGGACTTCGCCGGGGCCTTCGGTGGCCGCGCGCTGCTGATCTTCCCGCATGGCGCCAGCCTGGACCTGGTGCGCGCCGTGGTCGGCGACCTGCTGCCGGACGCCGAGGCGCGCAGCCTGGAGCATGAGGCGCTGGCGGAGACCGGCAACGTGATCCTGAACGGCTGCCTGGCCTCCATGGCCAACATGCTGGAACGCCCGGTGACGATCTCGCTGCCGCAGGTGCTGCATGGCGACGGCGCCACGCTGTTCCAGCCGGAACCGGGCGACGACGATGGCCTGGTGCTGTTCCTGTACATCAACTTCTCGGTCCGCAACCGGCGGATCCGCGGCTATATCGCCATGCTGATGGACCTGCCTTCGCTGGCAGCGCTGAAGCTGCTGGTCGGCGACTTCATCAACCGGGTGATGAACGATGACACGGTCGGCCCATAGGCTGCGCGCCCATCCGGTCGCCGACGGCCTGGACGACCAGGCCATCGCCGCCGCCTGGGCGGAGGCGGAGGCACTGGGCGGGCCGATGCTGGTGGCGCTGCGCCGCTCCGCCATGGCCATGGTGCTGACCGACCCGCGCCTGCCGGACAACCCGATCATCGATATCAACGCCGCCTTCACCGAACTGACCGGCTACGCCGCCGCCGCCGTGCGCGGCCGCAACTGCCGGCTGCTGCAGGGGCCGGAGACCGACCGCGCCACGGTCGCCATGCTGGCGGCGGCGCTGCGCGAGGGCAGGGCGGTGCGGGCGGAGCTGCTGAACTACCGCGCCGATGGCAGCAGCTTCTGGAACGCGCTGTCCCTGACGCCGGTGCTGGATGCCCTGGGCGAGCCGCGCTTCTACCTGGGCACCCAGACCGACATCTCCGGCGCGCGCCGCATCGGCAGCGTCGAGACCACGCTGCGCACCCAGGCGAGGGAGCTGGACGTGGTGCGGGAGCGGCTGCGCCTGGCGCTTTCCGTCGCCGGCGCGGCGGCGGCGTGGGAATGGCGCATCCCCGAGCGCCTGGTGGTGGGCGACGAGCGCTTCGCCGCGCTGTACGGCATCACCGAGGCGGCGGCGGCGGCCGGCATCAGCCCGGCGGCCTTCTTCGCCATCATCCACCCTGATGACCGGGCGCGCATCCGCCTGGCGGTGGGCGGCATGCTGCGCGGCGCCGAGGTGTTCTCCAAATCCTATCGCGTGGTGCTGGCGGATGGCGAATGCCGCTGGGTGCAGGCGCGTGGCCGCAGCGTGAACGACGCGGCCGGCCAGCCCGATCGCTTCCTGGGCGCCCTGGTCGACATCACCGAGCACAAGCGCATCGAGGAACAGCTGCGCATCGCGCAGACCGCCGGCGGCATCGGCACCTTCGAGTTCACCTACGGCTTCGCCACCGTCGCGGTGTCGCGCCACTTCTGCGACCTGCTGGGGCTGCACCCCGCGGCGGAATTGCCGGTGGCCACCATCAACGGCCTGGTCTGCCCGGCGCACCGCCCGGTGGTGGACCCGGTGACGCGCGCCGCGGCGGGCGACGTGACCCAGCGCGAATTCGAGATCGAGCGTCCGGACAATGGTGAGCGGCGCTGGCTGACGCTGCGCGGCGAATACCTGCGTGACACCGAGTCGGCGGACCTGCGGCTCAGTGGCGTGATCTACGACATCACCGAGGCGAAGCGCCGCGAAGCCCAGCTGCGCACGCTGAACGGTACGCTGGAAAGCGAGGTGGAAGCCCGCACGCGGGAGCGCGACCGGCTGTGGCGGCTGTCCGGCGATCCCTTCCTGGTGGCGGACCAGGCCGGCCGCTGGCTGGCCGCCAACCCGGCCTGGACCGAGGTGCTGGGCTGGCCGGCGGCCAGCCTGGTCGGCCGCACCAGCGAATGGCTGGAACACCCGGAGGATGCGGTCAGCACCCATGCGGCGCTGACCCGCGGCGGCGGCGAAAGCCGCTTCGAGGGGCGGCTGCGGACCGCCGCCGGCGACTGGCGCTGGCTGTCCTGGACCGCGGTGGCCGAGGGCGGGCTGCTGTATTGCGTGGCGCGCGACATCACCGCCGAGAAGGCGCAGGCCCTGGCGCTGGCCGAGGCCGAGGCGCGGCTGCGGCAGAGCCAGAAGATGGAGGCGGTGGGCCAGCTGACCGGCGGCCTGGCGCACGACTTCAACAATCTGCTGACCGGCGTGACCGCCAGCCTGGAGATGATGCGTACCCGTATTGCCCAGGGCCGCTACGACGCGTTGGAACGCTACATCGTCGCCGCCAAGGACGCCGCCAGCCGCGCCGCCGCGCTGACCCACCGGCTGCTGGCCTTCTCTCGCCGGCAGACGCTGGCGCCGAAGCCGGTGGAGGCCAACCGGCTGATCGGCGGCATGGAGGACCTGGTCCGCCGCACCATGGGCCCGGAGATAGAGATCACCACCAGGCTGGCACCCGGGCTGTGGCTGACCCTGTGCGACCCGCACCAGCTGGAGAACGCGCTGCTCAACCTGTGCATCAACGCGCGGGACGCCATGCCGGGCGGCGGCCGGCTGACCATTGCCACCGACAATGCCGACCTGGGCGGCGCTACCGCGCGGGCCAGCGGCCTGCCCGCCGGGGAATATGTGGAACTCAGCGTGGCCGATACCGGCACCGGCATGGCGCCGGACGTGGCGGCGCGTGCCTTCGACCCGTTCTTCACCACCAAGTCGCTGGGCCAGGGCACGGGGCTGGGGCTTTCCATGATCTACGGCTTCGTCAAGCAGTCGGGCGGCCAGGTCGGCCTGGTCTCCCGCCCCGGCGCCGGCACCAAGGTGACGCTGCTGCTGCCGCGGCACCAGGGCAGCGGCCCGGGGGAGGCCGCGCCGGCCCCGCCCGTGCGGCTGCCGCGCGCCCGCCCCGGGGAGACCGTGCTGGTGGTGGATGACGAGGCGACCATCCGCATGCTGGTGGCGGATGCGCTGCGCGACCGCGGCTATGCGGTGATGGAGGCGGGCGACGGCGCGGCGGCGCTGGAGCTGCTGCGCGAGGCGGCGGCGGTGGACCTGCTGGTCAGCGATGTCGGCATGCCCGGCGGGCTGAACGGCCGCCAACTGGCCGATGCCGCCCGGGCGCTGCGCCCCGGCCTGAAGGTGCTGCTGATCACCGGCTATGCCGAGCAGGCGGTGGTGGGGGAGGCCGCGCTGGCCGGCGGGATCGAGGTGATGACCAAGCCCTTCGCGCTCGACGCGCTGGGCCTGCGAATCCGCGGCATGATGGACGGGCCGCCCGGCTGAGGCCGGCCGCCTGGCTGGCCCGGGGAGAGGGCAGTAGGCGCCCGGCGCTATTCATGACAAAGCTATGACGCGGTGCGCTGCCGGGCCATGCGGCGCGGTAGCCCCCCGGACAAAGGGTTTGGTCATGGTTGCTTGGTTCCGCCGGCTGCTGCCGCGCGAAGAACACTTCTTTGAAATGTTTGCCCGCCACGCCGACTGCGTGGTGCTGGGCGCCGCCGAACTGCGCGCCATGCTGGAGGGCGGCGAGGCGGCCCGGCGGCACTACCCCGCCGTGCTGGCCGCCGAGGATGCCGCCGACGCGGTGACCCGGGAAGTGGTGCAGGCGGTGCGCCGCACCTTCGTGACGCCGTTCGACCGCGGCGACATCCAGGGCCTGATCGGCCGCATGGACGACACGGTCGACCAGATGAAGAAGGTGGCCAAGGCCATCATCCAGTTCGAGATGGCCGAGTTCGACCCCGAGCTGCGGCAGATGGGCGACGCGATCCAGCGCTGCGCCGGGCTGCTGCGCGACGCGGTGCCGCTGCTGGCCGGCATCAGCGGCAATGCCTCCCGCATCAACGAGATCTGCGAGCAGATCCGCGTCATCGAGGGCCAGGCCGACGACATCCACGACATCGGCGTGACCGAGCTGTTCCGCCGCAGCAAGCCGGAGGACGCGCTGCGCTTCATCGCCGCGCGGGAAGTGTTCGACCTGCTGGAGAAGGTGGTGGACCGCTTCGACGACGCCGCCGAGGAGATCGAGGGCATCGTGGTCGAGCACGTCTGACCCCATGGATGCCACCCTTTCCCTGCCGCTGCTCTACGGCCTCATCGCCGTGGCGCTGCTGTTCGACTTCCTGAACGGGCTGCACGACGCGGCGAACTCCATCGCCACCATCGTCTCCACCCGGGTGCTGCGGCCGCAATATGCCGTGGCCTGGGCCGCCTTCTTCAACTTCATCGCCTTCCTGTTCTTCGGCCTGCACGTGGCGCAGACCATCGGCACCGGGATCGTGGATGCCAACATCGTCGACGCGCGGGTGATCTTCGGCGCCCTGGCCGGCGCCATCACCTGGAACCTGGTGACCTGGGGCCTGGGCATCCCGTCCTCCAGCTCGCACGCGCTGGTCGGCGGCATCCTCGGCGCCGGCACTGCCAAGGCCGGGTTCGGCGCCATCGTCTGGTCGGGGCTGGGCAAGACGCTGGCGGCCATCATCCTGTCGCCGGCCATCGGCCTGGCGCTGGCCCTGGTGCTGGTGCTGGTGGTGTCCTGGTCGTTCGCCAAGCAGACGCCGTTCAAGGTGGACAGCACCTTCCGCTGGCTGCAATTCGTCTCGGCCTCGATGTACTCGCTGGGCCATGGCGGCAACGACGCGCAGAAGACCATGGGCATCATCGCGGTGCTGCTGGCCTCGCAGGGGCTGCTGCCTGGCGCGTTCCATGTGCCGCTCTGGGTGGTGCTGTCCTGCCAGGCCGCGATGGGTCTGGGCACGCTGTTCGGCGGCTGGCGCATCGTCCACACCATGGGCTCGCGGATCACCAGGCTGACGCCGGTGCAGGGCTTCTGCGCTGAAACCGGTGGCGCCATCACGCTGTTCCTGGCCACCTGGCTCGGCATTCCCGTCTCCACCACCCACACCATCACCGGCGCCATCGTCGGCGTGGGCGCGGCGCGGCGGGCCTCGGCGGTGCGCTGGGGCATTGCCGGGCGCATCGTCATCGCCTGGGTGGTCACGCTGCCGGCGGCGGCCCTGGTGGCGGCGCTGACCTACTGGCTGGCTGGGCTGGTGGGCTGAAGGCGCGGGCGTCCGACAGACGCCCGGCGGCGGGTCCTCGCCGCCGGTGATTCCCCCGGCGAGGCGCAGGCGCTACCCTGCCGCCAGCAACAGCGGAAGCCAGACCATGACCCAGGCCTTCACCAGCATCGGCGTGTCCATCGCCGGCCCCGTGATGACGGTGGAGATCCAGCGTCCGCCCAACAACTTCTTCGACATCGTCCTGATCGAGGAGATCGCCACCGCCTGCGAGGCGGCCGATGCCGACCCGGCGGTGCGCGCGGTGGTGCTGGCGGCGCAGGGCAAGTCGTTCTGCGCCGGCGCCGACTTCTCCCGCCGGCAGGCCGGGGAGGGGCCGGCCCCCGGCGCGAAGCCCGGCCGCCACCTGTACAAGGAAGCGGTGCGGCTGTTCCGGGTGAAGACGCCGATCGTGGCCGCGGTGCAGGGCGCCGCCATCGGCGGTGGGCTGGGCCTGGCCTGCGCCGCGGACTTCCGCGTGACCTGCGCCGAGGGCCGGTTCAGCGCCAACTTCAACCGGCTCGGCTTCCACCCCGGCTTCGGCCTGACCGCCACGCTGCCGCGCCTGGTCGGCGCGCAGCAGGCGGCGCTGCTGTTCTACACCGGCCGCCGCGTGCCCGGGGAGGAAGCGGTGCGGATCGGCCTGGCCGACCAGCTGGTGCCGCAGGCGGAGCTGCGCGAGGCCGCGACGGCGCTGGCCACCGAGATCGCGCAATCCGCGCCGCTGGCGGTGCGCTCCACGCGGGAGACGCTGCGCTGGGGCCTGGCGGATGCGGTGGAACGCGCGACCGAGCGCGAACTGGTGGAGCAGGAATGGCTGCGCCAGACCGAGGATTTCAAGGAAGGCGTCAAGGCCACGGCGGAACGCCGCCTACCGGCCTTCCAGGGCCGCTGACCCGGGCCGCGCGCGTGACCACCGCCCCGCCGACCCGGCGCTACCTGGCCTATGGCTCCAACCTCTGCACCGACCAGATGGCGCGGCGCTGCCCGGCGGCGCTGCCGGGGGCGGTGGTGCGGCTGGAGGGCTGGCGCTTCGTCATCAACCGCGACGGCTTCGCCACGCTGCTGCCGGCGCCGGGCGGCCTGGCCTGGGGCCTGCTGTGGCAGCTGACCCCGGCCTGCGAGGCCACGCTGGACACCTATGAGGGCGTCGAGAGCGGCGAATACCGCAAGGTGGAATGGCTGGTCGGCGGGGTGCCGACGCTGGTCTACCTGGCGGCGGAGGAGCGCTTTGGCCCGCCGCGCCCCGGCTACCTGGAACGCATCCTCGCCGCCGCCGCCGGCTGGGGGCTGCCCGCGGACTACCTGGCGGAATTGGGCGGCTGGGCCGGCGCGCCCGAGGCCACGCCAGCGTAGAGGCTCAGGCCTTGTCCAACTCGGCGAAGACCTCCAGCGCCACGCGCACGGCGGAAACCGCGGTGGGCACGCCGGCATAGACGCCGACATGCAGGAAAATCTCCTTCAGCTCATCCCGCGTCAGGCCGTTGTTGATGCCCATGCGGATATGGCCCTTCAGCTCCTCGGTCCGGCCCAGCGCGGTCAGTACCGAGATGGTGATGGTACTGCGGGTGCTGCGTTCCAGCCCGGGCCGCGCCCAGACGGCGCCGAAGCAATGCTCGAACAGGAACTGCCGCAGCTCGCCGCTCATGTCGTGCTGGGCGGCCTGCTCCATGGCGGCCTCGGCCACCTTCTGGCCGCGCATCTCGAACCAGATGTCGCGGCCGGCATTGAAGAATTCGTTTTCCTTGAACTCGTACTTGGACATGTGGGCGTTTCCCTCGTTGTGGTTCAGGCCAGCGGCGGCAGCTTGGCGCGGGGGTCGAAGCGGCCGACGCGGCCGAGCAGGTATTCCACCTCGGCCCGCGCCTTGGCGCTCATCGCGGCACCCGGCCGGCGCTGCGCATCGGAGGCGATGATGCCGCGGCGCATCATGACGTATTTCCGCACCGCCAGGCCGACACCGGGCTGCAGCTCATACCGGATCAGCGGCAGATGGGCGTCGAACAGGTCGTGCGCGCGGTCGCGCTCGCCGGCGGCGGAGAGCTTCACCAGGTCCACCAGCATGTCCGGGAAGGCATATCCGGTCATCGCGCCATCGGCGCCGCGCTCCATCTCGAAGTCGAGGAACAGCCCGCCATTGCCGCAGAGGATGCTGATGGGGCGCATCGAGCCATCTGCCTGGAAGCCGCGCAACGCGGTGATCTTCTCCAGGCCGGGATAGTCCTCGTGCTTCAGCATCACGCAGCTGGGGTTTTCCTGCACGATCCGGCGGATGATGCCGGGCGTCATCTGCACCTGGAACAGCTGCGGATAGTCCTGCAGCACCCAGGGGATGTCGTCGCCGATGGCCTCCACCGCCTGCCGGAAGTAGGTCGCGATCTGGTCATCGGTCCGCAGCAGGCTGGGCGGCGCGATCATCACCCCGGCGGCGCCGGCATCCATGACGCCACGGGCCAGGGAGCGCATGGCGGCGAAGCCCGGGGCGGTGACGCCGACGATGATCTTGGCCTTGCCCGCGCGCTTCACGATGCGCTCGGCAATGGCCAGCGATTCCGCGCCATCCAGCTTCGGCGCCTCACCCATCACGCCCAGGATGGTCATGCCGTCGCAGCCGGCTTCCAGGAAGCAGTCGGTCATGCGGTCGGTCGAAGCGTCGTCGATCCGGCCATCCGGATGGAACGGCGTCGGCGCGATGACGTAGACGCCGCGGGCGGTGTTGTCGAGCAGCATGGCGGGCTTCCTTGGGGACACGCCCGCACCGCTAGCACGTCCCCGTGGCCGCGTCAGTCCGGGGGCTGGCTCCACCCCTCTGCGCCCCGGCGGCCCCGCCTTTTCAGGGCGCGCGGGAATCCCCCCTCCGGCCAACGCCGTTTTCGGCTATACCTGCCGGTAACGCTCGGAGAGGACCCCGACCCATGGCGGAACAACTCGCAAAGCCGCGCCGGCGCGTCTGGCGCTGGGTGGCCATCATCCTCGCGCTGGTCATCGTACTGCCGGTCGCCGGCATTGCCATCTTCCTCGCCACGCTGGACCTGGAGTCCTACAAGCCCCGCATCACCGCCGCCGCCGAGCAGGCCACCGGCCGCAAGCTGGAGCTGAACGGCCCGATCGGCCTCGGACTCTCCCTGGTGCCCACGCTGCAGCTCCGCAACGTCGCCTTCGCCAACATGGAAGGCGGCAGTCGGCCGCAGATGGCGACGGTGCGCGAGGTGGACATCGAGTTGGCGCTGCTGCCGCTGCTGTCCAAGCGGGTGGAACTGCGCCGCCTGGTGCTGGTGGCGCCCGACATCCTGCTGGAAACCGACGCCCGCGGCCGGCCCAACTGGCAGTTCCAGCCCACTGCCGCGCCCCCCGCCCAGCCGGCGCAACCCGCCGAGCCGGCGGCCGGCGGCGCTGGCCCCGGCATCAGCGTCGGCATCGGCCGCATCAGCATCACCGATGGCCGCTTCGCCTACCGTGACGGCCAGGCGCGGAAGACCCATGCGCTGGTGGTGAAGAGCCTCAGCCTGCGCAGCGAGGACGGCACTGGCCCGCTGCGGCTGGAAGGCGACTTCGTGCTGGACAACCACGGCTTCACCCTGGCGGGGGACATGGGGCCGCTGGCCCGCCTGGTCGACGCCGCCGAGGCCGGCAACACCACGCCCTTCCCGGTCAACCTGGTGCTGGAGGCCGAAGGGGCCCGCTTCGGCCTGGCCGGCAGCATCGCCCAGCCGCAGCAGGCCAAGGGCTGGCGCATGGAGCTGACCGCCCGGGTGCCGGAGCTGGCGCGCTTCGCCCGTTGGGTGCCGGATGTGCCGCTGCCGGCGCTGCGCAACGTGCAGCTTTCGGTCGGTGCCGCCGATGTCGGCGCGCCGCTGCCGGAGTTGACCGACCTGAAGCTGAGCATCGGCGAGAGCGACCTCTCCGCCATCGTGCCGGAACTGCGGCTGGCCAGCCTGAACGTCAACCTGCCCCGGCCGGACCAACGCATCACCCTGGCGGTGGACGCGCTGCTGCGGGGCCAGCCGCTGAAGCTGGCCGGCACGCTGGGCGCCCCGGCGCTGCTGCTGCCGCCCGGCACCCCCGGCGCCATGCAGGGGGCCTGGCCTGTCGATATCTCGCTGAACGCCGGCAGCGCCAGCGCCACGGTGAAGGGCAGCATCGCCCGGCCGGCACAGGTGGCCGGCGTGGACCTGGCCATCGGCCTGCGCGCGCCGGACGTGGCCGCGCTGGCGCCGCTGGCCGGCGGTGCCGCGCTGCCGCCGATCAAGGACCTGGCGGTCGACTTCCAACTGGCGGAACGCAGCGCCGCCTTCGCCTCCGGCGCGCATCTGCGCGGCCTGCGGCTGACCTCCTCGGCCGCCGACATGACCGGCGACCTGACGCTGATCATCGGCCAGCGCACCGGGCTGAACGGCCGGCTGGCCTCCACCCGGGTCAACCTGGACGCGTTGCAGCCGCCCCGCCCGGCCGCGCCCGCCGCCCCCCCCAGTGCCACGCCGGCCGCCGCGCCGCCGGCACCGCCCGCCCGCAACGACGGCCGGGTGATCCCCGACACCGTCCTGCCGCTGGACGCGCTGAAGCTGCTGGAGGCCGACCTGCGCTGGACCATCGGCGAGTTCCTGGCCAGCGGCGCCACGCTGAAGGACGTGGTCCTGGTCTTCGCCGCGCAGAACGGCCAGGCCCGGCTGGACGAGTTGTCCGCCACCTCCCCGGGCGGTCGCGTACAGATGCGCGCCGCCGCCGACGTGACCATGGAGCCGCCGACGGTGCAGCTTGCGGTCCGCACCGACCAGCTGGACGCGCCGGCGCTGATGAACGGGCTGGGCATGCCGAACCAGGCCACCAGCGGCAAGATCGACCTGGACATGGATGTGCGCGGCCGCGGCCGCACCGTGCGCCAGGTGGCCGCCAGCCTGACCGGCTATGCCGGCATCGCCATCACCAGCCTGCAGAGCCGCGGCAACAGCCCGGATACGCTGCTCGGCCGCGCCCTGCAGCAGCTGCAGCAGGCGGTGCCGGCCGGCGGCGCGCTGCTGGGCCAGGGCATCGGCATCGCCTGCGCCGCCTTCCGCTTCGATACCGAGGCCGGCATCGCCCGCAGCCGCGCGCTGTTCCTGGACACCACGCTGGGCAAGGTGGGCGGCGGCGGCTCGGTCTCGCTGCGCGATGAACAGCTGAACCTGCGGCTGGACACCGACCTGTCGCTGCCGATCCCCGGCATCAGCCTGATCCATGTGCGCGCCCCGGTGCCGGTCACCGGCAGCTTCGCCAACCCGCGCTTCGACTACGGCGCGGTGGCGGCCGGCGCTGCGACCGGCACGGTGGCCGGCGCGGCGGGGCAGTTGCTGGGCGGCGCCGGCGGCATCGGCGGTGGCAACAACCCGCTGGGCGGCCTGCTGGGCGGCGCCGGCAGCGCGGTCGGCAATGCCGGCGGCGCGACCGAGCTTTCCGACTGCGCCACCCAGCTGGCGCTTGCCCGCAGCGGGCGGCAGGGCCCGGTGCCGGCCTCGGCGGCGCCGGGGCGTACCGCCGCCCCGGCCCGCCCGGCGTCGCCCGCCACCGGCACCACCCCGGCCATTCCCGGTGTCGGCGCGGTGCCGCAAGGGCTGCCCCAGGGGCTGAGGGGGCTTTTCGGCCGATGAGCCAGGGTCCACATAGCGCCGCATGAAAAGGTTCTGGGACCAGGCCGCCGTGGCGGCCCAGCCGGGTGGCCATGGCGTGCAGTTGGACGGTCGCCCGGTGCGGCTGCCCAGTGGCACGCCGTTGCTGGTGGCAAGCGTGGCACTGGCAACTGCGATCGCCGCCGAATGGAATGCCGCCGGCGGCGCCAAGGGCGGCGAGATGAGCATGGAGGACGTGCCGCTCACCCGCCTGGCCGGCACCGCGCAGGAACGCCTGGCCGCCAATGCCGCGGCGCAGATCGAGGGCCTGGCCAAGTTCGCCGAGACCGACCTGCTGTGCTACCGCGCCGAGGACGACAAGCTGGCCGAGCGCCAGGCCGCCGCATGGCAGCCGCTGCTGGACTGGGCGGCGCTGCAGCTGGACGCCCCGCTGCGGGTCACCACCGGGCTGATGCCGGTGCCGCAGCCGCCCGAGGCCCTGGCCGCGCTGCACCGCGTGGTGGCGGCCTGCGACACGTTGGAACTGGCGGCGCTGGGCCTGCTGGTGCCGGCCATGGGCAGCCTGGTGCTGGCGCTGGCGGTGCTGCATGGCCGGCTGGACGCGGCCGGGGCGCATGCGCTCTCGGTGCTGGACGAGACCTTCCAGGAGGAGTTCTGGGGCACCGACCCTGCGGCCGAGAACAAGCGCGCCCGCGCCGCCGCCGACGTGGCCCTGGCCGCGCGGCTGCTGGCGCTGAGCCGCGAGGGCTGACGCCATGCAGGCCCGGCTGCTCCGCATCGAAGGCCGGGTGCAGGGGGTGGGCTACCGCGACTGGATGGTGCGCGAGGCCCAGCGCCTGGGGTTGGATGGCTGGGTCCGCAACCTGATGGGTGGCGGCGTCGAGGCCCTGGTGGCCGGCGACGAGGCCGCCGTGCAGGCGCTGCTGACGCTGTGCCGCCGCGGGCCGCTGTTGGCGCGGGTGGACGCGATCACCGAGGAATTTGCCCCGCCGCCGCAGGGGCAGGGCTTCAGGCGGCGCTGAACCAGGTCAGCTACTCTTCCCTTGCTTTCGCGGCTGCGAACGCGCATACGCCCTGGCGTCGGCACCCTTACGGGCGCCACCATCGTGCCCCGACCGCGTGAGCGGCGCCCTTGCCACAATAGGCCGGGCCGCGCCGGACTGTCGGGCCACCGCATAGAATATGCACGGCATGACCCAGCCACGCGGGGTCGCCACCCCGAAACCCGCGGCTCGGCGCGCCCCATGTGGCGCGCGGTCGCGCGATGGACTGTACTCATGACCTCATTTTCCGAGCTGAATCTGGCCGCGCCCCTGCTGCGCGCGCTGGAGGAGAGCGGCTACACCACCCCGACCCCGATCCAGGCGCAGGCGATTCCGAAGGTGATGGAAGGCCGCGACCTGCTGGGCATTGCCCAGACCGGCACCGGCAAGACCGCCGCCTTCGCCCTGCCCATCCTGCACAAGCTGGCCGCTTCCGGCGGTCGCCCGCCGCGCGGTGGCTGCCGCGTGCTGGTGCTGAGCCCGACGCGCGAGCTGGCCACCCAGATCGCCGACAGCTTCAAGACCTATGGCAAGCACCTGGGCCACAGCGTCACCACCATCTTCGGCGGCGTGCCGCACGGCCCGCAGCGCCGCGCCCTGGGCAATGGCGTGGACGTTGTCGTCGCAACCCCGGGCCGCCTGATGGACCACCTGGCCGCCGGCACCGCCCGGCTGGACCGCGTGGAAGTGCTGGTGCTGGATGAAGCCGACCAGATGCTGGACAAGGGCTTCCTGCCCGCCATCCGTCAGGTCTGCGGCGCGGTGCCGCGCAACCGGCAGACGCTGTTCTTCAGCGCCACCATGCCGGTCGAGATCGCCAAGCTGGCCGCCGACCTGCTGAACCAGCCGGTCCGCGTGGAAGTGGCGCCGGTCGCCTCCACCGCCGAGCGGGTGAACCAGCGCGTGCTGCACATCGAGGCCGGCCGCAAGCGCGGCCTGCTGGCGCAGCTGCTGCGTGGCGAGGGCGTCGGCCGTACCCTGGTCTTCGCCCGCACCAAGCACGGCGCCGACCGCGTGGTGAAGCAGCTGGAGCAGGATGGCCTGGCCTCCAATGCCATCCATGGCAACAAGAGCCAGGGCCAGCGCGAGCGCGCGCTGTGGGAGTTCCGCGAGGGCCGCGCCCCGATCCTGGTCGCCACCGACATCGCCGCGCGTGGCATCGACGTGGATGGCATCACCCATGTCGTCCAGTACGACCTGCCCGACACCCCCGAGAGCTACGTCCACCGCATTGGCCGCACCGCGCGCGCCGGCGCTTCCGGCGAGGCGGTGGCGCTGTGCGCCCCGGATGAGCTGGAGAAGCTGTGGGCGGTGGAGAAGCTGATCCGCAACGAGATCCCGTTCGAGGATCTGCGCCACGACCAGAGCGTCTCCCTGGTGAAGCCGACCGGGCGGGGCAGCAAGTGGCAGCCGCAGGCCCCGGCCAAGCAGGGTGCGCGTCCCGGCCGCCCGGCCGGTGG